>NZ_JBFTKM010000001.1:0-658408 GCF_056395945.1 Arthrobacter sp. 05T442 | reverse complement strand
GCCTAGACGATATGAAGTGAGGGGTGCGGGGCCCAGCCCCGTCCGGGACCGGCCATTATCGCCGGACGGTCCCGGCAGCGCCGGCTTGGTGTAATCCGTGCCCTCTGCGTGGTGGGCGGCGCTGCGGGGCCTGATCCCGGCGGTGATGTCCTTTACCCCGGACGGGGCCACGTGACGGCAAGAGGCCGGGGCCTTCTGTTTCACAGGGTCCGTGGGTTGCCATTAACGGCTCCCTTGGCCTGAGGGCTCGTCGGGGGGTGCAATGGTAGTGCCACATGTGAAGTTTGGGAGGTCCCGGCTATGTTTGAGCATACTTTCATTGGTCTGGATGTTCACGCGGCCAACGTCGTGGGACATGCGCTGAACCCGGCCACCGGAGAGATCAGTAACCACACCATGGCCGCTGACCCGGCGACGGTGCTGGAGTGGGTCCGCCGGTTCGAGCCGCCGGTCAAGGTCGTCTACGAGTCAGGTCCGACGGGATTCGTCCTGGCCCGCTACTTGCAGGCTGCCGGCATTAACTGCGTGATCGCGGCGTCCTCGAAACTGCTCCGCGCCCCCGGGGACCGGATCAAAACCGACCGGCGCGACGCCCGGGTGCTGGCCGAGATGCTCGCCGTCGGCTCGGTCACCGAGGTGCGCATCCCGGACCCGGAGGAAGAGGCCCTCAGAGACTTGTCCAGGCTGCGCTCGGGCACGGCCAGGGACCTCGCGCACACCCGTCAGCAAGTGAACGCGATCCTGCTGCGCCACGGCATCCGCTACCCCGGTGAGACCAGATGGACGCAGGAACACAGCCGGTGGCTGCACCGCCAGGACTTTGATGAACCGGCGCTGCAGTTCACCTATGAGTCCGATGTCGAGCAAGCGGAGCTGCTCGCCGGGCACCTCAAGAGGATTGACAAGCAGGTCGCCGCCACGGCCGCGGACTGCCGCTACACCCCGGTGATTGAGGCGTTGATGTGTCTGCGGGGCATCCAGATCACGACCGCGTTCGGGCTGGCCGTGGAGATTGGGGACTGGACGCGCTTCACCGGTTCATCCATCGGCTCCTACCTCGGGCTGGTGCCCAGTGAGAACTCTTCCGGACAGTCCCGGCACCAGGGCCCGATCACCAAAGCCGGCAACACCTATGCCCGTAAACTCCTGATCGAAGCTGCCTGGCAGCACCGGCGCCCTTATGCCCGGCCCGGGGAACGGCTCCTGCGCCAGCTCGACCACGTTGGCCCGGCAACCCGCATCCGCGCCCTGGAAGGAAACCACCGGCTCTACCACAAGTGGGACGTCTTCGATCAGCGCCACAAAATGTCCGTCAAGGCCAACACCGCGATCGCCCGCGAGCTCGCCGGCTGGTGCTGGTCCCTGGCCGCCCCGCTCCAGCAGGGAGAACGCATGACCGCGGCCTGACCCCGAACGTGCCCCCGGGACCTGATGCAAGTGCGGTGGCAGCAAATATCAGTCTGACACTGCCAGTCGAAAACGACTCGCCACCACTCAAAACGCCACAACCGGCCTGGCACACGATGAGCGGCCCCCGGGAACAAAACCCAGGAGCCGCTCATCCATGGCTATTGACAACCGGATCTACATATCAGTTGACTGCCGCTCTCCGGCGGCGCGTGCCTGTTGGCCTAGGCCGTGCAGCTGATGAGACTATGGGACGGTGAACGATGCAGATAACACCCAAGTCTCCGCTTCCCAGCCCCTGGACGAGCGCGTCAACAACCGCTCCCAGCGGCCCACTTCCGACGCCTTCAAGGCTTTCATGGCCAGTAACTGGGCGCCGTCCCAGCAGCAGCTCCCCGAACGGGACGCTGTCGCCGGCCACACCGCCGCCCGGCGCCGGGCCATTTCCGGCCAGTTCAAAGGTGAACGCCTGGTCATCCCCGCCGGCCCGCTGAAGGTCCGCTCGAACGACTGCGATTACCGCTTCCGCCCGCATTCGGCCTTCGCGCACCTCACCGGCCTGGGCCTGGACCATGAGCCGGATGCCGTCCTGATCCTCGAACCAGTGGCCGAGGGCACCGGCGACGACGGCGGCAACCACCGCGCGACGCTTTACTTCCGCCCGCTCGCAGGCCGGGATACCGAGCAGTTCTACGCCGACTCACGCTCCGGCGAGTTCTGGATCGGCGCCCGCCCCACCCTTGCTGAATTCCATGCCCGGCTCGGCCTCGAAACCGCGGACATCAGCGGGCTCGAAACGGCGATCACCAAGAACGTCGGCGCCCCCGAAATCGGCGGCATCTCCATCCGGCTGGTCCGCAAGGTCGACGAGAACATCGATGCGCTGGTGGACACCGCCCGGTACAACACCGCCAAAGACCCCGAAAACCTGGACCTCGGAGTCCTCGACGCCCTCGACGAAAAGCTCACCGAGGCACTTTCCGAGCTGCGCCTGCTCAAGGACGAGTGGGAAGTCGAGCAGATGAAGACCGCCGTCGCGGCGACCGTGCAGGGCTTCACCGAGGTCGTCAAAGCCCTCCCGCGGGCACTGACCCACCACCGCGGCGAGCGCGTCGTGGAAGGGGCATTCTTCGCCCGCGCCCGGGAGGAAGGCAACGAGCTCGGCTACGACACCATCGCCGCCTCAGGCAACAACGCCACCGTCCTGCACTGGACCCGGAACACCGGCAAGGTCACTGCCGGCGAACTCCTGCTCCTTGACGCCGGCGTCGAGGCGGACTCGCTGTACACGGCGGACATCACGCGCACCCTGCCCGCCAACGGGACGTTCTCGGACGTCCAGCGCAAGGTCTATGAGGCAGTGCTCGACGCCGCCGACGCCGGCTTTGCCGCAGCGCAGCCCGGCACCAGGTTCCGCGACATCCACACCGCCGCCACCACGGTGCTCGCGGAACGGCTCGCCGAGTGGGGCCTCCTGCCGGTCTCCGTCGAGGAAGCCATCAGCACCGAAGGCCAGCAGCACCGCCGCTGGATGCCGCACGGCACCAGCCACCACCTCGGCCTGGACGTCCACGACTGTGCCCAGGCCAAACGGGAACTGTACCTGGACGGCGTCCTGGTCCCGGGCATGGTGTTCACGATCGAACCTGGCCTGTACTTCAAGAACGAGGACCTTGGCATTCCCGAGGAATACCGCGGCATCGGAGTCCGCATCGAGGACGACATCCTCATGACGGCCCAGGGCCCGGTCAACCTCAGCGCCGCGCTGCCGCGCAAGGCGGACGACGTCGAGTCCTGGATGGCAGGGATCTACCAGGAAGCCGACGGCCAGACGCCGTAGCTCGTCCCAACAAGTTGACCCCCGCCGGATGGATCCGGCGGGGGTCAACTTGTTGGTGAGGGGATTGGCGGCCCGGAATCCGGGAGCTTACGGCTGGGTGCCGTCCTGAGGCTGGCGCTCGTCGCTGGCCGGCTGCGACTTCTGCACGTCGGATGCCCGGAGCCCGTACTGGGGCCTGCCGTCCGGAAGGTCGGGGTAGCTGACCCCGGACGTCCGTTGTCCGGGCTCAGCCGCCTGCACCGGCGCCGCCGCCTGGGCTCCCTGGCCCGGCTGGGGTGCGCCGTCATGCTGCCCGGCCGGCTGGTTGCCGGCCTCCGGCGTCCTCTGTCCGTAGGGATCATTCCAGCCCGCCGGCCGCTGCGGGGCATGCCCCTGCGGGCCGGGGTACTGCGGACCCTGCGGGGGCGTCTGCCCCCGGTAGTCGTGCTGCGGGTATCCTGCGGCACCCGCCGCGGACGCGTCACGCTGGGTCATCGGGAGCTGGTGGAGCAGGCGCCGCGCCTCGCCGGCGGCCTCGAAGGACACCACGACGTCGTAGTTCGTCGCCACCACCTGGCTCGTCGACGTGAAGTCACGCTTTCCGCGTTGCATCGCGTACGTGACAATGCCGAAGAGCATGAAGAACGCGGCCCCCATCAGCACCGAGGTCACAATCGAGAAGTAACCGCCGGTGGGCGAGAAGAACGACAGCATGACGCCGACGAACAGGCCGAACCACATGCCGCTCAGCGCGCCGGAGAGCGCCACACGGGGATAGGTGAGCCGTCCGGTCACCCGCTCCACCGTCTTAAGATCGTTGCCCACAATTGAGACCATCTGCACCGGGAACTGTTGGTCCGCCAGATAGTCCACCGCCTTCTGGGCATCCAAATAGGAGTAGTAGGAGCCGACAACGTCACCCTTGGGGACGGTGCGGGCCTCGTCCGGGCCGTTGGGGGCACCGGCTCTCGGAGCACCAAAAATGTTTGACATACGCCCATTCTCACCCATCAGGCTGGTGGGCGGCTGTAAATTCAGCTAAAAGAGAGCAGACTCGGTAGCCTGTACAGGTGAGCACAAATCTTTCGCGCGTGTTTGTTGCGCGACTCCTCGGACTGGATGTCTTCGACCCGCTGGGCGACCGCCTGGGCCGTTTGCGTGACGTCGTGGTGCTCTCCCGCGGCACCCGGGGCGCCCCGCACGTGGTAGGCATCGTCGTCGAGGTCCCCGGTAAGAAGCGTGTGTTCGTCCCGATGACCCGGATCACCTCGATCGACCAGACCCAGATCATCTGCACGGGCCTGGTGAACCTGCGCCGCTTTGAGCAGCGCGGGGCGGAGACCCTCGTCGTTGCCGAAATGTTCGACCGCCGGGTGACGCTTGCTGACGGCAGCGGCGATGCCACCATCGAGGACATCGCGATGGACAGGCACCGCTCCGGCGACTGGTTCGTCAGCAAGCTCTTCGTCCGCCGCGGCCATTCCCTCTCCCCGTTGAGCAGGCTGCGCCGCAACGAGACCATGATCATCGACTGGGCCGATGCCCAGCAGGGCGCCCGCACCGAGCCCCAGGCCGCCACCCAGTTCGTCGCCACGCACGAGGACCTCAAGCCGGCCGACTTCGCTGAAGCGCTCCAGGAAATGAGCGACAAACGCCGCTTTGAAGTCGCCAGCGAGCTTCAGGACGAACGGCTCGCCGACGTCCTCCAGGAGATGCCCGAAGGCGACCAGGTCGAGATCCTCTCCGCCCTCGACGTCAACCGTGCCGCGGACGTGCTGGAGGAAATGGACCCTGACGACGCCGCCGACCTCCTTGCCGAGCTCCCCAGCGCACAGGCCGAGGAACTGCTCCAGCTGATGGAACCCGAAGGCGCCGAAGACGTCCGCCGGCTACTCGAATACGACGAGGACACCGCAGGCGGCCTGATGACACCCGTCCCGGTCATCCTGCCGCCCGAAGCCACCGTCGCCGAGGCACTGGCCCATGTCCGCCGCGAGGAACTCTCCCCCGCGCTGGCATCGTCGATCTTCATCGCCCGGCCCCCGCTCGAAACGCCCACCGGACGGTTCCTGGGCGTCGTGCACATCCAGCAGCTGCTGCGTTTCCCGCCGCCGGAACCGCTGGGCAACCTCGTGGACAAGACTCTGGAGCCGGTCTCGGACCAGGCGCACATTAGTGAAGTGGCCCGCACGCTGGCCACCTACAACCTCAACTCGCTCCCCGTCGTCAACAGCGACGGACGGCTTGTGGGGGCGGTGACTGTTGATGACGTGCTGGATCACCTGTTGCCCGATGACTGGCGCGCCCACGAGGACGACGCCCCGATAAGGAAGCTTGGAGGCCGCGTTGGCTGATAACAGCACCCCCAAAACCTCCGGCGTCCGGCCGGGCAGCAGGACGACCGGCAAAGGCAGCCTCGACACCCCCCTGAGCGGGCGTGCGCGGATCCTGCCCAAGTTCTCCCCGAACCCGGACGCCTTCGGCCACGCCACCGAGGGCTTCGCCCGGTTCATGGGCACGCCGACGTTCCTGGTGTACATGACGATCTTCTGCGTCTTCTGGCTGCTCTGGAACACGTTCGCGCCGAAGGAGTGGCAATTCGACTCCCAGGCGCTCGGCTACACCCTGCTGACCCTGATGCTCTCGCTCCAGGCCTCCTACGCGGCCCCCCTGCTGCTGCTGGCCCAGAACAGGCAGGATGACCGGGACCGCGTCTCGCTCCAGCAGGACCGCCAGCGGGCCGAACGCAACCTCTCCGATACCGAATACCTCACGCGGGAACTCGCGTCCCTGCGGATCGCCCTGCGCGAGGTCGCCACCCGCGACTACGTCCGCGCAGAGCTGCGCAGTTTGCTGGAGGACATGCTGGAAGCGCAGGAGGAACTGCGCACCCATGATCCTTCCGCCGGCGTCCACGAGACCCCGCGGGACAAGGTCAAGGAAAAGATGAAGGAGCGGCGCGACAAGCAGCGCAGCCCGCGGACGCAGCAAATCCCGCGCGTCAAATCCGGCAGCAAGCGGGAGGCCCCGCCAGCGGACGCCAAAGAGAACCCGCCCGGGCCCCCTGCCGACCCCGCCCGTCTGCCCGCGCACCGCACCTTCCCCGAGAGCTGAGCATTCATCGCATGAGCACCCCGCTGGACCGCGCTTCCCTGGAAGGGGCCGTGCACGCGGCACTTGCCACCGTGATCGACCCTGAGCTCCGCCGGCCGATCGTGGAGCTGGGCATGGTCGAGTCGGTGGAGGTTTCCGACGCCGGCAGGGTCCGGATCACCGTGCTCCTGACCATTGCGGGCTGCCCCCTGCGGGGCACCATCACCCGCGACTGCGAGGCCGCCCTCGCCGCCGTGCCGGGCGTCACCGCCGTCGACGTCGAACTGTTGGTCATGACGCAGGAACAGCGGGACGCCCTCAAGGAGCAGCTGCGCGGCGCCGGCGGGCAGCGCGGAATCCCCTTCAACGAGCCCGGCTCGCTGACGAAAGTGTATGCCGTGGCGAGCGGGAAAGGCGGCGTGGGCAAATCGTCCGTGACCGTGAACCTGGCCTGCGCCCTGGCCGCGCAGGGGCTGCGCGTCGGGATCGTGGACGCCGACGTCTATGGCTTCTCCGTCCCGGCACTGATGGGCATCACCCAGGCACCCACCCGGGTGGACGACATGATCCTCCCGCCCGTGGCCTTCGGGGTCAAGGTCATCTCCATCGGCATGTTCGTCACCGGAAACCAGCCCGTGGCCTGGCGCGGCCCGATGCTTCACCGGGCTCTGGAGCAGTTCCTCACGGACGTGTATTTCGGCGACCTGGATGCCCTCTTCCTTGACCTGCCCCCGGGGACCGGGGACATCGCCATCTCGGTGGCCCAGCTCCTGCCGAAGGCTCAGATCCTGGTCGTAACCACCCCGCAGGCGGCCGCCGCGGATGTGGCCGAGCGCGCCGGGACCATCGCCACCCAGACAGGCCAGACCCTGGCCGGCGTCGTGGAGAACATGTCCTACCTGGAGCTGCCCGACGGCGGCCGGCTGGAGCTGTTCGGCAGCGGTGGCGGCGCCGTGCTCGCCGCGCGCCTCTCGGCAGCAGTAGGGGCCGATGTCCCCCTGCTCGGTCAGATCCCGCTGGATATCCTGTTGCGGGAGGGCGGGGACGCCGGGATGCCGCTGGTGCTGGACCGTCCGGAGACGCCGGCAGCCAAGGCCCTGGCTGGGATCGCGGGGAAACTCGCGTCGGTCCCCCGCGGACTGAAAGGCATCTCACTCGGGCTGCAGCCGCGCTGACTCAAGACGGTGATGGTCCGGTGGTCCGGTCCGCCAGGTCCCCGGGCCTAGGTGGCCTCTGAGTCGAAGGGCGCCGGCTCGCCGTCCGGCAGGCGTTCGACCACACGGGCAGGGCGCTGGTCGGCCGCAGCCGCCGTGGCGGGCACCGCTGCCGGAGCCCCGGCACTCATCGGTTTCGTGTCGTCCTCGAGCAGCGCTTCCTTGATGATCCTGCGCGGATCGTATTGCCGGGGATCGTACTTCTTCCAGTCGACATCATCGATGTCGATGCCGACTTCTTCCTTGATCTGTTCGCGCGCACCGGACGCCATCCGGCGGACTTCCTTGACGATGTTGGCAAGTTTCTGCGTGTATTCGGGCAGCCTGCTGGGACCGATCACCAGAAGGCCGATGATCAGCAGAAGAATGAACTCCGGTCCGTTGATTCCAAGCACTTTAGGAAGATTACCCTCTCGGTCGGGCCGGCGACGATTCGCGCAGCTCCAGGCGCCGGCCCTCCGCCGGGGACCGGTCCGTCATGGGGCCAGCATCCCCAGGAGCCTGCCAAGTCCGCGTTCCATTCGCTCCGGCACTCCGCCCGGCGCCGGCGCGTCCCCGGCGGTGCCGGCGCGGGACCTGATGAGGGCAGCCACGCCGTCGCCGGCCTGCGTGGCCGGCTGATCCGACACGTAAGTGAAGGTGACCGTGGCGGTCTGGTAGATGGCCCGGTAGGGCGCTGCCGTGTTGACCCAGAGGCTGCCGCCGGCCCGTTCCGCGACGCGGCCAGGACCGTCCGGTCCCGCCACGGTGAAACCGTCAGCCGCAGCGGTGTGCCCCGTGAGGATGTTGACAGGCGGCCCGCCGGGCGGCCGGCCGGAGCCCGGCAGCCCGTTGACAGCGGAGGACGGCGTGGCCCCCTGCTGGGCCGGCTGCCGGGCCGGGGGACGCTGCGGGAGCAGGGCACCGTGCTGTTCGAGGACGGTGGCGAAGTGCCGGCCGTCGGTGAGGCGCAGCTCCAGGACGTCCTCACCGGACACGACGCCGCTGCGGGCCCAGATCATGTGGAAGCCAAGCTCCCGCAGCTCGGGGCACGTCCAGCCCTGGGAACGGAGCGTCGCGAGCTGGCCGGTGGTGAGCGCCCCTGCGGGCGCCAGGTCCGGCTCGCCGCTGAGGCTTAGGCCGATCCCTGCCCCGGGTCCGGCTTCCCCGGGGAGGCTGGCCTTCCTGGCGTCCCCTGCTGCCGGCGATCCACCGGAGACCAGCGCTGCGGGCGCGTCCTGCTGTGTGAAGCTGGAAAAGGCCGGTGTCTCCGTGCCGCCCGCGGCAGGCGAGGGATCACCGCCCATCAGGTAGGCGGTGCCGGCCATGAGGGCCAGTGCGGCCGCGGCCCCGCCGGCCAAGAGGGCGGCGGAGACGCGATCGTCAGGGGGATTCCCCCGGTCCAGAGCCGCAGGTTCCCGGGCTTGCCGCTCGGCTGCCAATTGCTGTGTCCGTGCCAGCAAACGCGCCGTCAGGTCATCACTTGCTTCGGGGACGACCGCCTCGCGCAGGCGCTCCAAATACTGGCGTTCGCGCTGCTGTTGCGCGCGGCACTGGGCACACGACTCAAGATGGCCGTGGTCGCCCCCGGTCCGCCGCCGGCCCGGGAAGATCCCACCTGCAATGCGGCCCCGCCGCGTCCGTCCGCACCGCGCCCCGCCCAGCAGGCGTTTGAACAGGCCCATCGCCTTTTTCAGAGGAGGCCGGCGATGCGCGGTATCTTCAGCCGCGGCTTGAGCGATTGCTTCGAGGATGGCTTCGGCCGCGGATCCCGGTGCGCAAGCTTCTCCCGGAGCATCGTCCGGCCGCGGTGGATCCGCGACCTCACGGTTCCAAGCTTGATGCCCAGCGCGACAGCCACCTCATCGTAGGACAGGCCTTCGAGATCGCAGAGCACGACGGCGGCGCGGAAGTCCGGCGGCAGATCCTCCAAGGCAGCCTGCACATCGATGTCCAGGTTGTTGAATTCGAAACTTTGCTCAGGGCCGGGCTCGCGTCCGGGAAGCCGCGACTCGGCATCCTCGGCGAGCGCATCGAAGCGGATACGGCTCTTCCGCCGTGCCTGGTCCAGGAACAGGTTCGTGGTGATCCTGTGCAGCCAGCCGTCCAGTGTGCCGGGCTTGAAATTCTCCAGCGAGCGGAAGACCCGGACGAAGACCTCCTGGGTCAGGTCCTCGGCGTCGTATTTGTTACCGGTCAGCCGGTACGCAAGGCGGTAAACCTTGGCGGAGTGGTTGGTCACCACTTCTTCCCACGTCGGCCGCACCCATTCGGCTTCCGCCGCGGCCTGGGTCTCTTCAGTTGACGGGACATCTGCCAGTACCGACATCGTCCGCTCCCCTCGTGGATGGTACTTACGCCTGGACGGCGCCTGCTGAAACAGGCCCCGCACCCTTGATTCGACGCCGATCACCACGCGGATGAGCGGACTCCCATCATTTCAAAACAAGCTGTGAATTTCCTGACCCGGGATGCCCATTCCGCCGACGGCGCAACCGTCCCGGACCAGCCGCGCACCGGCCCGCCGTCGGGGCACGATCCGTTGGCTGGGCCACGGCTGCGCCGCCTCCCGGCCCGGCCGCGCCGGACACAGTACGCTGTAAGGAACACTCCCCTGCCGCCCAGAAAGCGATACCCATGAGCGCCGACAAGTCCACGAGCTGGTCCTACGCAGAAGATCTGCCTGCCGAGGATGAGGTCCTGTTGCACGCGCGTGAACGCTCCTTCGAACTTGGCGTGACGCCGATCGGCCCTGGCGTTGGGGCGGTGCTCACCGTCCTGGCCACCGCGTCCAAAGCGCAGACGGCTGTGGAGATCGGAACCGGAGCCGGCGTGTCGGGCGTGTGCATCCTGCGAGGGCTGGGCCCGCAGGCCGTCCTCACGACGATCGACGTCGACGTCGAACACCTGAAGGCCGCACGTGAAGCGTTCCAGGAAGCCGGCAGCCCGGCCAACCGTACACGCACCATCTCCGGCCGGGCAGGCGATGTCCTCCCCCGACTGACCGACGGGGCGTACGATCTCGTTTTCATCGACGCCGACAAGCCGAACTACCCCAGCTACGTCGAACAGGCCATCCGGCTGCTCAAATCCGGCGGTCTGCTGGTCC
The DNA here is from genome assembly GCF_056395945.1 of Arthrobacter sp. 05T442. Lineage (NCBI taxonomy): Bacteria > Bacillati > Actinomycetota > Actinomycetes > Micrococcales > Micrococcaceae > Arthrobacter > Arthrobacter sp. 05T442. The sequence goes on along the minus strand of NZ_JBFTKM010000001.1, from coordinate 647,787 downwards.
TCAACGATGCTCTGGACAAGGACCGCGTGGCCAATCCGGCAGCACGGGAAACCACTACCGCTGTGCTGCGCCAGGTGGGCAAGTCCATCCGCGACGACGAGCGCCTCGCGTCAGCCATGCTGCCCACCGGTGACGGGCTGCTGATCGCGGTCAAGAAGTAGGCAACGACAGCCGGACATCCAAAAAGGGGCGGGTCCCGCAGCCACTGGCTGCGGGACCCGCCCCTTTGCGAAGCTCTTTTAGCGCGAGACCACTTCGGTGACGCCGACAAGGCATTCCTTCAGGTTTGCCGCTTCTGCGGCGTTAAGCTCGACCACGAGCCGCCCCCCGCCTTCGAGCGGGACGCGCATAATCAGGCTGCGTCCCTCTTTCGTCACTTCCATAGGGCCGTCGCCGGTGCGTGGTTTCATAGCCGCCATAAGGAATATCCCCTCCATTAGTCCCGTGACTTACCAGCCCGGCCGGGCTGCGTCCGCTTGGTCAAACAAGCTGCCCGGCGGCCGCCGGGACGGCGCCGTAGCTTTAAACTCAGTTTGCTTCTTGTCCTTGCTTATCGTCTATTATCGCGTAACAAGCCCCCCGGAGCTAATCGTTGGACTTTCCCGCGCGCCCTGGAAAACCGGGCCGGCGCCCGGTAAAGGTGTTGCGGGTCACGGCGGATAGTCCCCGCCGCCCGGCAGCGGCGCCCACGCCCACAGCCACACGATCCAGACGATCTGAAGCAGCACGAACATGATGACCACCGTGCCGCGGTACGCGCGGGACCGTGAGAGGCAGGCCGCGCTGAGGGCGAGCGGAAACAACGGCAGCAGCATCCGGAATGTGCTTGTCTGGGGGTACAGGAACACCAGGAGATAGCCCATGTAGCAGCTGCACCACAGCCTCAGCTCGGTCCCCAGCGCCACCACGGGCCGGGACATCATCAACAGCATGAATGCAGCGACGACCGCAAAGGGTGCCAGGACTCCGAGAGCCGGTCCGAAGAGGAGGATTCCGGCGTCAAACCACGGTTTGAAGGGCACGAGGTCGTGACCCCGCCAGACGGCTTCGGTCTTGGTGTACGCCGCCATATCGCCGGTGACGGCCCACGCGATGGCTGGCCATACCAGGGCCCCGATGCCGCTCGCCACAGTGAGCCCGGCCAGGGACCAGAGCTGCGAACGGGTGTGGGCGTCCCCTCGGCGGCGGTCCGCCGCGTAGCGCTCCCACAGGCGGAAGAGCAGAAGCAGCCCGGCCATGGCCGCGAAGGGAACCCCCGTGGGCCGTGACAGGCCCATCAGCAGCGCCGCCGGCACGGCCCACAGATACCGGCGCCGCAGCACGAACAAGAGTGCGGTGCCGAGCAGCAGGAGATTCAGGGACTCCGCATACGGCACCTGCAGCACCGGCGCGACGGGGAAGGACGAAAACATCACGGTCCCCCACAACGCTGTGCGGTGGCTGGCCTTGTGCCGGAAGATGCGGTAGGCCACCAGGGCGGCGCCGAGCCCGGAAGCCATGGCGATCACCGTCAACGACCACGCCGGGGCCATCCCGGTCAGCCCCGTCAGCACCCTTCCCAGCACGGGAAACAGCGGGTAGAAGGCCCAGGCGTTCTCCCGGACGTTCCCGGCCCCGTCGGTGGGCAGAATGTCCGGATAGCCGTTCTGCAGGGCTTCGCCGTACCAGCGGGCGTCCCAGATGTTGATGAAATTCCAGTAGTCGGGTTGGGCGGGAAACCACGGGTTCACGCCCTGATGCAGCGCCGCGGCCGCGAAAATGCAGGCACTGACGAACCGGGCCGCGACGTAGAGCCCTCCCGCCTGCGCCCACCACGGCCACCGCGCCATCCTGGCGCCAAACGCTGCCAGGCGGCTCCAAGCCGCCGCGTTGAGCCCCCGCGGCGGGCGGGCCTCAAACGCTCCCGGGACGGTTCCTGGGTCGTTCAGGTTGTCCAGGTCGTTCAAGGATGCTGCTCCGGCTGCGGGGCCAGGCGCTCCACTTCCTTCCCGAGGTCCTCGATCCTGCGGTCCTTGGCGGCGATCTGGTCCCGCAACTCATCAAGCACCTGGTCCACCTGGTCCATGCGGTAGCCGCGCAGTCCAACGGCGAAGCGGAGCTGGTCAATGTCCGACGGTTCGGCGTCGGCGGGCAGGAGGACGGGAGGCAGGGAGGCGACCGGCTCGTCGAAGCCGTCCTCGAAGGGCTGGCTGCCGTCCCGGCGCCGGCCCCGGCGGAGGATTTTCGACGCCGGGCCGGTGCCGAGAAGGACGGCGCCGCCAATCAGCACAATCGCAAGGAAGACCAGGAAGAGACTCACCAGTCCATCGTGCCAGACGACGGCGGCCCGGCGGATCAGGCCCGCGCGCTGTTGCCGTTTCCGTTGGTGGTGCCGCCGTTGGGGTTGCGGTGCCGGGCGGCGCCCTCTACGACAAGCTCCACGGCCTGCGCCGGATCATCCACGAGCTGGACCAGATCGAGGTCCTCCGCCGACATCATCCCCTCCGCCACCAGCGTGCTGCGGATCCAGTCGAGCATGGGACTCCAGAAGACCGTTCCGAGCAGCACGATCGGGAAGGACGTCACCTTGCGCGTCTGGACCAGGACCATTGCTTCGAAGAGCTCGTCAAGGGTTCCGAGGCCGCCGGGAAGGACGATGAAGCCCTGGGCGTACTTCACGAACATGGTCTTGCGGGCGAAGAAGTAGCGGAAGTTGATGCCCAGGTCCACCCACTGGTTCATGCCCTGCTCAAAGGGCAGTTCGATTCCCAGGCCCACGGATACGCCGTTTCCCTGGACGGCGCCCTTGTTGGCGGCTTCCATCGACCCCGGTCCGCCGCCGGTGATGACGGCAAGGCCGGCTTCAGCCAGCTTGCGGCCCACCTCGACGCCGAGATCGTAGTAGGCGCTGCCGGGCACGGTGCGGGCGGAGCCGAACACGCTGACCGCCGGGCCGAGGTCGGCGAGAGCGCCGAAGCCTTCCACGAACTCACTCTGGATCCTCAGGACGCGCCATGGGTCGGTGTGGACAAACTGGCCCGGGCCCTTCGTGTCAAGCAGGGTCTGGTCGGACATGGTGACTTTGGCCTGCTTGCGCCGCAGCTCCAAAGGGCCTTTGTGGCGTATCCCGTTGGGCGGCGACGTGTCCCGGGTTTCGCGGGGGGGCTTGCCGGCGGGGTCCGGCTCTGGGCTGCGCTGCGGATCGGTACTCATGCCCATAGGCTAGCGCGGAACCCGGCCCCGGCCGGTCCGGCGCGGCGGGCCCGTCCGGATGCGGCGTGCGCCCCGCGGCAGGCATGGCGCCGCCGCAGGAACAGCCTGACCTGCAGGTATCTCTTGAATCACGATCTGCACGAATCCCCGTGATAGCGGTCATATACGGCTAATGTTCGCTAGATTCTTCTTATGACTACTCAAGTGCCCGGCGATGCGCTCGTCTCCCTGAATGCCGTCAATAAGCATTACGGCCAGCTGCACGTCCTGAAGGACATCAACCTTAACGTCCGCAAGGGCGAGGTTGTCGTTGTCATCGGCCCGTCGGGTTCCGGCAAGTCAACCTTGTGCCGCGCCATCAACCGGCTCGAGACTATCGACGACGGCGTGATCCGCATCGACGGCAAGGAACTGCCCAAGGAAGGCAAGGAACTTGCCAAGCTGCGGGCCGACGTCGGGATGGTCTTCCAGTCGTTCAACCTCTTTGCCCACAAGACGATCCTCGAGAACGTCACGCTCGGCCCCGTGAAGGTCAAGGGTGTCTCCAAGGCAGATGCCGACCGGGATGCCATGGCCCTGCTGGAGCGGGTCGGCGTCGGCCACCAGGCCCCGAAGCTGCCGGCGCAGCTCTCCGGCGGCCAGCAGCAGCGCGTCGCGATTGCCCGAGCCCTGGCGATGAAGCCCAAGGTCATGCTGTTCGACGAACCGACGTCGGCCCTCGACCCGGAAATGATCAACGAAGTCCTGGACGTCATGGTCCAGCTCGCCAAGGAAGGCATGACCATGATCGTGGTCACGCACGAGATGGGCTTCGCCCGCAAGGCCGCGGACCGCGTGGTGTTCATGGCCGACGGCCAGATCGTCGAGGACGCCAGCCCCGAGGAATTTTTCACGAACCCCAAGAGCAGCCGGGCGAAGGACTTCCTGTCCAAGCTGCTGACGCACTAGAAGTACAAAGCATTCTCCGGCCGCCGCGCGGCGGCCGCCCAATGAAAGGTACCTGATGAAAAAATTCTTTACCCGGAAAAGGCCGATGCTGGTCGCAGCAACCGCGGCGCTGGCTCTTTCCCTCAGCGCCTGCGGCGGAACCGGCGGCGGCGCCTCCCCGACCAGCACGGAGCAGGCGCCGTACAAGGTCGCCGACAACGTCTCGATTTCCGGCAGCCCCACCTTCGACGCCATCAAATCCAGCGGCAAGGTACGGATCGGCGTCAAGCAGGACCAGCCCGGCCTTGGTTTCAAGGACGCGGCCACCGGCGAATACACCGGGTTCGACATCGAAATCGCCAAATGGATCGCTGCGTCCCTTGGCATCAGCAAGGACAAGATCGAGTTCAAGCCGATCCCGTCCGCCAACCGCGAGTCGGCGATCACCAACGGTGACATCGACTACTACGTCGGCACCTACTCCATCACCGACAAGCGCAAGCAGCTCATCGACTTCGCCGGCCCCTACTTCGTCACCGGGCAGGGCCTGCTGGTGAAGAAGGACAACTCCACGATCAACAGCGAAAAGGACCTGTCGGGCAAGAACGTCTGCTCGGCCACCGGCTCCACGCCCATCCAGAACATCAAGGCCAACTTCCCGGGCACGAAGACCACCGAGTTCGATACCTACTCGCAGTGTGTCGAGGCCCTGAAGAGCGGACAGGTCGACGCCGTCACCACCGACCAGGCCATCCTGCTCGGCTACGCCGCCCAGGAGCCGGACAGCCTGAAGGTTGTCGGCCAGCCGTTCACCGTTGAGAAGTATGGTGTCGGCCTGAAGAAGGGCGACACGGCGCTGCGCCAGTTCGTCAACAAGACGTTCACCGACGGCGGCACCGTGTGGCAGAAGCTCTACGACCAGACCCTGGGCCAGTCGGGCACCAAGGTCCAGCAGCCCGCAGTAGAGAACTACTAAACCGACGCTGAGGGGGCGGCCGCAGTGCCGCCCCCTCAACACCTGCTGAAAGCGACGATTCTGTGAATACGCTGCTGAACAATTCGGACCTTTTCGTGACGGGGTTCCGGAACACGCTCATACTCTTCTTCATCTCCGCGATCTTTGCGCTCATCCTCGGCACCGTCGTCGCCACCCTGCGCGTCTCGCCCGTTCCCGCCATGCGCGCGGCGGCAACGCTGTACGTCAATGTGGTGCGCAATACGCCGCTGACCCTGGTGCTCTTCTTCTTCGCCCTCGGCTATCCGAAGCTCGGGCTGGTACCCATCGACTTCATGACGGCGGCCATCATCGGCCTGAGCCTCTACACCGCAACCTACGTGGCAGAGGCTGTCCGGTCCGGCATCAACACCGTCCCAGTGGGGCAGGCCGAAGCCGCCCGCGCCATCGGCCTGCCGTTCACGCAGACGCTGACCCTCGTCATCCTGCCCCAGGCCTTCCGCGCCGTGATCCCGCCGATGTTCAGCGTGTTCATCGCCCTGCTCAAGAACACGACGGTTGCAGCAGGTTTCTCCGTTTTCGAGGCCGGAGCCATCCGGGCAAACCTCTCCGAGCGCGGCGAGCCGGCACTGACCGGGCTCCTGTGGATCGCGCTCGTTTTCATCGTCCTCGTACTCATCCTTTCCGCACTGCAGCGAAAGCTTGAACAGAAGTGGAAGGTTGCCCGATGAGTTCCGTTCTTTTCGACGCTCCCGGGCCCAAAGCCCGTTCACGGTACCGCATCCTGGGGGTCGTCACTGCCCTCGTGATCCTGCTGATCGTCGGCTTCGTCGTTTTGCGGTTCGCCCAGAGCGGCCAGTTCGAGGCCAAGAAGTGGCAGCTGTTCACATTCCCCCTGGTCCAGCAGACCATCGCCCAGTCCGTCGGAGCCACCCTGGCCGCGTTCGGCACCGCAGCCGTCCTCAGCCTGGTGCTGGGCGTCTTCCTGGCGTTCGGGCGCCTTTCGGACCGCCGCTGGATCAGCCTCCCGTGCTACGGCTTCACGGAGCTTTTCCGGGCAGTACCGCTGCTGATCCTGATGATGATCTTCTACTACGGCCTGCCGACCGTGGGCGTCCAGGGGATCACGCCGTTCACCGCCGTCGTCGCCGGACTGGTGCTCTACAACGGGTCCGTCCTGGCCGAGGTCTTCCGGGCCGGCATCGAATCCCTGCCGCGAGGCCAGAGCGAGGCCGGCTATGCCATCGGGTTGTCCAAGAGCACTGTCATGACCAGCATCCTGCTCCCGCAGGCCGTCCGCTCCATGCTCCCGGTGATCATCTCCCAGCTCGTGGTGATCCTGAAGGACACCGCGCTGGGGTTCATTGTGACCTACAACGAGATCCTCTTCCAGGCGAAATACTTCGGCAGCCAGATACAGTACGGTTCCCCGATCATCCCGGCGGCGATCGTCGCCGGAGTCCTGTACGTCGGCATGTGCCTGATCCTGGCCGCGATCGCCAAATGGCTGGAGCGGCGGCTTTCCCGCAAGCCGGGCGCCGCCATCATCCCGGCGGCCAGCGTCCCGGCAGAGGTGTAGCTTCCCGCAGGCAACTCAGCGTCCCGCAGGCAGCGACTCCACGGCTGCAGGTCAAGCAAACGGCCCGGACCGGAAGGTTCCGGGCCGTTTGCCTTGCGCTGTGTCAGAGGCTCAGCCAGCGCCGCAGCGCCTGCAGGCAGGCCCGGATCGCGTCCGCCTCGACGTGCTCGTTGTCCTTGTGCGCCAGGAGCGGGTCCCCGGGCCCGAAGTTCACCGCAGGGATCCCCAGCTCACTGAAGCGCGCGACGTCGGTCCAGCCGTATTTCGGTTTCGGCTCGGCACCGACGGCAGCGACGAAGGACGCGGCAGCGGGGTGGTTCAGCCCGGGCCGCGCGCCGGCGGCGCTGTCGGTCCGGACGACGTCGAAGCCAGCCAGGAGTTCCCGCACGTGCTGCTCGGCCTCGTCCGGGGTCTTGTCCGGGGCGAAGCGGTAGTTGATCTCCACGACGCAGCGGTCCGGGATGACGTTGCCGGCCGTGCCGCCGTTGATCTTCACGGCGTTCAGGCTTTCGCGGTAATCCAGTCCATCGACGTTAACGGTGCTCGGCTCGTAGGCGGCCAGCCGTTCAAGAATCGGAGCCGCGGCGTGAATGGCGTTGCTCCCCATCCAGGCCCGGGCCGAGTGGGCGGCTTCGCCGAGCGTGGTCGCTTCAAAACGGATGGTGCCGTTGCACCCGCCCTCGACCGTGCCGTCGGTAGGCTCGAGCAGGATCGCGAAGTCGCCGCCCAGCAGCCCGCCGTGGTTGCGTACCAGCCGGCCGAGCCCGCTCTTCACCGCCTCGACCTCCTCGTGGTCGTAGAAGACGAAGGTGACGTCCTTGTCCGGCTCCGCACCGCCGTCGAACACCGCGGCCAGTGCCAGCTGCACCGCGACGCCGCCTTTCATGTCGGTGGCGCCGCGGCCGTACAGGATGCCTTCGCCGGGCGCCCCCGAGGGCCAGTAGGAGGGGACGGTGCCGAGGGAGCCGTCCGTGGTGGGCAGCGGCACGGTATCGAGATGCCCTGCCAGGATGACCCGCTCGGCGCGGCCCAGGTCGGTGCGGGCGATGATGGAGTCGCCGTCGCGCACCAGCTGCAGCTGCGGAATGGTCCGGAGGGCATGCTCGACGGCGTCGGCCAGTTCCGTTTCGCTGCCGGAGACGCTGTTGATGTCGATCAGGGCAGCCGTGAGCAGGGCAACATCCTGGCGGAGGTCCAGGCGTGCGGGGGCATTGGCGCGGGAAGGGGCTTGGGAGTCCGGGGCAGTCACCGTTCCACTTTATCCGCGTCTTGGGTTTCGGTCCCCGCGGGCGCGCTCGTTAGACTTGGGCCATGACTGAAACTGCCGCTTCCGCTGTGCCCGCCGACGCCCGCTCCGCCTATGGCTACGGAGTGGCCACAGTCTCCACGCGCGAAGGCGTCGCCACCGTGCTGGACGTCTGGTTTCCGGCCCCGGCACTCGGAATCGCGGCGGAGAACCTCCGCGACGTGGACAACGCGGACCAGTCGCTGCTCGACATCGCTGCCGGCGGCGCAGACCCCGACCGCGGCACCGAGCAGAAAGTCGTCTTCGTCCAGATCCACCTCGACGAGGAGCCCGCAGACACGGCGGACGCCTACCTCCGGCTGCACCTGCTCTCCCACCGGCTTGTCCAGCCCAACACGATCAACCTTGACGGGATCTTCGGCAAGCTCCCCAACGTTGTGTGGACCAACTTCGGGCCCGCCGCCGTGGAGGACTTCGAGCTGACCCGGGCCCGCCTGCGCAAGCGCGGCGCCGTAACGGTCTTTGGCGTGGACAAGTTCCCGCGGATGGTGGACTACGTCGTTCCGTCCGGGGTCCGGATCGCCGACGCCGACCGCGTCCGCCTCGGCGCGCACCTGGCCGCAGGAACCACCGTCATGCATGAGGGCTTCGTGAACTTCAACGCGGGCACGCTCGGCACGTCCATGGTCGAGGGCCGCATCTCGGCGGGCGTCGTCGCCGGCGACGGGTCCGACGTCGGCGGGGGCGCCTCGATCATGGGGACCCTGTCCGGCGGCGGCAAGGAGAAGATCGCGCTGGGCGAGCGCGTACTCCTGGGCGCCAACTCCGGCGTGGGCATCAGCCTCGGCGACGATTCGGTGGTGGAGGCAGGTCTCTACGTTACCGCCGGAACCCGCGTGCGCGTGGTCGGGCCCCGGGACGCCGACGGCGAGGACACCTCCAGGGTGGTCAAGGCCGTGGAGCTTTCCGGCGTCCCCAACCTGCTCTTCCGCCGTAACTCCGCCACCGGTGCCGTCGAAGCCCTTCCCCGCAAGGGGCAGACGGTGGAGCTCAACCAGGACCTGCACGCCAACTGATACGGCGGCGGGCAGCCGCCCGCCACTCGCCTGGCCTGGCCGGGAACGCACGAGGGATGATGCGGCCTGCAAGGGCCCGAGGGAGTAGTTTCGTGGCACGAAGAGGGAGCTGGCGCCGCCGGATCGTGCTGCTGCTGACCCTTGTGATGGTCGTGGGCGGGATCTACACGGCGGTGGCCGTTTTGCAGCGTTCGGACGCACTGATTACCGAGCGCTGCACAGCCGTGGGCAGCGGCGGCGACGACCTCGCCACCGACCAGGCAGCCAACGCCGCCCTCATCACGGCCGTCTCCGTCCAGCGCGGACTCCCGGCCAGGGCCGCGAGCATCGCGCTGGCCACGTCCATGCAGGAATCCAAACTGCGCAACATCAGCCACGGGGACCAGGCGGGCCCGGATTCCCGGGGACTGTTCCAGCAGCGGCCTTCCCAGGGGTGGGGCACAGCCGAACAGGTGATGGACCCCTACCACGCCACCAACGCGTTCTACGATGCCCTCGTAAAAGTCCCCGGCTACCAGTCGCTGGAAATCACGGCGGCCGCGCAGCAGGTCCAGCACTCGGCCTACCCCGGCGCCTATGCCCAACACGAGGGGATGGCCCGTGCGTTTGCTTCCGCGCTGAGCGGCCAGGCGGCCGCCGGCCTCGACTGCTCGCTGCGCGCAGCGGACGCCGGCGGCGATCCCGCCGTCGTTCAGGAGGCGCTGACGGCGTCCTTCGGGGACCTGCCGGCGTCTGCCGACGGCAAGACGCTGCTCGTGGACGCCGACGGGACGCAGGCCTGGGCCGTGGCGCAGTGGGCTGTGGCCAACGCGAAACCGCTCTCCATCACCGACGTCCAGGTGGACGGCCGCGACTGGAACCGGCAGTCGCGCAACGGCTGGCAATCATCCCAGGTGCCGGCAGGGCAGGTCCGGGTCACGGTCGCCAGCCCGCCCGCAGGCTAGCTGGACCGGCCCGGTCAGACGAGCAGGTCGACCACGGGCTGCACGTAACTCCGGAACAGCTCCGGCTGGGACAGCAGCTCGTGGCTCATGATGATCTTGTCCGGCTCAAGGTACCAGGCCCGCGGCTCCGCCAACGGCAGCTCGATGATGGTCAGGGTGAAGTCCCGGGCGGGACGGCCCACCTCAAGCAGCCGGTCATCCACCATGTCGGCGAGCAGTTGTGCGGCGCCGCTGGCTTCCCGCTCCGCTTCGAGGCCCACATATTCTCCCCGTCGTTCGCGGGCCCACGTCAGCGCAGCGCCGAAGTGCGCCTGCAGCACCCGCCTGAGCGCCGGGGAATTGCTGAACGCGCGGAAGCCAGGCGGGCCCAGCTCGGGCGACATTTCGGGATGGGCCTTCAACAGCTGCTCCCACCACGCCTCCCACTCGGTTTTCAGGGCAGGGGCACCGCCTACCTCCGCGATGAGGTTCGAATGGTCGGAGGCGCGTATTTTCGGTGCCACGGGGCTCAGCGCCGGCTGTCCGGCACTGTTCAGGCCGGCTGCGTCACGGACGTAAAGCGCAATGAGCATGGGACCGGACGTGTCCATAGTGATCCGCCAGCCAGGCCCGCCTGTGTGGTGCATCCAATTGCCTCCCTTGGCAAGACGTACGATCCCAGTGTATTCCCGAAGCTAAGGCCCGGTAATGGCTGGCAGTCTGGCTGCCAGGCTCGCCACGTGGGCTTCCAGCACATCTTTGCACACCTGGGCAGTCATCCATTCCGGCTGCAGCAGGGCATGCATCGTGAGCCCGTCCAACGTGGCCAGCAGCCGCTCGGCCTCAGTGACCAGCCGGTGCTGATCGCTGCCCTCCATTTCGGCCTTCACGCCTGCAGAAGGGGGCTCGTCCTCGGCCGCCGTTTCCGCGGCGGGGGCGGCGAAAAGCTCCATCACGAGCCGCCCGACGATCGCTGCTACGGCGCGATGGCTGCGGTCGGCCTCAGCCACCAGGAAGGGTTTGGTCCGCGCGGCGTTCTTGAAGGCCATCCAGACGCAGGCATCGACGGCGCGGTCCTCGTCCAGGGGAAGAAATTCACCCAGCAGGGTTAACACGCCTGCGCGGTGTTCGGCCGTACCCGGCGGCAGGGCCGCCAGGTGAGCCTCCGCGGCGGCGAGACGGCCGACGATCCGGTCCACGACCACGCCAAACGAGTGGGTGAGCAGTTCATCGCTGCTCGCGAAATAGTGGCGTACGGATCCCACCGCCAGTTCCGCCTCGTCCGCCACTTCCCGGAAGGACGCCCGTTCGAGCCCGTCCACTGCGATGATGCGGAAGACCGCTTCGACTACTTCCTGGCGCCGGAGTGGGGCGTCGACAAATTTTGGCACTGGACTTTTTTAGCACGGATGTGCGTGACCCCCCGTAAGGCGCACCGGCCGGCGGCACGGTTGCACTGGCCGTCACACGGAAAGCCGCCCTCCGGTTTGGGATAGCGTAGGGGCATGAAAATCTTGGTTACTGGCGGCACCGGCTACATCGGTTCGCACACTGTCCTGTCCCTGCAGGAAGCCGGCCATGACGTGGTGGTCATCGACAACCTGGTGAACTCCAGTGAGGAGTCGCTCCGGCGGGTCGCCGAGCTCAGCGGCAAGCCCGCCGTCTTCCACCACGTGGACCTGGTCGACGAGGCCGCCATCGACGCCGTCTTCGCGGAACACGCGATCGACGCCGTCATCCACTTCGCAGGCCTCAAAGCCGTTGGGGAGTCCGTCCGGGAGCCCCTCAGGTATTACCACAACAACCTCGTGGGCACCCTGAACCTGCTCCGCGTGATGGACCGGCACGCTGTCCGCTCCATCGTCTTCAGTTCCTCGGCCACGGTCTACGGCGAGCACAACCCGATTCCCTACATCGAGAAGATGGAGATCGGCGCCAACAATCCGTACGGCCGGACCAAGGAACAGATCGAGGACATCCTCTCGGACCTCGGCGCCGCCGATACCCGCTGGCACATTGCCCTCCTGCGCTACTTCAACCCGGTCGGCGCGCACCCCTCCGGCCGGATCGGCGAGGACCCGCAGGGCATCCCCAACAACCTTGTACCGTTCATCGCCCAGGTGGCCGTGGGCCGGCGCGAGAAGCTCATGGTGTTCGGCGGCGACTACGACACCCCGGACGGCACCTGCCTGCGCGACTACATCCATGTGGTGGACCTGGCCGGCGGGCACGTCGCCGCGTTGAACCATGTGGCGGAGCGGGCCGGCGTGTACCGCTGGAACCTCGGCTCGGGGAAAGGCACGTCCGTCCTGGAGGTGCTGCGCTCGTTCGAAAAGGCCGCGGGCCGTCCGCTCCCCCACGAGGTCACCGGACGACGGCCCGGGGACCTCCCTGCCTTCTGGGCGGACGCGTCCTCGGCCCTGGCCGATCTCAGCTGGTCCACGACCAAGACGGTCGATGAGATGTGCGAGGACCACTGGCGCTGGCAGAAGAACAACCCGATGGGCTACACCAGCTGATCCCCGCGTTCAACGACGCCGGCCGCGCACCTCTCAAGGTGCGCGGCCGGCGTCGTGCTGCTGTTCTTTAGTGCATTACACGGAGGGGTAGTTGCGCTCCGGCTCGCCGATGTAGAGCTGCCGCGGGCGGCCGATCTTGGTGTTGGGGTCGCTGATCATTTCGCGCCACTGGGCGATCCAGCCCGGCAGGCGCCCGATCGCGAAGAGGACGGTGAACATCTTCTCCGGGAAGCCCATGGCCTTGTAGATCAGGCCGGTGTAGAAGTCCACGTTGGGGTAGAGCTTGCGCTGGATGAAGTAGTCATCGTTCAGGGCCTTTTCCTCGAGCCGCAAGGCGATGTCCAGGAGCTCGTCGTTGCCGCCGAGCTTCGTGAGAATCTCGTGGGCGGTGGCTTTCACGATCTTGGCGCGCGGGTCGTAGTTTTTGTAGACACGGTGTCCGAAGCCCATGAGGCGGACGCCGTCCTCCTTGTTCTTGACCTTCTCCATGTAGTCTTCCGGCTTGGTGCCGTCGGCCTGGATCTGGCGCAGCATCTTCAGCACGGCCTCGTTGGCTCCGCCGTGGGCGGGGCCAAAGAGGGCGTTGATGCCGGCAGAGACGGAGGCGAAGAGGTTGGCGTTGGACGAGCCGACCAGCCGGACCGTGGAGGTCGAGCAGTTCTGCTCGTGGTCGGCGTGCAGGATGAGGAGCAGGTCCAGCGCCTTGGCGACGACCGGATCCACCTCGTACTGCTCGGCCGGCAGGCCGAAGCTCAGGCGCAGGAAGTTTTCCACGAGGTTGTGGGAGTTATCCGGGTAGAGCATGGGCTGGCCAATGCTCTTCTTCAGGGCGTAGGCCGCGATGACCGGCATCTTGGCCAGCAGCCGGTAGGTGGAAACCTCTACCTGTTCGGCGTTGAAGGGATCCAGTGAGTCCTGGTAGAACGTGGAGAGCGCGGACACGGCCGAGGACAGGACCGGCATCGGGTGCGCGTCGCGGGGGAAGCCGCTGAAGAAGCCCTTCAGCTCCTCGTGCAGCAGGGTGTGGTGGCGGATCCGCTGGTCAAACGCTTCCAGTTCGATGGCGGTCGGCAGGTTGCCGTAGATCAGCAGGTAGGAAACTTCCAGGAAGCTCGAGTGCTGGGCCAGCTGCTCGATCGGGTAGCCGCGGTACCGAAGGACACCGGCGTCGCCGTCGATGTAGGTGATCGCCGACGTCGTGGCCGCGGTGTTCATGAAACCGGGGTCGAAGGCTACGGCGCCGGTCTGCTTCAGCAGCTTGGAAACGTCGTAGCCTTCGTTTCCTTCTACAACCTTGATGCGCGGGAGTTCGAGCTCGCCGCCGGCATGGCGCAGGGTTGCGCTGGTGGTCTCAGTCATGGAGTCTCCTCTGAGGCGTCGGGGCCTCTGTAGAAAGCTGGTCCAACTTCTGGTGAAGCCGCCCACGGAACCTGTTCTTGGACACAAATTCCAACGGCTGCGCTGCCTTCTTGTGGAAAGCCACCATTGATAGTCAGTTAAAAACTACCGGCGATTTCCGGGTGGCACTAATCCAAAGCCATCCGGAACCGGCCAAAAGTGCCCAGATGTGGCACGTGTCACAGCATTGTTACGCCCCGGCCGCCAGCCGGGAAACGGCGGCATCGATCCGTTCGTCGCTTGCGGTCAGCGCCACCCGGATGAATCCGTTGCCCGCGTCGCCATAGAAGACGCCTGGCCCGACGACGATTCCGCGGTCGGCGAGCCTGCCCACGGTGTCCCAGGTAGCTTCGCCCGCGGTGGCCCAGAGATACAGGCCCGCATGGGATTCGTGGATTTCCAGTCCGAAGCTTCGCAGGGCAGGCACAATCCTTTCGCGGCGGCCGCGGTACAGGTCTTTCTGCGCCTGGACGTGGGCGTCGTCGCCGAGGGCCACGCGCATGGCTTCCTGGACCGGATACGGAACGATCATGCCTGCGTGCTTCCGGCTGTTGACCAGGTTCGCCATGATGTCCGGATCCCCGGCAACGAACGCGGCCCGGTAACCCGCCAGGTTGGACTGCTTGCTCAGCGAGTAGACGGCCAGCAGGCCCTCGTGCGAGCCGTCCGCAACGTCGGGGTCCAGGACGCTGGGAACGGGCGTTCCCCCACGCTGGACGTCCCACCCTCCCCAGCCGAGTTCGGCGTAGCACTCGTCCGAGGCGACCACGGCTCCGAGCTCGCGGGCCTGGCCGACGATCCGCCGCAGAGAGGCGAGGTCCCGGACGCTGCCGGTGGGGTTGGCCGGTGAATTGATCCAAACCAGGCGGACGCGGGACCGTGTGGCGGGGTCGAGCTCGTCGAGGTCGTCCGCTGCAATCTGCTCGGCACCCGCGAACGTGGCTCCGATGTCATATGTCGGGTACGCCACGGTGGGCCGGACGACGACGTCCCCCGGCTTCAGTCCGAGCAGGAGCGGCAGCCACGCCACAAGTTCCTTGGAGCCGACGGTGGGCATCACGTTCTGCGGATCCAGTCCGGGCACCCCGCGGCGGCGTTCAAACCACCCTGCGATGGCTTCGCGGAGGGCGGGCGTGCCGTGGACGGTCGGGTATCCGGGGGCGTTGGCCGCGGACCGCAGGGCCTCCTGCACCAGGACCGGCGTGGGATCGACGGGGGTGCCGATCGAAAGATTCGCGGCTCCCCCGGGATGCCGGGCTGCCCGGGCGAGGTACGGCGCCATGGCCTCCCACGGGTAGTCGGGCAGGCTGAGGCCGAAGCTGCGCACCGCAGGGGTCACCGCCGCGCCGCCCTAGCTGTCCTGGTTCTGCGGCGGCAGGGCGGCAATCATGGGATGGTCAGTGTGCGTGTTGCCGACCTTCGCTGCGCCGCCCGGTGACCCCAGATCGTCAAAGAATTCGACGTTGGCCTTGTAGTAATCGGCCCACTCCTCGGGAGTGTCGTCCTCGTAGTAGATCGCCTCCACCGGGCAGACCGGTTCGCAGGCGCCGCAGTCCACGCATTCGTCGGGGTGGATGTACAGGGAACGCTCACCCTCGTAGATGCAATCGACGGGGCACTCCTCAATACATGCCTTGTCTTTCACATCTACACACGGCTGCGCGATTACGTAGGTCACGACCCTTGCCTCTCCACGTTTGTCCGGCGACCGGCCGGATAGTTGCCCCGGCCTGTCGCCGGGCTGCTGACATTTGAGCCTATTATCTCCCAGCCTGTTCCCGCGAACCTAGCCGGGCGTCATAGACGCTGCGCGTCTTACTATGAACGGGTGAGCTCACCATTGCCGCTTCCCCAGCAATTCCTGTCCGGCGCCCCCCTCGGTACGCGTGTTGTGGTCAGGTATAGGATCGACGGCGGGCTGACGGATGCGCTCGGCGAACTCGTGGGCCGGGCCGATGGCAAGTGCACGGTCCGCACCCGGCGCGCCGACGTCGACATAGCGCTGGCGCTCGTGGTGGCCGCCAAAGAAGTGCCCCCGCCCCCGCCACGGCGGGCCCCCCGCCGGCCTCTTCCCTGACCTGCCAGTGGACATGCCCTCCCGCGGCGACCGGCAAGGGACATGCCCTCCTCTGGGTTCCGGCCCACGCCCTGCACCAATGGACATGCCCTCCCGCCGCGATCGGCAACGGACATGGCGCGTCAATGTCCATTCGTGGCCGCGCACGATGGACATGTCCTCCCGCGGTGACCGGCAACGCCCCCGCACCAATGGACATGCCCTCCCGCCGTGACCGGCAACGGACATGGCGCGTCAATGTCCATTCGTTGCCGCACACGATGGACATGTCCAGTTGTGGGTGAATCTGGTGCGGGCATGTCCAGTGCTAGGCGGCAGCGGGGAGCTTGCCCAGGGCGTCTCGAACCATGGCGATGAATTCCTGCGGACGGTTCTTGAGCAGCGCATAGCTGACGATGAGCGTCGGAATTCCCAAGCGCGTGGTGACGTTCCACCGCCGTCGGTCTTCTTCGAAGCTGGTCCGGTCCATGTGGAACGACGCCCCGTCCGTTTCGATGCCGAGTCTTCCGTCGACCATCAGGTCCAGGTGTCCCATTCCGGGAATGTTGACCTGCGATTCTACGTGGAAGCCGGCCCGCCGCAGGAGGAACCTGGCGAGGCACTCGATGATGGATTGCGACTGGGGAACGATCGCGGCCATAATCCGGCGTTCCCGGGCGTCATTCCTGCCGTCCAGCCGCTGGCGCAGCCCTCCGAGCGGAAGGCCCTTGAGTACGACAGCGGATTCGGCGACGACCAGGCCGTCGGGCTCCGGCAGGCACCGCAGACTCTGGACGACAGTGTCCATGAGGGTCGGCGGCACAGAAGATCTGTGGCAGACGAATCCGGGGTGGCTGCGGCTGTGGGTGATGGCGATATGCGGCTGACCCGGGGCTTCGAGGACCCAGAGCCCGCGGAGTTGCGCTGCGGTGACGCATGCGGGCTCGGCCGGGAGGGACCGGATGGCGATGAGTTGCGGGTCGGCACCCGGCAGGGCGTAGACGCCCCAAGCCACCCGGGCGACGGCGTTGTTGGCCATGGCGGCCTTGAGTTGGTAGTCGGAGACACCCGCCGCGGTCAAGTGTTTGGCGCGGGCGACGCCGTCGTATCTTGTCAGTACTTCCACGATGTTGACCATGCCGCCATCGTGCCGCGGGAGGCTGCGGGACGCACAGGGCCGGCCCGCGTTATGTGGATAAGTGCCTGTCCCTTGCGCCGGACAAGCGGGGAGCATGTCCAACGGCCCCGAACGGACATGTCCACTGGCCGGGCTCAGGAATGCACAGGACGCCATCATGCCCTCGGGCGGGGCCGAAGATTGAGCATGTCCCACGGGGGTGGGGACGAAAAATGAGCATGTCCTGCGGGCAGGGCGGGGGGACGGATGCGGGGAACCCGTCAGTCCTGCGGAGGCCTGTAGCGCCGGCACCAGGCGAGCATGGCCACCGTGACGACCGCGATGCCGAAGACCCACAGATTCCCGGGCAGGTCCCCGATGATGAGCCGCTTGCCGGTCTCCAGCGTGGACCACCAGCCGGTCAGCGCGTAGCACCCGGCGCCGCAGACCGCCGTCGGGATCACCGAACGGAACGCGGAACCCAGCCAAAGTTCCACGGAACCCAGCAGAATGAGCGCGGCGGCCGCGCCCCAGGGGAGTCCTGCGCCAGCCAGTTGGACATCCTGCCGGTGCAGGGCGGTGCCGGCAACGGAGACAAGAAGAGCTGCCGGCACGGCGGCGGCAATGCCGCCTGCCGTACCGGCAGCTCTCTTATTCACGAGGTGGTATCCGGAACGGTCCGGTATTAGACCTTGGCGCGGGCCCGGTTGGACTTGGCGCGCTGGTTGACGTCCAGGATGAGCTTCCGGATCCGGATGGAATCCGGGGTGACCTCAACACACTCGTCTTCGCGGGCGAATTCGAGGGACTCTTCGAGGGTCAGGTCGCGCGGGGGCGTCAGGTTCTCGAAGGTGTCGGAGGAAGCGGCACGCATGTTGGTGAGCTTCTTTTCCTTGGTGATGTTGACGTCCATGTCGTCGGCGCGGGAGTTCTCGCCCACGATCATGCCTTCGTACACCTCGGAGGTGGGCTTGACGAAGAACGAACCGCGCTCCTGCAGGTTGATCATGGCGAACGGGGTCACCACACCGGCGCGGTCCGCGATCATCGAACCGTTGGTGCGGTACTCGATGGGGCCGGCCCACGGCTCGTAGCCCTCCGAGATCGAGGCGGCGATGCCGGCGCCACGGGTATCCGTGAGGAACTTGGTGCGGAAACCGATCAGGCCACGGGCCGGAACGATGAATTCCATGCGGCACCAGCCGGTGCCGTGGTTGGCCATGTTGGTCATGCGGCCCTTGCGGGCTGCCATGAGCTGCGTGACGGCGCCGAGGTACTCTTCCGGCACGTCGATGGTCATGTGCTCCATCGGCTCGTGGACCTTGCCGTCGATGGTCTTGGTGACAACCTGCGGCTTGCCGACGGTCAGCTCGAAGCCTTCACGACGCATCTGCTCGACCAGGATGGCCAGCGCGAGCTCGCCACGTCCCTGGACTTCCCAGGCATCCGGGCGCTCGGTCGGGAGCACCTTGATGGAGACGTTACCGATCAGTTCCTTGTCGAGGCGGTCCTTGACCTGGCGGGCCGTGACCTTGGCGCCCTTGACCCGGCCGGCCAGCGGCGAGGTGTTGATACCGATGGTCATGGAGATGGCCGGATCGTCAACGGTGATCAGCGGCAGCGGCTGCGGGTTGTCGACGTCGGTCAGGGTCTCACCGATGGTGATTTCCTCGATGCCGGCGACGGCGACGATCTCGCCGGGCCCCGCCGACTCGGTCGGAACACGGTCCAGGGCCTTGGTGGCCAGCAGTTCGGTGATCTTGACGTTCTTCATTTCGCCGTTGGCGCGGGCCCAGGCCACGGTCTGGCCCTTACGCAGGGTGCCGTTGTAAATGCGCAGCAGCGCCAGGCGGCCGAGGAACGGCGAGGCGTCCAGGTTGGTGACGTGCGCCTGGAGGACACCGTCCGGGTTGTACGTCGGAGCCGGGATGTGCTCGATGATGGCGTTGAAGAGCGGCTCGAGGTCCTCGTTGTCGGGAGCCGAACCGTCGGCCGGCTGCTCGAGGGAAGCGCGGCCGACCTTGGCGGCGGCGTAAACGACCGGGACGTTGAGGATCTTGTCCAGATCCAGGTCCGGAACTTCGTCCGCGAGGTCGGAGGCCAGGCCCAGGAGCAGGTCCATGGACTCGTGTACAACTTCCTCGATCCGCGCGTCGGGACGGTCGGTCTTGTTGACCAGGAGGATCACCGGCAGGTGCGCGGCGAGGGCCTTGCGCAGGACGAAGCGGGTCTGGGGCAGCGGGCCCTCAGATGCGTCGACGAGGAGGACTACGCCGTCGACCATGGACAGGCCGCGCTCGACCTCGCCACCGAAGTCGGCGTGGCCGGGGGTGTCAATGACGTTGATGGTGATGGTCTCGCCCTTGGAGGACGGTCCGTTGTAGGCCACCGTGGTGTTCTTGGCCAGGATGGTGATGCCTTTTTCGCGCTCGAGGTCACCGGAGTCCATGACACGGTCTTCGAGGTGGTTGTGTGCGGCAAAGGAGTTGGTCTGCTTGAGCATGGCGTCGACCAGAGTGGTCTTGCCGTGGTCAACGTGGGCCACGATCGCGACGTTGCGCAGGTCACTGCGCGATGCAGTGGCTACCGCGGTGTTGGTGGTGGTTTCAGACATGCGTTATTGCTCGATTCAGTGGTGAAGTCAGCTGTTGTATCGCGACATTTCCAACCGGAACGCACGACGGGTACGCCCTTTCGACACAGGGCACCTGATACCAGTCTAAGGGCTAGGCCATTTATTGGCCTAAAATGCGAACGCCGGGGCATCCGGCCGCAGACGACAGCGCGCGGATCCTGTAGATTTGTTGTGAGTAAAGTCACTGGATTTTCCTGTGCCCGTACCCCATGATTGCTGTGACAGCAGCAAGCCAGCCCGGAGACATCAATGCGCAACGCATCGGCTCTGTCCCGCTTCGTCGCCCCGATGATCGCCGTAGGCGTCGTTCTGTGCGGCTGCGGACAGGCACCCACACTACCGGCACCCAACGCCGGATCTTCCTCCGCCGGGCCCTCGGCCACGGCCCCGCGCATGCCGGCGGGTGCTTCCGGCATGCCCCTCGCCGCCGGGGCGGCCAAAACGCAGCTCGGCGCCGTAGCGAATCCTGCCGGCCTTCCGCCGGGTTCCGTCTACCGGAACCCCGCCAACGGCCGCGATGAGGTCGTTGTCGAAAACATCCGACGCACGGCCGTGCTGATCGGCGACTCCCAGTCGGAGCCGTCCTTCGGCTGGCCCCGCCAGGGCCTCGCCGCCGTCGGCTACGACGTCTATTTCTGCGGCCTGGGCGGCACCGGCTACGTGGCCTCGAACGGGAAGACCGGCAACTACATCGACGCCCTGCAGCGCGGGGACTGGAAGCTGCCCTACGGCACTCCGCCCCTCGTGGTGCTCGAAGGCGGCGGCAACGATGCCACACGCGGTGCCACGGACGCGCAGATCGTGGCCAATGCCGAGCGCCTCATCGCCAGCATCCAGCAGCGTTACCCTGCCGCCAAACTGGCAATGATCGGGACGCTGGCCCGCGGCGCCAACTACGGCGGCGGCCGCCGCACGCAGGTGGACACCCTCCTCGGCACGGTTGCGCAGAAGCACGGCCTTCCGTTCGTGGGTGCCGGTGACTGGCTCACCAAGTATGAGCTGACGAACTCCATGGCGGACGGCGTGCACTTGAACCAGCAGGGCCACAAGGCCCTTGGGGCGATCCTCGGCCAGCAGCTGCGGGTCATGGGTCTCGCGGCGGCAGAGACCTCCGACGCGTCCCGCTGACCCTGACCGGCCAGCAGAACACGGGAGCCGGCGCCTGCCCCTGGGGGCGGACACCGGCTCCTGTGTTGTCAGTCAGCCTGCCGTTGCGGGACTGCCCTGCTCAGGCGACTTCCGGGGGCAGCATGAGGCTGGCACCCGGGATGGCATTGAGCAGCGCCTTGGTGTAGTCCTGCTGCGGCGAATCGAACACGTCGTCCGTGGACCCGGTCTCGACCAGCTTGCCCTTCTCCATGACGCACACGTGGTCGGCGATCTGCCGGACCACCGCGAGGTCGTGGGTGATGAACAGGTAGGTCAGGCCCAGCCTGGACTGCAGGTCGGCAAGGAGGTTCAGCACCTGTGCCTGCACCAGGACGTCCAGCGCCGAGACGGCCTCGTCGCAGATGATCACTTCGGGGTCGAGCGCGAGGGCACGCGCGATGGCCACGCGCTGGCGCTGGCCGCCGGAGAGCTCGTTGGGGTACCGCTGCATCGTGGACTGCGGCAGCGCCACCTGGTCCAGCAGTTCGCGGACCTTCTTTTCGCGGCTGGCCTTGTCCCCGATCTTGTGGGTCCGGAGCGGTTCCTCGATGGTCCTGAAGATGTTGTACATCGGGTCAAGGGAACCGTAGGGGTCCTGGAAGATCGGCTGCACACGGCGCCGGAAGGCGAAGATCTCCCGGCTGTTGAGCGTGGACGTGTCCACGCCGTCGAAGATGATCTTGCCGGATGTCGGCTTCAGGAGGTTCAGGACCATCTGCGCCACGGTGGACTTGCCCGAACCCGACTCACCCACAATCGCCGTCGTGGTCCCCCGCTTGACGCTGAAGGAGACGTCGTCGACGGCGGTGAAGTCCGTCGACTTGC
The DNA here is from genome assembly GCF_056395945.1 of Arthrobacter sp. 05T442. Lineage (NCBI taxonomy): Bacteria > Bacillati > Actinomycetota > Actinomycetes > Micrococcales > Micrococcaceae > Arthrobacter > Arthrobacter sp. 05T442. Next base: position 626,190 of record NZ_JBFTKM010000001.1, on the reverse strand, counting down.
CAAAGCCCGAACGCAGCTTGAAGACCTTTTTGAGGTTCTCGATCTGCAGGACTTCTTCGGGCATGGACGTCTCAACCACGACGTCTTCGCTGGGGGCGAGCAGGTCCTCGGTCTCCACACCGAGCTCCTTGGCGGCCTGGATGCGCCGGGACGCCAGCGACGGTGCCGAGGCCACCAGACGCTGCGTGTAGGGGTGCTGCGGGTTCTGCAGCAGCTCCAGCGACGGCCCGGATTCGACGACCTGCCCGCGGTACATGACCACGACCTTGTCGGCGCGCTCGGCGGCGAGCCCGAGGTCGTGGGTGATCAGCAGGACGGCGGTGCCCAGCTCCGTGGTCATCTTTTCCAGGTGATCCAGGATCTGGCGCTGTACTGTCACGTCGAGCGCGGACGTCGGCTCATCGGCAATCAGCAGCCGCGGCTGGCAGGAAAGGCCGATCGCGATGAGCGCGCGCTGGCGCATGCCGCCGGAGAACTCATGCGGATACTGCTTGGCACGCCGTGCGGCGTCCGGCAGGCCGGCTTCGGACAGGACCTTCGCGACGTCGTCGGGGCCGCTGGGGAGCCCATTCGCCTTCAGCGTCTCCCGGACCTGGTAGCCGATCTTCCAGACCGGGTTCAGGTTGGACATCGGGTCCTGCGGGACCATTCCGATGCTGTTTCCGCGCAGTTCGATCATCCGCTTCTCGCTGGCGTGGGAGATGTCCTCGCCGTCGAACAGGATCTGCCCGGCCGCGACCCGGCCGTTGCCCGGGAGCAGGCCGATGGCGGCCAGTGCCGTCGTCGACTTGCCGGACCCCGACTCGCCCACGATGGCGACGGTCTCGCCCGGCATCACGGTGAGGTGGGCATTGCGCACGGCATTGACCTCGCCGTTGCTGGTGGCGAAGCTGATCGCCAGGTCCTTGATTTCAAGCAGCGGGCGCTGCGCCGCGGTGCCCACTTCGTGGATTTCGACAGAGGCGTTCATAGCGTCCCCTTTCATCGCTTGCGCGCTTTGGGATCGAGAGCATCGCGGAGGGCATCGCCCAGCATGATGAAGCTCAGGACGGTGATGGACAGCGCGATGGCCGGGTACAGCAGCGGCATCGGGTTCGACCGGAGCGAAGCCTGCGCCGCCTGGATGTCATTGCCCCACGACATGACGCTCGGCGGGAGACCGATGCCCAGGAACGACAGCGTGGATTCGGCGACGATAAACGTGCCCAGGGAGATGGTGGCCACCACGATGATCGGAGCCAGCGAGTTCGGCATGACGTGCCGCATGAGCGCGCCGAACTTCGATACTCCGAGGGATCGCGCCGCCGTGACGAAGTCAGCGTTGCGGACTTCGATCACCGCGCCGCGGGTAATGCGGGCGATCTGCGGCCAGCCGAACGTGATCAGGATGAGCACGAGGGTCCACGCCGTGCGGTTGGCGCGGAACATCGGCAGCTGCATGAGGACGATGGCGCCCAGAATCAGCGGCAGCGCGAAGAAGATGTCATTGATGCGCGCCAGGATGGAGTCGACCCAGCCGCCGTAGTAGCCGGCGAGGGCACCCATGATGCCGCCGATCAGCAGGACACCGATCGTGGTGAACAGGCCCACAGTGACCGAGGAACGGGTGCCGAAGACGACGCGTGCGTACACGTCGCACCCCTGCTGGGTGAAGCCCAGGGGGTGGCCGGCGGCCGGGCCGCCGTCGGAGTTGCCCAGCTGGCAGGCCTCGGATGTCGGGTCGATCGAGGAGAAGAGGCCCGGGAAAAGCGAGACAGCGACGACGACGAGAATCAGGAACACCGAGATGAGGAACAGCGGCTGCTTGCGCAGGTTCTTCCAGGCTTCGCCCCAAAGACTCAGCGGCGCGTTTTCTTCCTTGACCCGGTCCGTCGCCTGAAGCGGCGTTTCCGCCGTATCTGCAACAAAGTGTTCAATATGGCGGGGCGCACGCACGGGAGCGGCGTGCCTTGACGTGGTGTTCTCAGAGGTTGTGTTCTCAGGAGTCATAGCGGATCCTCGGGTCAAGCCAGGCGTAGAGCAGGTCAACGAGCAGGTTGGAGAGGCAGTAGATCAGCACCAGCACGGTCACGATCGAGACCACGGTGGGGCCTTCCCCGGACAGTACGGCGCGGTAGAGCCGGTTGCCCACACCCGGAACGTTGAAGATGCCTTCGGTCACGATTGCCCCGCCCATGAGGCTTCCGAGGTCTGCACCCAGGAAGGTGATGACGGGGATCAGCGAGTTGCGCAGGATGTGCACCCGGACAACCCGGAAACGGGACAGGCCCTTGGCGGTGGCGGTGCGCACGTAATCGGCGTTCATGTTTTCAATGACGGACGTGCGGGTGAGGCGCAGGACGTAGGCGAACGAGGCAAGGCCGAGCACGATCGCCGGCAGGATCAGGTCCTGGATGGTCGCGGCCGAGCTCACGGTTGGCTTGGCCCACCCCAGCTTGACGCCGATGGTGAACTGCAACAGGAAACCGAGCACGAAGATCGGGATGCCGATGACGATCAGCGAGGCGACCAGGACCGTGGCGTCAAAGAACTTGCCCTTGCGCAGGCCCGCGATGAGGCCGAAGACGATGCCGAAGACACCTTCGAAGATCAGCGCCATGACGGCCAGACGCGCAGTGACGGGGAAGACTTCGCCGAGCACCGCGGCGATGGGGCGTCCGGAGAAGTCCTGGCCGAGGTCGAAGGTGAAGATGCTCTTGAGGTAGAGCAGGTACTGCATCCAGAACGGCTGGTCCAGGTGGTACTGGACCCTGAGCTTGGCCGCGACGGCCTCGTTGACGGGCTTGTCGCCGAAGAGAGCCACGATGGGGTCGCCGGGAAGGCTGAACACCAGGAAGTACACCAGCAGCGTTGCGCCGAGGAATACGGGAATCAGTTGCAGGAAACGCTTGAGGATGTATGTCGCCATCAGCGAGTCACACCCCCGTGAGCAGGCATCCTGTCCAGGGATGCGGTGGAGTTGTTCATCAAAGAACCTTTTCACTTTGGGTGCAGGCCGGCGCCGGTTCACTCACGGCGTGCGGACTGCGAAGAACACCCGTGGGGCCGGGCCATCAGGAAATGAGGGGGAAACACGACGACGGCGGAGGCCCCAGTCTGGGCAGCCCCCGCCGTCGTCCTGTGATTACTTGCCGGAGATGTTGTAGTACAGCGGAACGCCGTCCCAGCCGTAGTCAACGTTGGTGACCTTGTCGCTCCAGCCGCCCTGGGCAACCTGGTACCACAAGGGGATGGCCGGAAGGTCCTGGAGGAGGATCTCCTGGGCCTTGTTCATGGCCTTGTTGCCGTCGGCGACGGACGGGGCATTCAGGCCGTCGGTGACGGCCTTGTCGAACGCCGGGTTGGCGTACTTGGCGTCGTTGGAGCCGGCACCGGTCTTGTAGATCGGGCCGAGGAAGTTGTACAGCGACGGGTAGTCAGCCTGCCAGCCCGCACGGATGGCACCGGTCAGGGTCTTGGCGGTTGCGTCGTTGCGTGCTTCCTTGAAGGTCGCGTACGGCTTGCCTTCAACCTTGATGCCGAGGGTGTTCTTGAGCTGGTTTACAACAGCTTCGACCCATGCCTTGTGTCCGCCCTTGTCGGCGTTGTAGGCAATGGTGAACGTCTCGTTCGGATCCCACTTCTGGATAGCGTCGGCCTTGGCCCACGCGTCCTTGGCTTTCGCGGCATCGAACTTCAGGTTCTCGGAACCGGGGATTGAGTCGCTGTAGCCGTCAAGCACGGGCGCCGTGAAATCCTTGGCCGGCTGGCGGGCGCCGTTGAAGATTACCTTGGTGATCTCGTCGCGGTTGATCGCCATCGAGATGGCCTGGCGGCGCAGCTTGCCCGCGTCACCGCTCCACTCCGGCAGGTATTCCGGGATGGCGATGGTCTGGTTGCCGGCGTACGGCTTGTTGATGGTGCGGTCGCCGAGGTCAGACTGGTAGTTCTTCAGCGCGCTGGTGGGGATGGTCTGCAGGATGTCCAGGTTGTTGGACAGCAGGTCCTGGTACGCGGCGTCGTCGTTCTGGTACATCTTGAACGTCACGCCGGCGTTCTTGGGCTTGCGGGGGCCGTTGTAGTCCGGGTTCGGGACGAGCTGGATCTGCACGTTGTGCTGCCAGCCGCCGTCGGCCATCTTGTACGGGCCGTTGCCGACCGGCTTTTCGCCGTACGCCTTCGGGTCCTTGAGCGCGGCCGCGGGGACCGGGACGAAGGCGGTGTAGCCCAGGCGCAGCGGCCAGTCGGATTCCGGCTGCTTCAGCTCTACGGTGAACGTCTGGTCGTCAACGACCTTCAGGCCGGACATGGTGTCGACGGTCGAGCCTTCCGCGCTGGCTTCGTCGTAGCCCTTGATGCTTTCGAAGAAGCTGCCGCTGAGCTGCGCATTCTTGGCCGCTGCTCCGAAGTTCCAGGAGTCAACGAAGGTCTTGGCCGTGATGGCCTCTCCGTTGGTAAACTTCTGGTCCTTCTTGATCTTGATGGTGAAGTGCTGGCCGTCCTTGCCCTCAATGGAGTCTGCAAGTTCGTTGACTGCCTTGCCGCTGGGGTCGTAGCTGACCAGCCCCGCGAACATCATCTGAATGACTTTGCCGCCGCCGACTTCGTTGGTGTCGGCCGGCATCAGGGGGCGCTGGGGCTCCGAACCGTCGGCAATGATTACTTTGCTGGTGTCGCCACCGGTGCTGCCGCTACCGCTTGCGGTGCCGCCACCGGCACCGCAGCCGGTCAGGGCGAGGGCGGCGATAGCCACCATGCCCAGTGCTTTGGAAGTGCGCGAAAAACGCATTCCGCCTCCTATGAGTTGTGGGAGTTCGTCAGGGAAAAACTTATGCTTCCCCGCAGGCAGGCACAGGGGTATCCCCTGTGACGTGGCCTACATATGGAAGTAGCCTAGCGCCAAAATGTCCGAATGATGGAACTCTGTTGCCAAACCGTGACCCGACAATAATGTGACCGTTGGCGTCAACCGCAACGTATTTCAAGTCACACGATACTGGCTGGTAGTATTCGCCCCGACGACGATTCCTGTTACGCGCGGTTAACTGGCGCCTGCTGCCAGCAGCTGCGCGCGCAACTCGCGGCGTTCCCGCTGCTTGTCCGGATCCGGCAACGGAACGGCGGCCAGGAGACGCTGCGTGTACGGTTCCTGCGGGTTCCGCAGGATCTGTTCCCGGGTGCCCTGCTCGACGATCCGGCCGCGCTGCATCACGCAGATCCGGTCCGCGAGCACATCCACGACGGCAAGGTCATGCGTGACAAAGAGGCAGGCGAAACCGAGTTCCTTCTGCAGGTTCTGGAACAGATCGAGCACCTTTGCCTGCACCGAGACGTCCAGGGCCGAGGTGGGCTCGTCAGCGACCATCAGTTTCGGCTTGAGCGAGAGAGCGCGGGCAATGCCCACGCGCTGCTTCTGCCCGCCGGAGAGCTCGTGGGGGTACCGGTTGCGGTAATCCCGCGGGAGCTCGACCTGGTCCAGGAGTGCCTCGATCCGCTTTTGCAGGTCGGCGCCCTTTGCCACCCCGGCGAGGAACATCGGTTCGCCGATGCTCTCGCCGATCGGGAGCCTGGGGTTCAGGGACGACGACGGGTCCTGGAAGACCATGCCGACGTGCCGCCGCATGTCATGGAGCTGGCGGCCGTTCCTCTTGGCGGCGGAAATGTCCTGGCCGACCACCCGCATGGTTCCGGCTGCCACGGGCAGGAGCCCGACGGCAGCCCTCCCGATGGTGGTCTTTCCGGAGCCGGACTCCCCCACCAGACCGACAACCTGTCCCGGATAGATCACCAGGTTGGCTCCCTCCACGGCGCGGAAGGCCGGCACCCGGCCCTGCTTGGGGTATTCGATGGCGACGTCCGAGAGCTCGAGCACGGGCTCACCCTTGGGCCGGGTGGCTTCGGCCGAGGCAAGGGCCGCGGCGTTCTCGCGCTCGCGCCGCAGCAGCTCCTCGGCCGGGATCGCGAGGATTTCGACGTTCGTGGCCGCGGCGAGGGCGGCCGTCACATCGACGCCGTCCGCGGAACCGGCGCCCTGGCCGAGGTGGGGAACGGCGGCCAGGAGCGCCTGGGTGTATTCGTGCTGCGGGTTGTGGAAGATCTGCGCGGCCGTGCCCGTCTCCACGATCAGGCCCTTGCGCATGACGGCAATCCTGTCGGCAAGGTCGGCCACGACGCCCATGTCATGGGTGATCAGCACAATCGCGCTGTCCAGCTTGTTCCTGAGGTTCCGCATGAGATCCAGGATCTCCGCCTGCACGGTCACGTCGAGAGCCGTGGTCGGCTCATCCGCTATCAACAGCTTGGGGTCGCAGGAAAGTGACTGCGCGATCATGGCGCGCTGGCGCTGTCCGCCCGAGAGCTGGTGGGGATAGGACCGGAACGCCTTCTCGGGATCCGGCAGTTCCACGAGCTCCAGCATGTGCAGGGCACGCAGCCGTGCTTCGTCGGGGGAGACTTCATTGTGGAGGCGGACCGTCTCGACAATCTGCGCGCCCACGGTGTAGACGGGGTTCAGGGCAGTCATGGGCTCCTGGAAGATCACGGCCACGTCCTTGCCGCGGACCGCCCGGATATTTGCCTCATTGGCCCCCAGCAGTTCCCGGCCGGCGAGCTTGACGCTGCCGCTCACACGGCTGTTGCTGGGCAGCAGGCCCAGGAGCGCCATCGAACTGGCGCTCTTGCCGGACCCGGACTCCCCCACTATCGCGAGCACCTCGCCGGCGCGCACCTCGTAATTCAGGCCTATCGCGGCCGGGACCCATTTCTTGTCCACGCCGAAGTCGACGCTAAGGTCACGGACCTTCAGGACGGTTTCACCTTTGCCGGGTTCGGTTGCCGCCGGCGGATCGAGCGTGACGAAGTCAGTCATGATGGGTCTTTCCTTCCACCCGAGCCGTCGAAGCACCGGGGATTAGTGCTGCGGCTCGGAATACTGAATTATTGGGGGCATGAGCTCTTCGCCGCATGCCGGAAACGTTGAAATCTTTAAAGCACGAACGAATAAATGGTTCGCGTGGCTGTCCTGGGCGGTGGCCGCCTTCGGTATCGTGGTGACGGTTGTGATGGCAGGACCCGGCGCACTCGCGGGTGCGGCTCCGCTGGTGCTCGTCGCTTTTCTCGGCTGGCTGCTCTTCTGGATGCCGGCCGTCGTGGTGCACGAGGACGGCGTCACACTGGAGAACCCGTTCCGGTCCATCGTGGTGCCATGGGCGGCGCTGGTGCATGTTGATACCCGGTTCGCGCTCACGCTCGTCACGGCGCACAAGAGCTACGTCTCCTGGGCCGCGCCCGCTCCCGGCATCTGGGGTGGCCGCAACGCCCGCGCCGAAGACCTTCAGGGGCTGCCGGCAACCACGTACGGTCCGGGGAAGTCCGTCCGTCCCGGGGACCTGAAGACCACCGATTCCGGCCAGGCAGCCATGCTGGTGAGGGCCCGGTGGCATGCACTGGTCGAAAGCGGTGAGCTCGCCGCCGGCGACGCCGCCACCACAGCGGTCAAGGTGACCTTCCGCTGGGTGGCGGCGGGCGCCGTCGTACTTCTTCTGGCGGCCAGCTACGTGGCTGTCACAGCCGCATAAGGCAAGCCTGCACGGGGCCGGCATCTATTCGCCCTTGGTTCCATCGACAGCAGGTCCGTCAAAGGCGGAGACGGGGGTCTTTTCGAACGAAGGCAGCACGGTGTGGTCAGCTTTCCCGGCGCCCTCTGCCTTCTTGGCGTTGAACTTCTTCTGGCGCGGATCGAAAGCATCCCGGAGGCCGTCGCCGATAAAGTTGATGCTCAGGCAGATCAGCACGATGAACAGGCCCGGGAACCAGAAGAGCCAGGGGCGCGTGGCGAATGCGGCCTGGTTCTGCGAGATGAGCAGGCCGAGCGAGGTGTCCGGTGCCTGAACGCCGACGCCGAGGTAGCTCAGCGCAGTTTCGGTGAGGATGGCTGCGGACATGGTCAGCGTCACGTTCACGATCAGCACGCCGACCGCGTTGGGCAGGATGTGCTTGAAGATGATCCGTGCGTTGCTGGCCCCCGAGATCCGGGCCGCGTCCACGAATTCGCGCTCACGCAGGGTGAGGAACTCCCCGCGCATGAGGCGTGCAAGTCCCACCCAGCTGATGAGGCCCAGGAAGATGCCGATCGCGAGCACGCCGTTGTTGCTGGCAAATGAGGCAAACCAGCTTCCCTCGTCGCGCCGGCCCGCCAGTTGCGCCATCACGGCCGCCAGGAGCAGGGCAGGAACAATGATGATGACGTCCGTGATGCGCATCAGCACCGCTTCCAGCCAGCCGCGGAAGTAGCCGGAGAGGGCGCCGACCACCACTCCGACGAGCCCGGCAATAACGCCGATCACGACCATGATGGTGATCGACTGCTGGGCGCCGCGCATCGTCATGGCAAAGAGGTCGCGCCCGATCCGGTCCTGACCGAACGGGTGTTCGCCCCAGGCCGGCAGCCAGAGCGAGGCGGTGGGTACGCCGTCGTTGACCAGGGGCGCCACGTCCTCGTGGCTGTACTTCCACCAGCCGGGGATGCCGGCGTAGCCCACCGAGGTGAAGGCCATGATGAAGATGATGGCGAAGACGACGAGGCCGATAATGGCACCCGTGTGGCCGAGGAACCGCTTCCTGACGATCTGCCCCTGGCTGAGGCCCTTGGCCTGAAGGACCGGTTCGATTCCGGCGGCATCCGACCGCCCCAGGCTGGCCTCTTCGGCCATGATTTCATCCTGCTGGCTTGGCTGGCTCATGCTTTTACCCTTACGCGTGGATCAAGTGCGGAGTACGCGAGGTCCGCAATGAGGTTGAATCCCATGGCCGTGATGGCCACACAGACGAAGACGCCCATGACCGGGTTAGGGTCGATGTGCTGGATGCCGTCGAGGAACAGGAAGCCCATCCCCCGGACGGAGAACACCGACTCGGTGATGACCGCCCCGCCGATCAGGCCGCCGATGTCGAACGCCACAATGGTGGCGATGGGGATCAGCGCGTTACGGAAGGCGTGGCGCATCACGACGGTCCTTTCGGAAAGGCCTTTGGCACGGGCAGTCCGGATGTAGTCCATGTTCATGATTTCCAGCATGGAAGCGCGCGTGAAACGGGTGTACCCTGCCAGCGAAATGAGGATCAGGGCCATCGTGGGCAGGATCAGGTGCGTGAACGAGTCGAGGCTCAGGACCCAGTAGTCGCCTTCGATATTCGGTGTGCTCGCGCCGATCGTGGCAATGGGCCGGCCGCGGACGCGGCTGTTGTTGAAGTAAGTGGGCCATGCCTGCATGTACCGGTCCAGCATGATGAGGAACCCCACCAGGAACGATGTGAGCGCTGCCGCGCGCATGGACTGCCCGCGGTCGTAGCCTCCCATGAGGAAGCCGATGCCCATGCCGACGAGGACGGCGGCCACGGCCAGCAGCACGATCATGAGGAACGTGGCTTCGTTCAGCAGCGGCTGGAGGACAAAGTACAGGACCACGCCTACCCCGACGGCGATCAATGCGGACTGAAGTGCTTTCCGGTTTTTCAGCCCGGCTGAGAGCAGGGTAACGGCGAAGGCAATGCCCACGCCGGCGATGGCGATGACTACCGGTCCGAGTCCCGGTGCTTTGAACCACCCTGTGGCAGAGAAGTAGACGAGCACGGCGGCGACGAACGCGAAGACCACACCGCCGGTAAGTACCCTGCGCTTGAGCTCCCCGCCGGCCGCGACGGCGGCCACCACACCGAGGGCGGCACCGATCGCCAGCGCTGTCGGGAAGGGGATGTCGGGATCCCTGAGGAAGTTGTTGAATCCGATGGCGCCGAATTCCTTGAGGAGGACGGCGACCCAGAAGATGGGCAGGGAGAAGAAGAGGAACGCCATGAAGGTCACGCCGTAATCCAGCGTGCTGTACTGGCGCAGGGCCGTCACAATACCGAGGGTGATGCCGACCAGGATGGCGAGGACCGTCGCACCCGTGACCAGCGTGAGGGTCTGGATCAGTGCGTGGCCCAGGGCGTCGGTGATGGGCTGGCCGGCGATGTTCTTGCCGAGATCGCAGGAGTTGGCGAAGGGAACGAGGCATTGCGCCGCTCCGCCCAGCCATTTGAAGTAGCGCAGCGGTGCGGGGGTGTCGAGCTGCAGGAGCGCGGTCCTGGCATCCATCAGCTGCTGCCTGTTGGGTGCGCTGCTGGCGCGGTACTCCAAGAGGGGATCTCCGGACGCCGCTGTCAGGAGATACACCAGGTAGGACGCGCCAAGAAGAATGAGTGCAGCGGTGATGAGCCGCCGGACAATGTAGGTCACCATGGAAATTGAACCTCGGGATTCGGGCCCGGGTTGTGCCCGGGCCGGTCGCAGTGTTGGGCCGGGTGCCGCGGATCACGCGGCGCCGTGCCGCGTCGGCTGGAGTTCCGCCAGAAGGCGCCGGGACCGTGGTGCTTGGGTCCCGGCGCCTCAGCTGGCGGGTGTCGCTTGCGGTCGTCGGCCTACTTCTGTGCCCACTCCCAGAAGTTCCACCAGACACCGGTCTGGTTCGGCATGTACTTCACGCCGGTGAGGCGGTCGCTGTACGCGTCGACACCGACCGACTGGAAGAGCGGAAGACCGTAGCCGGAGTCCCAGATCTTCTTGTCGATCTGCTTGGTGAGGTCGTCCTGCTTGCTGTGGTCGGTGGTGACAATCAGCTGGTCCATCAGCTTGTCGGCCTCGGGGTCGCTGAACTTGTTGAAGTTGGAATCGTTATCCGACTTGAAGATCTGCGGGACGCCGGACACGCCGACCCCCGGGTTGGTCCAGCCGAAGATGGTGGCGTCGTAGCCGCCCTTGCCGAGGGCCTTGCCCCAGTCAGACTTGCCCAGGCCGCCGTCGACGATCTTGAAGCCGGCCTTCGTGGCGGATTCGCGGATCAGCGAGTACGCGTCAACGCGGTTGGGGTTGTCCTTGTTGTACATGATGCGCACCTCGGGGGTGGCACCGTTCAGGAGCTTCTTGGCACCGTCGATGTCCACGGCCTGGTAGTCGGAGGATCCGTTGTTCTTGACGGAGTCCGCGTAGGCAGCCTGGGCCGGGACGAAGATCTGGGAGTCGAGCGGCTTGGCGTTCGGATCCATCTTCTTCACGATCTTGTCGACGATGTCCTGGCGCGGAACCGTCTTCATGAACGCTTGGCGCACGTTCTTGTCGGCCAGCGGGCCGCTGTAGTTAAGGTCGATGTGGTCGTAGGCCAGCTGCGCGCCCTGGTCGACCGTGACGCCCTGGCTCGACAGTGCCTTGAGCTGATCGACGGTGTCGGCGGATGCCTGCGGCGCGATGATGTCGGCCTCACCGTTCTTCAGCGCCTGCACCTGGGCGGCAGAGTCACCGATGTAGCGCACGGTGATCTCGTCCAGGTTGGCTGCCGGGCCCCAGTTGTAGTCCTTGTTCTTGACCATGGTCAGGGACTGGTCCTGGTTCACGCTCTTGACGATGAACGGGCCGTTGGAGAGGTACAGGCTCGGGTCGGCCGGAAGCGTCTTGGTGTCAAAGCCGGTGTTCCACAGATCCGCCATGGCCCGCATCTTGGCGTCAGCCGGCTTGGGAGCCTTGGCATCGCCGCGGGGCATGCTCTTGAGGAGGTCGACGAACGCCTTCGTGTCCGCCAGGCCCGCCTTTTTGGCCAGGACGTGCGCCGGGACGTCGATGCCGGGGCCGCCGAGCGCGATTTCCCAGTCAGCGAAAGGCTTCGAGTACTTCAGGGTCATGGACTTGCCGTCGGCGCTGAGCTCCGGAAAGTCGGTCAGGGCCAGGCCGGTTGTGTCGCCGGCGTAGGAGAAGTAGGAGGTTCCCGTCTTGGCCGCCGGATCGGCATCGTCGTAGTAGCCGGAGAAGGCGGCCCACTGCAGCAGAAGGTCCGCCGTGGTCACGGGCGTGCCGTCTGACCACTTCACGCCGTCGTTGATGGTGTACTTGACCGTCAGCGGATCGTCGGAGGTCTTCTCCATCTTGCCGAACTTGTCGTTGTGCACGACGTTCAGCTTGTTGTCGATGTAGTAGAAGCCGGAGTGAGTCGCATAGCTGATCTTGGAGTTGATATCAGTATTGCCGTCGGCCGTGTTGGGGTTGAACGTATTGAATGCGTTGACCTCAACTACCGTTGCCGATCCGCCTTGCTTGCTTGCTGCTGCCGCAGTGGCCGGGGATGTCCCGCCGCTGCTGCCCGCGCAGGCGCTGAGGGCGATGGCAGCTACTGCTGCCAAGCCCACTGCTTTGGAAATACGACCCAAGCGCATTCCGCCTCCTTGTTTCTGTGGTGTGGATGAGACCGGCACCGTTGGCGCCAGACAGACGTCCACACTCCCCCAGCGGCAGTGTGGCCCGTCTCACATGGCATGAAGCGTAAACCCGAAATGCCGCAGTCGGGGACGAAAGTTGACCGCCTGTAAAGTTCGTTACCGAGCTGCAACATTTGAGAGCTCACTCCAGCCTAAATTCCACAGAATCATTGACGGCCAGCGATCGAAACGATAAAGGCGCGGCACACAGAAAAGCCCCGATTCAAGAATCGGGGCTTGTCGAGTTAATCGCTCATTACTTGCTAGCCAGCGCAACTTCCACGTTCGCGACTCCCGCAGGGGATCCTTTACCGGTCCGTGGCTAGGGGGTTGCCGAGGCAGGCGCGTCGATGGCGAGTTTCACGCCGACGGCGCCGAGAAGCGTGCCGGTCACCCATCTCTGCCACGTAGTCCATGACGGACGAGCATGCAGGAACACAAGTCAGTCCGCGGGCGGGGACCGCACGTCGGCGGATGTTAGTCCGGTCTCAAATGTGGTTTCCTAACCAGCGGTCATTTACCGCGCGGAAATGGACCCGGACAATGCGGAATGGCCCTTGGGGCGATGTCGCGGACGCTGGCCTACGTGTCGTGACGCCGCCAGTTGCTCGGCATAAGGAACGATCTTGCCATGGAGTCAATCTCGTGGCCGAAAGCGTGGCAGCCGGAGGCCCGTGCCGCCCTGCTTCAATTTATCGAGGCCGACGACCGAGTCGAGATCATCGTAGGCGATCCCCTCGCTTCGGGTGACGGCAGTGTTATTGCCGGGTACATCTACTTCGAACGTACCGATCTGATGATCGTTTACGATCGCTCGGGTCGTGCAGACGTTCATCGGTGGCGCCTTCTGGCTGGCCCCGTACTCGAAATCGTTGGCCTCTCAGGCCGCCGGCGCAGATCGATCTACCGGCATCCGCAGTGGACAAGACCTCGACGTGCTTGACCACCGAAATGGACGCTCAGCCCTGCCTTTGACCCGAGATGACTTGAATTCCTTCGAAATCCTCTGCCGACGTCTGTGAAGTTGCCGGATCCTCGGCGGCTTTCGAACGGCTGCCCGTCTGGCTATCAGGGCCAGCGCGGCGGCACCTATCAAAAAATGCCCGGTGACGCGGGGGCGGTTTCTGGGGGATAAACGGTACATTCAACACCATGACCGGGCTGCTGATCGGATAAGCCCGCGTATCCACCAACGACGAAGACCTAACCGCCCAGAAAAATGCCCTTCTCGCTCTGGGAGTGGCACTGGACAAGACATTCGCGGACCAGGGCCCCACCGGCGCCAACCGGGCACGGCCGGGACACCGGGAAGCGCCGGCCGCCTGCCGAAACGGGGACACCCGTGTCGCGACCACCCTCGACCGCCTGTCCTCCATGCGGGGGTCGACTTCGGTCGGGGGTTCTTGCTGTGCTGGTTCTTCCGGTTTTGCTGGGTCGGCCATGAGCTGGTCAATGCGTGCCGAGTCCGTCCGGGCGGCTTGCGCGCGTCAGAATGCTTGAAGGGTTCTGCCGGTGCTTTGTCTGCCGGTTCGACGCGCGACCCGGCACGCTTCACACCGCCATCGAGCGGGTGGTTAGGCTGGGTGGATGGCGACAGTTATTCTCGTGCGGCACGGCCGCACCACAGCCAATGCCACTGGACTGCTGGCCGGCCGCGCCGTCGGCGTCAGCCTGGACCAGATCGGGCGCGACCAGGCGGCCCTGACCGGATACCGGCTCGCACCAGTGCCCTTAGTCGGGGTGGTGTCGAGCCCTCTTGAGCGTTGCCAGCAGACCGCCCGGCTCATTCTCGACCGCCAGGCGGGCACGCCGCACGCGCCGGTCGATCTCGATCTCACCGAGTGTGATTACGGCCAGTGGCAGGGCCGCACGCTCAGTGATCTCGCGACCGAGGATTTGTGGCCGGTTGTGCAGTCGCAACCGTCCGCCGTCGTCTTTCCCGGCGGTGAATCCATGGCCGCGATGCAGGCTCGGTCGGTGGCAGCGATTCGACGCCACGATGCAGCCTTCGAAGCTGAGTACGGGCCAGGGGCCGTGTGGGTGGCGGTGAGTCACGGTGACATCATCAAGTCAATCCTCGCCGACGCGCTCGGCATGCACTTTGACCTGTTCCAGCGGATTAACGTGGGCCCGGCCTCCGTATCGATCGTGCGCTACGGCGCTAGTCGGCCGAGCGTCTACGCGACCAACACCGACGCGGGTGATCTGTCGTGGCTGTCGCACGGCATCCACTCCGGCGATGCGCCGGTGGGTGGCGGTGCAGGGCAGAAGGCGCCATGAACCACATGTGACTAAAATACAGACATGCCTACACGTGTTCACGAGTTTGCCTGGCCTGATCGGGTCGTCGTTGGCACCATTGGCCTTCCGGGGGCGCGCACGTTCTACCTGCAGGTGCGCGCAGGGACTCAGATCGTGAGTATTGCCCTGGAGAAGCAGCAGTCGGCTCTGCTCGCGGAGAAGATCGACGAAATTCTCGACCAGCTCATCACCGTCGAGGGCAACCCCTTCAGCGTTCCCACGAATACTCCCATTGAACTTGTCGACAATGACCAGCTCGAGGCCGTTCAGGAGCAGTTTCGCACCGGCGCCATGAGCTTAGGGTGGGACCCAACCACGGCCCAGGTCGTCATTGAGGCCTACCCCATCACCGATGCCGATGCTAATGACACCGACGACCCGCTTGATGAGGACGGCGCTAACGAGCCCGAAATGCTGCTGGTGCGAATGCCGGTCGGCACCGCCCGCGCATTCGCCAAGCGGACCCGGGAGATCGTGGGCGCAGGGCGTCCGGCGTGCCCGCTCTGCGGTTACCCCATAGACGCCGGCGGGCACGTCTGCACCCTTCCCGCGGTCTGATGCCAGCGCCGGACCTGGTGACCGCCGAGCTGACGCTCACCGGCCGCATCACGACGGCGTCAAACGCCACATTTCTGGGCAGCATCGGCGACGTGATCGTCGTCTATAAGCCGATAGCAGGCGAAAGTCCGCTGTGGGATTTCCCCCACGGCACCCTGGCCCACCGTGAGGTGGCCGCCTACCTGGTCTCGCAGGCCTTCGGCTGGGACGTCGTGCCGCACACGTGGCTGCGCGATGGTCCGATGGGCGAAGGAATGGTGCAGCTCTGGCAGGAGCAAGACCCCGCCCAAAACGCTGTGAACCTGGTCGCGACGGACCATGTGCCGGAGACGGGCTGGAAACACGTGCTCGAGGGACGAGATGAGAACGGACGGAAGGTGGCTCTCGTTCACGAAGACACGCCAGCGCTCAGACGCATGGCGGTGTTCGACATCATCGTCAACAACGCCGACCGGAAAGGCGACCACATTCTTGCCATGCCGGACGGACACCGGCACGGCGTGGACCATGGGCTCACCTTTCACCATGACCACAAGTTGCGCACGGTGCTGTGGGGATGGCTGGGAGACGCCCTGACCGCGGAGGAACGCGACGGCATCGATCGTGTCCGCGAAGGACTGCACGGTGGGCTGGGCCGAAACCTGACGGACTTGCTCAGCGCCGAAGAAATCGCATCGCTCGCCGCGCGCTGCGCCCGGTTGCGCTTGGCAGGGCAGTTTCCGGCTCCGAACGGTGAGATGTCGGCGGTGCCGTGGCCGCTGTTCTAGTCGAATTACGGCTACGGGCTTCGCCGGGCAGTGTGACGTTGAGTCGTCCTCGGCGGGCACGCCCGCAGAGCGGATCCAACGCCAGGCAAGAACGGTGCCTCAAGCCTTTTGACCGACTTTGACTGCGGCCACAAGTTTGATCACTCGTTCGTTAGGCAGCAAAATGCGGGCGGCATCATTTTGACTTGGCAACCGGTCCCAGAAAGCACATAGCCGCCAAGAACACGTGTTCTTAGCGGCTATCGCAAAGGGTTTCAGGGAGACCAGGACCTACACATTGAATCTAAATTCAACCACCTTCCGTCGTGGCCCAACCTGTGGCGTCATGCCCTCCTGGAGATAGACGTCATCGATCAATGGCCGGCCGACTCAGGCGCAGGAGAGCTCCCCGGAAATGGATTCCGGGGAGCTCTCCTTTCAATCAGTTAGCCGTCAGCACCGGCGGGAGTGGTAGCCGCCGTGTAGCCCTCGAGCTTGAGAGCCGCCTGGGCGTACTTCTGGTCGAACGTGTCGGCCATGTTGACTTTGGATGTGTCAACCCCAATGGACTTCTCCTCGTCGAAGACCGTCTTGGGGCCGCCCGCCGGCATAATGCCATCCGGGAGGAACTGGCCTTTGTCCTGGTCCAGGGCCTTGACGTAGTCGTCCTTGCTGATGGTGCTGTTCTGGACGAAGGTCGGGGGCAGCTTGTCGGCGATCTCCTGCGCGGAGTGGGTGTTGATCCAGTGCATGGTGTCCACCAATGCGTTCACCACTTTCTGAACTTCATCCTGGTGGCTATTGACCCAATCCGTTTGGGCCAGCAGGCCGGCGGACGGCAGCGAACTGCCCAGGGCAGCCTTGGAACCCTCCGCCGTGGCGAGGTCAATGGCGGGAACCGCGAGGTTCTTACTTTCCAGAGCGCCGACTGTTGGCTGCGTTGTCATGACGCAGTCAGCGGAGCTGCGCTGGATGGCGGCGATGGCCGTCGCCCCGGCGCCCACGGCGATGGTGTGGTAATCGTTCTTGGACAGGCCGGCCTTGGAGGCGATGAACTGAGTGAGTTCATCCGTGCCGGAGCCCAGGTCCGTGACACCAACGGTCTTGCCCTTGAGGTCGGCGCCGGAGTGGACGTTGGCGTTGGCGTTGCACATGATGCGTTCGCCTGGGGCTCCTGAAAGCTGGACGAGGTTGGTGACCTTCTTGCCCTTGGCCTGGAAGTCCACGGTGTGGATGTACCACGCTCCGGCCATGTCCACCTGTCCGGAAGCCATGGCCTCTTCAGCGCCTACGCCGCCCTGCTGCTCAGTGGAGAGTTCCATCTTGACCCCGTACTTCTGGTAATAGCCGAGCTGCTGGGCCAGCTGGTACGGGAGGTAGATCTGCTTGTCGATGCCTCCCACCATCATCTTCACGGTGGGCATCGAGCTGCTGTCCGCGGCAGCACTGCCGCTTGGCGAACCGCCGCTGGCTGCGGGGCTCGAGCTGTTGCCGCAGGCCGCAAGGCTAAGGGCAACGGCCCCGGCTGCTGCGGCGGCAAAGATAGGGCGCTTCATCATCATTGTTTTACGCATCCTTTTGTTTGTCCCAAACGGGACCTGGGTTTTGTTAGGGGTGTTGCTGGGTGAAAAACTGCATCAGGGATCAGATGGCCTGCGCCTCGGAACGGTTGGGCGGGCGCCACTTGAGGATTCTGTGCTCAAGCAGGTTGATCAGGGATTCGGCAAAGAGTGTGACGACGGCGATGATCACCATGCAGGCGAAGACCGTGTTCGGGTCGAACGTTCCTTGCGCCTGGCTGATAATCAGGCCGATTCCCTGCTGGGCGCCCAGCACCTCGGCAACGAGGGCGCCGATGATCGCGAAGCCGAACGCGGTGTGAAGGCTCGCAATGATCCAGGTCATGGCTGACGGAATTGTCACGTGCAACGCCACCTGATACGGCGAAGCTCCAAGGACCCGTACGTTTGCCACCAGGTTCTGGTCCACCTCGCGGACGCCTTGGAACGCGTTGAAGAACACCACGAAGAAGACGAGCACCGCCGCGAGCAGGATTTTCGGGAAGACACCCAGCCCGAATGCCACGATGAAGATCGAGCCAAGCACAATACGGGGAATCGAATTCACGATTCTGATGTAGGGTCCGACGACGGCCGACAGGTACTTGTTGGAGCCCAGGAGAATGCCGAGGACCACGCCCACGAGCGTTCCGAGGAGGAAGCCGAAGAAGGCTTCCTGCGCCGTGACACCCAGGTTCTCCCAGATGGTCCCGAACGCAGTACCTTCGGTGAAGAGCTTGACCAGGCTGTCCCAGATTTCAGAGGGCTGGCCGAAAAAGAATTTATCCACCCACCCCGCAGTGGTGAACCATTGCCAGCCGCCGACAACCGCGACAGCCAGGACCACCCGGCCGATCCAGATGGACACGGAGCGGCGCCGGGCCTTGGCCCTGCCCTCATTCTTCGCTGCTGATTCTGTTTCCACTGGCTTCTCGCTTTTACGGCTTCCACTGTGAGTGAGGGTTGTCATGCCGCACCTGCCGACATGGCGTAGGCGCGGGTGACCTCGTCTTTAAGGGATTCCCAGATCCGGCCCTGGAGTTCCAGGAACCGCTCCTCATGACGGATTTCCTGGACGTTGCCGCGGGGCCGGGGAAGGTCGATGTCAAAGACGTCCTTGACCGAACCGGGGCTGCTGGTCATGATGACTACCCGGTCCGACAGCGCCACGGCCTCGTCCAGGTCATGGGTGATGAACAGGACTGAGGGGCGCAGTTCCTCCCAGAGCTTGAGCAGTTCGTTCTGCATGATGGCCTTGGTCTGCACATCGAGGGCTCCGAACGGCTCATCCATGAGGAGGATTCGCGGATTGTTGATGAGGGCCGCCGCCATCGCCACGCGCTTGCGCATACCGCCCGAGAGTTGGTGCGGGTAACGATCCTCGAATCCGGCCAGGCCAACCCGGCGAAGCCAATCCCGGGCAAGATCCGTCGCTTGGCGCTTTGGCATTCCGAGCAGGATGGGTCCCATCATGACGTTGCCGAGCACGCTCTTCCATGGGAAAAGGGCGTCCGCCTGGAACATGTAGCTCACGCCGTTGGTGATGCCTTCCACGAGGTTGCCGCCCACCCTGACCGAGCCGGCACTCGGATGCTCCAGCCCGGAGACTTGGGCCAGCGTTGTGGATTTGCCGCAACCTGTGGGGCCGACGATGGAGCAGAACTGTCCGGGTTCGACAGTCACCGTGACGTCCCTGATGGCCGTGAAGGTCTCGCCCTTGGGCGTGAGGTAGCGCTTGGTCAGGCCGGTAACCTCGATCCGCGCCCCCTCGGCGGCACTCTGTGGCGGGCCGGGCGGCCTGGGTGTGGGGGTGTTGTTCATTGCAAGACCTCGCTGTCTTCTGCTCAGGTAGTTCGGGTTCGTGACGTGGATCACTGGAACTATGTGAAGCTTAGGGAGTGAGCATTCCTGCCAGAAAGACTTCAGTAAGATGTGTGCTTTAGCCGCAAAAGTGCACGTTTCGTGCATTTTCTGCAACCGCGTAAAAATCGTGTCTCCGGGGCCCCGGTGAGCCGTGGGCTCGTGGCGCGGCGGATCTGGGCAAGCCGGCGCTTTTCCACGCTGACCGCCCAGATCCTCCTGGCCTCGCTGTCGTTGCTGATCCTTACGGTGGCCTTGGGCGGGTTTCTTTTTTCGATAATCAGCAACCAGACCCTTGACCAGCAGTACCAGCTGCGCGCCCTGGGCATTGCGACCACCACCGCCCAGATGGCGGACATCCGTTCCGCATTGGCAGCAGGGGATCCTGACCACGTCATCAACGGAATCGCACAGCAGGTGATGACCGCCTCCCAGCCCGATTACGTCGTGGTCAGCGACAGGGAGGGAAAACGGTTTTCGCACCCCGATTCGGCGCTGATCGGCCTCCGGCTGGAGGAGCCGGTCGCCGTTCTGGACGGCCAAACCCACGTAGGCTTCGACCCCGGAAGCCTGGGCCGGTCGGCCAACGCCAAGGCCCCCGTCTTTGGTGCCGACGGCTCGGTGATAGGGCAGGTGTCGGTGGGAATTGAAGACGCCCAGGTCCTGAGCAACCAGATGCAGAACATCTGGCTGATCACAGGATTCTCGGCCCTGGTCCTCGCCTTGGGTGTTGCGGGTTCGCTGCTGCTTTCCCGCCGGATCAAGCGTGTCACCTTCGACTTGGAGCCAGCCGAGATCGCCTCCCTCCTGCAGGAACGTGAAGCCCTGCTGCACGGAATCCGCGAGGCCGTCGTCGGACTTGATGACCACGGCAAGGTGACGGTCATTAACGAGGAAGCCCGGCGACTGCTTCACCTGGAGGGGGACGCCTTGGGGAAGCCGATCGCGGACCTGCTGCCGCGGGGCCGGCTGCGGGACTTGCTGGCCGGCCGGCTCCCCGGAGCCGACCAGGTGGCGCTGACCGAGGACGCCTTGCTGGTTGTCAACCGGATGCCGGTGTCCACTGCCGGCCGCAGCATCGGTTCCGTGGTCACCCTTCGGGACCGCACCGAAATCGAGGGCCTGGTGCGGGACCTCCATTCCATCCAGGGCCTAATGGAGGCCATGCGAGCGTTGGAACACGAATACGCCAACCGGCTTCACATTGTTGACGGCTTGCTGGAGATGGGGGACCTGGACCAGGCCAAGAGGTATGTCTCGCAGGTGTCGAGCATGCCCAAGTCCCTGGGCGAACGGCTTCGCGCCACCATTGCCCCGCCGGAACTTGCCGCCTTACTGCTGGCCAAAGTTGCTGTCGCCGCTGAACAGGACGTGCAGATGGAGGTCACTGTCGACTCCCGCCTGGAACATCCGGAGGTTGACCCCACAGAGCTGGTGACCATCGTCGGCAACCTCCTGGACAACGCGGTTGACGCGCTCGCCAATACGCCCCGGCCGCGCATGGTCACGGTACAGTTCGACGACGCGGACGGCGTCTTCATTGCCGTCCGCGACAACGGGCCCGGCGTTCCGGCGGACAGAATCGACCAGGTCATGGTGGATGGGTACTCAACGAAAGACCCTCGGCCGGGAATGCGGCGCGGCATCGGGCTTGCGCTGGTGAGCAGGATCGTGCGCAGGGCAGGCGGAACGTTGGATGTGTTCCCGGGCCCCGGCGGTAACTTTGAGGTATGGCTGCCGGCAACGACGCAGGTAGCAGTTGAAGATAGGAGTGCGGGCGTTGATTAAGACGCTGGTAGTGGACGACGATTTCCGGGTTGCAGGCATTCATGCGTCCCGGGTGGCCCGGGTTGAAGGGTTCGAGTGCGTCGGCCAGGTGTACAGCGCGGCCGCCGCGCGTGAAGCCATTGGCCGGCTCCATCCCGACCTGCTCCTATTGGATATCCATCTGCCGGACGAAGACGGACTTTCGCTCCTGCGAACTTTGCAGGCGGCCGGAACGCAAATTGACTGCATCGTCATCACCGCCGCCCAGGACCTGGCCACTGTGAAGGCCGCCATGACCAGCGGCGCGGTGTATTACCTCGTAAAGCCCTTTGGCTTTGACCGGCTCCGCGCCCAGCTTGAGGCTTACAGGAAGTGGCGGAAAGAGCTGGAATCGGTGTCGATGGCGAACCAGTCAACCATCGACAACCTGTACAAAACACGGCTGGCCGGGATCAAGGCATCCGCCCCGGCCCCGCGTCTGCAGCCAACCATGCAGAAAGTGTTCGACGCCGTCCGGGCCGCGGCAAGGCCTGTAAACGCTGCAGAAATTGCCGAGCAGCTCGGTGTCAGCAGGCCAACGGCGCAGCGCTATTTGAGCACTCTGGAACGCAAGGGCCTCCTGGCGCTGGATCTCACGTATGGCGGCACCGGACGGCCACTGAATTCATACACGGTGGCGTAGCCTCGGTTCACCGCAAACTTGCCCGGTGAAGACGCCTAGACCGCATCGATCGCGCGGCTCGTGGCTTCTTAGGTTTTTCTACTGCGAAATGCCCGCGACATTCACGGCACCAGTGCGCAAAAGCAAAGGCCGCCAAGAACACGTGTTCTTAGCGGCCGTCGCAAAAGTCTTGAAACCTCGGGAACTACACGTTGAAGCGGAACTCAACTACACATTGAATCTAAATTCCACCACGTTCCGCAGCCGAACAACGTCTTAGTGTTCGCCCCGGTGCACCGAAACCCGTCACGATCACATCCGACGTGGGCAGGTTGCTTCTGCCCCCCGTCAACCGATCAAGTAGGCGAATCCCCGCCCATCTGAGGCCGCCGCGTAGACAAAGCTTCTGGCTTTATTAAGAAACGCGGTGGCGTAGGCCAACTCGGACCCCAGCACCTGACCAGACGAGCAGATCCCGCTCAGGCCGGCTTTGATGTCGTGGTCGTTGACCGCCTCAAGGTCCCGGGCGATCGATGCGACGTCCTGAGGCGGGAGTGCGCGCACCCACGGGTGCCATGTAAATCCATCTTCGGCGTAAGTCACCTGCCCTTCGAACATCCGGTAGGCCGCTCTGGCTGCAGCACCGGAAGAGCGCGGAGCAGTGAGCCGCTCCAGGTACAGCCATGCCTTGTCGAGGTAGAGGAGGTCCCGCTCCGGCAGGGATTGCCGGAAGTCTGTGACGCCCTGCCGGAAGCCAGGTTCGAGACCGTATGCGTCCGCGAGCGGGTCCGAACCGATCACCGTGAGTGGGTCAGCAAGTGCTTTCCCGGTCTGATCGCTGTCAAACGCGTATGCGTAGTATCTGATTCCCATGCGACGATTCTGAACGGGCCGCATACTGCGCAGGCCAGAATCCTGCCGTGTGTGGATAACTTGAGGCCAAAGACCAACGTTTTGGGCTGGCTAGTAACGTGCATGCTCCTCGTCCCCGCGGCCAGGAATATCTTTGATGCCGACAACTTAGGCGCTCCAAGTCAGCCTGGCCAGATGATCCCAAAACGCCGCCCGGCACTCGAAAGTACCGGGCGGCGTCTGAGCAGGACGAGTAAGGGGACTACACGTTGAAGCGGAACTCCACCACGTTCCGTCACCGAATAACCTCTGGCAACGTTCGCCGAGATTCCGGACAGCCGCCAGTTGGACCACCCTCCAGCCCGTCGGCAGCGGACCCTGATGACGGCAAAGCAAGCCTATGAATCACCTCAATGGCAGGTGAAAGGTTCTTCGATGATGGCAGATTCCGTGGGGACGATTTTGCAGTCTGAGTTGGGCCCGCTTGGCGGCTCGCCGCTTGATGAATCGCAGTTTCAGTCGAGCCCGCCTCACGGTTGCTTCCATCAAGACCTTTCCGACGGTGGAGGGCAGCGATGGAGCCTAATGAACAAAGGTCACAGAGTCATGGGGCCACACAAACGTGCGGCATGATGAGGATCATGACCATTGCAAAGTCGGTGCTGCTGTTCATCCTGGCTGCTGTCGCGGAGATAGGCGGCGCTTGGATGGTGTGGCAGGCCGTGCGGGAGGGGCGGGCTTGGTGGTGGGCCGGGACCGGGGTTATTGCCTTGGGTCTGTACGGTTTCGTTGCGACCTTGCAGCCCGATGCGCACTTCGGGAGGATCCTGGCCGCGTATGGCGGGGTTTTCGTCGCGGGCTCCCTGGCTTGGGGGATGGTCTTTGACGGGTTCCGCCCCGACCGCTGGGACGTCATCGGCTCGCTGATCTGTGTTGCGGGCGTGGTCGTGATCATGTTCGCTCCCCGCGGGTCTGTCTCCTAGGACGCGATTAGGGGCCGGCAGTGACGGCCACCTGGTGCTGTCGTAGGAGCAGAATGCGCAGCAGTTCCGGTCTCCGGTTTGCTGGTGACTCCGCACTCAGACTGTCAGCCCTGCGCGGCGCCGGCTCATGGACCCCGCCGCGGTCATCGCAGGGTTCCCGCCGGACACTTGGGTTCCACCGTCGGTCAGTGTTGTATGACGAGCCGCTGGACAAACGCACCTACCGTCACTCCCACAGCCTCATCCCGCAGGCAGCTGAAAGACCTGCATCGAGGCCAGAAGCCCTTGCAGGGACGGAGCGATCAATGAGGGTGGCGGAAGATGGCCAGGGCTTCGCGGACGGCGTAGTAGACGATGACTAGGCCGGCCAAGGGGTCGGCCCACCACCACCCGGCAAGGGTGTCCAGCAGAATCCCGACCAGGACCGCGGCAGCCAGAAGCCCGTCGATAAACGTCACCCTGCCCTCGGCAATCAGGACCGGGTTGCCCAAGGCCCTGCCTGTGGCCGCTTTGCCGGCTGCGAGGGCGAACATGACGACGGCGGTGACGGCCGTCCAGACAATCCCGGCGGGGCTCGGCTGCGCGTGGTGCCCGAACGCCAGGGCAATCCCTGACTGGATGAGCAGGTAAAGGGCCAAGGCAAGGAAGGCCCCCGCAATCAGCCTCAACGCGAACTGTTGACGCCGTTCGCCCGTTCCGGAGAGTTCCCAGATCACCACGGTGCTGGCACCGATCTCGATCAGGCTGTCCAGGCCGAACCCTGCCAGCGCCACCGAGCCGGCGGTGATGGACGCGACTGCGAGGACGCCCACTCCGATGACGTTCCAGCCCAGCGTGATGCCTTCGAGGATGAATCCGCGGCGTCTCAATCGGGCTATGTCCGGATTCTGCAGGATTTCATGCATCATCGGCGTTCTCCTTGTTGCGGTTTTTCGGTGGCTGATGACTGCTGGTCGGCGAGGCGATTGATGACAGCGAGTCCGGCAGGGATTCCTGGCCAGTGAACCCGCAAGGGGCCAGCCTGGAGCGAAGCATCAGGGCGCTGATGACCATATCATCGGCGTAGCCGATGAGCGGCAGGAAGTCCGGGGCGAGGTCCAGTGGGAGGCCAGGTATCCAGCCACAGGACCAGTTTGATGTGCAGGCCGCGGGATGTCGAGCCTACCGCCGGAGAGTGCGAAGCAGATCCGGGAGCAGCGGCAAGGTGTCATGCATGCCACTTCCTGCGCCTCTTTTGTGCATCGACGATTGTCGATATACTGAGAAAAGAGTCGCAAGCACACGGTGGTGACATCCATGCCGGATGTCCACCCGAATGAGTGGGGCTCCGTGTTTCGGTATCGAATCGAACCACCCCGAAAGCCGAGGAGAACAACATGCCTGCTATCCGAATCTACGAATCCGCTCTCTGCTGTGACACCGGGGTCTGCGGCCCTGACGTGGACCAGTCCCTGGTGGATGTGACCGCGGATGTGCGACACCTCCAGGGCCTCGGTGCAGACATTGCCCGCCACAACCTCGCTAGCGAACCTTCTGCTTTCGCGGAGGACGAAACGGTCCGTAGATTCATGCACCTGGTCGGATCCAAGGGCCTTCCGCTCACTATCGTCGACGGCGTGACGGTCGCCACCGGAACCTACCCCAGCAGGGGGCAGCTACTGACGTTCGCCGGACTGGACGAAGCCGCTGTTGAACCGCAGTCCCGCCCGGAACTTGGCCTGAGTGAAAAGTCCGGCGGCTGCTGCCGCGGCTCAGCGAGCTGCGGCTAGGCCCCGGCGTGAAGTTTCTTCAGAACGCGCCCCGGTTCCTGTTCTTCACCGGCAAGGGGGGTGTGGGCAAGACGTCCGTGGCGTGCGCGACAGCGCTCACCCTCGCCAAGTCCGGCAAGAAAGTCCTGCTGGTCAGCACCGACCCCGCATCCAATGTCGGGCAGGTCTTTGGCGTGACCATCGGGAACACCGTCACGCCCATCCAGGACGCGCCCGGCCTTTCAGCCTTGGAGATTGACCCGGAGCAGGCTGCCGAGGCATACCGGGAGCGGATCATCGCGCCCGTCCGGGGCCTCCTGCCCGAGTCTGAGCTGGTCGGCATCGCTGAGAGCCTCTCGGGCTCCTGCACCACGGAGATCGCCTCGTTCGATGAGTTCACCAACCTGCTCGCCGATGACAGTTCCTATGGGGAGTATGACCACATCGTCTTCGATACCGCCCCGACGGGTCACACCATCCGGCTTCTTCAGCTGCCCGGTTCGTGGACCGACTTCCTGGCCGCCGGCAAGGGAGACCCCTCTTGCCTGGGCCCGTTGTCCGGGCTGGAGAAGCACAAGCAGGTCTACGCCAAAGCAGTCCAGGCCCTCACTGACCCTGCGAGGACCCGGCTTGTCCTGGTCAGCCGCGCGCAGACCTCGTCAATGAGCGAAATTGAGCGGACCTATCTTGAACTCAACCAGATCGGGATCGGCGGCGGTTACGTCGTCGTCAACGGCGTCCTGCCGGACGCGGCCGGGGACGAAGCTCTGGCGCAGGCGCTACGGGCGCGGGAGGATGCCGCCATCGCCGCCATTCCGGAGGCGGTCGCCGCTTTGCCACGGGATGTGCTGGATCTGAAGCCGGGCAATATGGTCGGCATTCCGGCACTCGAGTCCCTGTTCACGGCCACCTCCGGCGCCGACATCACTGATGCCGCTGCGCCGGTCCCCGAGGTTGAGGACGCCCCGCTTGCGGCCCTGGTGAACGAAGTGGAGCTCGACGGCCATGGCCTGGTGATGTGTATGGGCAAGGGCGGGGTCGGGAAGACCACCGTCGCTGCCGCCATTGCGGTCGCCCTGGCCAAACGCGGGCATGCGGTGCACCTGACCACGACGGATCCGGCCGCGCACCTGACCGAAACACTCCATAGTTCCATCCCGGGCCTGACGGTCTCCCGCATCGATCCTGAAGCGGCCATCGAGGAATATCGAAGCCACGTGATGGAGACCAAGGGCCGGAATTTGGACGATGACGGGCGTGCGGCCCTCGCTGAGGACCTGCTGTCACCGTGCACCGACGAGGTGGCTGTGTTCCGGCAGTTCTCCAAGGTGGTCCAGGAGTCCCGCCGGCACTTCGTGGTGATCGACACGGCACCGACCGGGCACACGCTGCTGCTCCTGGACGCCACCGGTTCGTACCACCGGGAGATCGCCCGCCAGGTCGGCGACACTATGGGGTTCGTGACGCCCCTGATGCGGCTTCAGGATCCGGCACAGACCAAGGTCGTTCTCGTCACGCTGGCCGAAACGACGCCCGTGCTCGAAGCCGAAGAACTGCAGGGTGACCTGGAAAGGGCCGGAATCCATCCGTGGGCCTGGGTCATCAACAACTCGATCGCCGCCGCGCACCCGCAGACGCCGTTCCTGCAGGCCCGCGCCGCGAGCGAAATGGAGCAGATCACGAAGGTGCACACCCTGACGGACCGGGTGGCCCTCATACCGCTGCTGCCTGAGGAACCCACCGGTGAAGAGAAGTTGTCGGACCTGACCGCATTCAGCTCCCAGCCCGCCTGAGGCGGGTCCAGCCCCCGCCGACGTCTGGCGGGGGCTGCGACGCGTTCGGCTAGCCGTCCAGGCGCTGAGCCAGCTGGGCTTCGATGTCCCGGACAGCGGCGTCCAGTCTGGCGATCGTGTCGCGTTGGATCGACCGCAGGTACTCGGCATCCGACTCGCCGTCCTGCACCCAGTCCTCGTCGCCCGGTGAGTCCATCGCCTGACGCGTGTTGGCGGCTGCCGTCCTGATGTTCTCCAGCATCGCGCGCAACCGCGCCTCGGTGGTGGGAGTCTCGGCATTCATGATGTTTCCTCCTTGGTTGCGGTCGCGTCGTTGGCTTCCAGGGGCTACCTGTGCTGCCGCCGCGCTGGCAGCACAAGAACTAAAGGACCCGTGTGCGCCGTTCGATCAGCACGGTGTCCATCCATTGACCGGCAGCAGGGCCGTGGACCATCCGGGCAATCTTTTCCCGCCGTCCCACCACCCTGAAGCCGTGGACAACGTGGAGTCTCATGCTCGGCTCGTTCTCCGGAAAAACGCTCGCCTGGATCGTCCAGATGCCGTCGTCTTCCGTCGAGTCGACCAACGCCTGAAGCAGGAGTGCTCCTATCCGCCCGCCACGGGCTGCCTCGGCAACGTAGATGGAGTGTTCCACGACACCGGAGTACGCCAGGCGGCCGGAAACGGCGGAAACAGCCGCCCAGCCAAGAATCCCGCCGGTGGACGCCTCCGCTACAAGGCGGTGGGAAGCAAGCCGCGAATCGTCAAAACGGCGCCAATCCGGTGCCTCAACCTCGAACGTGGCCTGACCCGTCGCGATTCCCTCAACGTAGATCCGCCGGACCTCGGGCCAATCGGATTCCCGCAACGGCCGGACAATGACGTCAGGCGCCGAACCCTGATTCACAGAGACGCCAGCAGGTCGGCCGTCTGCTCCAACGCCCCCGGGACCAGGGAGTAGTAGGCCCAGGTGCCGCGCTTCTCGCGATGCAGCAGGCCCGCATCAACCAGGATCTTCAAGTGATGGGACACGGTGGGCTGGCCCAGATCCAGCGGCTCGGTCAGGTCGCACACGCAGGATTCGCCGGAGGCTTCGGCTTTGACGATGGAGAGCAGGCGCAGCCGGTTCGGATCGGCCAGCGCCTTAAAAATCAGGGCCTTCTGCTTCGCCTCTTCAGCGCCCAAGGCAGGCGTTCCCGCCGGGGCGCAGCAGGCTTCATCCGTGGCCGGTTCGAGGATAGACAGCGGGTTCATATACCCATTATGCCCCGATATTGACAGTCATCAATATAAAACCGCACCGGGCCTTGTTCGGGTGCGGGCGCAGATGGTCACTCCTCCACCCGCTGGCTGATGCTACGAGTTGGCCGGTTCGGAGCTGTGTGGGATCACGACGTCGTCCGCGGTGCGGGCCGCGGAGGGAAACAAGACGAGGAGGATGCCCACGCCTACCGCCGCGCCGACCAGCTGCGCTGCCACGAAGCCGGGAACGGAGCCCGGGGCGATGCCCGCGAACGTGTCGCTGAAGATGCGGCCCACCGTCACGGCCGGGTTCGCGAACGACGTCGAGGACGTGAACCAGTACGCGGCACCGATGTAAGCGCCCACTGCGGGAGCTGCGAGGACGCCCCGGTTGGTGGCGGCCAGGGCAAAGATCAGCAGAACGAGACCTGCGGTGGCGACGATCTCGCCGAGGAGATGCCCGGTGGTCGCCCGGTCCTTGACCGAAATGGAGGTGCCAACGTCAAACATGGCGTTCGCCACGACGCTGCCGCTGATCGCACCGACCGTCTGCGCAACGATGTACGTGCCAAGTTCCGGCAGGGTCAGTCCGGCGCCGCTACCCCGGCCCAGGATCCAGTCGGCGACGGAGACCACGGGGTTGAAATGCGCGCCGCTCACGGGACCGAACACCAGGATCAGGACCGTCAGACCCAGCACCGTGGCGGTGCCGTTCTGGAGCAGCTGCAGGCCGACGTCGTTGGGGGAAAGCTGCTGGGCAGCGATCCCGGAGCCGACAACGATCATCACGAGCAAACTGGTGCCGAGCAGCTCGGCGACGGTGCGGCGCCACAGCGGCGGTTGTTGAGAAGTCATGCCAACAGCTTGACTCAAGATATTTACTCAGTCAAAATTGAACCAATGACTACTGACCCAGTTGAAGTCTTTCGGGCGCGGGTCGCCAAGCACGCAGCCCTCGCGGATCCTGCGCGGCTGCGGATCGTGGACCTGCTGACCCTGGGAGACCTTTCCCCCACGGAACTGCAGGCCGAACTCGGAATGCCGTCAAACCTGCTTTCCCACCACCTGCGCACGCTGGAAGGCGCGGGCCTGGCCATCCGCCTCCGCTCGGAGGCGGATAAGCGCCGCAGCTACATCCGGCTCGCCGCAGGCGCCCTGGAAGGCCTGGTGCCCGGGGCTGAACACGGAGCCCGCCGCGTCCTGTTCGTCTGCACGCGGAACAGCGCCCGGTCCCAGCTGGCCGTCGCGCTCTGGCAGCAGGTCAGCGAAATCCCCTCGACCTCGGCAGGTACGCACCCCGCGGACCGCATCGCCTCAGGCGCCATCGAGGTCGCCCGCCGCCACGGCGTCGCTCTGGCAGACCTTCCCCCGCGCCGGCTGGATGAAGTGGCGGACCATGAAGATTTCGTCGTGACGGTGTGCGATAACGCCCACGAGGAAATCCCCAACCTGGGCGGGATCCACTGGTCCGTCCCGGATCCGCTCCGGCTGAACACCGAGGACGCCTTCGAGGGCGCCTTCGCCGACATCGCCCGCCGCATCAGCGACCTCGCACCCCGCCTGCACGCCGCCTAAAACCCAATCCCGCCAATATTGACAAGTATCAATCTATTGTTCGATACTTCATGCATCGACAAACATCAATGTCTAGTCAGTAAACGGGTGCGGGACACGACCTCATCAAAAACCGATCCACACCCAACTGATACCAGGAGAAACCCCGTGAGCACCGAAACCGCCAAGAAGCCCTCCGTCCTGTTCGTCTGCGTCCACAACGCCGGCCGCTCCCAAATGGCCGCTGCCTTCCTCACCACCCTGTCCCAGGGCGCCATCGAGGTCCGCTCGGCCGGTTCCGCGCCGGCGGACAAGGTCAACCCTGCTGCCGTCGAGGCCATGGCGGAACTTGGCATCGACATGTCCGCCGAGATCCCCAAGGTCCTCACCACCGAAGCCGTCAAGGAATCCGACGTCGTGATCACCATGGGCTGCGGGGACACCTGCCCGATCTTCCCGGGCAAGCGCTACGAGGACTGGGAACTCGAAGACCCCGCCGGTCAGGGCGTCGCCGCCGTCCGGCCCATCCGCGACGACATCAAGACGCGCATCGAATCCCTGATTTCTGAACTCCTTCCCGTCGGAAAGTAGGAGACAGCCATGCCTAAGCAGCTCGTTATTATCGGGTCCGGCCCCGCCGGCTACACCGCGGCCATCTACGCCGCCCGCGCCGGCCTCAAGCCGCTGGTCATCGCCGGAGCCGTCACCGCGGGAGGCGCCCTGATGAACACCACCGAGGTGGAGAACTTCCCAGGCTTCCCCGGCGGTATCCAGGGCCCCGAACTCATGGACGGGCTCCAGCAGCAGGCCGAACGCTTCGGTGCGGAGATTATCTTTGACGATGTCACCGAGGTCGACCTTGCCGGCCACATCAAGCGAATGACAACCGCCAGCAGGGAGACGTTCGAGGCTAAAGCGGTCATCCTCGCCACGGGCTCCGCCTACAAGGAACTCGGCCTGCCGGAGGAGAAGAAGTTCAGCGGCCACGGACTCTCCTGGTGCGCCACCTGCGACGGCTTCTTCTTCCGCGACCAGGACATCATCGTGGTGGGCGGAGGCGACTCGGCCATGGAGGAAGCCACGTTCCTGACGCGCTTCGGGAAGACCGTCACGGTGGTCGTCCGCAAGGGCGAACTCCGCGCCTCCCGGATCATGGCCCAGCGCGCCAAGGACAACCCCAAGATCAGCTTCGCGTGGAACTCCGCCATCACCAAGATCCACGGCAACGGAAAGGTCACCGGCGTCACCCTGACCGACACCCGCACCGGCGAAACCCGTGAACAGGCGGCCACCGGGATCTTCGTCGCGATCGGCCACCTCCCGCGGACCGAACTGCTCGGCGGCCAGGTGGACCTCGACGCCGAGGGCTACATCAAGGTCGACGCGCCCACCACGGTCACCAACCTGACCGGTGTCTTCGCCTGCGGGGACGCCGTGGACCACCGCTACCGCCAGGCCATCACCGCCGCCGGCACCGGCTGCGCCGCCGCCCTCGACGCCGAGCGCTACCTCGCCGCGTTAGAGGACGCCGACAGCATCGCCACGGCCCTGGTGGAAGAACCCACCCACGCCTGACCCCGAACGGAGAGGGGGTGAGCTGAATGACGACAGGATGCTGCAGTGACTCCGGTTGCTGCGACGACTGCCCTGATGACATGCAGGTCTGCTGCTAACACCCTCCCGCCTGCCGGGCCCACAAGGGATCGGCAGGCACCTCCCTACAGAACCGCCACACCTACGGATGAAACAGAGGACACCATGGATTCAGCGAAGAACCTTCCCGTTGCGGTGATCGGCGCCGGCCCCGTGGGCCTGGCCGCCGCGGCCCACCTGATCGAACGCGGCATCGAACCGCTGATCCTCGAAGCCGGGCCGACCCCGGCCGCGTCCATCGAGCAGTGGCGCCACATCCGGCTATTTTCCCCGTGGCAGTACAACACCGACGCCGCCGCCGCCCGCCTGCTCGCCGCGACCGGCTGGGTGTCGCCTGAGCCGACGGCGCTGCCCACCGGTTGGGACCTCATCGACGGCTACCTCACCCCGCTGGCTGCACTGCCCGCGATCGCGTCCCGCCTGCACACCGGCGCCCGCGTCGTCGCGGTAACCCGTCAGGGAATGGACAAGACCCACAGCCGAAACCGCGACACCACCCCGTTCGTCGTCCGGGTCGAACACGCCAACGGCGAAGTCCGCGACTACCAGGCCGCAGCCGTCATTGACGCCTCCGGCACCTGGTCCACCCGCAACCCGCTCGGAACCTCGGGCCTGCCCGCTGTCGGCGAAACGGCCGCCGCTGCCCACATCTCCTCTCCGCTGCCGGACGTGCTGGGACGCGACCGTGCAGCGTTTGCCGGCCGGACCGCCGTCGTGGTCGGTGCGGGCCATTCAGCTGCCAACACCCTGATCAACCTCGCCGAACTCGCAGCCCAGGTGCCCGGGACGACGATCGTGTGGGCAATCCGCGGCGCTTCCGCGGCCAAGGTCTACGGCGGCGGCGACGCCGACGGGCTCGCCGCCCGCGGCCAGCTCGGCAGCCGGCTGCGCGCACTGGTCGAATCCGGCACCGTGGACCTCCAGACCGGCTTCGGGATCGCCGGCCTGACCGCAGACGGCGACTCCGTCACTCTGACCGCAACCGACGGCCGTACGCTCGAGGCCGACGTCGTGGTCCCGGCCACCGGCTTCCGGCCGAACCTGGACATGCTTCGGGAACTCCGGCTGGAACTGGACCCCGGCGTCGAGGCCCCGCGTGCCCTCGGCCCGCTGATCGACCCAGAATTCCACTCCTGCGGCACCGTCGAGCCGCACGGAGCCAGGATGCTCGCCCACCCGGAGCAGGACTTCTACATCGTCGGCATGAAGTCCTACGGCCGGGCCCCGACCTTCCTGCTCGCCAGCGGCTACGAGCAGGTCCGCTCCGTCGCAGCCGCCCTGGCCGGCGACCGGGAAGCGGCCGACGCCGTCCAGCTCGAACTCCCCGAAACCGGCGTCTGCTCCTCGGACATCGGCACCAGCTGCGACGTCCCCGCGGCCGCGCCGGCAGGGTTTGTTGCGGAAACCTCCGGCGGCTGCTGCGGAGCCCCCGAACCGGTACTCGTCGGCTTCCCCACCGGACTGGCCCACGGCCGCTCCGGCGAAAACTGACCACGTTCACCTGGCCTCGTCACCCGACCACATTGGAGTGCCGACATGACTGACCACCCTGAACACGGCCTGGGCCTGCAGGACAACATCGAGCTCCTGCACCGGATCAGCGAGCGGCTGGCCGACCGGTTCGCCGGCATTTTCGCCGCAGAGACGGTCGAACGCTACGTCTTCGAGTCCTACACCGCCCTGGCCCGGACCGCGAAGATCAAAACGCACCTGCCCTCCACCACCGAGCACTTCGCCAACGACCGACTCAACGCCCTGGCCAAATCAAAGGCCGCCGTCACCAACGACGTCCCGGAGGTGCTGTTCGTCTGCGTGCAGAACACCGGCCGGTCCCAGATGGCCGCAGCACTCCTGAATGTCGAGGCCAAGGGCAGGATCCGCGTCCGGTCCGCCCGGTCCCTCCCCGCCGCCGAACTCGACCCCGCCGCCGTCGCGGCGATGTCCGAAATGGGTCTGGACCTGACCCGGGGCTACCCCAAACCCCTCACCGACGACGTCGTGCGCGCCTCGGACGTGGTGATCACGATGGGGTGCGAGGACTCCTGCCCGATCTACCCCGGCAAACGCTACGAAGACTGGGAACTGGCAGACCCCGCCGGCCTTCCCGTGGCGGCCGTGCGGATCATCCGCGCCGAGATCCACGACCGGGTCAAGGCACTCGCCGCATCACTGCTCCACGACCCCAGCTCAGACAAGGAAGAATCCAACGCATGACCGAGACCACGAAAACACCCAGCGTCCTGTTCGTCTGCAGCAAGAACGGCGGAAAATCCCAGCTCGCCGCCGGACTGATGAACCAGCTCGCACACGGGGCCGTCACCGTCTACTCCGCCGGAACCAAACCCGGGAAGTCCCTGAACCCCCAGGCCGTGGACTCCCTGGCAGAACTTGGCATCGACATCACCGGCGAACACCCCAAACCCGTTACCGACGAAGTGCTGAACGCGGTCGACGTCGTGATCGTCCTGGGCAACGAGGCAAAAGTCGAAGCCCCCGAGGGCAAGCGGATCGTGGTCTGGGATACGGACGAGCCCTCCGAACGCGGCATCGAAGGCATGGAACGCATGCGCCTGGTCCGGGATGACATCAAGTCCCGGGTCCAGAAGCTGTATGCGGAGCTCACCGGGAACTAGACCGTGCCTAGCCCGGCGCTATCCCGGACACTGGTCGCGGAAGGTGCACCGCGCGGCGGCCTCGCCGCGCTGTGCATCACCCAGACGACCGGGTGGGGCGTGCTCTACTACGCCTTGATCGCGGCGGTCCGGCCCATCAGCGAAGACACCGGCTGGGACCCTGCCCTCGTCACCGGGGCCTTTTCGGCCGGCCTGCTCGTCTCCGCGGCAGCCGGGATCCTCGTCGGCAGGATTCTCGACAGAACCGGCCCGCGCACGCTGATGATCGGCGGATCCCTCGTCGGAATACTGGCCCTGGTCATGGTGGCGACGGCACCAAACCTGCCAGTTTTCTTTGCGGCCTGGCTGGTCGCCGGCACCGCGCAGGCCGCCGTGCTGACCAACCGGCCTTCACGGTGATCAACCGCTGGTACGGACCCGCAGCATCCGGCCCCTGACCGTACTGACCCTCGTCGCCGGGTTCGCATCCACCATCTTCGCCCCACTCACCGCAGCCCTGACATCCGCGTTCGGCTGGCGAGGCGCCTTCCTCATCCTCGCCGGGATAATAGGACTCATCACCGTGTCCCTGCACGCCCGATACCTGAACCGGACCTGGGCCCTGGCCCCCCCCCCCCCCCGGCAGCCCCGCGACGGACCACCGGCTCATGGTGCGGGCCGTGCGGCGAAGCCCGGAATTCCTCGGCCTGCAGGCGCTCATGGTCCTGCTCTGTCTCGGGCTTTACACCGTGACGCTGAACATCATTCCAGTGCTGATGGAAAAAGGTTCCGACTACACCGCGGCCGCGGTCGGGCCCGGCCTCGTGGGCGCCGGACAGGTCGGCGGCCGCCTGCTGTTCGGCGCCATCCCGCCCGGCTGCCGGTCATCGCCGGAACCGCAGCCTGCGCCGTCCTTGTACTGGCGATCCTGCGTGGCCCGGTCCCGCTGCTGATCTCGGCAGGAATGCTCGCCGGGGCGGTCCGCGGGGGCCAGACCCTTTTGCCGGCCACGATCGTAGGAGAGCGGTGGGGAAGCCAGAATTTGGGCACCCTGCAAGGCATCTTCGCGGCCCCGCTGACAGCTGTTACCGCCCTCGCGCCGGCAGTCGGCCCGGTAATCGCAGCCTGGCTCGGTACCTACACCGCCATGACCTATGCGATGGCGGCCGCCACCCGGACCGCCGCGCTCATCGCCGCCGCCGCGCGCCTCTCCAGAGACTCCCATGCCCGATGAAGGATGGCCGGACGGAACAGTCGTCCTCGAAGTCGGATGGGTTTGAGCCATTATAAGAATGGCTCTGGCCCTCGAATACTGACCAGCCATCCCATGCTCGGCAACATGCCGTCGGCAACGCCGCCTGAGCGAAGAATCGCAAAAGCCAATTGCCGCCAAGAACGTGTTCTTAGCGGCTATCGCAAAAGGGCTTTGGGATCAAAAATTACACATTAAATCTAAATTCAACCACGTCGCCGTCGGCCATGACATATTCCTTGCCTTCAATGCGGACCTTGCCACGGGCTTTGGCCTCGGCCATGGAGCCGGCTTCGAGCAGGTCGTCGAAGGAGACGACTTCGGCTTTGATGAAGCCGCGCTGGAAATCCGAGTGGATGACACCGGCGGCCTGCGGGGCGGTATCCCCCTGGTGGATCGTCCAGGCGCGGGTTTCCTTCGGTCCGGCCGTCAGGTAGGTCTGCAGCCCGAGGGTGTGGAAGCCCACGCGCGCCAGCTGGTCGAGCCCGGATTCGTCCTGGCCGTTCATCTCCAGCATTTCGCGGGCCTCCTCCTCGTCCAGTTCGACGAGGTCGGACTCGAGCTTGGCGTCCAGGAAGATGGCGTCCGCCGGGGCAACCATGGCCCGCAGCTCCTCCTGCTTCTCCGGGCTGCCCAGGATGCCGTCGTCCGCGTTGAAGACGTAAATGAACGGCTTGGCGGTCAGGAGGCTGAGCTCCTTGAGGTGCTCCATCTCGAGCTTGTCGCTCTTGACCGAAGCGAAGATCGTGTCGCCGCGTTCCAGCACCGCCTGGGCTGCCTTGATGGCGGCAAGCTCGGCGGCTTCCCGCTTCTTGATCTTGACTTCCTTTTCGATCCGGGGAATGGCATTTTCGATCGTCTGGAGGTCGGCCAGGATCAGCTCGGTGTTAATGGTCTCCATATCCGAGCGGGGATCGACCTTGCCGTCTACGTGGATGACGTCGGGATCATCGAACACGCGGACGACCTGGGCGATCGCCTCGGCCTCGCGGATGTTGGCGAGGAACTTGTTGCCCAGGCCTTCGCCTTCCGACGCGCCCTTCACGATCCCGGCAATGTCCACGAAGGACACCGGGGCGGGCAGCAGGCGCTGGGAGCCGAAGATGCCGGCCAGCTTCTCGAGCCGCGGGTCCGGCAGGTTCACGACGCCGACATTGGGCTCGATCGTGGCGAACGGGTAGTTCGCTGCGAGCACCTGGTTGCGGGTCAGTGCGTTGAAAAGAGTTGATTTGCCGACGTTGGGCAGTCCGACGATGCCAATAGTAAGAGCCACGGCTACTTATTCTACCCGCTGCGGCCGGGGATCTCCGCGGCCCCTTGTCCAGCGCGTACGGCCCGGCGCCGGTGAGCGGGAGGCTGGACGGCGCCGGCCCCGGAGAGCGTCGGCGTCAAAATTGTCACAGCGGCGTGCCAGAGTGAAGCCATGGACGCTTTTGCATTGATTCTTGCCCTGCTCATGCTGGTGGTGGGTGCCGTTGCCGGCGCCGCCGCCGCCTATCTCGTGCTCCGCCGTCGCTATCTGGCCGTGGAACATGACTTCGACGCCGTCTCGGCCCGCCTCTCCGAGGTCAGCGCGCAGTTCGCCGCTGCCGACGCCGAACGGCGCCTCCTCGGGGCACAGAACCGGGAACTGGGCGAGGCTCGGACACAGGACGGCAGCGTGCTGCGCGCGCTCGCTCCCGTGGCAGAGAAGCTCACCGCAGTGCAGCAGCAGGTATCGCTGCTCGAGCGCGACCGCTTGGAGCAGTACGGGCAGCTTGCCCAACAGCTCCAGGAGGCCCGGCTTTCCGATGAGCAGCTGCTGCGGTCAACGCACGCTCTGGAGTCCGCCCTGCGGTCGAACAGCGCCCGCGGCCAGTGGGGCGAAGTCCAGCTGCGGCGCGTGGTCGAGGCAGCCGGGATGCTGCGGCACGTCGACTTCCATGAGCAGCTGCACAGCGCCGCCGCCGACAACAGCCTCCGCCCCGACCTCGTAGTACTGCTGCCCGGAGACAAGCAGCTCGTCGTCGACGCCAAGGTCCCGCTGGCTTCCTACCTCGCCGCGCAGGAGCTGGGCACGTCGTCGGGCAGCCTGCAGCTCGGCCAGGCGTCCACCGGCCAGCAGGCGCATCTCACCGCGCATGCCAAGGCGCTGAAGGCCCACGTTGATGCACTGGGCAACAAGAAGTACTGGGACATCCCCGGGAACTCCCCCGAGCTCGTCGTCTGCTTCCTGCCCGCGGAGTCGATCCTGGCGGCTGCCCTCACGGCGGACCCGGCGCTGCTGGACTACGCGCTGTCCAAAAACGTGGTCCTCGCCTCGCCGGGAACCCTGCTGGCGGTGCTGAAATCGGTCGCCTTCACGTGGCGGCAGGACGTGCTGACGGACAGCGCCCGGGAACTCTTCGAACTGGCCCGGCAGCTCTATGACCGGATGGGCACGCTGGGCGAAAACGTCACCAAGCTGGGAGCCTCGCTGAAGACCTCGGTGGACCGCTACAACTCCATGGTCGGCACGCTCGAGGCACGGGTGCTGCCCACCGCCAGGAAGCTCAACGCCCTCGACGCTGCCGGACTGGCAACGCCCGCCGCCGTCGAAGTGACACCGCGTTCGGTGGCGGCACCGGAACTGCAGCCCGGGGAACCGCAATCCGTGGTCCGGGGCGGGGACGGGTCCGCGGACCGCCCCGAAGAGTCGGCAGCCTGACGCGCCAGCCGCACCACGGCGGGGACGCCCGTACGTGTGACGGGGTCGCCCGGCTGCGGCGGCGGGAGGGCTAGGAGTGCTCCGGGCGGGTGCCGCGGCCGCCAAGGGCGCGGGTCACGTCGCCGGCCTGCTTCAGCGTGGCGCGCAGCTCCTTCGGCAGCGAGAAGAGCAGATCTTCCTCGGCTGTGACGACTTCCTCGACCGAGCCGTACCCGTAGTCGGCGAGGAGCCGCAGCACGTCCTTGACGAGGACTTCCGGGACAGAGGCACCCGAGGTCACGCCGACGGTGGCGACACCCTCAAACCAGGACTCGTCCACCTCGTTGGCGAAGTCCACTCGGTAGGAGGCCTTCGCCCCGTACTCCAGCGCCACCTCCACGAGCCGCACGGAGTTCGAGGAATTCGCGGACCCGACCACGATTACGAGGTCTGCCTGGGGCGAGATCTTCTTGATCGCCACCTGGCGGTTGGTCGTTGCATAGCAGATGTCATCGCTGGGCGGATCCTGCAGGGTGGGGAACCGCTGCTTGAGGAGCCGCACCGTTTCCATGGTTTCGTCCACGCTCAGGGTGGTCTGGGAGAGCCAGATGACCTTTTCCGGGTCCCGGACCGTGACCTTGTCGACCTCATGCGGGCCGTTGATGATCTGGATGTGTTCGGGGGCCTCCCCGGCTGTGCCTTCGACTTCCTCGTGGCCGTCGTGGCCGATCAGCAAGATGTCGTAGTCGTCCTTGGCGAAGCGGACGGCCTCACGGTGCACCTTGGTCACGAGCGGGCACGTGGCGTCGATGGTGCGCAGGCCGCGGTCCTCGGCGGACTGGACAACGGCCGGCGAGACACCGTGCGCCGAGAAGATCACCAGGGCGCCCTCAGGGACCTCGTCGGTCTCATCGACGAAGATCGCGCCCTTTTCCTCAAGCGAGGACACCACGTGGACGTTGTGCACGATCTGCTTGCGGACGTAGACGGGGGGACCATAATGCTCCAGGGCCTTTTCGACCGCGATGACGGCGCGGTCCACGCCGGCACAGTAGCCACGAGGTGCCGCCAGGAGCACCTTCTTGGGTCCGGCAACGGGCGCCGCCGCCAGCACGTCCTCCGGCGAACGCCGCCGGCGCGGGACGGATGGCATGGGAACGGAAACAGCGGTCGTGGTCATGTCCCCATGCTACCGGTGTTCGAAATGCCGGCGGCTATCGGCGTCGGCGGCCGCTGACGGCGCGCACGACAATCCCGGTGACGAGCAGGGCACCGCCGGCCACCGCGGCGGCCAGCGTCCATT
Source organism: Arthrobacter sp. 05T442 (assembly GCF_056395945.1). NCBI lineage: Bacteria > Bacillati > Actinomycetota > Actinomycetes > Micrococcales > Micrococcaceae > Arthrobacter > Arthrobacter sp. 05T442. The sequence goes on along the minus strand of NZ_JBFTKM010000001.1, from coordinate 586,840 downwards.
GGTCGAAACTGGCCGTCGATGCTGCGACGAACTCGCGTTTGAAGATCTCCGCCACCTCATTGCCGCTCGACGTCCCGGCCACGGCACGGCCTACGGCATCACCGGCCAGCTTCCACGCACCGGCCAGGACCAGCGCGCCCGCACCCGTCCCGGCAAGGACCGTCCACCTCCGACGGGCGGCAACGAAGGCCAGCACGAACGCGATGCCAGCCCCTAGCGCCACAGCGGAGCCCATCGGCGCGTAGGCCGCGACCCGGTCGATGAGCTGGCGCTGGTTGGACTGGCCTATGTGGATCAGCACCTGGTCCGGTGCCTGGAGCGGCACCGTGGTTGCGTCAGAGATTTGCTGCGCCACGAGTCCCACCAAGGGCGCCACGTCCAGGGTGAGCGAGGTGGCGCCGTCGGCCGGCGGAAGGCTGCCGGGACCGGCGAAGCTCAAGCGGTGGCTCTTGCGCAGGGTTTCCGCCCAGGCATCGGGATAGCCGGGCAGGCCGGTCAGGGACTGCGCGGCCTTCTCCAAGACCGGCCGGACAAGTTCCGTCAGGGCTTCCGGAATCTGGTCGCCGGAACCGAGGCTGCCGACCGCGGCTGCGGCCAGCCTCTGCTGAAAGGAAGGGTCCTTGCCCAGCGGGCTGGTCAGGGCGACGAAACCGTCCTCCTGGACGATGTTGCGGTCCACCCACACGGCGGGAACGGCCACCGCCGCCATCAGGAGCCCGATAAGTACAGCGGCGGCCGAGACAAAGGTGCGCAAGAGAGAGTCCTAGGTGGTTGTTGGGATACGGCCATCCTACGGGGGCGCCCCCGCGACCTGGAAAGTCGGGGCCCGGTGGTAGAGCTATGGATAGAGTTGAAGCAGACAAGATCCAGCTGCCGGCCGGTCCTCCCACTGGGATGGTGCCGTCCGGCGGCCCGGCCCCGGCAAAGGACACCCACAAAGATGCATCAGGCACTCTCCGCCATGCGGCCCAGGCATGTCTGACGACGTGACGGCAGCCACCACGGTCCCGGCCACCGCGGCGGAAACGAGCCCGGACAACCCCTGGCCGTTGCAGCTGTTGTCCCAAAAGCTCAAGATGCACATCGACCGTGCGCCCTCCGCCTGGGTCGAAGGCCAGGTCATCGAGCTTAACCGGCGCGGCAGCAACGCCTATCTGACGTTGCGGGACATCGACGCCGAGATCTCCCTCCCGGCGTCCGTCTGGACCAACGTCCTGGACCGCCAGGAGACGCCGCTGGAACGCGGCTCCCGTGTCGTGGCACTGCTCAAGGCAGAATTCTGGCTGAAGACGGGCCGGCTGAGCATGTCGGTGAAAGACATCCGGCCTGTGGGTCTCGGTGATCTGCTGGCCAGGATCGAACGGCTGCGCCACGCGCTGGCGGCGGAAGGCTTGTTTGCCGACTCCCGCAAGAAACGCCTCCCTCTGCTCCCGCACCGGATCGGCTTGATCACCGGCCGCGATTCCGATGCCAAGAAGGACGTGCTGCGCAACGCGGCCCTCCGCTGGCCTGCCGTCGAATTCGAGATCCGCGAAGTCGCCGTCCAGGGCAACACCGCGGTCGCGCAGGTCATCAGGGCCCTCCGGGAGCTGGACGCCCATCCCGACGTCGATGTCATTGTCATTGCCCGCGGCGGCGGCGCCCTCGAGGACCTGCTTCCGTTCAGCAACGAGGAACTCATCCGGGCCGTCGCCGACGCCGTGACGCCCGTCGTGAGCGCCATTGGCCATGAGGCGGACCGGCCCATCCTCGACGACGTGGCGGACCTCAGGGCTTCGACCCCCACCGACGCCGCGAAGAGGATCGTCCCCGATGTGGTCGAGGAACTCGCCCGGGTCCGCCAGGCGCGGGACCAGCTCCGGCGCGGAGTGACCCGGCTCGTGGAGCGGGAAACCGACAGGCTCGCGTCGCTGCGGTCCCGCCCGGTGCTCTTGTCCCCGGATGTCATGATCAGCCAGCGCCACGACGACCTCGAGCGGCTCAAAGTCCGGTCGCACTCGGCCGTCAGCACCGCCGTGGTTCGGGCCGCGGACCAGCTGGTCCACCTCAAAGCGCAGGTGCGCGCGCTCTCACCGCAGAAGACGCTGGACCGCGGCTACGCCGTCGTCCAGCTTGCCGACGGCGGGGACATGCCCGGCGCCGGCCGGGAGGTTGTGCGGCATCCCGCCCAGGCGCCGTCGGGGACGGACCTGACGGTCCGGGTGGCCGGCGGCAGGTTCACCGCTCAGTCCACCGGCGGCCAGGAGCTCTCCGGGGACTGACCCCCGAACACGGCCGGACCCCGCCAGAGATCACCACCACAGATCACCACCGAAGGACCCCAGGTCCTCCGGGACACAGCCAAGGAGCACCACATGCCTGCAGAGACACATCCGAACGCCGACATCGACGGACTGAGCTACGAGGACGCCCGCGAGCAACTCATCGGCGTGGTCGGCAAACTCGAGGCCGGCGGAGCGAGCCTTGAGGAATCGCTTGCCCTGTGGGAGCGCGGTGAGGCGCTGGCCAAGCGCTGCGAACAATGGCTCGAAGGCGCCCGCAAGCGCCTCGCTGCCGCCCGCGACCAGGCCGCACAAGAAAACTAGCGGCAGCCGGTCAGGAGCGGTCGACCAGGTCCCGTTCCAAGCCGACGTCGAGCTCCGGAACGGGCCACTGCAGCTTGAGCCCCTCCAGCGCGTCCAGCAGCAGCTGCTGGACGGCGATCCGGGCGAACCACTTCTTGTTGGCCGGCACTACGTGCCACGGGGCGACCTCGGTGCCCGTCTTCTCGAACGCCTTCTGGTACGCGTCCATGTAGTCGCTCCAGAAGGCCCGCTCCTTCAGATCCGTGCTGCTGTACTTCCAGATTTTGGCCGGGTCATCCAGCCGGGCCAGGAGCCGTTCCTTCTGCTCGTCGCGGCTGATATGGAGCATGACTTTGACGATCTTGGTACCGGCGGAGCTCTGCCGGGCTTCAAATTCGTTAATGGCCCGGTAGCGGCGCTCAAGCTCTTCGGGATTGGCCCAGCGGTGCACCCGGTGGATCAGGACGTCCTCATAGTGGGAACGGTCAAAGACCCCGACCATACCGGCCGCGGGCACTTCCTTTTCGATCCGCCAAAGGAAGTCGTAGGACTTTTCCTCGGCAGTGGGCGCTTTGAAGGACTTCAGCTGGACACCGTGCGGATTCATGGCACCCATGACGTGCGTGACGATGCCGCCCTTGCCGGCGGTGTCCATGGCCTGCAGGACCAGCAGGATACGCTTGGTGCCGCCGAACCGGGACTCCGCGAAAAGCTGCTCCTGGAGCTGGGCGAGCTTGCCGTCCAGTTCTTCCAGCAGCATCTCGCCGTCCTGCTTGTCCCCGGGGTAGCCGGGGGTGGAATCCGGATCGCAGTCCTTGAGCTTGAATCCCTTTCCGGCCAGGAGGGTTTCGGAGGGGTGCTTGTCGAAGTTCACAGCGTCTGCCATGGAGGGCCTCTTTCCCGTTCGGGCAGCCTCTGCCGGGGACATTCGCCCGTGCTGCGCTGCTGCCCTCAGGCTAGTTCCCCTTGTACCGGCTCAGGAAGTCCGCCATGCGGTTAATCGCCTCTTCAAGGTCCTTCACGAGCGGCAGGGTGACCATCCGGAAATGGTCCGGCCGGACCCAGTTGAAGGCGCGGCCATGCGAGACCAGGATCTTCTGCTCGCGCAGCAGATCAAGCACGAATTTCTCGTCGTCGCGGATGTGGTAGACCTCGGGGTCAAGCTTCGGGAAGAGGTACATGGCGCCCCTGGCCTGCTGCGTGCTTACGCCCGGAATGGCGTTGAGCATGTCGTAGGCCTTGTTGCGCTGTTCGAGCAGGCGTCCGCCCGGGAGGATCAGGTCGTTGATGCTCTGGTAGCCGCCGAGTGCCGTCTGGATGGCGTGCTGCGCCGGCACGTTGGCGCACAGGCGCATGTTCGCGAGCAGGTTGATGCCCTCGAGGTAGTCCGCGGCGTCCTTTTTCGGACCCGAAATGGCCATCCAGCCCGCCCGGTAACCGCACACGCGGTACGCCTTGGACAGCCCGCTGAAGGTCAGGCACAGCACGTCGTCACCGGTGAGGGAGGCCATGTTCACGTGGACCGCGTCCTCGTAGAGGATCTTTTCGTAGATCTCGTCGGCGAAGAGCACCAGGCCGTGCTTCTCGGCCAGGGCGACGATCTTCTTGAGCGTTGCCTCCGGATACACCGCGCCCGTGGGGTTGTTGGGATTGATCACCACAATCCCCTTGGTGCGCGGGGTGATCTTGGCTTCCATGTCCTCGAGATCCGGCTGCCAGCCGGACTCCTCGTCGCAGAGGTAGTGCACGGGCTTGCCGCTGGCCAAAGCGACCGAGGCTGTCCACAAGGGATAGTCCGGCGTGGGGATGAGGACCTCATCGCCGTCGTCGAGCAGCGCCATGAGCGACATCGTGATCAGTTCGCTGACGCCGTTGCCGAGATAGATGTCGTCCACGTGGATGTTCTGGATACCGCGGGTCTGGTAGTACTGCGAAACGGCGGTGCGGGCGGAGAAAATGCCGCGCGAGTCGCTGTAGCCCTGGGCGTGCGGCAGGTGGCGGATCATATCCACCAGGATCGCGTCCGGTGCTTCAAACCCGAACGGGGCCGGGTTTCCGATGTTCAGTTTAAGGATCCGGTGACCCTCCGCCTCCATCTGCTGGGCGGCCTGAAGAATCGGTCCACGGATGTCGTAAAGGACATTATGAAGCTTGGTGGACTGCTTGTATTCTGCCATTCATCAAATATGCCATATGGAGGATGTACTTCCGCTGAGACATGACTCACAGGCGTTTCGGCTGTCACGCGCGGGAACAGCGCCTGCGGAGACAGCAACGGCGGCTGCCGGCGCTCCCCCTGCATACAGAAGGAGTCCGGCAGCCGCCGTCGTGGTTAAGCCGTCGTTGTCAGGCCGTCGTTGTCAAGGAGAGCCCGTCAGGGAGGTCCTACTTAACCAGTCCCTTGTCCTTGAGCCACGCGGCCGCGGCGTCCTTCGGGTTCTGCTTCTGGCTTCCGCTGACGGCCCGGTTCAGGTTGATGAGGTCGTCGGTGGTCAGGATGTTGGACACGGCATTGATGGCTCCCTTCGCCGCGTCCGTCATCTTGGCCTTGTTGTACAGCGGCAGGACCTGCTGGGCGATGAAGTTGTTCTTCGGATCCTCCAGCACCACGAGGTCGTTGTCCGGGATGGACGGCGTGGTGGTGTAGATATCCGCCACCTGGACCTGGTCCGAAAGGAGGGCCTTGAGCGTGACGGCGCCGCCGCCGTCGCTGAACGGCTCAAGTTTCTTGGGCTCGCAGTTGTAGTTCTTTTTCAGGCCGGGCAGTCCGTAGGCCCGCTCGCCGAAGGTTGCCGGGGCGCCGACCACCAGATCGCCGCAGACCTTGGCCATGTCCTCGATGGACTTCAGCTTGTACTTCTCAGCGGTGGCCTTGGTGACGACCATCGCGTCCTTGTCCTCGGCCTTGGACGCATCCAGCACGGCCAGCCCGTCGGGAAGCTTGCCGGGGAGTGCCTTGACGATGTCATCGGCCGCGACCTCCGTGGCGTCCTTGTTTACGTAGAGCAGCAGGTTGCCGCTGTAGTCGGGGACGACGTCGACGGACCCGTCCTGCACGGCCTTGAAATAGACCTCGCGCGACCCGATGTTCGGCTTGGTGGTTGCGGTGACGCCGGCGGCATTCAGGGCGCCGGCGTAGACCTCGGCCATGATCTGGCTCTCGGGGAAGTCGGCGGACCCGATCACGAGCGCGCCGCCCGAGCCCGCGGTAGACCCGCCGGACGCGGGGGCGGAACTCAGCGGATTGGACGAGCCTCCGCAGGCGGACAGGGCCACGGCCAGGCCTACTCCGGCGGCCAGGCCGCCGAATGCGCGCCTGCCGAGGACTCGTTGGCGGGGTTCCTTCATGACGTACCTCCTTGAACAACAGCCCCCGCGGTAACGGGGTCTGTGAGATCAACCGCAGCCTGCTGGCTCCGGTTTGGCTGGGAAGATGCTCCCCGTGAGAGGAACAGCCTCTGGAAAAGGGCAAGGACGAGGTCGACGGCGATGGCGAGCCCAGCGATGAGGATCGATCCTCCCAGCATCTGGGGGAAGTCCGAGAGGACGAGGCCGTCGAACAAGTAGCGGCCCAGGCCGCCCAGGTTGATGTACGCCACGACGGAGACGGTGGCGATCACCTGGAGCACTCCGGTCCGGAATCCCCCGAACATCACCGGCAGCGCGTTCGGAAATTCGGCCCGGAAGAGCACCTGCAGCTCCGTCATGCCCATGGCCCGGGCGGCGTCCACCACGTTGCGGTCCACGCTGGAAATGCCGGCGTAGGTGCCTGCCAGCAGGGGCGGCACGGTGAGGATCACGAGGGCCCACACCGGGGGCATCAGCCCGATGCCTGCCAGCAGGACGAATAGGGTGAGCAGGCCGAGGGTGGGCAGGGCACGGAGGGCGCCGGCGAGGGCCACGACGGCCACCCGTCCGCGCCCGGTGTGGCCGACGTACAGGCCGATCGGAACGGCGATGGCGGTGGCGATCAGCATGACGAGGCCGGTGTACTGCAGGTGCTCGGCCAGCCGTACCGGGATCCCGGTGATGCCGGACCAGTGGACCGGGTTGGCGAGCCAGTCGAACGTGTCCGTAACGACGTTGCTCATAATGCGTCCCCTCGGGTTCCGGCCGTCTCCGGGAGACGGTGGGGCGCCCCGCCAGGACCGGTCGTCTGCGCGGGAGCGGCCGGGTGTGCGGCCGTGGGTGCCGCCGCCCGGGTCCAGGGCGTCAGCACGCGCTCCACCAGCACCAGGACCGCGTCCATCAGGAGGGCGAGGACCAGGATGGCGATGATGCCGACCACGACTTCGGTGACGAAGTCGCGTTGGAGGCCGGAGGTGAACAGCATCCCGAGGTTTCCGATTCCGAGCAGCGCCGCGACGCTCACGAGCGAGATGTTGCTGACCGAGACCACCCGCAGCCCGGCAAACATCACCGGCAGGCACAGCGGAAGGTCGATCTGCAGGAAGCGTGCCACGGGCTTGAATCCCATGGCGACGGCGGCCTGGCGGAGGTCCTCGTCGACGGAATCAAAGGCGTCCAGGGCCGCCCGGACCAGCAGTGCGACCGCGTAGATGGTGAGCGCCACCACCACGTTGGCAGGGTCCAGGATCCGGGTTCCGATGATCGTGGGCAGGATGATGAAGAGCGCCAGGGAAGGGATCGTGTAGAGCAGCGATGAGGCCGTCAGCACGACCGAACGCAGGGCCCGGTTCTGCCGCGCGAACTGCGCCAGCGGGATGGCGATCAGCAGCCCCAGGACCATCGGGACGATGGCCAGGACGAGGTGCTGGCCGGCAAGCGTGAAGACCTGCCCGCTGTTGGCCAGGAACCACTCCATCAGAGCGCGCCTTGCCGGATGCGGCGGTCCGACTCGATGACGGCCAGCACTTCGGCGGCTGTGATGACGCCGGCCACCCTATCGTCCGCGTCGACGGCGACGCCCAGGCCCGACGGGGAGGACAGCGCCGCGTCCAGGGCCCTGCGGAGCGTCTCGCCCTTGCGGAACAAGGAGCCTCCCGGAACCATCGAGGAGTCCTTGCCGGGGCCGGCCCAGCCGAGGGGGCGCAGCCCGCCGTCGACCACCAGCCGCCAGTCGTCGGAGGAGCCGGCGTCTTGGCGGAGTTCGTCGCTGGTGAGGGTGTGGACCGGGTGGATGGTGACGCCGTCGGAGGGGCTGAAAGCCAGGTGCCGGAACCCGCGGTCCCGGCCCACGAAGGATGCCACGAAGTCGTTCGCCGGGGCGCGCAGTATCTCCTCCGGCGCGGCGTACTGCGCCAGGTTCCCGCCGGCACCGAAGACGGCCACCTTGTCGCCGAGGACGGTCGCCTCGTCGATGTCATGGGTGACGAAGACGATGGTCTTGGCCAGATCACGCTGGAGGCGGAGGAGCTCCTTCTGGAGTTCGTCGCGGACCACCGGATCCACGGCGCTGAAGGGCTCGTCCATGAGGAGCACTGGCGGATCTGCGGCGAGCGCCCGCGCCACGCCAACGCGCTGCTGCTGGCCGCCGGAGAGCTGGGACGGGTACCGCTTGCCAAGTGAGGAGGCCAGTCCGACGACGTCGAGCAGCTCCTGCGCACGCCGCCGGGCGTCGGTTTTGGAGACACCGTTGAGCCGCGGCACGGTGGCGATGTTGTCGAGCACGGAACGGTGCGGCATCAGCCCGGAGGACTGCATGACGTATCCCATGGACCGTCGCAATTTCGCCGCCGGCACGGACGTGACGTCCGCTCCGTCGACGGTTATGGTCCCGGACGTCGGCTCGACCATGCGGTTGATCATCCGCAAAGAGGTGGTCTTTCCGCAGCCCGACGGTCCGACGAAGACCGTGATGGCACCTTTGTCGATGGACATGCTCAGGCTGTCAACGGCAGGCTGCCCGCCCTGGTACTGCTTGGTGACGTTCTGGAACTCGATCATGGCTTCGGCCATTTCCGGTCTTACCTAACTGTTGGGGCAACATCGGGCGGTCCAGCCAACTGATCATATGCGCGTTGATTTTTGGCTGTAAAGCAGGTAGAACCCAGCGTAGCCAGCACCCCGGAGAATGTCAGCGGCACCGCGGCTACCGTAAGGCTTCGGAAGCACAACGATTTTGGATGGGTGCCGCACCGGAAGAACCCGCCACCGCACGAACTGGCGCCTTTCGCGGTCATGGGCCCGCCCCATGGCGGCGTCATGGCCGCGGCGCGCGCGGCGGCGGTCGCGTGGCTGGTTCAGGAAAGTTTTCCGTCCACCGGCCGTTCGCGGTAGAGCCGGAGGCCCGCGGCCACAAGCGATACACAGTTCAGCTGCGCCACCTCGTCCAGGGGGATCCAGGCCGCGTGGGTGGTGCTGCCGTTTACCTCGTGGCGCAGCTCCCCGCCGGTGATCCGCGCCTCATAGACAAGTCGCAGCGACTGGAAGTCACGTTCCCCGCCGTCGATCCGGATCTCCGCGGGCCAGTGCCCGACGTCGATCCCCAGCAGGGCGCCGATCTCCGCGTGGTAGCCGGTCTCCTCGTAGATCTCGCGGCGGCAGCCGTCCACGGGGTGCTCGGCCAGGTCCAGGCCTCCGCCGGGCAGGGTCCAGCCTTCGCGGCCGCCCTGCTTCCAGTACGCGAGGAGGATGTTCCCCTCACGGATGATGACGGCGTAGGCAGCCGGGCGGGTATCGAAGTTCAAGCTCATCGGTCCAGCGTAGCGGCGTGAAAGCGGCGGCGCGGGACCAGTGCGCGTCCGGCCCCGGAATCCCCTCGTGGACCCCGCACTCCCGAAGCGCACCGTTCCGTCTTAGAGTTTCACTGTGACCAACCTCGAAGTCCGCCCGATGGAAGAAGTCTGCCCGCCCTCCCCCGCCGAAGGGGCCGGCCCGTGCCTGCAGTTGTGGCCCGCCCGGGAGGTGCCCCTCGGCGGCGTCCGGGCCATGACCGTGTCCCGGACGCTGCCGCAGCGCGGACTGCCCACCGTGGGCGCCTGGTGCTTCCTCGACAGCTTCGGTCCCGACCGCGTGGCCATGTCGGTCCTGCCGCATCCCCACACCGGCCTGCAGACCGTCACGTGGCCGCTTCTGGGCACTGTTCGGCACCGCGACAGTGTGGGAAGCGACGTCATTGTCCGCCCCGGAGAGCTGAACATCATGACCGCCGGCCGCGGGGTCTCCCACTCGGAATTCGCGGTGCTTCCCGGACAGTCCGGCGGCGGACCGGCGTCCGCCCCGGACCTTCCCCTGCAGCGCGGGCTCCAGTTGTGGGTGGCGCTGCCGGACGCGGAGCGGCACCGGGCTCCGGCCTTCGAACAGCACCGGGACCTCCCACAGCTCAGCGGGCCAGGATTCACGGCCACCGTGATGGTGGGCAGTCTCGGCGGGACCAGCTCGCCGGCGACAACGTACTCCCCCATCGTCGGGGCCGACGTCAGCTGCAGCGGCGACGTCACGCTGCCGTTGAACCCCGGCTTCGAGCACGCCGTGCTGGTCCTCGACGGCGGCCTGACCCTGGACGGCCAGGCGGTTCCGCCGGGCCCCTTGGGCTACCTCGGCTCCGGCCGGGCCACGCTGGACCTGGCGGCCGCGCCAGGCACCCGGTTCGTCCTGCTGGGCGGCGAGCCCTTCGAGGAAGAACTGCTCATGTGGTGGAACTTCGTGGGCCGCACGCACGCCGAGGTGGAGCAGTCCCGCCTGGACTGGGAGGCCCAGGCGGCGCTGTCCGACGCCGCGGCTTCCCGGTCGCGGTTCGGTCTCGTCCCCGGGCACGGCCCGGACGCAGGCGCCGAGGCCGGCCGCATCCCGGCCCCGCCCCTGCCCGGCGTCCCGCTGAAACCGCGCCGCCGGTACTGAGCCGGTACTGACTGGTTCAACCCCGGTCCGCGGGCCAGCGGGGGCCGGGCGGCCCGCAGGCGAGGGGCGTGCTCAGCCCTGCTCGGCCACGAGCTGGAGCACACCGAAAACAGGGTCCTGTTCCAGGACGCGGACGTCGGTGATCCCCGCCGCGGCCAGGCCGGAGCGGAAGGATTCCTGCAGGCGGGGAACGTTCATGCCCAGTCCGCCGCCCAGGATCACCGGGCCGTCGATCCCGAGCTTTCGGACCGCTTGCACTGCCAGGGCTGCGAGATCCTGGCCGGCCTGGTCCACGAGGACCCTGCTCGCCGCGTGGCCGGCGTTGGCGGCATCGACCACGAGACGGGCCCGCTCGGCCCAATAGCGCCTCCCGGTGTCGGCTGAGTGGAAGAGCGCGATCAGCTTGTTGGGGTCATCCACCCCGCACGAGGCCATCAGCGCCGTCGTGAGTTCGTCCGGTTCCAGCCCCTGGTTCATCCGGCGCAGGCTGTGGCGGACCGCCTCCCGGCCCAGCCAGTACCCGCTGCCTTCGTCGCCCAGGAGGTAGCCCCAGCCGCCGGCGCGGGCCTCTTCGCCGCGGCTGTTCCGGCCCCAGGCGGCCGAGCCCGTGCCGCCGATCACGGCGACGCCGGTGCTGGCACCGCCGGCTGCCAGCAGGAGGCGGGAGTCGTGGACCACAGTGATCCTGGCGCCGGGCACGTGCGGTGCGATCAGCGCTGCGAGCGCGGCGGCGTCCTCGTCGGTATCGATTCCGCCGGCTCCCGCGTACACCTGGGCCACATCGCCGCCGCCGATCCTGGCGAACAGCTCAGCGAGGTTGCGTGCCGCTTCCTCCCGGCTGACGTTCTGGACGTTCGAGCTGCCGACCGATTCATCGGCCACGGCTATGCCGCCTTCGAACCGGACCCCGCGGGTCTTGGTGCCGCCGATATCGAGGCCGATCACCGACCCGGGCGTACCTCCGGCCAGCTGTGGGGAAAGGGAAACGGATTCCGCCGCCGGCGGGATGTCAGAATTAGTCACCAGGCAAGCCTACTGAATCGCACCTAGGAGTGAGCCATGTCGCATTCCCTCTTCGGCACCCGCGTCATCGCGGCACCCATGGCCGGCGGAACCTCCACACCGGGGTTCGTCGCGGCAGTGCACGCCGCCGGGGGCCTGGGCTTCCTGGCCGCCGGTTACAAGGGCGTGCCGGCCATGCAGGCGGACATCCGCAGCGCCCGGGACCTCGGGGTGCGGTTCGGCATGAACGTGTTCGTCCCGGACCCGGCACAGCGGGCGCCGTCCCCGGCTGTGAGGGCCCGGCTGGAGGCCTACTGCTCGGAGTTGCGCGCTGACGCCGAGCGGTACGGTGTGACACTTCCGGCACTGCGGTTCGACGACGACGACGAGTGGCAGGGAAAGATCGATGCCCTCCTTGAGGATCCGGTGGAACTGGTCAGTTTCACGTTCGGCCTCCCGGGCACGGACGTGGTGCGGGCGCTGAAGCGTGCTGGCTCGTCTGTGCTGGCCACCGTTACCAGCCCGGCAGAAGCCCTGCAGGCCGCCGCACAGGGTGCGGACGCCCTGGTGGTCCAGCACTCAAGTGCCGGCGGCCACAGCGCCGCGTTCCAACCGGGCCCGCCGGACTGCTCTCCGCAGTCCCTCACGACGGCGGAGCTGCTCGCGCAGGTGCGGTCCGCCGTCAAGCTCCCTCTTGTGGCCGCGGGCGGGATCATGGATGCCGCCGGGATGGAAGCCGTGCTGGCGGCCCGCGCCCAGGCCGCCCAGCTGGGCACGGCGTTTCTCCGCGCCGATGAAAGCGGCGCCCGGCAACTGCACAAGGACTCCCTGGCCAGCCCGCACTTCACCAGGACCCGGCTGACCCGCGCCTTCACGGGCCGGCAGGCGCGGGCACTGGAGAACGAATTCGTCCGGGACCACCCCGACGCTCCGGACGCCTACCCGGCCGTACACCACCTGACCGCGCCCCTGAGGGCCGCGGCTGCTGCGGCCGGGGATGCGGAGCGGCTGAACCTCTGGGCGGGAACGGGCTGGCAGCGGGCGCGTTCCGGCCCGGTCGCGGACATCCTGGCCGGGCTCCTCGTCGAGGGCTGACGTCCTCGCCGCGCCCCACTCCCCCACTCGCACCGCCCACTCGCGCGCCGAGTTCGCCGAGTTCGCCGAGTTCGCCGAGTTCGCCGGAATCGTGCGATTTCGCCGGAACGCTCCGGCGAAATCGCGGGTTTCCGGCGAACTCGGCTTATGGCCCCGCCCCCTCAGTTCCCCGAGCGCTGCCGCACGGACCCGGCAAGGAGGGCCGGGCCCTCGCTGAGCACAAGTTCACGGAACAGCCGCACCGCGTCTGGTTCGGCGTCGGCAGCCCCGCGGCGTTCGCGCCAGGCGAGGCCGATCTCGCGGAAGGCGAGTCCGGACTCCAGTGCCACTTCAGCCCAGCCCAGCCCGCCCTGTTGCGCGGCGGAGTGCGCCGGCTGGCCGCGCCCGGGAGCCGGGCCCCCGGGCGGGAGGATGCTGACCCCCAGCCCCGCCGAGACGAGTCCTCGGACGGTGTGCGCGTCCTGGCTTTCGAAGGCGATGCGGGGCCGGAACCCCGATTCCCGGAACAGCGCATCTGTCAGGGAGCGCATGCCGTAGCCGGATCCCATGGCCACGAACGGGTCCTGCCGGATGTCCGCCAGGCGTGCGCTTTTCCGGCCGGCCAACGGGTGCGTGTGATGCACCACGAGCCGCAGCGGCTCCCTGTACAGGGCAGCCGAGCCGATGGTCCGGCTCGGCGCCGCGACAGGTGCCGTCAGGGCCAGATCCGCCGCGCCGGCCGCCAGCTCGGCAAGGCAGCCGTCCCGGGCGCCCTGGCTGAGATCAAACGCCGTCTGCGGATGCCGGCTCCGGAAGGCGCTGATCAGCAGGGGCAGCGTCGCCTCCCCGAATGTGTGCTGGAAGGACACGGCGATCCTGCCGCGCACCACTTCGGACTCGTGGCGGACGAGGTCCAGGCCGGCCTGGAAGCCAGCGAGGGCGGCATCAATATGGGGCAGGAGCGCGTCCGCCGCGGGAGTCAGCCGCACCCCGCGGCCATCACGGATGAGCAGTTCCGTGCCAACGATTGCGCTGGCACGCGCAATTGCACGGCTGACCGTGGACTGCGGCAGGCCCAGAACCTCGGCGGTTCCGGTGACGTGCCGGGTGCGGCCGAGTTCGGCAAGGACGGGCAGGAGCGGCAGAAGCTGAACCAGTTGTTTGTGCTCCACGTCCATGGCTGCGGCACCGTCCGTTCTGATGGCGTCCAAGGTTCCGGAGTCCAGGCTCCGGAGCCCGGAGTACGGAATACAGGGTTCCGAATCTTACTGTTCCACATTTTACATCGGTGCCATGGGAATCATGCATTGGATGCATACCTCGCCAACGATCTACCCTGATGTGATGCCACGCTTTTCCATGCCGCACGCCGCCAACCCCACCTTCAAGGCCACCCCTGAGGCCTGGGCGGGGCATGCCAAGGGGTCACAGGCGTACCGCAGGATCCTCGCCGGCCTGGCGTTCGCCGGCGTCGCAACCTTCGCCCAGCTCTACTCCACCCAGGCGGTGCTGCCCATACTGGCCGCTGACCTGCAGGTCACGGCGGCCGAGGCGGCGCTGACCATCTCCCTGGCCACCGTGGGCCTGGCGCTGACGGTGCTGCCCTGGTCCTTCCTGGCGGACCGCATTGGCCGGGTCCGCGCCATGATGTGGGGCATCTCCGCGGCCACGGTCCTGGGGCTGGCCGTCCCGCTGGCCGCCAGCTTCCCGGTGCTTCTGGGCCTTCGGATGCTCGAGGGGATGGCGCTGGGCGGTATCCCGGCCATCGCGATCGCGTACCTCAACGAGGAGGTCAACAAAGCCCATGCCGCTCTCGCCGCCGGAAGCTACGTCGCAGGCACCACCCTGGGCGGCCTCGCCGGGCGCCTCGTGGCCGGTCCCGTCGGCGAATTGTGGGGCTGGCGGGCGGCGGCCCTCGCCGTCTCCGTCCTGGCCACCGCCGCCGCGGTCCTGTTCCTGAGCCTCGTGCCGCGGGCACAGGGGTTCACGGTAGCGGCAGCCGGCGGACTCCGCGGTGCGCTCCGGACGCTGGCGGGGCACACGCGAAACCCCCGTCTCCTGGCCCTTTACGTCCAGGCGTTTCTGCTGATGGGCGGCTTTGTGGCCGTCTACAACTACCTCGGCTTCCGGCTGTCCGGGGAACCCTTCAGCCTCCCCGCCACCGCCATCAGCCTGATCTTCCTGGCCTACCTCTCCGGAACCGTCTCGGCCCGCTGGGCCGCGGGACTGACCCTCCGGTTCGGCCGGCGCGCCGTTCTGGTCGCCGGAACGGTGCTCATGGTAGCGGGGCTCGCGCTGACGCTGACGCAGCTGCTGGCGCTGATCCTGCTGGGCCTGCTGCTGTTCACCGGGGGCTTCTTTGCCGCGCACAGCATCGGCTCGGGCTGGACCGCGGTGATCGCCACGAGCGGCCGGGCCCAGGCGGCCTCGCTCTACAACCTTGCCTATTACCTGGGCTCAAGCGTCATCGGCTGGGCGGGCGGACTCGTCTTCCAGTCGCTCGGCTGGTCAGCCCTTGCCCTGACGGTCATTGGGCTGGCCTGCACGACGGCGGTGATCACCGCCGTCGTGCATCCCGGCGCGGCGGGTCCGGGGACGCCCGCACGTAGGCAGCTGGGTCGCTAGCCGGTGGCCTCGATCGCCTGGAGGATATCAGCCACGATGTCGGCCACATCCTCCAGGCCCACCGAGACACGCAGCAGACTGGCGTGCGGCTTGGCCTCGGCGGCAACAGGGCGGTGGGTGAGACCGGCCGGATGCTGGATGAGGGTGTCGATCCCGCCGAGGGAGACCGCATGCGTGATCATGCGGACCGCGGACGGAACCCGCTCCGCGTGCTCGGCAGTGGCGAGATCGAACGCCATGAGGGAGCCGGGTCCGGACATCTGCGTGCCGATGAGGCCCTGCGGATCGCACTCCGGCAGGCCCGGGTAGTAGACGCGCTTCACCAGCCCGTGCTCCGCCAGGGCCGCCGCGACCTTCTCGGCGCTTGCCTGCTGGGCACGCATCCGCACCGGCAGCGTTGCGAGGCCGCGGTGCAGGAGGTAGGCCGGCCAAGGGGTCAGGATCCCTCCGGTAACTGCGCGGATCTGGCGCAGCCGGGTGGTCCACTCGGGAGCCGCAGCCACGACACCCCCCATGGCGTCCCCGTGCCCGCCGAGGAACTTCGTGGCGCTGTGCATCACCATGGCCGCGCCGTGCCTGAAGGGCTGCTGCAACACCGGGCTGGCAAAGGTGTTGTCCACCAGGAGCGGCACGCCGTCCGCCGCGGCCACCACCCGCGAGATATCCACGAGCTCCAGGCTGGGGTTGGCCGGGGTCTCCAGGATCACCAGTCCGGTGTCCGGCCGGAGGGCGGCGCGGACCCCTTCCGGCGTCGTGTAGGTCACCTCATTGCCCAGGACCCCCGAGGCGAGGAGGTAGTCGCTGCCGCCGTAGAGCGGTCGCACCGCCACGACGTGTTTCTTGCCGGCAGCCACGACGGCGAGCAGGACCGCGCTCAGCGCCGCCATCCCGGTGGCAAACGCAACGGCCTCGGGAGTGCCTTCGAGGACTGCGACGCCCTCCTCAAAGCGGGCGACGGTGGGGTTCCACAGGCGCTGGTAGACCGTGCTCTGGCCCTCCATATGGGTACCGCCGGTGGCCATGTGCTCGTAGGCGAGACCGCCGTCGTGCACCGAGGGAAGGGGCGCCGTGGTGGAGAGATCGATGGGCACGGCGTGCACGCCCAGTTCGGTGAGGCCGTTCCGGCCGGCGTGGACGGCCAGCGAGTCTTGAGAAAGCACCTTGCTCCTTATGAATTATTCGCCATTGAATGCCGCCAGTATCTGGCAATAATTCGGAGTTTTACAGGGCTTATGAATGGAACCGCCGGAATTTGGCGCTTATGATGAATAGAGAACACTTCGAGGAGGAACCGTGAGCAGCAGTGCGAAGAATATTCGGCCGGTAGCGGGTGCCGGCGAGCCGCTGGACGCGATCGACGAGCGACTGCTGGCGGCCCTCGTGGCGGATGCCCGGATCTCCAACAAGCAACTGGCAGAACTCGTGGGGATCGCCCCGTCAACGGCCCTGATGCGCACCCGGGCGCTCTCGGAGCGGGGAATCATCCAGGGTTTCGAAGCCAAGCTCAGCCTGTCCGCCATCGGACGCTCGGTCCAGGCCCTCATCGCCGTCCGGCTCCGCGCCCACGACCGCGAGCAGATCGACCGCTTCACCTCCAGGGTCCCGAATCTCCCTGCGGTGCTGTCAACCTTCCATACCTCCGGCTCCGTGGATTACCTGCTGCACATCGCCGTGGCCACGACCGAGGACCTGCGCGACTGGGTGCTTGACAACCTGGCCACCGACCCCGTGGTGGGCCACACGGAAACGACGCTCGTGTTCGACCACATCCAGGGTAACCAGGGCCCGCTGCCGGACTAAGGCCGCCCCGGCCGGGCGGCAGCGCCGCCAACTGGCAGCGTCCGCCTTGCGTCAGGCCCGGTTCCGCAGGGCCGAGCGGAGTGTCACGCCGGCGAGCGTGAGCGCCGCGGCAGCGCACAGCACGACGAAGCCGGCCACCGCCGTTTGCAGGCCCAAGATCCCCGTCGCGAACCCGAGGCCGATCACCGGCAACGCGCTGCCGAGGTACGTGATGACGTAGACGGTGCTAATGATCTGGGCATGGCGTGCGGCTTCGACCTTTCCAGCAACGTCGTTGAAGACGGTCCGGAAGGACACGCCCTGCCCCACACCTGCGGCGATACTGGCCAGGATCAGCAGCCACGGGCTGCTCCAGGCGGCGGCCGCGGCGATGAGCAGCACGGACACGCCCAGCACGGCCAGCCCGGCCGGCACCACGAAGTGTCCCCGCACGGCGAGCAACTGGCTCAGCGCCGAGGACCCCAGCGTCAACCCGGCAAGCAGGCCGATCAGCGGCCGCGAATCGGCATGAACGATCTGGGCGAAATAGCCGGGCGCCAGGGACAGGCAGAAGCCGAAGACGGTGAAGCTCAGGAACCCCACCGCCGAGGCCAGCCAAAAGGCACCCCGCGCCTCACGCGAAATCGACGGCCGGCGCGGCGCCAGGACCCGCAGCGGCTGCGGACCGGCGTGCAGGCTGATGGCGGGCCGGGCCTTGAGCACGTAGAGCGGCACGAGCACAGCGGCGAGGACGAAGGAGTGCAGGTAGTACGGCGTGGACGTGGGGCCCGGCAGGAGCGACAGCACTCCTCCGATGGCGGGTCCGGCAGCCACCCCGCCGGCCGAGGCGAGGAGCGTGAACCGCGAGGCCCATTCCGGCCGGCTCGGCAGGAGTTCACGCAACGCAGCAGAGCTTGCCCCGGTTGCGAGCGCCACGGCGATCCCCTGCAGGGCCCGGCCGGTCGAGAGCGCCAGCAGGCTGTCCGCAGTTGCGAAGACGAAGCCGCCCGCCAGCCCCACCAGTACTGCCAGGACAAGTGCCGCCCGGCGTCCGATGTGGTCCGACCAGTGTCCGGCCAGGACAAGGGTGGCCACGAGCGCGAGGACATACGCCGAGAACGCGACCGTGACATCCAGCGGCGTGATACCGAGTTTGGCCTGCAGCAGCGGGTATAGCGGCGTCGCGAGGTTGGCGCCGACCAGCAGCGTGAAGATCACGACGCCGGCCATGACCAGGCGCGCGGTGGTGGATGCATCCCAGCCCCAGCGTTCAGCTGTGGCCGGGCGCATGCGAAGCTCGCTGAAGACAGTCATTGCCGTGCCCTTGCATGAAATCGGGCCGCACATGTTCCCGGTGGTGGGGGAACGGACGGCCCGGTCGAATATATTGATACCTACAGAATGGAACAGAACTGATCTGTGGGGCGAAATTTTGTGCGAAAATTGGTCAAAACAGTCAATCTCAGACTGTCGATGTGAACCGGAGTGACGATTTGAACAGTCTGGACCCCACAGACCTGAAGATTCTGCTGGAACTGATCCGGGATCCCCGGATCCAGATCGGCGAGCTGAGCGACGCCCTTGGCATCGCGCGGAACACCGCGCAGTCGCGGGTCCGGCGCATGCTGCGTTCGGGCCTGCTGCACGACGGCGGGCGGGAAATCGATCTCGAGGCGGTGGGCTACGACGTCGTCGCGTTCGTGACGATCGAGGTGAACCACCGGGAACTCGACGGGGTCGTGGGCGCCCTGCGCCTGATCGCCCAGGTCCTGGAGGTGCACGAGATTTCCGGACGCGGCGATGTCTGGTGCCGCGTGGTGGCGACGGACACGCACAACCTCCAGGCGGCCCTGCGGTCCATTCTCCGGATCAAGGGCGTGATCCGCACGGAGACCGTCCTGGCCCTCCATACGCATATCCAGTACCGCACGGAGCCACTTATCGGCCGCCTTGCCCAGGGCAGCGCCCTGACCCCCGGCCGGTCGCGGTGAGGGCCCGTCGCCGCTCACGCCGGGCGGTGTCCGGCACAGCCCTCCCGGCAGGTCCCGGCCCCGCTTGCGCCGAACCGCTTGCGGGGACGGGATAATTGCCCGGTGACTATCATCGACAACGCCGTCTACGTTGACGGCATCCGCAGCGCCGAACCGCAAAGCCTCGAGCAGACATTCGAAACCCTCACCAAGCACGGCGGGATGGCCTGGATCGGGCTCTACCGGCCCACGGAACCCGAAATGGCCGCCGTCGCGGCGGAATTCGGCCTGCATGGACTTGCCGTCGAAGACGCGATCTCGGCGCACCAGCGCCCCAAGCTGGAACGGTACGACGACAACCTGTTCACCGTGCTGCGGCCCGCCAGGTACCTGGACGAGTCGGAGACGGTGGAGTTCGGCGAACTGCACGTCTTCACGGGCAGGAACTTCGTGGTGACCGTCCGCCACGCCGAGACGGCCGTCGTCGGCCAGGTGCGGCGTCGGCTCGAACGCCGCCCGGACCTCCTGTGCCACGGCCCGGAGGCGGTCCTGTACGCGCTCATGGACCAGGTCGTGGATGACTACGGCCCCGTGGTCGCCGGGCTGGAGAATGACATCGACGAGATCGAGGACCAGCTCTTCAGCGGCGACCCGAAGGTCTCGCGGCGGATCTATGAGCTCGCCAGGGAGGTCATCCAGTTCCAGCGCGCCATCCACCCGCTCCCGGCCATGATGCAGCGGCTCCGGTCGGGCTTCGAGAAATACGATGTTGACACGGAACTGCAGCACAATCTCCGTGACGTCGAAGACCACGTGGAGCGGCTGATCTCGCGCGCCGATTCGTTCCGCGCGCTCCTGCAGAACGCCCTCACACTGGACGGGACGCTGACGGCCAACCGCCAGAATGAGGCCAGTGCGGAACAGAACGAGCAGGTCAAGAAGATCTCTTCCTGGGCCGCCATCTTTTTTGCGCCCTCGTTCGTTGCCGGCGTCTACGGCATGAATTTTGACCGGATGCCCGAGCTGCACTGGTCATTCGGCTACCCGATGGCAATCGGCATCATGGCGGCCACGGCGGCGCTGATGTACGGCATTTTCAAGAAGAAGGGCTGGCTCTAGCGGCGCGGCCGGTGCCGCCGGCCCCCGTCGTCTGCCCTGTCGGCTGCCCGTACCGCCGGCCCGTACAGGGAGCCACAAATCCGCAAATCCGTCCGTGTAGTCTGGCGTCATGAGTGCGAGACGGGACCGGTTCCGGGACATCGTGGAGACCCTGACACGGCACGGGCTGGGCTTCGCGCTCGGGTATCTGGGGCTGGACCGGCTCATGGGCGCCGAGGGCGGGCCGTCGGCGCCCCGCGGCGCGGCGCTGCCGGTGCGCGTCCGGATGGCCTTGGAGGATCTCGGCGCCGTCTACGTCAAGTTCGGACAGATCGTGTCCACGCGCACGGATGTCCTCCCGCCGGGGTACGCCACCGAGTTGGCTAAGCTCCAGGATGGGTCACCGCCGGTGTCCGTGGCCGAAATCCGGGCGGTCATCAGCGAGGAGCTCGGCACCGCGGCGTCCCGTTTGCTGGCCGCCCTCGACGACGCCCCGCTCGCCACCGGCTCCATCGGCCAGGTCCACGCCGGGCGGCTGGATCCCGGCGCCGGCGGGCCATCGGACGTCGTGGTCAAAGTCCGCCGTCCCGGAGTCGTCGCGCAGGTCAATGAGGACCTGGAGATCATGGCGGAGCTCGCCAAGCGGGCGGAGCAGGCTTCGGCAACGGTGGCCGGCCTGCACGCCGTCGCCCTGGTGGACGAGTTCTCACAGACGATGCGCGCGGAACTGGACTACCTGCAGGAGGCCCGCAACGCGGAACGCTTCGCCGCGAACTTCGCCGGCGACGTCCGTGTCCACATTCCCCGGGTTTTCTGGGACACCACCACGTCCCGGGTCCTCACCCTCGAACGTATCCGGGGCGCCAAGATCAACGATGTCGAAGCCCTCCGGCGGGCCGGGATCGACGCCGGCGAACTGGCCGTGGAAGCCTGCGATGTCCTGTTGAAGATGGTCTTCGAGGACGGCTTCTTCCATGCCGACCCCCACCCGGGGAATTTCTTCGTGGAAGCGGACGGCCGGCTGGGCATCATCGACTTCGGCATGGTCGGCCGCATCAGCGACGTGCTGCGCGGGCAGCTGGTCCGTGTGCTTATGGCCGTCGTGGAACAGGACGCCGGCAGGCTCGCTGCGGCCATGGTGCAGATGTGCGGCTCGACGGCGGCCGCGGACTCCGCCGGTCTGCAGGCAGGGCTGGGGCGGCTGGTGGAACGCTACGCCGGCCGGCCGCTGACCGAGGTGCCGATCGTCCCCGTCATCGCCGAGGTGGCAGCCCTGCTGCGTTCCCACCGGCTCCGGCTGCCGCGCGAGACGGCCCTGATGGTCAAGATGCTGGTCATGGCGGATGGCCTGGGCAAGCAGCTGGACCCCGGGTTCGAGCTCACGGCGCAGCTGGCACCGTTCACGCGCAGGCTCATCATCGGTTTCCTCTCCCCCGAGGCCCTGGCGGACAGGCTGAAGAAGCTGGGCTGGGAGGCCCTGAGGTTCGGGACGGACGCACCCGACGTGCTTCGCCGCGTGCTGGACGTTCTGGAGCGCGGCGGATTCGACGTCCACTTCCGGGCCGACGAGCTGGACCGGCTCATGGCCAAAGCCGAGAAGGCCGGGAACAGGATCGTGGCAGGACTCATTACGGCCGCCTTGATCAACGCGATCGGGGAGCTCGTCTCCGTGCAACCGGACCGGTGGCGGAACTGGCCCAAGGCCCTGTTCACGGCGGGGATCGGCGGGGTGGGGGCGCTCGGAGCATACCTGGCCGTGACGTCGCGGCACGGGAGGTAGCCGGGCGGGCGCAGCTGATCCCGCAGGACCGGCGGGGAGTGGTTGCCGGTTTGGCCGTCAGTCGGGCGTCGAATCAGCGGGAGGACCGCCTGTTGCGCGCCAGGGACACCAGCCGGGTGAACGCCAGGACAAAGACTGCCTCGATCAGTACCATGAGTCCGAGCCACACCCACTGGCCGTTGCCGATGAAGGCAACGGCCCCGACCAGTACCAGAACGGTCCCGAGGACGAGGGCATAGACGGCGAACCCAAAGGCTACCCGCGCGCTGCGCACACCCGTGCGGAAGCCGAAGCCCTGGGGCTCCCCGCCCGGGAATCCGGCGACGCGGTCCGGTCCGGCCGGCTTGAGCCTGTCGAACTCCTCCCAGGGATCCCGGTCCTGATCCTGTTCTGTCATGCTTCATTATCCCGCGAATCCGCCGCCCGCGCCTCGTCCGCGGTCCCGGACGCCGCCTGCGACGCCGGTCCCCGGCGAAGCGCAGCCGGCGGGACGCCTGCCTTGTTCGCGGACTTCGAGAGGGGTCAGCGGAAGAAGTCCAGCAGAACCGGGGCGACGGCGTCGGGCGCCACGGCGTGATCCTGGCCTGCAACGACGCCCTTCCGTCCGTCCTGGACGGCAGCAGCCACCGCGGTGGCTGAGGCGGCCGCCCACGCGGCGCTGGCGCCGCCATACAGGGCGAGGACGGGAGCGGAGATACCTGCAAACCGGTCCGCGGGCACCGCGCCGTCGGCCGCGAGCGTCAGGTCGTAGGGCAGCGTGGGCGCCAGTGCCACCAATGCCGGCCACCAGGGCGCCTGGGCCATCCCGGGGTCAAAGTCGGAGCCAGTGTGCCGGATGAACTCCTCGACAGCCTTGCCCCCGTTGCCCCCGTCCGCCAGGGCACCTACTTTCTCCACGAAAACCTGCCAATCATCGCCGCCGCCGGTGAGGTAAGGCGGTTCGTAAACGGCGATCTTCCCGACCGGGACACCTGCCGCAGCCGCCTCGAGGGACAGAATCCCTCCCGAGGAGTGCCCGTACAGATGGACGGGTCCGTCGGCTGCGGCAGCGAGCGCGCGAAGGTCGTCGATTTCCCGGTCGACGGCGTAAGGCGGGGTGCTGGTGCTGTCCCCTCGCCCGCGACGATCGTAGCTCACGACCGTGAACGATTCCGCCAGCAGGGGCACCAGATTGGCGGCCGAGTGCCGGTTGTTCAGCGCCCCGCCCACCAGGATGAGCACCGGGCCGGTCCCCGCTCGCTCGTAGGCAATCGTGCTTCCGTCAGCGGACTGGACTGTCTGGACCATGGCGGTTCTCCCCCGGGGTTTGCGAGCTTGGCACGGCGGCTCCGTTGCGCGCCTTAGTCTCTTCTACGCCACGGCGGCCGGCACTTCAAGGGCCTGGCCTAAGCGGCGCGCACATCGATTTCGCCGGGCTGGGCGCCGTCACTGCCGAACACGAGATGCCGGTTGGCGATCTTCTCGGTGAAGAAACGGTCGTGGCTGACCACCACCACGGCTCCCGGGAAATGCAGCAGCGCCCGTTCCATCACCTGGGTGCTGGACATGTCCAGGTGGTTGGTCGGCTCGTCCAGAAGCAGCACGGAGGCGCCCGAGAGCAGGCACTGCGCCATGGCGACGCGCGCCTTCTGGCCGCCAGAGAGGTTCCCGATCTTCTGTTTGAGGTCAGCCTCGGAGAACTGGAACATCGCGAGGAACCTGTTGACGGACTTCTTCGTGGCGCTGAAGGCCAGGCTGTCCGGCAGCGCGTTGACTGCGTGGGACACGGTGTCGGCGTCGTCGAGGTCCTCAAGCATCTGGTTGTACGAGACAAAGCCGGGCCCCTTGGCCCAGACCACCTCACCGGAATCCGCCTGCTCCTCGCCGGTCAGGACTTTCAGCAGCGTGGACTTGCCGCTGCCGTTGGAGCCCAGAACCACGATCCTGTTGCCGCGGCGGATCTCAAAGCTCAGGTCCTCGAACAACACGTGGTCGCCGTAGGACTTGCCCAACCCTTCGACCCGGCAGAGGACATCCTTCACATGCAGGCCACCGTAGATCTCCGTGACGATCTGGTCCACGGGCCGGGGCGTGCGGGACTTCTTGATCTTGGCCAGCTGGTTCCCCAGTCCGCGGCTGGCGGCCTTCGCAGCTTCGCGGCGGTCCGCGATGCCCTCAGCCTCGAACGCCAGCAGCTCCGACTCGTGCACGAACTGGGCCTCAAGCGTCTTGAGGCGGAACTGCTTCTGCACCACGTATTCGGCAAAATTGCCGGGGTACTCGTGCAGATGGAAGTTTTCCACCTCAATGATCCGCGTGACGACGGCGTCGAGGAACTTCCGGTCGTGCGAAACGATGATCGCCGCCCCGCGGAAGTCCCGGAACCAGCCCTCGAGCCACTCGACGCCGGCCACGTCGAGATAGTTGGTGGGTTCATCGAGCAGCAGCACCTCGGGGCCCTCCAGCAGGATCTTGGCCAGGGCAGCGCGGTTGCGCCAGCCGCCGGAGAGCTCATCGATTGCGCAGACTCGGTGGGCTTCATTGAATCCCAGCGTGGTCAGGACGGTGTCGATGCGCCGGCCATAGTCCCAGCCGTCGAGGCGGTCCATGGCCTCGAACAGCTCCGCCTGGCGGCTAATCAACCGGTCCAGTTCCGCGCCGGCAGGGTCTTCGGCGATGGAGCCGTCGATGGCAGCCAGTTCGGCCTCGATGGCCTTGATCTCGACGAACAACCCGTCGAGCACCTCGAGGATGCTCGTCTGGCCGTTCAACTCGGAGAACTGGGAGAAATACCCCACCTTGGTCCCGGGGTCCACGGTCACGGTTCCGGTGTCCGGCTCCACCTGGTCGAGGGCCAACTTCAGGATGGTCGTCTTCCCGGAGCCGTTCTTGCCGATCAGGCCGACCCTGTCCCCCGGCTCAAGGCGAAAAAACGCCTCACGCAGGATCTGCGTATTGTCGAAACGTACGTTGACGTCGTGCAGCCGGATAAGGCTCATTGCTGTCCCTTCAAGGGGTTTTTGGGGCGCGGCGAGGTTTTCGCCGCCGGCGTGCCCGCTGTCTTGGCGCGGGGGTACTGCTGCGCGGTGTCCTGTTGCGCGTGTTGCTACTGCGTGATGCGTTTACGCACTATCTCGCTGACGGCCTTGCCGTCGAAGCGTCCGGCGACCTTGGCGGTGACAGGTTTCATCACGGCGCCCAGCTGCCGGATGGTCAGCTCCACGCCGTCGGCCTTCAGGGTGGCAATGGCCTCGTCCACGATGGCTTCCACCTCAGCGGAGGAGAGCGCTTTCGGCAGGTACGCCTCGATGATTTCGGCTTCGGTGATTTCCGCTGCGGCACGGTCGGGCTCCCCGGCCTCCGTGTAGATGCGGGCGGTGTCGCGCCGCTTCGCGGCTTCCTTCTGCAGCAGGGACGTCACCTGCGCGTCGTCGAGCGCAACCGGAGTCTTGCCGGACTTTTCGCGCGTTTCGATTTCCCCCAGAACATTGCGCACCGTGGTGAGCGCGACCTTGTTGCGGTCCTTCATGTGGCTGACGACATCTGCGTGCAGCCGGTCTTTCAGAGTCATGGTGATGTTCCTCGTTTTTCGTTCGCGCCCCTGTGAGGGACGCTCCGATCATGTGCACCGGTCATGTGCACGGATCAAACAGGGCTCCCCTGTTCTCGGACACTTGCTCCTTCCAGTGTCCGCCATCAAGCCAACGACTCCAGCCACACGGGAAGGATGCGTCCCCGCCTCGTCGGTCAGGACGGCTTCGCGGGACAGGAAATTCCGCCGGTCGAACTCGTTCGGCGGGCGGACAAGTGCGGCCGGACTAGTGCGGCGGGCCCGGTGCGGCGGGACTAGTGCGGCGGGCCCGGCCTTGTCGACAGAAAGATCTGGTCCATGTCTTCGCCTGTGCATAGACCCGTGGTACATGCATGGCGGATGACAGCACGCCTGAACTCCTCCGCGTGCGCCAACCCGTCGAACCCCTTGAGGAGCCAGATCGTTTCGCCGTCGTCGCTCCCCATGTCAATGGACAGGTCCCAGACGTCAGTTTGCCACGATTCAGTCGAGGCTTTGATGTTATTGATCTTGGCCAGGTTGATGAAGTAACCATCGAATTCCAGGAACATGCTTCCCCCAGGAGATTGCGTTGAGCGGGAGGAACCCGTGCTTCGAGGCTACGCGCTGATGCCGGTGTGACACGCCGAAGGCCCGCAGTCGACGTCCTAACCGGGACAACCGGGGGTCAGCTGCCCGGCTTCTTGAGACGGCCGGTGGTCCCTGACAGCTGCGGGTCCGTGGCCGGAGCCGACGAGATCGCTGGGCCTGCCAGCGGAGTTGCGCTGATGCCGTGCCTTCCGCCAGTTCGCACTAACGACCCGGCACACGTCCCGGCGCGTCACCACACCGGGGCCGCCGATAGTCCGGTGCCCCTGTCAGCGGCCCGGGCTGCCGGGCTAGGCTCCCGCTATGAAGCGACGGGGGATATTTCTGGTCATCCTGGGGATGCTGATCGTTGTGCTGGCCGTGACCTTGGTGAGCCGCGGATCCGGCAGCACTGTCTGCCCGGCAACCGGGTACGCGTACACGGGCGATGTGGAACTGGTCTTCGCCCACGGGCCGAGGTCGGTTGCAGCCTGCTTCGGGGAGGGCTGTACTCCATCTCCGGTAACGAGTAGCCCGGACGGCAGGTGGCTGGTGCCGCAGTCCGCGCCCTATCTGGTGCCGCCGGCCAGTGTCAGCTCTGTCCATGTCGACGCGGTGGACTCTTCAGGTGCCCTTGCTGAGCGCGTGCTGCCGATCGAAACGGAACCTACCGGGGAGCACCCGGACGGTCCCGCATGCGGCGGGCCTTTCCGGTTCAAGCCAGTGACGGTGCCGTGACCCGTCAGGCGGTTTCTTCAGAACCAATCTCCCGACGTCGTCCGCCAATATGTGGACCACTGCGCGCGCTACGTGGGCGAGCCGGAGAGTGCTGCTCCAGGTCCTTTGAGTGTTCTCGGCGGGCCGGCGTAGAGTCTGCGCAACGCATCATTACCGGATTGAGGGATGACTTATGACACTGGATGGCTGGAACCCGCTGGTTCTCCTGCCCGCGGCGTTCTTCGCGGCCTTCATCGTCCTGGCCGTCCGGGCCGCACGCAGGGCCCGGAAGCGGAATCCCCGGGACTAGACGACGGCCGGGCGGCGATCAACTGGCGCGGTGCTCCCCCTACTTGCCTGCGTCTTCCTGCTTGTCCTTGCGCTGGGGAAGGACGAGAAGGGCGTCCCCGACGGGACGTTCTGCGCCGCCCGAGGGGCTGTTCAAGACGGTTCCTCCGGCCACGGCCGTGGTCGAGCCGCCGCCGTCAAGGTTCATTGCCTGTTCCATGCCCAGTGACTTGGCGACGTCGGCTTCTTCCTTCAGGCTCAGGCCCAGCGACGCGGTCGAGCGTCCGTCGGCGGTGACCAGCAGGGTTTTCCCTTGGGCATCGGTGCCGGCAAATGTCCGAGGGTTCCGTTTATGGACCCAGCCGTAGTAGAAGCTGTTGCCGTCGTTGGGGTGGACCATTCCATCTTGCTTGACGGTGACGTCTTCCTGGCCGTCCTTGACCAGCACAGGACCGCCGCTGACGACGCTTGTGGCCTTGTCGGTGTGGAGGGCCTTACCGTCCTGGCCGAGCAGGGCGGTCCCGATTTTCAATTTGGCGCCTACGGGAGCCAGCGCGCGGAGCCGTGGGACATCAGTTCCCGTTGCCTGGACGGTGTGGCCGCCGGCGGGGACGGTTGCGCCGCGCGTCTCCGCGACTGACGTGACCGTGTCGCGGCTGTCCACAGCTACCTCTAGTCCCGGACCGACGGGTGTGGAGGGTCCGAACTCCGGTGTGAAGGTGACGAGCTCGTTGGCGTTCGTGCAGGTGACGTCCTGGAGGGCGAGCTGGGACGGCAGGTCGTTGGCGCCGCCGCAGTTGCGGATCAGGCCCGGGACCCGGTCAATGCCGTCCAAGGCCGCCTCGCCGGAGACGCCGGAAAGGGTTCCTGCCCAGGTGAGTCGTTGCATGCTGCTGGCATTCTTCTTCCCGTCAATGACGAGGGCCGGGCGGTCCGCGACGGGTTCGCTGAGGGTTTTGCCGCCGTAGACCCCGACCCCGGCGGGGTCACCTTCGGCTCCGGCTTTCGGGTCGAACACGAAGAAGCCTGCGTTGACCGCGGCGATGGCGTGGGCGTCGGAGGACAACTGGCTGGTCGTCTCCCGTTTCTCCAGGTCCGGGCCGAATGAGGCGGCAAGCTGGCCCTGGTAGGTCTTGGGGTCGATCGTGATGACTTCAAGGTTCCACGGCCCGCGGGTCTTGGCACCGGTGTCGCCGTCCCAGCCGGTGTAGATCACCGAGGCGGCAAGCCCGGCCGCCTTGATCTTCGCGACGATGGAATCGCCGTCGGCCTGGGCGGCGAACTGGCCGGCGCGGACCCGGTACCCCAGGTCGCCGCCGGCATCGGCCAGTTGCGGGGACTGGACATGCTCGACGCGGGCCCCCACGCCGGCGGCTTTGAGTTTGTCGACGGTGTGCTGCGCGCTGGCTTGGCTTGAGAGTGCTGAGGCGGGCGCGTCCGGATCCGGTGAATCGGAGGGGATGGCCACCTCGGCGGTCCAGAAGAGCGAGGCGTCTGGTCCGCCATGGCTGATCTTCGTCAAGGTGACGCCCGGCGCGAGTGTGCTCACGGTTCGTTTCTCCGGAAGATCCGCGGCACCCAGGTCAAGGTGGGCGCCCGTATCTGTGCCGGGGCCGTTCTTCTCACTGCCGTCGGCATGGCTGGGGCCCGCTGGGCTGAGGAGCGCCGCACAGACGGCCAGAACCAGGCCGCAAGTCAGGGCGTTGCGGTGTTGGGGGGAGGCTTTCATCCATCCACCGTAGACAGCGCCGCAGGCGGTTTCCGCCCGTTCCACGCGGGGTTGGCGACCTGTTAGTCCAACTTTTGCGGGCCGTTCACCCACCAGGCTCGCGATTGGGTTGGCGGCAGAGAGACCATGCCGCCGACGGTCAGCCTCGATGGTGCCGGTGATGGGACGCAGGCGAGTGGCGTCCCAGAGGAAGCGAAGGCTGCGTACTCGCTGCCGGTCGGGACGCCCCGCGACTGGCTCGGAGGAGCGACGGTGCCGGAGGCAAGCATGGCCAGCGCCGCGGCCCGGACGAGCATGCCGCCAACGATCAGCCATTTTACCGTTGGTGCGGTCCCCGCAGGGTCGCGACCGGAGGGTCCGTAGCTCCCGGCGGGATGACCGTCACCGGTTGGCGGCAACAACGGAATCCGATGGAGGATCGTTGTACCCGCATGTGCCTGACAAGGGGGCCCAGACGCACACTGACCTAATCCTGATCAGGCCTCAGGCGGGGAAACAGCGCCTCGGAATTGCCGCGGTCTATCGCCGCGCGCAGGGAGGGATCCAGCGGGTAATTCTCATACTCCATCTGCAGGAAATCGATCCCCGCAGAGGGGGCGAAGGGGAAGTCAGTGCCGTACGTGATGCGGCCGGGGTCAGCTACCTCGAGCAGGCTGGGCAGGGCCGCGGGGCTGGCGGACAGGGCGACGTCGTAGTAAAACCGCCGCAAGATGGACTGCTTCTTGTCTCCCAGCGCCGCCAGCGCGCTGAGCGCAAGGACCTTATCGTTGAGCATCGTCAGCAGGATCCTGTACGCAATGTAAGGCACGAAGCCACCCGCATGGGCCAGGATGAACTTGATTCCCGAGAACTTCTCCATCGCACCGGACAGGACCAGGCTGATGGCAGTGCGGGTGGTGTCGAGCAGGAAATCCGCGGCAAAGGTGGGTATGCCCGGCACCGCCGGAGCCGGCAGTTCACCGGGGTGGATGAACACTACGGCCCGGCGGCGGTGCAGGAACTCCAGCAGCGGCTCAAAACCGGGATCGCCCAGATAGCGGCCGTCGTTGTTGGCCAGCAACACGACCCCGTCCGCGAACAGGGTGTCCAAGGCGTACCGGGCCTCCGCCAGGGCACCTTCCACGTCCGGCAGTGTGAGCGTCGCGAAGAACCCGAACCGCTCCGGCCGAGCCGCCACCACTTCTGCACTGTACTCGTTGACCTCCCGCGCCCGCCGCCGCGCCTCCACCGCATCCCCGAAGTACACACCGGGCGTCGACAGGGACAGGATGCCGGTCTGCACGTCGTGCCTGTCCATGAACTTTAACGCGGAGCGCTCGGACCACGACGGCAGGCCAATGCCGCCGGGGCGGATGCCCTTTTCATGCATCCAGCGCGCATACCCCGGCGGAACGATGTGCTGGTGAGTGTCGATGCGGTACGGCCGGCCCATCCGATCCTTGTCCACGCGCTCATTTCGCTGATCCGCGGGAACCTCAGAGGCCATCGGATGTGAACAATCTACTCGCTAATCGGACCCAGGTGCAGACCGCGGTGCAGCGCTTGGGCCTGAGCTGGACCGGTCCGTGGGTGCTCTTCGAAGTTGCGTGCACGAACCGCCGCTTGCGCTGGGAGCCGTTCTCTTAGTCGCCTGCTGGTTCTCCGCGGCCAGCGTCTCTGGGTGGTCGGGGTGGCAGTCGATTGTCGAGTCTGGCGCCGGTCATGGCCGTGGCTTTGACTATCTCCGGGATGGACCGCTCAGCCCTAACAATATTGGGATCGGTGGAGGTGGCGAACCGTTCGGGGTGTTTCGCACGGGCTGCAGCGAGTGTCGCCGAGCCTGTTCGGCCGCGCCTGCGGCGTAACCGCAGTGGACGTTCGCCGGGGTGTGGAAGTCGATCCCGGAGTGTGGGTGGTGATGGGTGTACGAACGCCGCAGCCATACGCCAAACCGCCTGAGGCCGGCTGAATTTCCGGGCAAGGACGCCGAGGCTTGCCTACATCGCAAGGCGCAGAACATCAGCGTGCAACGGTCCCAAGTCGCACGGTCTGTGGGAACTGTCTCACTCCGGCGACCCTGACCGATCGCCATAGTCTTCCGCAGCTTTCAGTCCAAAACGTCGGGTATGCGTCCGCTGATCCAGTAACGGGCAAGAGAAAAGCCCTCCAACCGAACGTTTCCGCAGGTCAGAAGGCTTTTGCTGTGGAGCTAAGGAGATTCGAACTCCTGACCTCTTCGATGCGAACGAAGCGCTCTACCAACTGAGCTATAGCCCCGAAGCAACGCCGGTCCCGAAGGAACGGCGTTGCCGGTGTCCCTAGGCTACAAACTATCTGCGTGCATTTCCAGCCAGCGCTCGAATGTCTCCGTGCCGTGTCGTTCCGCGGGCGCCAGATTGAGCCCTTTCCGCAGGTATTTCCCCATTCCGCCCGGCAACGGCAGGCGGACCAGCCGCCCCCGCGAACCGGTGGCACGCTTCCAGGCCCAGGCCAACTCGGCCATGTCGCTGACCTCCGGTCCGCCGATGCTTCGGACGCGGTGCCCCACACCGGACGGGACTTCCAGCGCCGCTTCCAGCAGCGCCGTGGCGACGTCCGCGGGCGAGATCGGCTGGAAACGGGCTCCCCGGACAACCGGGATGATCCGGACCTTCGAACCGGCGGCGAATACCGTGCCCAGCAGCGAGTGGAACTGCGTGGACCGGACTACCACCGTCTCCAGTCCGGAGTGCTCGTAAACATGCTCCTTGGCCGCCTTTGACCGGTAGAAACCGACGCTGCTCCGGTCGCAGTTGATGATGGAGAGCATGACCGCCTTGGCCACCCCGGCGTCCTGGGCGGCGGCGAGAAGCCGCGCGCCGCCGTCGGCGAAGCCTTTCAGGGCCTTCCCCGATTTGCCCTCCAGGCAGTCGATCACGACGCCGGCACCAGCCAGTGCCGCCGCAAGGCCCTCTCCCGTCGTCGTGTCCGCGCGGAAGTACTCGGCCCCCTCGAGCTTTCCGGGCGCGCCGGCCGAAGGCGGGTGGCGGCTGAGCACGGCGACCTCGTGCCCGGCGTCGAGGGCACCGCGCACCACCTCGCGGCCCACTTGGCCGGTTCCCCCAGCGACGCAGATTCTAGTCATTCCCCGAGGCTACCGGTTGATGGCCGCTGTAGACAGGTCACCGCAGCAGAAAGCCCCGGGCAGCCGTTGCTGGCTGTCCGGGGCTGGAAAGGCAAGCATCAGGCGCGGCGGCGCTGCAGGACGTCGTCGAGGTTGCTCAGCGCGCTCTGCGCCTTGCCAAGGGGCTTCGCGTCGGCGTCTTCCGCGGTCCGCGGCTCCGAAGCGGCAGGTTTCGCCGAGGCCTGCTTGAGCGTCGGCTTGCCAACGGCCTTCGGGGCTTCCGGGAGATCGAGGGGCTGGGGAGCTGCGCGTTCGGCCTTGGCGGCTTCAACGTAGGTGGGCTTCGGAACCTCCACAGGCTCCCAGCTGGAGCCTTCGACGGAGATCGGCGCTGTCGCAGCGAGTGTCGAAATGTCGCCAGAGGCCGCGGCTTCGGCCAAGGCGGCCCGGCGCAGTTCCTGGGCGGTGAGCTGCTTGGGCGCGGGTTTTGGCTCGGAAGGGCCCGCTTGAGCGTCAAAGAGCGGGCTCTCAGCGCGGGTCACACGGTCCGCGGATTTCCGCACCGGGCCAGCCTGGTCCGATGCGTCGTGCCCCGCCCCCTCCCGGACCGAAGCCTGCCGCGCCGGTGCGGTCATGGCTGCCCGGAAGGCGGCATTGACCTTGCGACGGCGGTCACGGACGGCAAGCCGGCGGAGCAGCATGACCGCTCCGGCCGCGCCCAGTAGCGTCACCACCGGCAGCCAACCTGAACCCACCCCGAAAATCCGCAGCACCGCGGACACGACGCCGGTGAGCAACGACAGCACACCGGCCAGCGCAAGTGCCAGCCGTCCGTAGCGGATCCTGAATGCCGGGGCGGCAGTTGCGGCCGTCCGGGCTGCATAGCGGTCCGTGGTGCTCGTGGCAGGGACGGTGCGCGGCGTGCTGGTCATGGGGTTCTCCTGCTGGGCCGCCATTTTCATGACTGTCACGGCTTGGTGGTCTGCTGGTTCTATGTCTATGACATCCGCCAGGTATTCGCCCGCAGGCTGCAGCTGGTGGCGCCCGTTCCGGAGGACGTAGGGGGCCACCCACACGATCCAGAGCGCAACAGCAATGACAAGGATCACAGAGCTGCTAAGAGGGAAGTCCACAATCAAAACCGTATGAGGTGCAATGGACATGGGGCCGCATTCGTGCCGGTGTGTCGCGCAGCAACCGGCAATAGGCCGGGATTATGACGAAATCGCTGGTCAGGGACGGTTCAGGCACTCACGCCGTGCGGGACCGCAGCCACCTGGCGAGCAGACCTTCGGGCACTTCCTCGGACGTCAGCGCAAAGGTGCGGTGATCCGCCCATTGCCCGTTGATGTGCAGAAACCGGGGCCGGTAGCCCTCGTCCCGGAAGCCGAGTTTCTCCACAACCCGCAGGCTGGGCCCGTTTTCGGGCCTGATGTTGATCTCCATGCGGTGCAGGCCCAGGGTGCCGAAGCAGTAGTCCGTTGCCATGGCCACTGCGGTGGGCGCAATTCCCTGGCCGGCCCGCTCCTTGTCCACCCAGTAGCCAAGCGTTGCCATCATGGCCGAACCCCACACGATCGATGACACCGTGAGCTGGCCGACGATGACGGGCGCCTGGAACCCGGGGGTCCACGCGGTGATGACGAAGGGCAGCGCCGTGGCCTGCGTGGCCTGGACTTTCAGGGACCGGACCATCTGGCGGTAGTCGGGCAGGCCTCCGCCGGGGACGGGGTTGGACGCCTCCCACGGCGCCAGCCACTCGCTGTTGCGGGAGCGGAGCTCGGTCCACTCCTTGCGGTCCCGGTAGCGGATCGGCCGCAACACGATGTCGCCGCTCTCCAGCGTCACCGGCCAGTTGAAGCTGCCCCCCACGGAAGTTACTTGGCGAGGCTGGCGGTCAGGCTGGGGTCAAGGCTGGCGGCAAAGCCGGGAAGCCATTCGCGCAGGCCCGGGCCGAGGTCCTCGCTGTCGCAGGCGAGCTGGACACAGGCCTTGAGGTAGCTGAGCTTGTCGCCGGTGTCGTAACGGCGGCCCCGGAAGATTACGCCGTAGACGCCGTAGCCTTCGCCGGTCCCGGACGAGAGTTCCTGGAGTGCGTCCGTAAGCTGGATTTCTCCGCCGCGGCCGGGCTCGGTGCGTTCCAGCACGTCGAAGACGGCCGGGTGCAGCACATAGCGGCCGATGACGGCCAGGTTTGAGGGGGCGTCCTCGACGTCGGGCTTCTCCACGAGGTGGTTGATGCGCACGTACTCTTCGCCGCCGACAGCTTCGACGTCGGCGCAGCCGTAGGAGCTGATCTGGGACGGGTCCACTTCAATCAGCGCCACAACCGAGCCGCCGGTCTTGGCCTGCACCTCGATCATGGTGCTCAGCAGTTCATCGCGGGCATCGATAAGGTCATCGCCCAGCAGGACCGCAAAGGGCTCGTAGCCTACGTGCTGCTTTGCACGAAGGACCGCGTGGCCCAGGCCCAGGGGATCGCCCTGGCGAACGTAGTGGATGTCGCCGAGGTTGCTGGCGGCCTGGATCGACTCCAGCTTGGCGGTGTCACCTTTGGCTTCCAGGGTGGCTTCCAGGGTGGGGACGCGGTCGAAGTGGTCCTCCAGCGCGCGCTTGTTGCGGCCCGTGATCATCAGGATGTCGTTGAGACCGACGTTGACGGCTTCCTCGACGACGTACTGGATAGCCGGCTTGTCAACGACGGGAAGCATTTCCTTGGGCATGGCCTTGGTGGCCGGCAGGAATCTGGTACCGAGGCCCGCGGCGGGGATGACGGCCTTGCGGACGGAAGCGTTGGATGTAGTCACTCGACTAATCTATCGGAGGTACCAATCATTCGGTAATCATTCAAGCTGCCGTCCCGGGCCCGGGGCCGCCGGCAGCAGGCGGAGGGACGAGCCGTTATGGCGTCAAAAGTAGACATTCGGTCCAGCCATAGGGTCCAACGCGCCGCCCTGCCGCCAGCAGCGCTCGAATCGGCCGCCACGGGCATAGCCCGCCGCGGTCTGGAGTGGGCAACCGGGTTGACAAGCGGCCACGCGGGAACGTTCGCGGTGTACCTCGGCGTAGGTTCCGAGCCGCCGACCCGGCCCCTCCTGACGGCCCTGCACGATGCCGGTCACAGCGTGCTGCTTCCGGTCTGCGAGCCCGGACTCGAACTGGCCTGGGTGTACTGGACCCCGGAGTCAGTGTTTGGGCGCAGCCGCTACGCGCCCATCCAGGAGCCGGCCGGGGAACGCCACGGGACCGAGGTCATGCGCCATGCCACGGGCGTGTTCGTGCCGGCCACCGCCGTCGACCTCTCCGGCAACAGGATCGGCCAGGGCGGCGGCTACTACGACAAGTTCCTGGCCGCCTTGGAGGGCATGCTTCCGCGGACTGCCAACTCGCCCGACGGCGGTCCGCTGCCGACCGCCGCGGTCGTGTACGAGTCGGAGGTGCTGCCCGCCGGCAGCATCCCCGCCGAGTCCTTCGACCGGAAGGTTTCTTTTGCCCTGACCCCGGCATCCCTAATCCGGCTGGGCTGATCCGGCTGGGCTGATCCGGCTGGGCTTGATTCCACCGGGGCGTGGCCATCGGGCCGTCGGCGGGGCCGATGGGAGGGGTGCGCGGGCGGGGTGCGCGGGCGGGGTCCGCGGGCGGGGTGCGCGGGCGGGGTCCGCGGGCGGGGTCCGCGGGCGGGGTGATAGAATTGGCACTCAGGCCCTGCGACTGCTAAAGGACGGGTTCCGGCAACGGACTCTCCGACTTGGCACCACGGGACCTGCTCGTTTGTCCCAGAGGAGGATTTCCAGTGCCCACGTATGCATACGCCTGCAAGGACTGCAGCCACGCCTTCGAGATCGTGCAGTCGTTCACCGACAGCACCCTGACGTCCTGCCCCGAGTGCCAGGGAACCCTGCGCAAAAAGTTCAACAGCGTGGGCGTCGTCTTCAAGGGATCGGGCTTCTACCGGACCGATTCCCGTGATGCCAAAGGCAGCACCGTATCGCCGGCTTCCGCGCCTGCTCCCGCGGCGGCACCTGCCCCCGCCGCCGCCAGCTAGTCTTCTGCCCGCATCGGGGTTTGACCTGCCAGGCTCCCCCGCTTAGCGCCACTCCGCCCCGCCGGCGTGTTGCCTTCCGGCACCGTGCGCGGGCTGCTTTTCCACATAGGCGTGCCGGCGTCTGACCCTTCACGCGGCTCGCGCGTAGCGTCGAGGCATGAAACCGTTCCCGTGCCTCGCGCCGCTTCCCGTGGGCCCCGTCGTCGGCCGCCCTCCCGGAGGGCACTCTGCCGTAATGAGCTCTCCCGAAGGGCACTTAATCCTTGGGAGCCCTCTCCCCGGGCGCTTCCTGCACGTGGCCTTTCGCACCGCTGCACGTCCACCTGGCGGTCGCTCCATGTCCGGCCGGCCTCACTCCGGGGCCCCGCTTCGCTCCAAGAGTCCCCGAAGTTCCAGGACGCTTCGCGGCCGTCCCCCGCACCGGCGTCTCGCAGGGTGGCTGAACCGGAACCGGCGGCTGGCGGTCCTGCTCCTCCTGTGCGTCGCCGCGGGTGTGACGGTGCAGCAGTTCACTCCAGTCCCCGCCGAGACAGTTGCGGTCTTCGCCGCGGCGGAGGATATTCCGGCGGGTAAGACGCTGGAACCGGGTGATGTCTCCAGCGTCAGCGTGCCGCCTGGCCTCGTTCCCGGGGGCAGCCTGAGGAGCGAAACAGAAGTCCTAGGGAGGCAGTTGGCCGTCGCGCTCCGAAAGGGCCAGCTTCTTACCGACTCCCAACTCATCGGTGCCGGGCTGCTGGCGGGCACCCGGCCCGGGTCGGCCGCCGTGCCTCTCCGAATGGCAGATCCGGCCTCGATCCAGCTGGTCTCTCCCGGACAGCTCATTAATGTGGTGTTGACCGGCGGCAACGGCTTCGAACAACCCTCACAGTCCCAGGTCCTGGCTGCAGCCGTCCCCGTGCTGTGGACGTCGGCACAGGGCGGCAAGGGCGCCCAGTGGCTGGCTTCCAGTGACGCTGACGGACTCATCGTCGTGGCAGCCGACGCTGACCAGGCCCGACGGCTCGCCGGCTCGTCCACCCAAGGAAAGCTGTTCTTCGTAATGGTTGGATCTGCCCCCGGCTAGCCGCGGACGCCCGTGCGGGCGTTGTCAGCAGGCGCAGTCAGCAGGCGCCTCAGGCAAGGCAACATCGCGCCCGATGCCGTCCGAGCTGACCCGCGGCGGGCCGACGATGTGGCGGCGCTCTGCCCCAGAGCGGCGGCGCTCTGCGGCCCTGTTCAGCCCCGCTGCGGGCCGCCGGTCCCAGCCGCCGGGGCGGCCCTGTTCAGCCCCGCTGCGGGCCGCCGGTCCCAGCCGCCGGGGCGGCCCTGTTCAGCCCCGCTGCGGGCCGCCGGTCCCAGCCGCCGGTGCGGCCCTGTTCAGCCCCAGTGCGGTGGCTTCTGTTCCTGCAGCCACGCGTCGTGGTCGTAGCTGCCCGGCTGGTCGCCCCAGCGCCGGGGGTCATCCTCGGCAGCCTTGTTCGGGAGAACCCCGCCGGACGTTGAGGCGTGCACCTCGGTGAGGCGGGTCTCCCGCGCGTGCCCTTCCTGCCCGGGGCCCGAATTCTCGTCGCCGGCGTACCCGCCGTCGTGATTGTCGCCGTCGTGATTGCTGTTGTCCTGGATGTCGCCGTCCGCACGCATGCCGCCGGTCTCCTCACTGCCTGTTACTGATTCCTGCTGGTGCGCGCTGTCCGGCCAGCCGGCCGCTGGCTGCCGCTGTGCTTCCGGTGCCGGGGCTGCGGGAGCGGCCGAGGCCTGCACATCGTTGACCGCAAGGTTTTCGACGTCGTCATCGAAGGACCCTGGCGGGGTCCGATGGCTGGCCGCGGCGGGCTTCTCCAGCCCCAGGTATCCGCCGATTCGGTCGGCGCAGGCCGAGGGATCGGTGAATACCTCTATGGTCCATAGTGGCATGTAGCGCCAGCCGAGTCGCTCCAGCAGTTGCGGCCGGAGCCGGCTGCGCTCCCGGACAGACATCCGCCGGTACTGCTCCGTGCCATCGGACTCGATGGCCACAGGCCTCGGGATCTCAGCATCGTCCTGGCCGATGGTACTGAGCGGATCTGCCGCTGCCACCATGTTCAGGACACCGTCGTACTGGTGCCAGACCCGCGCGCCGCGGGCGCGGAGCCGGTCCCCCAGATCGGCCACGAGCGGGTCGGCCCCGAGTTCCTGCTCACTGGCCGCGGCCCGCGACGCGGGGCTGCCCAGATCCGAGTTGCCGGCGATTTCACGATCCAGCAGCTCGTAGAAATCCACTGCACCATGGCTCAGTCGCGTGACGTCCAGATCCTCCGGACGGAAGCAACTGAGCACGTGCAGTGACCGGCGGGCGCGCGTCATGGCGAGGGCGAATTTGGCGCGCCCGCCGTCGACGGACAGCGGACCCAGGCTGTGAAGCGCGCGACCGTGCGGAGTGCGGCCGTATCCCGGAGAGAAAATGACGTGATCGCGGACGAGGCCCTGCGCGCGTTCCAGGTCCACCACGCGGAAGGACTCATTTCCAGCCGTGAAGAAGCTGGCCAGCAGGGGGTAGTTGGGCAACTGCAACCGGATGGACTCGCCGATGCGGGCAGCATGGCGGAGGCTGCCGGTGACGACGGCTAGGGATGTCCGGGGCCGGAGCCTTGCGTGTTCGAAGACGAGCTCAACGGCGCGGTTCACTTCGGCGACAACAGACTCAACGCCGTCCTGGTCCGCGCTGGGCAGCCCGGTGCCGTCGGGCAAATATTCCACCGTGAGGGCACGCTCAAGGCCGGTGGCCGACTGGCCTTCGGGCAGGCGGCGGAGCCCGCCGTCGTAGAAGCCCTTGCTGAGCTGGCGGACGAGATCCTCGTCGACGGCGCGGTAGACGGTCCGCAGGCTCCATACGGGGAGCACGGCTGAGAGGGACCGATAGGCGCTCTCGACGCTCTGGGAGGAGGTCTCCCCCGCTGCGAGCCGCTCGACACCGACCGTGAATGTCCGGGGGCTGGCAATCCTGTCATCGCCGAAGGCAATGACCTGTTTCGCGCGGGCGATTGCCGGCAGGACAGCCTGCAGCGACGTCGCCTCGGCATCCAGGATCACGACGGCGTCGAATTTCTGTTCGACCGGCAAGAGACCCGTCATGAGGTACGGACTGACCGACCACACGGGTACCAGCATCGGCAGGAGTTCGGGCGCTTGGGCTGTCAATGCGGATAAGGTCACCCGGCCGTCCTTCAAGAGGCTTCGCAGCAGGTCGGCCTGGCGCGGGTGCTCCTTGATGGCCGCGCGCCAGCGTTCGGCGAGGTGCCAGCGCAGGCGCGCAGCACCGCTGGCAATGTGGGCGTTGTCCGCGAGGCGGTACTCCGCTTCGAGCTGGCGCAGGGCATCGCCGTCGGACATGGCGAGGTAATCGTCCCCGCTGATCATGGCTTCCAGCGCCGACTGCCACCAGGCCAGGTCCAGTTCGGCCGCCACGGACCCGGCCGGCACTTCGCGCTCGGCGAGGTCCGCGAGCAGCTCGCCGAGGCCGTGCTCGCGCATGTTCTCGACGAGCAGGGTCCGCTCCGGCAGGGTTTCGAGGGTCGCCGTGTCGGCAACCAGGCGTTCCAGGCGGGCCATCAGCTCTTCATAGGGCGTCCCGTGGAGGTCACCGCCGTCGGCGGTGTACTTGACGGCCTGCCCCAGCTCCGCCAGTTCGGACTGCAGCTCGCGGTAGAGCGCGGTGATTTCGGCCAGGCCAGAGGGCACAGCGGGGTGTCGCTGGGTCGTCGCGTAGCCGGACCAGGTGGCCCGCTGCTCCTGGACGAGGACGAGCGAACTGTGAAGATCGGCGATGTGGACGCCGGGCCGGACGTATTCCTTGGCCACGCGGCGCAGCCGGGAGCGCTGCATGGACGGCATTTCGATGTTCCGCTCGCGCCGCCAGGCGGAGGACGCCGTGGCGGAGATGAGGTCGTGGACCGGCCGGTCAAAAATGTCGGGGGTGAACTTGTCGAGGCTTTCGCGGACCGCGACGAGGAGTTCGATCTGGTCGCCCCACTCGGCAAAGGTGTCACCGAGGCGGATTTCGGCGTGGTCGGCGACACCGTCCATGCGCTCGCGCAGCAGCGGCAGCTTCTCGGCCACGGACCGGGCCACCTGCTGGGCCTCCTGCGTTTCTTTCCGGGTCAGCAGCCTTGCCCCGTGCCACGGGCTGGTTGTGGAGGCCCGGCTGAAACTGCCCAGTTCGGCTGCCCGGCGGAGCCTGCCGGCCAGTTCCTCGCGGTCCCGGATACTGTCCAGGACGCTGCGCTTGAGCCGGACCGTTGTGGCCGGCGCAGGCTGGATGGAGGTCAGTTCGGCGAGCGACTGCATGGCCTCGTACGGGGAGCATCCCCAGCGCTGCCGGACGTTATGCAGCGATGCGACGTGGTCCATTAGCGCGTGGCGGTGCCCGGTCAGGGTGCTGTGCAGGTTCTCCAGCTGGGGCTGCAGCGACTTTTCGTTGCGCACGATTGCGCGGACCAGCTGTCCCTTCAGCTGCAGCGGACTCGCGCTGCCCATGAGCTGGAACAGGACGGAGTCGAGTCCGAGGACATCCAGCTGGGAGGAGATCTCGCCGAGGCTGGCGCGCCGGTCGCCCACGACCAGCACGGTCCTGCCCTCATCCACGAGGGCACCGATGGTGTTGATGGCAGTCTGTGTCTGGCCCGTCCCCGGCGGGCTGCTGACGACGAGCGAGTCCCCGGCCCGGACGGCGTCCACGACGTACTGCTGGTCTGTGTCAGCGTCGAGCAGCAACAGCTCATCCGCCGGGTCCCGCTCATCGGTGCTGGGGAAGCGGCCGGCCTTCAGCTCGGGGACTTCGACGGGCTCCCCGGACGCGGCGCGGCCGAGCGCCATCACGACGGCATTGTTCTGGTTGATCCACGGATCGTCGAGATTGCCGGACAGGTCCGCGAAGGTCGACACGAGGAGATTGTGTTCGACCTCGGCGCCGTGGATCGGCTGGACCAGCGTGCTGAGGCGGTCCAGGACCGGCTGGGGGTCGTAGCGGGCGGTGCTGTACGCCATCCGCGTCACGGCGTTGACGTCGAAAACAATCCCATGGACGGACTTCAGGTGCCGTATCAGGGCCGGGTTGATCTGTGCCTGTTCGGTCAGTTGCAGTTCGTAGTCGTCCTCGCCGGGGCGGACTGTGAGGGAGATGGCGGTAAGCATGACCGGGGCCGAGACCCGCTGCGGCTTGCCCCCGACGGCGGACGTCCAGACGACAGTGCCGGCCGAGAAGTACCCTGCGTCAATTCCGCGGTCGTTTGCGAGCTCGAAGATCTTGGAGCGCAGGTTGCGCGAGGCCCGGGCCGCCACGACATACTGCTGGCGGTCACGGATGAGGGTGGACAGACGGGTGCGCCGGCCTGCCATCAGCTGGGCGAGACCGGACGGATGCGCGTGGGTCAGGTCAATGGAACCTTCAGGCGTCTTGGTGAAGCGCAGCATCGTATCTGCTCCAGTGACGGGCTTAAGCCCCGACAGCCATTTCCTGAGCTCCTCGGAGCCCTCGGGGTGGCCTTGACCAACTGACACTGCTGCCTTCTTTTCTGTGCTCGCGGTTTCTTTGCGCGCGCTTTCTTTGCTCGCGCGGGACGCCTTGGACCATACCGGCATGCTTTCGAGGGTAGCCCGAATCCGCCGCCCGTGACGGGCCGCAACACTGGCGCGGCCGAAATTCAACCCGAATTGCCAGGAGCGAAATGAAATGGCCGGCCTCGCAAGGAGGCCGGCCATTCACAGCGCTATTCCCATTCGATGGTTCCCGGCGGCTTGCTGGTCACGTCCAGCACCACGCGGTTGACGCCGTCCACCTCGTTGGTGATCCGGTTGGAGATCCGGGCCAGCAGATCGTACGGCAGCCGTGACCAGTCGGCGGTCATGGCGTCCTCGGACGAGACCGGACGCAGCACGATCGGGTGGCCGTAGGTGCGGCCGTCGCCCTGGACGCCGACGCTACGCACGTCCGCCAGCAGCACGACGGGCATCTGCCAGACCTCGTTGTCGAGGCCTGCCGCGGTCAGCTCCGCGCGGGCGATGGCGTCTGCCTTGCGGAGCAGGTCCAGCCGCTCCTTCGTGACTTCGCCGACGATCCGGATGCCAAGACCCGGGCCCGGGAAGGGCTGCCGGCCGACAATTTCCTGGGGCAGCCCGAGCTGGGCGCCCACGGCGCGGACCTCGTCCTTGAACAGGGCGCGCAGCGGTTCGACGAGTTCGAACTGCAGGTCTTCCGGCAGGCCGCCCACGTTGTGGTGGCTCTTGATGTTTGCAGCTCCCTCGCCGCCGCCGGATTCG
The DNA here is from genome assembly GCF_056395945.1 of Arthrobacter sp. 05T442. Taxonomy (NCBI): domain Bacteria; kingdom Bacillati; phylum Actinomycetota; class Actinomycetes; order Micrococcales; family Micrococcaceae; genus Arthrobacter; species Arthrobacter sp. 05T442. Next base: position 544,894 of record NZ_JBFTKM010000001.1, on the reverse strand, counting down.
ACGACGTCGGGGTACAGGGTGCCCTGGACCAGGAACTTGATCTTCTCGCCATGCGCGGCGGCCTCGGCGATGATCGCCAGCTCAGCTTCCTCGAAGGCGCGGATGAACTCCCGGCCGATGATCTTGCGCTTGGTCTCGGGGTCGCTGACGCCGGCCAGTGCGCTCTGGAAGCGCTCCTGCTCGTTGGCGACGTAGAGCTTGACGCCGGTGGCCGCCACGAAGTCGCGCTCCACCTGCTCGGCTTCGCCTTCACGCAACAGTCCATGGTCCACGAAGACACAGGTCAGCTGGTCGCCGACTGCGCGCTGGACCAGGGCGGCGGCGACGGCGGAGTCGACGCCGCCGGACAGGCCGCAGATCACCCGCGCGTCGCCGATCTGTTCGCGGATCCGGTCAACCTGCTCCTCGAGGATGTTCCCTGCAGTCCAGTTCGGTTCGAGCTTGGCGCCCTTGAACAAGAAGTTCTCCAGGACCTGCTGGCCGTAGGCCGAGTGCTTCACCTCGGGGTGCCACTGCACGCCGTAGAGGCACTTCTCCTCGTTGGCGAAAGCTGCCACCTCGGCGCCTGCCGTCGTCGCGAGCACCTCAAAGCCGGCGGGGGCTTCATGGACGGAGTCGCCGTGGCTCATCCAGGTGCTCTGGTGCTGGGGCATTCCTGCGAGGATGGAGCGGCCCTCGCCGATCGTGGTGGTCTCGGTGGCGCCGTACTCGCGGAGCCCGGTCTGGGCCACCTTGCCGCCAAGGGCGTTGGCCATGGCCTGGAAGCCGTAGCAGATTCCAAAGACCGGGATGCCTGCTTCGAAGAGATCGGCACCCACGCTCGGGGCGCCGTCGGCGTATACGCTGGCGGGGCCGCCGGAGAGAATGATGGCGGCCGGGTTCTTGGCCAGCAGCTGCTCGGTGGTGTACGTGTGCGGAACCACTTCCGAGTACACGTTCGCTTCCCGGACGCGGCGGGCAATCAGCTGCGCGTACTGGGCACCGTAGTCAACAACCAGCACCGGCTTGTGGGACGTCTGGGATGCAGAGGGAGTAGTCACCCTACCAGCCTACTTTGCGCCGCGACCCGGCCGCACATTGAGAAGCCGGCCCGGGCCCGGAATCAAGCGCCGGGTAAGGGAACTCACACCGCCTCGGGTTGGCCGCGGCGTCGCCATGGGGGGTAGATCAGGGCGGCTCGGCGGCGCGTATCCGCCCTGATCTGCCCGCAGTCCGCGGAAAGGGCGGACGACGGCGGCGGGCCGCCGTCGTCCGCCGTTCAGTAGCGCTGGGGCGCCTGCGGGTTGGACGCCAGCTCAGCCTCGACCTCGGCGTGGAACTTCTTCTCCACGAAGAACGACAGGAACGGCACAACGCCACCCAGTGCCAGGACGACGAGCTTGCTGAACGGCCAGCGCATAAGGGACCACAAACGGAAGTTCGAGACGAGGTACACGACATACATCCAGCCGTGCACAATCAGGATCGTGACGGACAGGTTCATTCCGCCGATGACCCCTGCAGGATCGGCGTCGGCGAATCCGAAACCGAAAGGCTGCCCTGTCACGGCGTTGGTGCCGCCAGCGAAGAGATACTGGCCGAAGCCGTACCGGACGATCAGTTCGGTGCACAGCAGGAGCAGCATCGAGCCGGTCAGGTAGGCGAGGACCTTGTAGAACTTTAGGGCGGAGCGGATTTGGGCCTCGGTGCCGCCGAAGCGGCGCTTCTTGCCGGCGGCCGTTCCGGTTCCATTGGGGGACTGCGGCTGGACGGCTGGCTGGGGCTCGATCATGATTGCACTCTCGGGTCGGTGGGATGCGTTTGCGTGGCGTGCGGTTGGCTTGGATCCGGTCCGCGTGGCGGCGGGGAGCCGCCGGCGGCCGTCTGCCTGGCCTGCTCTTCGTCCAGCGCGTCCTCCAGGCCGCGGCGGTAGTCGTCTTTCACGAGGCGCCACCAGATGAACAGCGCGAAGCCGGCGAAGACCACCCATTCCACGGAATAGAAGAGGTTCAGCCAGTTGATCTGCTGGGCAGCCGGCTGGGGGCCGATCCGAAGTGGCTTGATGGGGCCGCCCGATGCTTCCGCCCCGACGTCGGTTCCGCCGGACACCTCGGTTTTCGCCGCGACAAAGCCGGGGTAGCTGCTGACGTCCCAGACGTTGATGAGTTCCGCCACGGAGACAGCACTTGCGCGGCCGGGGCCGGCGTCGGTGTTCGGCAGCGGGGATTCGGACGGCAGGAGCCGTCCGGTGAGTTCAATGGTGCCCGACGGCGGCGCAGCGGCGTCCGCTGGATCCGCCACCCAGCCGCGGGCCACGGGGATCCAGGTCTGGGGCGTGGCTCCGGATCCGGTCAGGACGGGAGCGCCCTTGACGGCGAAGGCGGAGACGATCCAATAGCCTTTCGCGCCGTCTTCGAGACGGCCCGGGATAAGCACCTGCTTCTGCGGATCGTAGCTGCCGGTGGCGGAGACCATTTGGTCCGCTACCGAGCCGTGGAAGAAGTCCCCCGGCTGCAGGACTGCCGTGAGCGCCCTAAGCTCCTCGGTCGTGGTGCTGACCGGCGCCTCCGGCTGCGTCGAGCGGCCGAACTGCCACTGGCTCAGCAGCACAAAGACCCCTGAAAGGGCGATCGCAAACACAAGGCCTGCGATCCAGCGGGGTTTGAGGGCAGTTTTCAGCACGTCTTAACCGTACTTCGTCACCGTGTAGAACCGCGAAACGGGCCCGGGGCGCCAGCACCCCCAGTGGGGCAGCCGGGTCCCTGCGTGGCGACGAAGTCGACACGAAAGGGCCTGCCCCAGAGTGGGGCAGCCGGGTCCCTGCGTGGCGACGAAGTCGACACGAAAGGGCCTGCCCCAATCTCTAGTGGTCGAAGAACACCAGGGACGAATTGATGAGTTCAGCGATCACTTCGGGGTCGTAGGCACGGCGCAGCGACTCGCGGAACGATTCCTTCGACAGCGAACGCGCCAGCGTGGCCAGCACCTCGAGGTGGTCGGAGAAAGAGCTCGCCGGCGTCGCGATGAGCAGGATCACGGTTGCCGGGCCGTCCGTCGCGCCGAAGTCCAGTGCCCTGCCGTACTTTGTGATGCCCACCGCGATGGTTGTCTGCGAGACAAGCTCGCTGCGGGCGTGGGGCAGGCCAACGCCGCCGGGCAGGCCTGTGGCCAGTTGGTGCTCGCGGGCGTTGACCTGCTTGAGAAAGCCCTCGAGGTCGGAAATGCGGCCGGCAGCGTACATCCGCTCCGCGAGCTGTGACGTGGCGTCCAGCTTGTCGGTGGCATCCAGTTCGAGGATCACCATCTCGGGAGTGGTGAGCTCGGCGTCATAGCGGTCCAGTGGTTCCGCCAAGAGGTGTCCCTTCGAAGTGGCGTCAGTGCACGCCGTCCGGCAGTCCAGTGACTAGCGTCTATGTTCAGCACTGCCGGCCGGCGCTGACGGTCAGCGCAAGGGGACGATGTCCTCCACGCCCAGCCGTGCTGCGTCGGCGGACTCATCGTCCGGCTGCTGCTGGCTTAGGCGCTCGGCGTCGACCCGGGCCAGGTAGTGCTTGATTTCGCTCTCGCGCTGCGCATCGCTCCAGCCGAGAACATCCCCCATTAGTTTAGCGACTACGGGAGCGGCCGACACACCACGGTCCCACGCCTCGATCGAGATCCGGGTTCGGCGGGTCAGCACGTCCTGCACATGGCGGGCGCCTTCATGTGTGGCCGCGTACACGGCCTCGGCCGCCAGGTAGTCATCGGCCCCCGGCAACGGCTCCGCGAGTTCCGGGCTGCCGGCAATGAGCGCCAGCACCTCGGGGGCCATGGCGCCGTAGCGGTTGAGCAGGTGCTCGATCCGGGCCACGTGGACGCCGGTCTCTTCCGCCATCCGGTTCCGCTTGTTCCAGGCGGCCTTGAAGCCGCTGGCCCCCAGCAGCGGAATGGATTCGGTGCAGCTGGGCGGGACGCGCTCATCCATGCTGCGGGTGGCCTCGTCCACAGCGTCCTTGGCCATGACCCGGTAGGTCGTCCATTTGCCGCCGGCCACCACCACGAGCCCGGGTACGGGGTGGGCCACCACGTGCTCGCGGGAGAGCTTGGCAGTCGAATCGCTTTCCCCGGCGAGGAGCGGACGCAGCCCGGCATAGACGCCTTCGACGTCTTCGCGGGTGAGCGGGCGCTTGAGGACGTGGTTGACGTGTTCGAGGATGTAGTCGATGTCCTTGCTGGACGCGGCGGGATGGGCCTTGTCGAGGTGCCAGTCGGTATCCGTAGTCCCGATGATCCAGTGCCGGCCCCATGGGATCACGAACAGCACGGACTTCTCTGTCCGCAGGATCAGCCCGACGGTCGACTGGACGCGGTCACGGGGCACCACCAGGTGGATGCCCTTGGACGCGCGCACCTTAAGCTGGCCGCGATCGGTCACCATGGCCTGGGTCTCGTCGGTCCAGACCCCCGTGGCGTTGATGACCTGCTTGGCCCGGATGCTGAAGCTGGAGCCGTCCTCGTGGTTGACCACCTTGGCCCCGACGACGCGTTCGCCTTCCCGGAGGAAGGCAACGACTGACATCTGGTTCACGGCGTGGGCGCCGTAGAACGCCGCGGTGCGGACGAGGTTCGCCACGTACTTGGCGTCGTCGACCTGGCCGTCGTAGTACCTGATCGACCCCACGAAGGCATCGTCCTTCAGGCTCGGCGCGGCGCGCAGGGTCCCCCGCCGGCTCAGGTGCTTGTGGAACGGCACGCCGCGGCTGTGCCCGCCGGTGATGGACATAGCGTCATACAAGGCGATCCCGGCGCCGACGTACGGCCGCTCCAGGAAGGGTTTAGTCAGCGGGTACAGGAACGGGACCGGCCGGGCAAGGTGCGGGGCAAGCACCGACAGAATGAGTCCGCGCTCGTGCAGGGCCTCCTTGACGAGGGCGAAGTCAAGCATCTCAAGGTAACGGAGGCCGCCGTGAATGAGTTTGGAGGACCGCGACGACGTTCCGGCGGCCCAGTCGTTTGCCTCGACGATGCCCACGCTCAACCCGCGCGTGATGGCGTCCAGGGCGGCGCCCGTACCGACGATGCCTCCGCCCACGATCAGGATGTCGAGTTCCTTGCCCGGGTCCGTGGTGCCTTTCAGAACAGCGATTGAAGCTTCGCGCTCCGCGGGCCCCAGGGCACCACTGGCCACGGGAGAACCGCCGGGAAAACTGTTCATGTCACGCCTCCATCCGGATCAAACCTCGTAGGGCACCAGACTACTTCCAAGTCCCCCGGATGGGCAGGGGTGTATCAGTTGCCGGCGTAGGGAGAGACGACGACGTCGACCCGCTGGAATTCCTTCAGATCCGAGTAGCCGGTGGTGGCCATCGAACGGCGCAGCGCACCGATCAGGTTGGAGGTGCCGTTGGTGTGGTGGCCCGGGCCGAACAGAACCTCCTCCAGTGGGCCGACCGTGCCGACGTTGGCCCGGTCGCCGCGGGGAAGTTCGAGGTGGTGCGCTTCCTGGCCCCAGTGCCAGCCCTTGCCGGGCGCTTCCTCGGCACGGGCAAGGGCGCTGCCCAGCATGACGGCGTCGGCGCCCATGGCGATGGCCTTGACGATGTCGCCGGAGGATCCCATCCCGCCGTCGGCGATTACGTGCACGTACCGGCCGCCGGACTCGTCCATGTAGTCACGCCGGGCCGCGGCCACGTCGGAAATGGCGGAGGCCATCGGCGAGTGGATGCCGAGGGCACGGCGCGTGGTGGTGGTGGCGCCGCCGCCGAAGCCGACCAGGACGCCGGCCGCGCCGGTGCGCATCAGGTGCAGTGCCGGGGTGTAGCCGGCGGCGCCGCCGACAATCACGGGGACATCGAGTTCGTAGATGAACTGCTTGAGGTTCAGCGGCTCATGGTCCTTGGAGACGTGCTCGGCCGAGACCGTGGTTCCGCGGATCACGAAGATATCGACGCCGGCCGCCACCACGGTCTTGTAGTGCTCCTGGGTCCGCTGCGGGGTCAGGGAGCCGGCGACGGTGACGCCGGCGGCGCGGATCTCGGCCAGGCGGGAGGTGATCAGCTCCGGCAGGATAGGCGCCTGGTACAGCTCCTGCATCCGGCGGGTCACGGCGGGGCTGTTGGTCTCGTCGGCCAGGGCCGCGATCTCATCGAGCACGGACTGCGGGTCCTCGTAGCGGGTCCAGAGACCTTCGAGGTCGAGCACGCCGAGTCCGCCGAGGCGGCCCAGGGCGATGACGGTCTCCGGCGACATGGCCGAATCCATCGGTGCCGCGATGACGGGCATGTCGAACTTGTAGGCGTCGATCTGCCAGGAGACGGATACGTCCTTGGGGTCACGTGTGCGTCGGTTGGGGACGATCGCAATGTCATCCAGGGAGTAGGCACGACGCCCACGCTTGCCACGGCCAATCTCAATCTCGTAAGTCACTGCTCTAGGTTATCCCAGCTGACGGACCTGCCGGGGGTGGGCCGCCGCCGGCACCGCCGCGGCGGACCGGCGCGGCGGACCGGCGCGGCGGTCATCAGTAGAGTGGCGGCATGGACCAACGATGGATCTTCGACGGCCACATCGCCGGGATCGGGACCGAATCCGGCCTGCGCGCAGTGGTGGGCCTCTGGCAGCTTTCCCCGTTCGGGCCATTCGCTGACGCCATGCTGCAGCTGCCCTCCGGCCACCGGATCCTGCTCGCCCCGACGGCTGAAATCGCCGGGTTCATCGCGGACGTCTACACCTTTGACGAGGCCCGGGTCGTGGACGTCGCGGCGTCACGCAACGCGAACGAGCTCAGGGTGGACGCCGGCCCGCTCCGGATCCGGGCCGACGTCGGCGTGCGGACCCGGCTGGGCAACATAGTGCGGCTGGTCCCCCGGCCGGTGGCCGTGCATCCGCAGTGGCTGCGGGCCATCAGCCCGATCGCTGCGCTCCTCAGCCCCGGGGCGCGAACAGCCGGCACCGCCAAGGGCGGCCGGCAGGAATATTACGGTGTGACCGACCTGCACCGCATTACCGCTGCCAGGGTCAGTTGGGACGGCGCCGACGCCGGGCCCCTGGCCGCCGTTCGGCCCGCCGTCGGGTTCGGCTTCAGCAGTGTGCCGCAGGAGCCCACCCTGTCGCGGGTACGCACGACCGTGGTTGAGCAGGCTGCCGGCGGGCCGGCTCCGGCATAACCGGCCTCCTCAAATCCCTTCGGCCTCGTCCACGGCGAGCTGGGACTCGAACATCCGGAAGTAGCGGCCGCGCAGGGCCACGAGTTCCTTGTGGGTGCCCTGTTCCACGATCCGTCCGCCTTCCAGCATGTAGACAATGTCCGCCTTCTCGATCGTGGCCAGCCGGTGGCTGATGGCGATGAGGGTGCTGCTGCGGTCGGCGAAGAGCCGGGTGAAGATCCGGTGCTCGGCGAGGGCGTCGATGGCGGAGGTGGGCTCGTCCATGACCATGAACGAGGCGTTCCGGTAGAAGTTGCGGGCCATCGCGAGCCGCTGCCACTGGCCGCCGGAGAGCCCGCTCCCCTTCCGTCCGCGCGGATCCTCCATCCAGTTGCTGACGTGGTTGTCCAGGCCATTGGGCAGCTTGTTGATGAACTCGAGGGCTTCGGCGTCAGCAGCGGCGCGACGGATCCTGGCGTCGTCGTGCGGCGCGTCGACGTCGCCGAAGATGATGTTCTCGGCGGCGGTGGCGAACTCGTACTTGAGGAACTCCTGGCTGAGCACCGCCAGATGGCGGTGCCAGGACGTGACGTCGACGGCGGCGAGGTCGACGCCGTCGAGCAGCACCTGCCCTGAGTCCGGCCGGTAGAGCCCGGCGAGGATCCGGATGAGGGTGGACTTGCCGGCGCCGTTCTCCCCCACGATGGCGATGTGCTGGCCTTCGTGGATGGTCATGGAGATGCCCCTGATGACTTCCAGCTCGCTGCCCGTGTAGGTGAAGCGGATGTCCCGCAGTTCCACGGTCCGGGGCGACTGCAGCAGCGGCGGCGCGTGCTCTGCATGGACCGGCAACGCCATGAACAGTTCATAGTCTTTGAGGTTGGCCAGGTCCTCGTCGATGGAGCTGAGGGAGGAGACCAGGTTGTTGGCGGTGGACAGCGCGCGGCTGACGATCTGCTGGACGTAAAGGAACTGCCCCACCGGCTGGGCCCGTGCGATGATCTGCCCGACCACCCAGATCAGCGACACCACTTCCGCGCCGTACTGCAGGGCATCGGCCGCGAGTTGCTTGGGGATATAGCGTTTCTGGAAGTCCAGCCGGCGCTTTTCGTCCGCGTCCCGGAGCCGGGACCGCAATCCCATCAGGTACGCGACGATCCCGTAGAGCCGCATCTCGGCGATGTGCTGGGGGCGCAGCAGGTTGGTCTCGATCATGCGCCGCTGCCGGCGGGAATCCACCTGGGTGTTCCAGTGCGCGATCTGCTCGCGGGAGAGTCTGAACTGCAGGTACACGCTGGGCACGATCGCGACCAGGACGATCACCGCGATCCACCAGCTGACCAGCAGCAGCGCCCCGATGGCGAGGAGCACCGAGACCAGCTGCGTGAAGATCGCCGCAATGCGGTCCAGGACACGGGCATACGAGTCCGAGAACCGCTTGGCACGGTCGTAGAGGTCGATCGTTTCCTTGTCGTCGTAGCGCCAGAACTCGAGGGCCAGGAAGCGCTCGTACATGAGGTCGCCCACGATCGCGCCGACCCGGAAGCTCATGAGCTGCTGGATGTAGCGGTCCACGCTGCTGAAGGCGCCCCAGAACAGCCCCAGCGCGGCGGTGACGACCACGTAGATGATCGCCTGCTGGCCCGCTGTGGCGTTGCCTGAGTACGCCGCTGCGAGCGACGTCGTGGTCAGGGACGCGTAGTAGGTGGTGACCAGAGGCAGCAGCGCCGAAATCAGCGAACCCGCAACCTTCATGGCGACGGCGGCGGGTGAGGCCCGGAAGCTGACTCGCAGCACTTGCGCCACGGCCCGGGCGTAGGGCCTCAGCGCAAGCTTGCGCTTCGGCTCACGTGCGGGCAGGAGTTCGGACATGCTTCCAGCCTAGGACACCGGCCTGCCCGACTGACTCGCAGCAGGAGCCGTTATGGGGGTCCAAAACGGCCCCTGCTGCGAGTTACTTGGGTGAACCGCACTGTGCGGTTTAGCGCGAACCGTAGTTCGGTGCCTCCACCGTCATCTGGATGTCATGCGGGTGTGATTCCTTGAGCCCCGCAGGGGTGATGCGGACGAACTTGCCGCGGGCCTTGAGCTCCGGAATTGTCGGGGCCCCCGTGTAGAACATGGTTTGGCGGAGGCCGCCGACCAGCTGGTACGCCACCGAGGCCAGCGGACCACGGTAGGCCACCCGGCCTTCGATGCCTTCCGGGATGAGCTTGTCATCGCCCGAGACGTCGGCCTGGAAGTAGCGGTCCTTGGAGTAGGAGGTGTTCTTGCCGCGCGTCTGCATCGCACCGAGGGAACCCATGCCGCGGTAGAGCTTGAACTGCTTGCCGTTGACGAAGATCAGGTCGCCCGGGGACTCGTCGCAGCCCGCCAGCAGGGAACCGAGCATCACGGTGTCGGCGCCGGCAACGAGCGCCTTGCCGATGTCGCCCGAGTACTGCAGGCCGCCGTCGGCGATCAGCGGCACGCCTGCCGGGATGGCCGCTTTGGCGGACTCGTAGATCGCCGTGATCTGCGGGACGCCGACGCCGGCAACGACGCGGGTGGTGCAGATCGAGCCGGGACCGACGCCGACCTTGATGCCGTCGGCGCCGGCGTCGATCAGGGCCTGGGCGCCTTCGCGGGTGGCGGCCTGGCCGCCGATGATGTCCACGTGGGCGGCGACGGGATCGGACTTGAGCCGGCGGATCATGTCCAGGACCCCTTGGGAGTGGCCGTTGGCGGTGTCGACGAAGAGGGCATCCACGCCGGCGTCGATCAATGCCATGGCGCGCTCCCAGCCGTCGCCGAAGAAGCCGATGGCCGCGCCGACGCGCAGCCGGCCCGCGTCGTCCTTGGTGGCGAGCGGGTACTGCTCGGCCTTGGTGAAGTCCTTGGTGGTGATGAGGCCCTTGAGCCGGCCCTGCTCGTCAACGAGCGGGAGCTTCTCGATCTTGTTGGTCGCGAGCTTGTGGGAGGCTTCCTCGCGGCTGATGCCGACGTGGCCCGTGACGAGCGGCATCTTGGTCATGACGTCGCTGACCAGGCGCAGGGGGAAGTCAGCCTCCGGCACGAAGCGGGTGTCGCGGTTGGTGACGATGCCCAGCAGCCGCATGCCTTCGTCCACGACCGGCAGGCCGGACACGCGGTAGTGCGAGCAGATCTCGTCGAGCTCCGCCAGCGTCGCCTCCGGGCCGATGGTCAGCGGGTTCGTGATCATGCCCGATTCGCTGCGCTTGACCCGGTCGACCTGATCGGCCTGGTCGGCGATGGAGAGGTTGCGGTGCACGACGCCGAGGCCGCCCTGGCGGGCCATGGCAATCGCCATCCGGGACTCGGTCACAGTGTCCATGGCGGCGGACAGCAGCGGCGTGTTCACCGTGATGCGCTTGGAAATCCGGGAGGAGGTGTCAGCCTCGGAGGGGATGACGTCGGTGTGCCCCGGCAGGAGCAGGACGTCGTCGTACGTCAGGCCGATGAAGCCGAAGGGATCGTGTTCGGGCTGGGTCATGAGTGCGCCTCTTACCTTGGGTTACGGGGTTTCACGGGTAGGGGTTGCAGCAGATGACCAGCCAGTCATTACGGGTCTGGTCCGTGCAGGTTATTCGTGCACTTTCGTGCAGAAGGGTTGAGTAAATACTAGAACCTTGGCGGCGATCGCCATATTCCGCTCCGGTATTGTGAGCTATCGCATGGAAGATGGCGTCCAGTGGGGGTCATTTCCAGCCGGTGGACGCGAGCAGCCGCTGCTCAAACATCGGAATCATGGTCTGGACGTACGTCTTGGTCAGGTGGTTGTCATCCTTGTAGACGTACACGTTGCCGACGACGGCGGGGCATGTTCCCCCGGCGCAGATGAAATCGCTCATGTCCATCAGGTGCAGCCCGGGCACCTTGTCCCGGTAGGCATCCAGCGGGGAGGATCCGGCCAGCGAGTCCTGGAGCGGCACGTTGCACTGCGGTGCGGCCGGGCCGTTCTTCTGGACGCATTCGGGCATGTTGATGCTGAAGCGCGGGTTGTCGCGGATGCCGACCACTTCCATGCCGGCGTCGGTGAAGGCCTTGATGCCCTCGAGGTACTGGGGCACTTCGGTTTCGTAAGGTGCGTCCTTATGTGTCAGGGAGGCCACGGTGAATACAGCGTCCGGGTGGTGGTCCAGGACGTACCGGGCGCTGGCCTTGTTGAATGCGTTGCAGTCCGCGTCACGTTCGGGCGACGCCCCGCCGAAGCGGCAATTGCCCTTCAGGAGCGTGACAACTTCCCAGCCGTGGCTCCTGGCGATGGGGCCGAGCGCCGCCATGTACTGCTGGGCGTGCGAGTCGCCCACCACCACGATCCGTTTCGTGACGGTGTCCGGCCTGCTGTTCTGCAGGCAGCCCTGCAGCAACGGGTCGCTCGGGACGTTGTCCCCGGTGCACAGCCCGTCGATGTCCGCCCATTCGTTCTTCATCGCGGCGGGGGCAGGAATGATCTTCGCCTCCGGCGTGGGCTTCCCGGCATTCTCCGGCGCCAGGGCCGCGGCTCCCGGGGTCAGCTCCTTGGGCTGCGACGCGGCTGCGGCCTCATCGGCAACGATCCGGCTTTGCCACAGGGCGACAGGACCTGCCAGCAGGGCGCCGCATGCAACGATCACGACGGCGGTGCGCCAGCTGCGGCCTTCCGGCCAGTGCCATTCGCGCAGCGGCTTCTCCACGTAGCGGGTGGTGAGCACGGCCAGCACGATGGACGCGGCCACGATGGCCAGACCCTGCGCCAGGTTCGGCGACGTGATGCCTGCTCCGGCGAGGGCCAGGACCAGCAGCGGCCAGTGCCAGAGGTAGAGCGCGTACGAGTTGTCCCCCAGGGCCACGAGCGGCTTCCACGTCAGGAAGCGGTCGACGCCGAAACGGCTGCCGGTGTGTCCCGCGACGATGATTGCCGCCGCTGCCAGCGTGGGCCACAACGCAACGAACCCGGGGAAGGAGCGGTCCACCGTCAGCAGCAACCCGCAAGAGAGCATGGCAGCCAGCCCCGCCCATCCCAGCAGCACCCGCAAGGTCCTGCCGGGCCTCAGGTAGGGCAGTGCCAGGGCCAGCAGGGAGCCAAGGGCGAATTCCCAGAGCCGGGCACGGGTGTCGAAGTAGGCGACCGCCTGGTTGCTGGCCGTCTGGTCGATTGAGTACACCAGCGACGCGACGAAGATGGCGCCGAAGGTCACGGCCAGCAAGGCCCGGTAGTCCAGATTCGTCCAGCGCCGGAGCAGTCGGCGCAGCAACGCGGCGCCGGCAAACACGAGCGGCCACAGCACGAAGACCTGCCCCTGGATGGACAGGGACCAGAAGTGCTGGAGGGGGCTGGCGCCGGAATGGTCCTGCGCGTAGTAGTCGACGGCGCTGTCGGCCAGGAGCCAGTTCTGCCGGTACAGCAGGGAGGCCCAGGCCTGGTCGAGGACATCGGGCCAGCGGCTTTGCGGAAGGATGGCCCACGTGCCGACGAGGACGCCGAGGACCACCACAACGACGGCGGGCAGGAGTCGCTTGAGCAGGTGCAGCCAGTGGCCCAACAGCCGCAGCGGCTTGCCGCTTTCGACCTTGCGGGTGAAGCTGAGGGTCATCAGGAAGGCCGAGATCAGCAGGAAGATGTCCACGCCGCCGGAGACCCGGCCAAGCCACACGTGGTAGGTGACCACCATGAGGACGGCGAGGGCGCGGAGACCCTGCACCTCGGGGCGGTAGGTGGCTTTTCGGCTCGCCCGGGAACCGTGGTCCGCTGCGGGCAGCGCGGCTACGGTTCGCTCGTTCGACACAGAAAATCCTTCGGGCCGGTTTCCAAAACGTCAATGTTACCGAACCGTAATTTGCTTTGCCAGTCGAACGGCCGCTACGGACGCCGGCAACGGGTGCCGCCGTCGGCCTTGTCGGGGGCGGAACCGAGGGCGGGGTGCCGCCGTCGGCCTTGGGCCGTGCGGATAGTCTGATATGAATCGGAGGAGGCCCCATCGTGATCGTGCAGCTGCGTATTTGTGTCCCGGATGACCTGTCCGGCGTGGTCGTTGAGAGTTGTTCCGGGGAGCTGGGAGTCGCGGAAGTGGCCCTTCACGCGGGCGCCTCGGTGATGCCGCCCGGCGACGTGATCCTGGTCCTGCTTGCGCGGGAATCGGTGGAGCGGCTGGTGGAGAAGCTGCACGTCCTCAACGTCCAGGAGCGGGGATCGATTGCGGTCAATATGCCGGAGCTGGTGCTCTCGGACCGGGCGGACCGGGCTGAGGCTGCCGCCCCGGGGGAAGGCGCAGACGCCGTGATCTGGGACGAGGTGTCGCGGCAGAGCGGCGAGGACTCACGCTTGACGTGGAGCTACCTGGCCTTCCTGGTCCTGGCCACGCAGCTGGCAGCCATCGGCATCGTCACGGACTCGACCATCGCCATCGTTGGAGCCATGGCAGTTGGCCCCGAGTTCGGTCCGCTGGCGGCCCTGGCCGTTGCGCTGGTCAGGCGCCAGGCGAAGCTCGGACGCGAAGCAGCACTGGCCCTCGGCGTCGGCTTTCCCGTCGCGATGCTGGCCGCGGCCCTGACCGCGTGGTTGTCGGTCCCGCTTGGGCTGTTCCCTGCCGACGCGCTGGAGCGGGGTTCGGCGGTCGAATTCATCTACCACCCCGGCCCCTACTCCCTGATTGTGGCGGTCCTGGCCGGGACTGCGGGAATGCTGTCGGTGATCGGCCGGCGCTCCGCGGCGCTGATCGGGGTCTTCATCTCGGTGACCACCGTCCCGGCGGCCGGATACGTGGCCGTGGCGCTGGTCCTGGGCGAGTACCAAAAGGCCGCGGGCTCGGCACTCCAGCTGTTCCTGAACCTGCTGGGAATCGTGGTGTCCGCTGTTGCGGTGCTGCTCTTCTACCGGCTCGTCACGAAACGCCTACCCCGGGACGCCGCCTTGCGGCTGCGGCAGAAGGCTGCACGCACGCGGCGCTGACCCCGGCCCGGCCGGTAGCGGCCGGCACTGGCCCCAACCCCGAACGTTTATGGCCAGCCCGTCGCGGGGGCCACAGCTCACCTATTGAGCCACGCAAAGCTTTGAGTTTCCGGGGAGTGCGGCGCGCAGAGGGATCCCCCGCCGGCAGAATCGCGGCGCACGCGCGGCGCACGAAAGGGACGCCCGCGGCACACGCGCTTCACACGAAAGGGACGCCCCGGCGAGAAGAACTGCTTCCCGAAGGTTGGAGCAATTCAGATGCCGGGACGTCCCCTGCGCTGGGCCGAACTTAGTGCTTGTGGCCCGCGTGCTCGTCCTCGTCAGCCGGCTTCTCCACCACGAGCGTTTCCGTGGTGAGAACCAGTGCCGCGATGGAGGCAGCGTTGCGGAGGGCCGCACGCGTCACCTTCACGGGGTCGATCACGCCGGCCGCGATGAGGTCCTCGTAGACGCCGGACTTGGCGTTGAAGCCCTGGTTCACGGCGGACTCGGCGACCTTGGCAACGACGACGTAGCCGTCGAAACCGGCGTTCTGGGCGATCCAGCGCAGCGGCTGGGTCAACGCACGGCGGACGATGCCGACGGCAGCAGCCGCGTCACCTTCGAGGGCCTGAACGGCCGGATCCTCGTCGAGGGCCTTCAGAGCGTGGATGAGGGCGGAACCGCCGCCGGCCACGATGCCTTCTTCGAGGGCCGCACGGGTTGAGGACACGGCGTCCTCGATGCGGTGCTTCTTTTCCTTGAGCTCGACCTCGGTGGCAGCGCCGACCTTGATCACGCCGATGCCGCCGGCCAGCTTGGCCAGGCGTTCCTGCAGCTTTTCCTTGTCCCAGTCCGAGTCGGTGCGGGTCAGCTCGGCGCGCAGCTGCGCAACCCGGGCTGCGACGTCCTCGGCAGAACCGGCGCCGTCGACGATGGTGGTGTTGTCCTTCGTGACGGTGATGCGCCGGGCGGTACCCAGCACCTCAAGGCCGACCGTGTCCAGGCTCAGGCCCAGTTCCGGAGAGACAACCTGCGCACCGGTGAGGGTGGCGATGTCCTGCAGCATTGCCTTGCGGCGGTCACCGAAGCCCGGCGCCTTGACGGCAACGACGTTCAGGGTGCCGCGGATGCGGTTGACGATCAGTGTGGACAGGGCCTCGCCCTCGACGTCCTCGGCAATGATGAAGAGCGGCTTGGAGCTCTGCAGCGCCTTCTCCAGCAGCGGCAGGAAATCCTGCACAGAGGAGATCTTGCCCTGGTTGATCAGGATCAGGGCGTCTTCGAGTACTGCTTCCTGGCGTTCCGCGTCGGTGACGAAGTACGGGGACAGGTAGCCCTTGTCGAACTGCATGCCCTCGGTGAGAACCAGTTCGGTCTGCGTGGTGGAGGACTCCTCGATGGTGATCACACCATCCTTGCCTACCTTGCCGAAGGCTTCGGCCAGGAGCTCGCCGACCTCGTCGCTCTGCGCGGAGATGGAGGCCACGTTGGCAACCTGCGTGCCTTCAACCGGGCGGGCGTTTTCGAGCAGTCGGGCGGCGACGGCCTCGACGGAGACCTCGATGCCACGCTTGATCTCGCCCGGGGCGGCGCCAGCCGCAACGTTGCGCAGGCCTTCCTTGACCAGTGCCTGAGCCAGCACCGTGGCGGTGGTGGTGCCGTCGCCGGCAACATCGTTGGTCTTGGTGGCGACCTCCTTGGCCAGCTGTGCGCCAAGGTTCTCGTACGGGTCGTCCAGTTCGATTTCACGGGCGATGGTCACACCATCGTTGGTGATCGTGGGGGCACCCCACTTCTTGTCCAGCACGACGTTGCGGCCGCGCGGGCCCAGCGTCACCTTGACCGTGTTGGCGAGCTTATCGATGCCGGCTTCAAGCGACCGGCGGGCAGCGTCGTTAAACGCGAGCTGCTTTGCCATGGTTTTGTCCTTTCAAGACAGAACCCCGCGCAACTGACCCGTCAAACGAGGGATCGGCGGCGCGGGGTCCAAGAGAGTTACTTTACGACGATCGCCAGAACGTCGCGGGCGGAGAGCACGAGGTACTCGGTGCCGCCGGTCTTGACTTCGGTTCCACCGTACTTGGAGTAAATGACGACGTCGCCAACGGCCACGTCAATGGGAACGCGGTTGCCGTTGTCGTCAAAGCGGCCGGGGCCTACTGCAACAACTTCGCCTTCCTGCGGCTTCTCCTGCGCGGAGTCCGGGATAACCAGGCCGGAAGCCGTGGTCTGCTCGGCTTCGAGCGGGCGGACAACAATACGATCCTCAAGAGGCTTAATAGAGACCGACACTCGGACCTCTCCTTTTCGTCAGCAAATTTGTGGACTATGAAGCGGTGGTGCCCTGGCGTGCAGACCGTCGTCGCGGTGCCGGCAGCGCGCCGGGCAAGTGGCGCTTCATGTATTAGCACCCTCCCAGGGAGAGTGCTAATGACGACTCTATGTAAGTAGTTAGCACTCGGTCAAGGCGAGTGCCAGAAATTCGTCCCCGGTGAACACTTCCCCCAGCGGGACATGCCCATTGTTCGTTGCGGCCGGTGGACACGCGGGCATCATGCTCGCTGCCCGCGCCGAGCGATGGACATGCCCAACAAATCCGGGGGACATGCTCATTCCAGGCGCCAAACGAAAGACATGCCCAACGAATGCGGGCTGAACAAAGGGTTGTGCGACGGACCCAAGCTGATCAGAGGGACATGCCCATTGTTCGTTGCGGCCGGTGGACACGCGGGCATCATGCTCGCTGCCCGCGCCGAGCGGTGGACATGCCCAACAAGTGCGGCGGACATGCTCATTCCGGGCGCTGAACGAAGGACATGCCCACTCCAGGCGCTGCACGAAGGGCATGTCCAACAAGTCCGCGCTGCCCGGAGGGACATGCCCCTCGTCGAATACCAAGAATGAGCATGTCCGCCAGGCGCTGCCGGCGTCTGACTACTCCCCCGCGAGGTCCTCGAAGTCCACGTCTTCGCCGTCTTCTTCCTCGATGATGCGCCCCTGATCGTTCCGGTGCCGGTACAGCAGCAGGCCGCCCGCGGCGGCGAGCAGGAGGCCGACGACGAGGAAGATGACGCCGCCGAGCCGGGCCGCGGCATAGGTGTCGCGGATGGCACGCGCCTCGTCCGTGGCGTCCTTGACGTCCTTGCCGCCAACGGAATAGATGGTGGCGTTGAAGGAATCCAGGAAAAAGATGATCACCAGCAAGGCGATGCAGACGACCGCGATGATGCCGCCCGCTATCAGCGCCGGGCGGGCGTAACGGGCAAGCCCCTGATGGTTCCGGTGGTCCTCATCGGCGTCGTACTGCCCTGTGGTGACGTCAATGCCGCGCTCGTCCGCTCCGCTGTCTTCCATGCCGTCAAGCCTAGTCGTCCTGGCCCGGCGCATCGGGTGAACGGCGGCTGAACTACGCTAGATGGCATGGCTGACGCACCGCAGGAACAGATCGCCCCGCTCCTCAACCCCGAGGGCTGGGAGCTGCTGGCGTCGCTGGGCCCCTACCGCGAGGACGACGCCATCCGGCTCAACGCAGCGCTGCGGAAGGCCGGCCACTCCCCCGAACTCGTGTCGGCGGCGCTCACCCAGTCGAGGCTCCGGACCAAGGCCGAGGCCAAGTTCGGCGAGTTCGCCCGGCAGATGATCTTCACCCGGGCCGGCCTGGAGCAGGCAACCCGGCTCACTGTCGCGGCGCGGCACGCGCAACGGTTCGTCGAGGCCGGCATCGGCCACGTGGCGGATCTCGGCTGCGGGCTCGGCGCTGACGCCATGGCCCTGGCCTCCATGGACATCAAGGTGACCGCCGTGGAAATGGACGAGACGACAGCCGCCTGCGCCACGATGAACCTGATTCCGTTCCGGAACGCCACGGTCGTCCATGCAGATGCCATGTCCGTGCCGCTTGAGGGAATCGACGGCGTCTGGCTGGATCCGGCCCGCCGCACCACGTCGAGCTCCGGGACCAAGCGGCTGTGGGATCCGGAGGACTTCTCCCCGCCCTTGTCCTTCGTGGAGTCCCTGGCCGGTTCGGGGCTCGCCGTGGGCGTGAAGATGGGCCCGGGCATGCCGCACGACTCCGTGCCGGCGGATTGTGAAGCCCAGTGGGTCTCGGTGGGCGGCGACGTCACCGAGGTGGCACTGTGGTTCAACGCCGTGCGGAGGCCCGGCGTCCGCCGTGCAGCCCTCGTGCTCGGCCCGCAGGGCGCCGCCGAATTGACCAGCGGCGACGGATTCGACGGCGGCCCGGTGGCGCCCGTCGGCCCCGTCGAGGGGTATCTGTACGAGCCTGACGGCGCCGTCATCCGCGCCGGCCTCGTGGCCGACGTCGCACTCCAACTCGAGGGGCACCTCGTGGACGAGCACATCGCCTATATCTGCGCCCCGGAACTGCGCGACACTCCGTTTGCCCGTGCCTACAAGGTCCTGGAAGTCATGCCCTACAACGTCAAAGCGCTCAAGGCCTGGGTCAAGGACCACGGCATCGGCATACTCGACATCAAGAAACGCGGCACGGCGGTCACCCCGGAGGAGCTCCGCAAGCAGCTTCTCCCCGGCGGGAAAAACACATCCGGAAAGAACACAGCGACGAAAAACAAAGGCAAGAATTCAGCCACCCTGGTTCTCACCAGGATCGGCGAGGACCGGGTGGCCATTTCGGTGGAACCCGTCCAGTAGGGGCCCTGCAGGCCTGCCGTGCAGGCCTGCGCCCGGGTAAAACTCCGGCGCCCGGGTGAAACTACTGCGCCCGCATGAACTCTTCTGCGGTCTTGACTTGTTCGTCGGTGGGCCGGATGCCGGTGTACAGCACGAACTGTTCCAGGGCCTGAATGGTGGCCACTTCGGCTCCGGTGATCACGGTCTTGCCCGCCGCGCGGGCGGCCTTGACCAGCGGGGTCTCCGCCGGGAGGGCGACGACGTCGAACACCACCTTCGCGGCATCCACCGCCTCCTGCGGGAAGGACAGCGAGCCTGCGTCCGGGCCGCCGGCCATCCCGACGGGCGTGACGTTGATGAGCATGTCGGCGGTGCCGGCAGCCTCAGTTCCGGGCGTGACGGTTCCGGGAAGGTCGGCGCGCCACGCGAACCCGTAGTGCCCTGCGAGCGCCCGTCCGGAGGACTCGTTGCGGGCAATCACAGTGACGTCCCTGAACCCGGCATCCCGCAGCGCCGCGACGGTGGCCTTGGCCATGCCCCCGGAGCCGAGGACCCACACGGTATAGGACGCGGGCACGGCGTTGGACTTCAGCAGCTGCTCGATTGCCGTGTAGTCGGTGTTGTAGGCGGTCAGGCGGCCGCCGTCGTTGACGATCGTATTGACCGAATCGATGGCTTTCGCGGAGGGGTCCATGACGTCCACCAGGGCAATGACGTCTTCCTTGTAGGGCATTGACACCGCGCAGCCGCGGATCCCGAGGCCCCGGACGCCGGCGATTGCCTGGGCCAGGTCAGTGGGCGCGAAGGCCTTGTAGATCCAGTTCAGGCCAAGCTGTTCATATAGGTGGTTGTGGAAACGGGTCCCGTTGTTGCTCGGCCGGGCCGAAAGCGAGATGCACAGGGTCATGTCTTTGTTCAGTATGGGCACAGCTCCATTAAACCCCTTGAAAAACCGCTGGCGGCCCCGGCCTCAGCCGCAGCCTGAGCCTGCAGCCTGCGGCCCGACGGCGACCGGCAGCTTCCCGGGCGCCGTCGCCTTGCCGGCGAGCACCGCTGCCAGGGCGTCAAAGGCCCCCTGGCTGCGCCCGTAAAGCGCAATCTTGGCGGGCGCGGCGGAGTCCGCCAGCGGCCATGGCGCATCGAGGGCGACGGCGACATCAGCCGCCGCCGGCTCGCCGCCGAAGCCGATCAGGGTAACGAGCGGGCCGGTGCCGATGCTGATGCCGGCGTCCCGTGCTGCCGCCGCGAACCGTGCCCGGTCCTGGTCCGAGCCGCCGGTCACCCGCACGCTGGCGGGCACGATGGGACCGTGGCAGGGTCCGGCGAGCACGGTAATGGCTTCCCGCGACACCTTCCGTGAGAGTTCCTTGCCGCTTCCTGGCGCGCTTCCCGCCGGGGCGCCAGTGCGGCCGCGCCACATCATCATGGTGACGACCCGCTGTGCGGCGTCCGCGAGCCGTTCCGGCGGCAGGGTGCCGTTCCTGACGGCGTTCACGATGGCGGCGTGGGCGGCGGCGACATCCTTTGGCATCAGCAACAGGTCGGCCCCGGCGGCCAGTGCCAGGGGAGCGGCGGAATCGTTGGGATACTTGCCCTGGATCGCTCCCATGTTCAGGGCATCGGTCACGGCCACCCCGTGGAACCCCATCCCCCGCAACGCAGTGTAGCTGGCCTTGGAGACCGACGCGGGGACCCCCGGTTCCAGGGCCGTAACGGCAATGTGCCCGGTCATGACCATCGGCAGTCCGGCCTTGATTGCCGCCTGGAAAGGTACCAGATCTTTGGCGCGGAGCTGGTCCATGGATTCGTTCTGGACCGGGAGTCCTTCATGGGAATCAACTGTCACGGAACCGTGGCCGGGGAAGTGCTTGACGGTCGGCAGCACCCCCGCGGCCAGCATCCCCTGGGAGAAGTCCGTGCCGAAGTCGGCGGCGGCGTCCGCACTGCCCGACATGGACCGCGAACCGATGGCCGGGTCTGCGGGGCCCATGGTGACATCGGAGTCCGGGGCAAAGTCGGTGTCGAATCCCAGCCCCGCCAGTTCTGCGGCCATGGCGCGGCCGGCGGAAGTGGCGAGCGGGGCGCTCCGGGCCGCTCCGTAGCTCATCGGTGCCGGCCACTCGGTCAGCGGTGCGCGCAGCCGGGCCACCACCCCGCCCTCCTGGTCGACGCCGATCAGGCCGGGCCAGCTGCGGCCATCGGCATGCGCCGCCTTCGCCAGCCGCCGGGTGACAGCGCCCATTGCCGCGGTGTCCACCTGCCCGTCCGGTGTTCCCGGGACGTTGTCGCCCATGATGATGGATCCGGCGAGGTGCAGCCGCTCGATTGTCGCGGCCTGCCCCTCGTGGTCGAGCCCGGCGTAGAACGGAAGCAGGACCTGTCCGGCTTTCTGCTCGAGGCTCATGGCGGCCACAGCCTGGCCCGCAGCGTCCGCGTCCCGCTGATCGGGTCCCCAGCCGAGCGGGTCTTGGGCGGACTGCGCGGGGGACGCCGGCGTCGGCGTGGCCGCTGGCCCGTTCGGCGGTGCGCTGCACGCTCCGGCACCGAGGACAAGCCCCGCCACCGCAGTCAGCACGGCCGCGGACCGCGCCTGCTTGTGAATACACTCACGCACCAGCTGTAACTTTGACACCAGTCCGATGCTACCCCTGCACTAGACTTGGACCACCGTTGCCCTGCCAGCCGCCCTACCGGCGGCACCGCCAGCGGCATGTCCAGATCGGACGCCGGCTGCGGACAGAAGAACACTGAAGGGACCACATGAAGATTGATTTCGCTTCATCCAGGCAATCAACTCTTGGTGTGGAATGGGAACTTGCCCTCGTCGACGCGGAGACCGGCGAGCTGGCTTCGGTCGCCAACGAGGTCCTCCGGGGTGTGGCCGCCCGGCATCCCGAGCTCAATGAGGACGACGAGCACCCGCACATCAAGCAGGAACTGCTGCTGAACACGGTGGAGCTGGTCACCGGAATCTGCACCACGGTGGCGGAAGCCAAAGCGGACCTGAGCAGCTCGCTCGCGGCGGTCCGTGAGGTCACCGATCCCATGGGCGTCGAGGTTTTCTGCGCCGGAAGCCACCCCTTTAGCCCGCCCCAGCTGCAGCCAGTGACTGACAAGGCGCGCTACGCCAAGCTCATTGACCGGACCCAGTGGTGGGGCCGCCAGATGGTCATCTACGGCGTCCATGTGCATGTCGGGCTCGACAGCCGCGACAAGGTCCTCCCTGTCCTGGACGGGCTCGTGAACTACTTTCCGCACTTCCAGGCGCTCTCCGCCTCCAGCCCGTTCTGGGGCGGCGAGGATACCGGCTATGCGTCCCACCGCGCCCTCATGTTCCAGCAGCTGCCCACGGCCGGCCTGCCGTTCCAGTTCTCCAGCTGGGAGGACTACGAGGCCTACGTCAAGGACATGTTCACCACCGGCGTCATTGACACCCTCTCCGAAATCCGCTGGGACATCCGGCCTGTGCCCAACCTTGGCACCATCGAGATGCGCATCTGCGACGGGCTGGCGACCCTCGAAGAGGTCGGCGCCATCGCGGCCCTGACGCAGTGCCTCGTCGACGAGTTCTCCACGACGCTGGAGAACGGCGGCACCATTCCCACCATGCCTCCGTGGCACGTCCAGGAAAACAAGTGGCGTGCTGCCCGGTACGGCCTGGAGGCGATCATCATCCTGGACGCCGAGGGCAATGAACAGCTCGTCACCGAGCACCTCCGCGAGACGCTTAAGCGGCTCGAGCCCGTCGCGGCGAGGCTCGGCTGCGCCGCCGAGCTGGCCGACGTCGAAAAGATCATCCAGCGCGGTGCCGGCTATCAGCGGCAGCGCCGGGTGGCGGCCGAAAACGGCGGCGACCTCCGCGCCGTCGTCCTGGACCTGGTCAAGCAGATGCGCAAGGGCCCCGAAGCCTAGCCCCAGCCCGGGGCAGCGCCGCCGGCGGTCGCGCCGCTCAGGCGGACACGGTGGTGACTGGCATGGAGGAATCCGGGGCGAACCCGGTGCCGCTCGGTTCCACCCCGGCCATCACGAGCTGGGCGCCGAGGGCGGCCACCATGGCACCGTTGTCCGTGCACAAGTCCAGCGGCGGCACGGTCAGCCGAATCCCGGCGGCGCTGCACCGCTGTTCGGTGAGCTGCCGGAGCCGTGAATTGGCCGCCACACCCCCGCCCAGCAACACTTCGGTGATCCCGTTTTCGCGGCAGGCCAGCACCGCCTTGGACGTGATCACGTCCACCACGGCGTCCTGGAACGCCGCGGCGATGTCCGCCACCGGCACCTGGTCGCCGCGGGCCTCGAACTGCTCCACGCACCGGGCGACGGCGGTCTTGAGTCCGCTGAAGGACCAGTCGTAGCGGTGCGGGCCGGGTTCCTCGGCGGTTCCCATGTACTTGGGCTGCGTCAGTCCGCGCGGGAACCGGATCGCCTTGGCATTGCCCGTGCGCGCGAGCTTGTCGATGGCGGGACCGCCCGGGTACCCGAGGCCCAGGAGGCGGGCCACCTTGTCGTACGCCTCGCCTGCGGCGTCATCGATCGTGGACCCCAGGAGCTCCACATCGTCCGTGATGTTGCGGATCCGCAGGATTTCGGTGTGCCCGCCGGAGACCAGGAGCGCGCCCATGTTCTCCGGCAGGGATTCCGGCAGCTTCCCGGTGGGCGGTTGCGTGCTGCCGGGCACCGGCTGGAGGAGCCCGACGCCGACATGCGCGACGAGGTGGTTGATGGCGTAGAGCGGCTTTCCCGTGGCGACGGCGAGCGCCTTGGCCGCGCAGACCCCCACCATCAACGCCCCGGCCAGTCCCGGGCCGGAGGTGACGGCGATCGCGTCGATCTCCGCCAGCGTCACCCCGGCCTCGGCCAGTGCCGCCCGGAGCGTGGGCACGAACGCGTCGAGGTGGGCGCGGGAGGCGATCTCGGGGATCACGCCGCCGAAGCGGACATGTTCCGCCATGGAGGAGGACACCGTGTTGGTCAGCAGCGCGGTCCCGCGGACGATCCCGACGCCGGTCTCGTCACAGGAGGACTCGATGCCGAGCACGAGCGGCTGGGTGCGGTTCACGGGTGGCCTGCTTCCCTGGACTGGTGGCTGAGTGGTTCGGTGGGCAGCTGGAGCCGCATGATGAGGGCGTCGACGCCGTCGCGGTAGTAGCGGGGACGGACATGGATCTGTTCGAACCCGAAGCGGCGGTAGAGCTGCTGGGCCCGGGGGTTGTCCGCCCGGACTTCCAGCAGAACGTCCTCTGCGCGGCGCCGGCGGCTTTCGCGGATGAGCTCGGTGAGCAGGGCCGAGCCGATGCCCTTGCCCTCGTGCTCGGGCACGACCGCGATGGTCTGGACGTCCGAGATCGGCTCGATGCACATGAGCCCGGCGTAACCGACGATCCCGCCGTGGAGCTCCGCGATGAGGTAGCGGCGGGTGTCGGCCTGCGCCAGTTCGTCATGGAACATCTGTAACGGCCACGCGTCCACCGGGAACAGCCTGCGCTCCAGCTCATGGACGGCAGGGACGTCCGCCGCCGTCATGTCCCGCAGCGTCACGCCGGGCGGCAGCGCAGAGGGCCTGGCATCCGCCGGGCTCACAGCGCACGCTTCCGGGGTCCGGGCACCTGCGCGTCGGACTCCCGCAGGTACAGGGGGGTGGAATCCAGGAGCCGCTCGCCGGCCGTAAGCCGTGCCAGGGCGAACTGGCCCAGCGAGAGCGCCTCGGGCTGCCGGGCGCTGAATTCGGGGACAGCCTTGAGCACGCCTGCGTAGATCCCGGCACCGGCACCGTAGACGGGGAGGTCCGGGAGATCCGCGGCAAATCCCACGTGCGGTCCGTCCAGCAGCTGGGGCAACTGGCCGCCGGCGAGCGTATAGCGGGCCCAGTACACTTCCTTGCGGCGCGCGTCGGTGGCCACGATGAACTCTGCGGCCGCCTCGGTGGATTCAGCCACTTCGAGGGCGATCGCGTCCAGGCTCATGACGCCGTACAGCGGCTTGTCCCACACAAAGGCGAGGGTGCGGGCGGTGACTATGCCCGAGCGCAGGCCCGTGAAGGGACCGGGACCCACACCGGTGACGATCGCGTCGACGTCGTCACCGGAAAGGCCCGCGCCGGCCAGGAGCTTCTCGATCCCCGGGGCCAGGACTTCCGCGTGGGTGCGGGTGTCTTCGGTGGAGAAACTGGCCACCACGGACTCCGGCGCGTCATCGGAGATGAGCGCGGCGCTGGCCACGGCCGAGGTGTCGATGGCGAGAATCAGCATGAGGGCTTCCGTTCCGGGTCCGCGGGGTTGCCGGCAAGGGCAGTGGCCTCCGGCAGGGGCCCGAACCCGGGCAGGACAGGGGGTTCCGTCCAGCGCGGACCGAAGCCGCGGATCACGACGGTGCGGGGCTCGTCGTCGTCGTCCGTGTCAAAATCCAGGACGCCGGGGGCCGGCGCGTGTCCGGGAGTGGCGCCGCCCGGGACGCCGGGGGCCGCGGTTCCCGAAGGGGCGGTTCCAGTAGTTGGCGCACCGCCGAGCGTGCGGTGCAGTTCCACCTCGAGCCGGCTGTCGCTCAGGTGTTCCACCCGGTCGCGGCCCCACTCGACGACGGTCACGGCCGAGTCCATGGTGTTCTCCAGATCGATGTCATCAATTTCGGCGGCGGACCCCAGCCGGTAGGCGTCCACGTGCACAAGGTCCGGGCCGCCCGGCCGGGTTCCTTCGGTCAGGTTGGGGTGGATGCGGACCAGCACGAAAGTGGGCGAAATAATGCCCGCACGGACGCCCAGGCCTTCGCCAAGTCCCTGCGTGAACGTGGTCTTCCCCGCGCCCAGCTCGCCGGTCAGGACCAGCAGGTCCCCCCGCTCCAGCACGGCGCCGAGGGCCGCCGCGAGCGCGTGCGTCTGATCCGCTGTCCGGACCTTAAGCGTCCGTTCCCACGCCGGTCCGGTCACGGCCGTAATCCCGGGGTAGAGGGCTCTTCGTTAATGTAGCGGCGCGGCACCCGGGGGCTGATCCGCGTGACGATCTCATAGTTGTTGGTTCCGGCGGCCCGGGCCCAATCCTCGGCGGTGGGTCCGCCGTCGGCGCCATTGCCGAACAGCACGGCCTCGGCGCCGAGGACGCTCGGGCCGCCGGCCGCCACCTTGCGCGGTCCCAGGTCGATCACCATCTGGTCCATCGCGATGCGTCCCACCACCGGATAGTTCGTGCCCTCAACGCGGACGGGACCGCCGGTGGCGACGCGCGGAACGCCGTCGGCGTAGCCAAGGGGAATGAGCCCCAGCGTGCTGGAGCCGCCGGTGCGGTAGTTCAGGCCATAGGAGACACCTTGTCCGGCGGGCACGTCTTTGCAGTGCGAAACGACTGTGCGGACCGTCATGGCGGGGCGCAGGCCGAGTTCCTCGGAGCTTTGCCCCTCGAAAGGCGACAGTCCGTAGAGGCCCAGCCCGACGCGGACCAGGTCAAAATGCGTGTCCGGGCGCGAAAGGGTGGCCGGCGTGTTGGCCAGGTGTCGGACCTCGGGATCCACGCCGGCGTCCTGGGCGATGGCGAGGGCCTGGCGGAATGCGGCGAGCTGCTCATCGGTTTCGGGCCGTTCGGGTTCGTCCGCTACGGCCAGGTGGGAGAAGATCCCCACAACCCGCAGCAGGCCCTGGTCCTGGTATTCCATGGCCTCGCCCACGAGGCTGTCCCAGGCGTCGAGG
This sequence comes from Arthrobacter sp. 05T442, assembly GCF_056395945.1. NCBI lineage: Bacteria > Bacillati > Actinomycetota > Actinomycetes > Micrococcales > Micrococcaceae > Arthrobacter > Arthrobacter sp. 05T442. The sequence goes on along the minus strand of NZ_JBFTKM010000001.1, from coordinate 518,556 downwards.
GTGGCGCCGTTGCGCCCAAGCCCGGTGTCGATCTTCAAGTGGATGCGGGCCGGCCGCTCCTGCTCGCGTGCGGCGGCCACGATCCGGTCCAGCTCCCAGCCGGAGCAGCCGATGTCGATTCCGGCGGCCACGGCGGCGGCGAAGTTGCTTTCGGGGGTGTGCAGCCAGGCCAGCATGGGCGCCTCGATGCCGGCAGCGCGCAGGCCCAGCGCCTCGGAGATATGGGCCACTCCCAGCCAACTGGCGCCGGCGGCGAGGGCCGCCCGGGCCACGGGAACGGCGCCGTGGCCGTAGGCGTCAGCTTTGACCACCGCCATGATCTTCGCGGGCGAGGCCACGGCTGCCAGGCGCCGGACGTTGTGGCGGATGGCTTCGAGGTCGATTACGGCCGAGCGTTCCTCCGGGTGGACGGGCGCTGCCGCCGCATCGGGCCGGAGATCGCCTGTTGCTGCTGGGTAAGTCACTTAACGATTCTAGGGGTGGCGCAGCGGGCCGGATAATTCGGGCCGCCGGGAGAGCATGTCCAACCGTGACCAGGCCCGGGCGGGGAGCATGTCCAACCGTGACCAGGCCCGGGAGCGTCCCCCCGGAGGACATGCCCAGTCCTGGCACCCAGCACTGGGCACAACACCCTCATGCCCACCCCCGCGCCCGAACGCGGAGCATGCCCAACCGTGACCAGGCCCGGGAGCGTCCCCCCCGGAGGACATGCCCAGTCCTGGCACCCAGCACTGGGCACAAAACACCCTCATGCCACCCCCGCGCCCGAACGCGGAGCATGCCCACCCCCGCGCCCGAACGCGGAGCATGTCCAACCGTGGCGGAGCGGGAGAATACGCCTAGGCGTCGGAAAGGTGCGCGATGGTCGCTGTCGCACGCCGCTGCGCCTCCGGCGGCACGTCGCGGACAATCTCCTCCAGGAAGCAGTACCGGCGCAGCCACTGGCTGTTCTGGCGTTCCTTGCGGGCGTTGGCCCGTTGCCACCAGTCGGCGATGTCGCCCCAGCCGGGCGCAGCGAGGGAACCGCCCACTTCCTGCACGGCGAGCGCGGCGCACAGGTTGGCAAAACGGAGCCTGTCCCCGAGCGGCCAGCCCGCCAGGCAGCCCACAATGAAGGCGGCGCCGAAGCAGTCCCCGGCGCCGGTCGGATCGTAGGCCGCGACGGGCAGGGACGGCACCCACTCTTCCTCGCCCGTTTCGGAGTCCACCGCCATGGACCCCTGCGCGCCAAGCGTCACGACTGCCACGGGCACTTTGTCTGCCAGCGAATACAGCGCGGACCAGGGGTCGTCGCGGCCGGTAAACGCCATGGCTTCGCGCTGGTTCGGCATGAAGGCGTGGAAGTACTGCAAGTTGTCCAGCCGGGCCGCAGACCAAGCGCCGGTGGGGTCCCAGCCGACGTCGCCGAACAGCCGGACGCCTGCCTTGCGCGCATCAAGGGCCCACGGCTCGAGTTCCTCACCCAGCTCGGCAACGGCGGCCAGCGCCGGCGGCGGACAACCGATCAGCTCCGTGGAAGTCACCGGCGCCGGGTGCCCGTGCGTCACCATGGACCGGTCCTTCTCCACACTCAAGGACACTGTAACCGGCGAATGCCAGCCCGGCACACGGCGGGACAGGGACAGGTCCACATGTTCCTGGGCAGCCAGGATCTTCCAGTTGTAGTCCCCGTAACCGTCGTCCCCGAACGCGGCCGCCAGCCCCGTTCGCAACCCGAGCCGCGCCGCAGCAATCGCCTGGTTGGCCACCCCGCCCGGGCAGCTGCCCATCCCGTCGCTCCAGATTTCCGTCCCGGCCCGGGGGGCGTGCGGCAGCCCGGTGAAAATGATGTCCTGGAACACGGTGCCGGTCAGGAGCAGATCGAACCCCTCCGCCACCGGGGTGCGGACCGCTGCGAGCGGGTCAAAGCGCCGCCTTGGGTTCGCGTCCATGTATGGCACACTACGCCGTCGTTCTACCAGTGGAAAGGCAAGGCGCGGGACGTGGCGGAGAGGCTGCGAGTAGACTGCCCGCATGCGGCTCACGATTGCCGGCGGGGGCGGGTTCCGGGTCCCGCTGATCTACCGGGCGCTCTCGTCCGGCCCCTTTGAGGGGCTGGTCAGGGAGCTGGTACTTTACGACGTCGACGCCGGCCGGCTGGCCGCGATCGAGGCGGTCCTGGCCTCCTTCGCACAGTCCGCCCCGGGCCGCTTTCCTGCGGTCCGCACCACCTCATCCCTGCCAGCGGCCCTCGACGGCGCCGACGTCGTGTTTGCCGCGATCCGGCCCGGCGGCACCAAAGGGCGGACCGCCGACGAGCGCGTCGCCCTGGACCTGGGACTCCTGGGCCAGGAGACAACCGGCGCCGGCGGCATCGCCTACGCCCTGCGGTCCATCCCGCCGATGCTGAAGCTGGCGGCCGAAATGCGGCGTCTCTGCCCCGGGGCATGGCTGCTCAACTTCACCAACCCGGCAGGCATGGTCACGGAGGCCCTCGTCCCCGTGGTCGGCAGCCGCGTGATCGGCATCTGCGACTCCGCCGGCGGCCTCGTGTACCGTGCGGCGAACGCCGCCGGCGTCGCGCTCCCGGCGGGAAGGCTCGACGGCGTGGGCTACGCCGGTCTGAACCATCTGGGCTGGCTGTACCGGCTCGAGTCTGCCGGCCGGGACGTCCTCCCGGACCTGCTGGCGGACTCCCCGGCCCTGGCCGGCTTCGAGGAAGGCCGCCTGTTCGGCCAGGAGTTCCTCGCCGGCCTGGGCTGCCTGCCCAACGAGTACCTCTACTACTACTACGAGACCGCCCGCGCCGTGGCCGGAATCCGCGCCCTGGACCGCACGCGCGGGGAGAGCATCGAGCGGCAGCAGGCGGAGCTTTATCCCCGGCTGCGGGACGCCGGTCCGGCCGCGTATCCGCTCTGGGATGCCGCGCGCCGGTCCCGCGAAGAGGGGTACCTGGCGGAGGCCCGGCAGGCGGGCGAGCGTCGGGACGAGTCCGACCTCGCCGGTGGCGGCTACGAACGCGTCGCCCTTGCCGCCATGCGGGCCCTCTCCCCTGGGGCCCTCCCCGGCACTCAGCCAGGTGCTTCCCCGCAGCGCGGCGAGACGGAGCTGATCCTGAATACTGTCAACACGCTCCCGGGACCGGGGGCTGCACCGGCCGTGCCGGGGCTGCCGGCGGACGCCGTCGTCGAGGTCCCCTGCCGGGTGGCGCCCGACGGCGTGGTCCCGCTGCCGCAGGAGCGCCCGGCCCCCGCGCAGCTGGCTCTCATGCGGCGCGTCAAGGACGTCGAGCGCCTTGTGGTGCTGGCGGCCACGACCGGCAGCCGGGATGCGGCCCTCGCCGCCTTCGCCCGGCACCCGCTCGTGGATTCGGACGCCCTCGCCGGGAAGTTGCTCACCGGGTACGAGGCCGCGTTCCCGGAGCTCGCGCAGCTCTGGCGCGGCCGGGACTGACGCGGGAGCGCAGGCGGCAGCGGCGCCGGGCGCCGGGCGCGGCAGCGGGACGTTCGGGCGCGGCACCTGGAGCTAGAGCTTGCGGTACATCACATGCAGGCCCACGTAGCCCAGCCGCGGGTGGTCGAACGCTTCGGGGATGGTGGCGAGGACCTCGAATCCCATCGACTTCCACGCGGCGACGGCCCGGACGTTGCTCTCGACCACGGCATTGAACTGCATGGCCCGGAAGCCGGCGGCGCGGGCGGCGTCGAGCGAGTAGGCACAGAGGGCGCGGGCCAACCCCCTGCCTGCGTGGTCCGGGTGGACCATGTAGCCGGCGTTGGCGACGTGGCTGCCGCCGCCGCCCTGGTTGGCGTGGAGTTCCCCTGTCCCGAGCACTGCACCGGCGCCGCCACCGGCGCGTTTCCCGACGGCGACGAACGTCTGTCCGGGCGCCTGCTTGAACCACCGGCCACGGGCTTCGTCCCCGGTGGTGTCCCGGTCCCAGGTGAAGGTCTCCCCGGCCCGGATGACGGGCTCCAGGATCGACCAGATGCCCGGCCAGTCCTGTGCGGTGGCCTCGCGGATTTCCCAGCCGGCCACCGTGGATCCTGGTTCTGTGGTTGCGCTCACAGCGGCCACGTTAGCAGCTCTCCCGGCCCTGTCGCCGGTCCTGTGAACCCCCTGCCACTTCAGGAGTAGTGTTTTATCGAATCCAAGTTCAGGCGCCGTTCACATGGCCACGAAGTCGAGGGAAGGGAAACAATGCCGCTGATCCGCCGCGTGGCGTTCCTTTCCCTGCACACCTCGCCGATGGAGCAGCCCGGCTCGGGCGACGCCGGCGGAATGAACGTCTACGTCCGGGCGCTGGCAGCGGCCCTCGCGGAGACCGGCGTCGAGGTGGAGATCTTCACGAGGTCCACGGCAGCCGGGCAGCCCGCCGTCGAACATCCCTCCCCGGGCGTCTGCGTCCATAACGTCCTGGCCGGCCCGCCGCGGAAGCTGCCCAAGGAGGAGCTTCCCGAACTCCTGCACAGCATGGTGGCCGAAATCGACCGGATCCGGCAGCTCCAGCCGCACGGGCGCTATGACGTCGTCCATTCGCACTATTGGGTGTCCGGGGTCGCCGGGCTTGAGCTGTCTCAGCTGTGGGACGTGCCCCTGGTGCACACGATGCACACCATGGCGAAGGTCAAGAACCTGCTGCTGGAATCCGGGGAGTTGCCGGAGCCGCGACGGCGCGAGGACGGCGAGCAGCGGATTGTCGACGGGGCCGCCCGGCTGATCGCGAACACGGGCACGGAAGCGGCCGAGCTCGTCTCGCACTACAACGCCGACATCGACCGCATTGATGTGGCTCCGCCCGGCGTGGATCTGGCAGTGTTCAGTCCGGCGTTCAGGACCCGGGCCCGGACCGAACACGGTGTCCCGGCGGGCAGGTTCCATCTGTTGTTCGCCGGACGGATCCAACGGCTCAAGGGCCCGCAGGTCCTGATCAAGGCTGCCGCACTGCTACGCTCCCGCCGCCCGGACATCGATCTGCAGCTGACCATCCTGGGAGCCGTAAGCGGGGCGAAGGACTTCGACCTCACGTCACTGATCAGCGCCGCGGGAATGGACGACGTCGCCACCCACCACCCGCCGGTCAACGCACCGGAGCTGGCCGGCTGGTACCGCTCGGCCGACGTCGTGGTGATGCCGTCCTACAGTGAATCCTTCGGCCTCGTGGCGTTGGAGGCCCAGGCCTGCGGGACGCCGGTCGTCGCCACCAAAGTGGGCGGCCTGTCCCGCGCCGTCTTCGACGGGCGCACGGGGATGCTCGTGGAGGGGCACAAGGCCGCCGACTGGGCGGACGCCCTGGAAGCCCTCTATGACGACCCCGACACGCGGGCGGACATGGGCCGTGCGGCCGCAGTGCACGCCCAGGGGTTCGGCTGGCAGCGCACGGCCGCACTTACGCTAGAGAGCTACCACGCCGCTGTGGCACAGTACGTTGGAAGCATGAACATCCCGGTGGGCCACACGCCCTAGGCCGGACCCAGCGACGCCGCAAGCCGAAGGACAACGATGTCTGAAACCACCGTGCCAGGGAACACCGTTCCGAGCGATCTCGAGATTGCCCAGCGGGCCGTCATGAAGCCGATCGAGGAGGTCGCGGCCGCGGCCGGCATCAACGCCGAGGCCCTGGAGCTTTACGGCCGCTACAAGGCAAAGATCGATCCCGCGAAACTCGCCGCGTCCGGCGCCCGGCGCGCCCCCGGCAAGGTGGTCCTGGTCTCGGCGATGTCCCCCACGCCCGCGGGTGAGGGCAAGTCCACCATCACCGTGGGACTGGCGGACTCCCTGGCCCGTGCGGGGCACAAAGTCATGATCGCGCTGCGCGAACCCTCGCTGGGCCCGATCCTGGGCATGAAGGGCGGAGCCGCGGGCGGCGGTTACTCCCAGGTGCTGCCCATGGACGAGATCAACCTCCACTTCACCGGCGACTTCCACGCCATCACGTCCGCAAACAATGCCCTGATGGCGCTCGTGGACAACCACATCTTCCAGGGCAATGAGCTCAACATCGATCCCCGGCGCATGACCTTCAAGCGTGTGCTGGACATGAACGACCGGTCGCTCCGGGAGGTCGTGATCGGACTGGGCGGCCCGACCCAGGGCATTCCGCGGCAGGACGGATTCGACATCACCGTGGCCTCCGAAATCATGGCTGTGTTCTGCCTCGCCACGGACCTCGGGGATCTCCGGGAGCGGCTGGGCCGGATCACGTTCGGCTACACATACGCACGGGAGCCGGTCACGGTCGCCGACCTGGGCGTCCAGGGCGCACTGACCATGCTGCTCAAGGACGCCATCAAACCCAACCTGGTGCAGACCATCGCCGGCACTCCGGCCCTGGTGCACGGCGGCCCCTTCGCCAACATCGCCCACGGCTGTAACTCCCTCATTGCCACCCAGACGGCCCGCAGCCTGGCGGACATCGTGGTCACGGAGGCAGGCTTCGGTGCCGACCTCGGCGCCGAGAAGTACATGGACATCAAGGCCCGGGTCGGAGACGTCGCGCCGTCCGCCGTCGTGCTCGTGGCCACCGTCCGGGCCCTCAAGATGCATGGCGGCGTCGCGAAGGACGAGCTCAAGGTGCCCAACGTGGAGGCGCTGGCTGCCGGCGTCGTCAATCTTCAGCGCCATATCCGCAATGTCGAGAAGTTCGGCATTGTTCCTGTCGTGGCGGTCAACAAGTTCGTCACAGACACCCCGGAGGAACTGGACTGGCTGCTGGAGTGGTGCGCGGCCGAGGGCGTCCACGCGGCCGTGGCCGACGTCTGGGGGCACGGCGGTGGCGGCGACGGCGGGGACAAGCTGGCGGCGGAAGTGGCCGCGGCGATCGACACCCCGCACGGCTTCCGGCACCTGTACCCGCTCGAGATGCCGGTGGAGGACAAGATCCGGACCATCGTGCAGGAAATCTACGGCGCCGACGGTGTGGACTTCTCCCTGCCCGCGCTCAAACGGCTGGCCGAGATCGAGAAGAACGGCTGGTCCGGGATGCCTGTCTGCATGGCGAAAACCCAGTACTCCTTCAGCGACGACGCCACACGGCTCGGTGCGCCGAAGGGGTTCACGGTCCATGTGCGGGACCTCATCCCCAAGACCGGGGCGGGATTCATCGTGGCCCTCACCGGCGCCGTCATGACCATGCCGGGCCTGCCCAAGGTCCCGGCGGCGATGCGGATGGACGTCGACGCGGAAGGCAACCCCGTCGGCCTCTTCTAACCCGACCCTCCCTCACATCCGGCGTCCCTCCCGGCGTCGCTCCCCCACATCCGGCGTCCCTCCCGGCGTCGCTCCCCCACCTCCGGCGTCCCTCCCGGCGTCGCTCCCCCACATCCGGCGTCCCTCCCGGCGTCGCTCCCCCACCTCCGGACCTGTGCTCGTGACGGAATCGCCGAAACCCGGGCCTGCCGCCCCGAGTCGATAAGGGAGACTGTGGATAACTCCAGCACGGCTCAACAATTGCGTTCACAATGCCAGCATGACAACGCGAGCGCAGCTGCCTGGTTCACTCAGCGCAGCACCCTTCACCATCGCGGCTGCCCGGTCTTTGGGAGTGCCGAGAGCCAGACTCCGACAGTCCGACATCTGCCACATCAGCCGGGGTCTTTATCGGCCTGCGGACTGGAGCTTCGAGCTGGAGACGGCGGCTCGCGCGCTGTCCGCCGCGTCTCCAGGGGCTTGGATCTCGCACGTCACGGCCGCCAGGCTGCGATGTCAGCTCTTGCCTCCTTGGCTCTCGGACTCTGAGGAGCTGCACCTGAGCAAGCCGAGGGCGCTGCCCGAGGTCCGGCGCAAAGGCATCGTCGGGCACACGGTTCTGGCTTTAGATGACGAGGTCGAAACTGCGGACGGCATCCGGATCAGCACGCGTCCCCGGACTTGGCTGGACCTCGCCCGGCGGTTGGGCTTGTCCGAACTGGTATGCATGGGCGATGAACTTGTTCGGATTCCCCGGTTCGGTTTGGAGGGACGGAGCGAGCCATACGCAACCATCGATGGACTGCGATCGATGGTGAACCGGCATCCGAATCTGCAGGGAATCGTTCGCGCCCGGGCGGCCCTCGGCTTGATGCGAGTGGGATCAGATTCAGGCCCGGAAACACTGCTACGCCTGGCGATGTGCGACGCCGGTCTCCCGGAACCTGAGCTGCAGCTCCTGCTGCGCCCGGGGACCCCGGGTTCCCCGACTGCGGACCTTGGGTATCGCCGTCGGCGGCTTGCCATCCAGTACGACGGCGGACACCACCTGCTCCCCGCCCAGATCTTCAGCGACCGCCGCCGGGACAAGGCCTTCGAGACAGCGGGCTGGACTGTGCTCCTCCTGACAAAAGGTGATCTTGCGGACGGCTTCGCGGGCGCGACCGCCAGGATCAAACGGATTCTCCGCACCGGGTACGTCAGCCCGTCGATCGCCGCAGGCTTTTCCGGCCCGGCTGAGGGAGCGAACCGCCGACACCTGCACAACGTGAGGGAGGATCGGGTCCGGGCCGACCCGACGTGAGGGAGAATCGGGTCCGGGCCGACCCGACGTGAGGGAGAATCGGGTCCGGGCCGACCCGACGTGAGGGAGGATCGGGTCCGGGCCGACCCGACGTGAGGGAGGATCGGGTCCGGGCCGACCGGAAATGAGGGAGCGTCGGCGGCGGACTCCGGAAACCACGACGCTCCCCCACCTAAGTGAGGGAGCGTCGGCGGCGGACCCGCCAGAAGTGCGGGAGCGTCGGGGAGGGAAGGGAGGAGGAACGGGGTTTAGCGCTCCAGGTCGCCGCGGATGAAGGCCTCGACCTTTTCACGGGCGAGGTCGTCGTTGAACTGCTCCGGCGGGGACTTCATGAAGTAGCTCGACGCGGAGAGCAGCGGCCCGCCAATACCGCGGTCCAGGCCGATCTTGGCGGCACGGATGGCGTCAATGATGACCCCGGCGGAGTTGGGTGAGTCCCAGACCTCGAGCTTGTATTCCAGCGACACGGGAGCGTCGCCGAAGTTCCGGCCCTCAAGGCGCACGAAGGCCCACTTGCGGTCATCGAGCCACTGGACGTAGTCCGACGGGCCGATGTGGACGTCGCGGGGCGCGATGTCGGCTTCCACGTTGGACGTGACGGCCTGGGTTTTGGAGATCTTCTTGGACTCGAGGCGGTCGCGCTCCAGCATGTTCTTGAAGTCCATGTTGCCGCCGACGTTCAGCTGGTAGGTGCGGTCCAGGGTGACGCCGCGGTCTTCGAACAGCTTGGCCATGACGCGGTGCGTGATGGTGGCACCGATCTGGCTCTTGATGTCATCCCCCACGATCGGCACGCCGGCAGCGGTGAACTTCTCTGCCCACGCCTTGGTCCCGGCGATGAAGACCGGCAGCGCATTGACGAACGCCACGCCGGCGTCGATTGCGGACTGGGCGTAGAACTCGGCGGCTTCCTGGGACCCAACCGGCAGGTAGCAGACCAGAACGTCTACCTTGGCGTCCTTGAGGGCCTGGACGACGTCGACCGGCTCCGCGGTGGACTGTTCGATGGTCTCGAGGTAGTACTTGCCGAGGCCGTCGAGAGTGGGCCCGCGCTGGACGGTGACGCCGGTCGGCGGGACATCGGCGATCTTGATGGTGTTGTTTTCGCTGGCAAGGATGGCGTCCGCCAGATCCTGGCCGACCTTCTTGGCGTCGACGTCGAACGCTGCGACGAACTCGACGTCGTTGACGTGGTACTTGCCGAACTCCACGTGCATCAGACCCGGGATCGTGGCCTGGGGATCAGCATCCTTGTAGTACTGGACGCCCTGGACCAGCGAAGCGGCACAGTTACCTACGCCAACGATTGCAACACGAATCGGATTTGAAGACACGAAACTCCTTTGAGGACAAACTTCACGTGCCCGGCGCGGACGCACTCTGATGCGCGACGGCGGCAGGCGGGCACGGCGCCATACGGCGCCCTTAGCATTCTAGTCAACGGCGCCGGGGCCGTGGTTGTTCCCAACGGCACCGGCGCCCCCGCCACAGCGGCGGATCAGGGAGCTACTTCTGCGCCCACAGGTTGATGTCGGACTCGACGGCGAACTCGTCGATCGCGTCGAGCTCCCCGGCCGAGAATCCGAGGTTGTTGATGGCGGACAGCGTGTCCTCGAGCTGGCGGACGCTGGAGGCGCCGACGAGGGCGGAGGTCACGGAGGAGCCCTTGCCCTGTTCGCGGAGGATCCAGGCGATGGCCATCTGCGCGAGCGACTGGCCGCGCCCTTCGGCGATCCGCTGCAGGCCCCGCACCCGGTTGAGCTTGTCCTCGGTGATCGTGGACTCGGCGAGGGACTTCTCCTGCGCGGCGCGCGAGTCGGCCGGAATGCCGTTGAGGTACCGGTCGGTGAGCATGCCCTGCGCCAGGGGGGAGAACGCAATGGAGCCTGCGCCGACCTGCTCCAGCGCCTCGTAGAGGTTCGGGGTGCCGTTCTCGGTCCAGCGGTTCAGCATGGAGTAGCTGGGCTGGTGGATCAGCAGCGGCGTGCCGAGGTCCTTCAGGATCCGGGCCGCCTCGAGGGTCTGCTCCGGGGTGTAGGAGGAGATGCCGGCGTACAGGGCCTTACCGGAGCGCACGGCCTGGTCCAGCGCGCCCATGGTCTCTTCCATCGGGGTTTCCGGGTCCGGGCGGTGGCTGTAGAAGATGTCGACGTAGTCCAGGCCCATGCGGTTCAGCGACTGGTCCAGGCTGGCGAGGAGGTATTTGCGGGATCCCCATTCGCCGAAGGGGCCCGGCCACATGTTGTAGCCGGCCTTCGTTGAGATGATGAGTTCGTCGCGGTAGGGCGCGAAGTCATCCTTCAGGTGCCGGCCGAAGTTGGTTTCGGCCGAACCGGCGAGCGGCCCGTAGTTGTTGGCGAGGTCGAAGTGGTTGACGCCGAGGTCGAAGGCGCGCCGGAGGATGGCTCGCTGGGTCTCGAACGGCTTGTCGTCGCCGAAGTTGTGCCACAGGCCCAGCGAGATGGCGGGGAGTTTCAGTCCGCTGCGTCCCACGCGGCGGTAGGGCATGGAATCGTAGCGGGTGTCAGCTGCCAAATAAGTCATACGTTCTATCCTGCCTCATTGGTGAGAATGGCGGCGCTATGGCCTGGAAGCTCGAGCTGTCCGCCGTCTCCTGCGGAAGAGTCGAGCCGGACGGCGTCGTCGGTGGCCAGGGCGATCGTGCCGCCCCGGACGCCGAGCAACAGGGGTTGGGGTGAGAAGTTCATGGCCACCTGGGTGCGGCCGCGCCGGAGCAGGAGCCAGCGGTCCTCTTCGCTGAAGTCCACCTCGGTGCCCTCGAAGCCGAGGCCCGTGAGCTCCGGCGTCGAGCGGCGCAGGGCGATGAGCGCGCGGTAAAGCTCCAGAAGGCGGGCGTGGTCCGCCTCGGCAGCTTCGGACCAGTTGAGTTTGGAGCGCGTGAAGGTCGCCGGGTCCTGCGGGTCGGGAACGACGGCGGGGTCCCACCCCATGCGTTCGAATTCCCTGATCCGGCCCTCGGCGGTGGCTTTGCCCAGCTCCGGTTCCGGGTGGGACGTGAAGAACTGCCAGGGGGTGGTGGCGCCGTACTCCTCGCCCATGAACAGCATGGGCGTGAACGGGGATGTCAGGGTGGCGACGGCTGCGAGCGCGAGGGGCCCGTACCCCAGCGTCTGGGACAGCCGGTCACCGGTGGCGCGGTTGCCGATCTGGTCGTGGTTCTGGTTGCAGACCACGAGGGCGGCCGGACGGACCAGGGACTCGTCGATGGGCCGGCCGTGATGCCGTCCGCGGAAGCTTGAGTAGCTGCCGTCGTGGAAGAAGCCCTTGGACAGGACCTTGGCCAGGGCGCCCAGCGAGTTGAAGTCCTCGTAGTAGCCGGTGGTCTCGCCGCTGACGTTGACGTGGACGGCGTGGTGGAAGTCGTCGCTCCACTGCCCGGCCAGGCCGTAGCCGTTCACCCCGCGCGGGTAGAACAGGCGCGGGTTGTTCAGGTCGGACTCGGCGATCATGGTCGCCGGGCGGCCCGTTTCGGCCGAGACGGCGTCCGCGAGGGCCCCGAATTCCTCCAGGAGGTGGACGGCCCGCTCGTCCTTGAAGGCGTGGACGGCGTCGAGCCGGAGCCCGTCCACGTGGTAGTCCCGCAGCCACATGGCGGCGTTGTCCAGGATGTACCGGCGCACGACGTCGGAGCCGGGGCCGTCCAGGTTGACGGAGTCACCCCACGTGTTGCCCTCCCCCGACTTCAGATACGGTCCGAAGCGCGGCAGGTAGTTGCCGCTGGGGCCGAGGTGGTTGTAGACGACGTCCTGGATGATGCCCAGGCCTGCCGCGTGGGCGGCGTCCACGAAGCGCTGGTAAGCCGCGGGACCGCCGTAGCCTTCGTGGACGGCGTACCAGAGGACGCCGTCGTAGCCCCAGTTGTGGGTCCCGTTGAAGCCATTGACGGGCAGGAGTTCGACAAAGTCGACGCCGAGTTCCGCCAGGTAGTCCAGCTTGCCGGCCGCCGCGTCAAGGGTTCCTTCGGGCGTGAACGTCCCCAGGTGCAGCTCGTAGATCACGGAGCCCTCCAGCTCCCGTCCCGCCCACGCGCCGTCGGCCCACTCGTGGCTTCCGGCGTCGAAGGTCCGGGACAGCGAGTGGACGCCTTCCGGCTGACGCCGGGACCGCGGGTCAGGCAGCGGCGTCGTGTCCCCGTCGAGGAGGTAGCCGTAGTCCACGTCGCCGGACGCCGGAGCGCCGGCGGCCGTCCACCAGCCGTCCCATCCCGCCGCGCCGGCCCCGGCGCGGCGGTCCATCGGGTGCTCCTGGCCGCCGGCGAGCAGCGTGACCGTGCCCGCTTCCGGCGCCCAGAGATCAAAGCGTTCGCTTCCGTTTGCAGGCACAGTCATGACAGCTTTCCGTTCCTTATCAATGGTTCGATTCAGTGCTTCTCGGCCGGCACCAGGAGGGCGACCGGGTAGGTGCCAAGGATCTGGCCCACCTCCACCGCGCCCGGACCGAAGGTGTTGCCGGTCAGTTCGTCCGCCATGGCGGTGTCGAGCTCGATCGCGGTGTCCTGCCAGCCGCCGCGCTGTTCCAGCCCGCGCGGAAGGCGGGTTGCCAGCGTGACGGCGCCGGGTTCGGCCGCGATGCCCCGGTCGAAGGCGAGCAGGTGCCCGGCCGCCGCGCCCACAGCGGTGACGGGCGTATACCCGGTGAACAGCTCCTGGCGGTCACGCCGCAGCCGCAGCGCCCGGGAGGTGACGAGGAGTTTTGCAGCGTCGTCCAGGTACGACGCCGGACGGTCGCCGGCGTCGAGCGCTGCCAGGGCCTTGCGGCGCTCGTCGAAGTCGAACGGCCGGCGGTTGTCAGGGTCCGTCAGGGAGCGGTCCCAGAATTCGGTGCCCTGGTAGACGTCCGGGACTCCGGGCATGGTGAGCTGGACGAGTTTGGCGCCCAGCGAGTTGGAGGCGCCGTAAGGCTCCAGCCGTGCCACAAGGGAATCCAGTTCGGCGCGCACGTCGGCGTTGTCGAAGGCGGCGTCGACGGCTGCGGTCAGCTTCGCCTCGAAGGCCTCGTCCGGGTCCAACCAGTCGGTCGAGTCTCCGGCCTCGCGGGCGGCCTTTTGGGCATAGGACTGCAGGCGCTCCCGGTCCGCTGGCCACGCTCCGGCAATGGCCTGCCACAGCAGGTTGGCCAGCGGCCCGTCCGGCAGGGGCGCGAGCTTCTGCAGCCGCTCCAGGGTCTCTTTCCACTCCGGGGCGAGCTCCGCGAGAACGGAGATCCGCGCCCGGGTGTCTTCGCTGCGCTTCGTGTCGTGGGTGCTGAGTGTCGTCATGGACAGTGGAAGTTCAGCCTGTCGGCGTGCCATCCTGGCGTGGAATTCCTCGGGTGTGACAGCGAATTCGGTGGGGTCGGCGCCGACCTCGGTCAGCGTGCCAAGACGGGTGTAACGGAAGAACGCGGTGTCCTCCACGCCCTTGGCCATGACCATGCCGGAGGTCTGCTGGAACCGGCGCCCCAGCTCCGCTTCGGCCCCGGGTCCGGCATCGAGCAGGCGGGGCAGCAGCAGCCCGACGGCGTGCTCTAGCCCGGGCCGGCGGCGGACGGCGAGTTCGCAGGCCTCCCGGAGGACGTCTGCCCCCTCCGGAAGGTAACTGCGGTAGACGGGGAAGGCGGCAATGATTTCCGAGAGTGCGTCGGCCGACTCCTCGACGGCCAGCCCGGTCCCGGCCGGCACGAGCCGGGCCAGGCGGAGCATTTCGGAGTGCAGGATCCCGTCGGTGATCCTGCGCTTGGTCCCGCGGATCATGTCCTCGTAGTCGGCGGCCTGGCCGCCGCGCAGTTCGGTGTCCAGCGCATCCAGCGCCTCCTGGCCGCCGGCGTCGACAAACACCCGGTCAACGTCCGCGAGGGCGTCGTAGCCGGTGGTTCCTTCGCACTCGAAGCTGGCGGGGAGCACCTCCCCCGGTTCCAGGATCTTCTCGATCAGCAGGTAGCTGCCGTCCGTGACCTCCCGCAGCCGGCGGAGGTAGCCTTCCGGATCGGCGAGCCCGTCCGGGTGGTCGATCCGCAGGCCGTCCACCAGTCCCTCGTAGAACCAGCGGACAACCTCCTCGTGGGCCTCGTCGAAGACTGCCGGGATTTCCACCCTGATCCCGGCCAGCGTGTTGACGGCGAAGAACCGGCGGTAGTTCAGTTCGTTGTCGGCGCGCCGCCAGCCGATCAGCTCGTAGTGCTGCCGGTCGTGGACCTGCCGGGGATCATCGCCCTCGGCGTAGCTGCCGGCCGCGAGCGGGAAACGGTGGTCGTAGTACCGCAGTTCCCCGTCCCGGATTTCGAGCTCGTCCAGACCGGAATCGTCGCCGAGCACGGGGATCCGGATCCGGCCCCCGCCGAAGTCCCAGTCGACGTCGAACGCCTGGGCGTAGCGGGAGTCCCGGCCCTCTTTCAGGAGGGACCACCACCACGGGTTCTGGGCCGGGGTGGCGACGCCGACGTGGTTGGGCACGATGTCGACGAGCACCCCCATGCCGGCGTCCCGTGCAGCTTTGGACGCGGCAAGCAGCCCCTCGGGTCCGCCCCGGTCCGGATCGACGGTGGCGGGGTCCGTGACGTCATAGCCGTGGTCCGAGCCCTGCTCGGCGGTGAGGATCGGCGAGAGGTAGATCCAGTCCACGCCGAGCGATTTCAGGTACGGCACGGTCGCGGCGGCGTCCTGGAGCGTGAAGCCCGGACGGATCTGCAAACGGTACGTGGAGACGGGTGTCCTCATGAAGCGGGTCCCTTCTTGGTCCTCGGCTTCTTGCCCGGGCCAGCCTTGGCGCCCTTTGCGGAGCCCTTGGCCGTGCCGGTCTTTGCCGGGCCGGAGACTTCCTGCGCAGGCTCGGCGGCTTTCGCCGGCGCCGGCTCGGCGGGAGATTCTTCCACCGGAGCAGGCTCTGCGGCTTTCGCCGCCGCGGGGGTCTCGTCCTCGGCGGTCTCGGCCATCGCGGCCAGCGACGCGGCGGCAGAGTAGTCCACCTCCACCTCCGGGCCGGAGTAGGCGCGCAGGACCACGAGGGACTTGGCCGCCAGCTTCAGGACGGATCCGGCCTTGAGCGGCTCGTCCGTTTCAGCCTGGTCGGCGGTGTCCACCAGGATTTCCCAGAACGGTGTGAACTCCTCTGCCGGCAGCAGGAAGTCGACGTTGTCGTCATGGGCGTTGAAGGCGAGCAGGAAGCTGTCGTCGGTGATCCGGCGTCCGCGCGAATCCTGTTCCTGGATGCCATGGCCGTTGTAGAACACGCCGATGGTCCGGCCGAATCCGCTGCCCCAGTCCTCGGGCAGCATTTCCTTGCCGTCGGTGTTCAGCCAGACGATGTCCGGAAGCTTCTCGCCCTCGCCGCGGCGGACCGGTCGGCCGTCAAAGAAGCGGCTGCGCCGGAAGATGGGGTGGTCGCGGCGGATCTTGTTGACGACGGCCGTGAACTCCACCAGCGGCTGGTCCATGGCCTCCCAGTGGATCCAGCTCAGCTCGGAGTCCTGGCAGTAGGTGTTGTTGTTGCCCTGCTGGGTGCGGCCCAGCTCGTCGCCGTGCAGGAGCATCGGGACACCCTGCGAGAGCAGCAGGGTCGCGATGAAGTTGCGCTGCTGGCGCGCACGCAGGGTCAGGACGGCGTCGTCGTCGGTGTCGCCTTCCGCGCCGCAGTTCCAGGACCGGTTGTGCGATTCGCCGTCGTTGTTGCCCTCGCCGTTGGCGTCGTTGTGCTTCTCGTTGTAGGACACGAGGTCACGCATGGTGAAGCCGTCGTGCGCGGTCACGAAGTTGATGGAAGCCACTGGACGGCGCGCAGAGCTCTCGTACAGGTCGGCCGAGCCGGTCAGCCGGGAGGCGAACTCGCCCAGGGTGGACGGTTCCCCGCGCCAGAAGTCGCGGACCGTGTCGCGGTACTTGCCGTTCCACTCGGTCCACTGCGGCGGGAAGTTGCCCACCTGGTAGCCGCCGGGGCCCACGTCCCACGGCTCGGCGATCAGCTTCACCTGGGAGACGATCGGGTCCTGCTGGATGAGCTCGAAGAAGGTGGAGAGCTTGTCCACATCGTAGAACTCGCGGGCCAGGGTGGAGGCCAGGTCAAAGCGGAACCCGTCCACGTGCATCTCCGTCACCCAGTACCGCAGGGAGTCCATGAGCAGCTGCAGGGAGTGCGGGTGCCGGACGTTGAGCGAGTTGCCGGTGCCGGTGTAGTCCATGTAGTGCTTCAGGTCGCCGTCGACCAGCCGGTAGTACGCCTGGTTGTCGATGCCCTTGAAGGACAGGGTCGGGCCGAGGTGGTTGCCCTCGGCGGTGTGGTTGTACACCACGTCAAGGATCACTTCGATGCCGGCCTTGTGCAGCTCGCGCACCATCGCCTTGAACTCCTGGACCTGGTGCCCGACATCGCCCGAGGAGCTGTACGTGTTCTGCGGCGCGAAGAAGCCGATCGTGTTGTAGCCCCAGTAGTTATTGAGGCCCTTCTCCACGAGGGTTCCGTCGTTGACGAACTGGTGGACGGGCATGAGCTCGATCGCCGTGATCCCGAGCTTCTTGAGGTGCTCGATCACGGCGGGGTGGGACACGCCCGCGTAGGTGCCGCGCTGCTCGTCCGGGACGTCCGGGTGCAGCTCGGTCAGGCCCTTGACGTGGGCCTCGTAGATGACGGAC
Source organism: Arthrobacter sp. 05T442 (assembly GCF_056395945.1). Taxonomy (NCBI): domain Bacteria; kingdom Bacillati; phylum Actinomycetota; class Actinomycetes; order Micrococcales; family Micrococcaceae; genus Arthrobacter; species Arthrobacter sp. 05T442. Next base: position 501,463 of record NZ_JBFTKM010000001.1, on the reverse strand, counting down.
TCGTGGTACGGGATGCGCAGCTGGCGGTCGCCGTCCCAGTCGAAGAACGGGTTGATGACGACGCCGTGCATGGTGTGCGGTGCCGAGTCGGCGTCATTGCGGGACGCGGGATCCCCGAAGTTGTAGGAGAACAGCGCCGGATCCCAGTCGATCTGGCCCTGGATGGCCTTGGCATACGGGTCCATCAGCAGCTTGTTGGGGTTGAACCGGTTTCCGTGGTCCGGTTCGTACGGGCCGTGGACGCGGTAACCGTACTTCTGCCCGGGCTGGATCTGCGGCAGGTAGCAGTGCCACACGTAGCCGTCCACCTCGGTCAGCTCGATCCGGGTTTCGGTGAGATCGTCTGCCAGGAGACAAAGTTCCACCCTGTCTGCGAGTTCGCTGAACAGGGCAAAGTTGGTGCCAGTGCCGTCAAAAGTGGCTCCCAGCGGGTAAGCCGATCCGGGCCAGACTTCCATGTGTACTCCTCGTGCGTGCGGACAATCTCTAGACAGACTACTTGTAAGTAGGGTTAGCATCCCTCTCGGGGCGGTTCCGGGGCTCTTCGTTACACTTCCCGCATCACCCCGGGAACGGCATGGGCAATGGCGGTGGCCGTCAGCGGCCCCCCGCCGGAGGCCCGGCTGCCGGCGCGGCCGTGCAGGCTAGCGGCCATGGCTGCGATTCCTGCCCACCGCTCCTTCGGGGCAATTCCGTGGTCACGGAAAATCTCGTCGTTTCCGGAAAGCTGGGCCAGCAGCGCCCCCAGGATGCCGGCGAGGACGTCCCCGCTGCCGGCCGCGGCCATCCACGGCGTGGCGTCAGCCTGGCTAAAGACGGCCCCGGACGGGGCCGCGACGAGGGTCGTGGCGCCTTTGAGCAGGACCGTGGCCCCGGTCAGCGCGGCTCCCTGCCGGGCCGCGGCGAGCGTGGCATCCTCCACCGCGTCCCGTCCCGGCACGGCACCGTACCTCGCCAGAAGGGCGGCGAGTTCGCCGGCGTGCGGCGTCAGGACAACGTGGGGGGCCAGGACTTGCGGCAGGGCGGCCAGCGCGCCGGCGTCGGCCACCGTGGGAAGCCCGGCGTCCGCGGCGTCGCGGACGCGCTGGAGCTGATCGTGGGCGCCCTCATCGATGCCGGGACCCAGGAGCCAGGCCTGGACGTGGGTGTCCGCGGCGCCTTCCGGGCCGCAGACCACTTCGGGGCAGGACTGCCGGACCAGGTCCGCGACGGCCGGCGGGCCGAGGTAGCGCACCATACCGACGCCGGCGGCCAGGGCGCCTTTGCAGGCCAGCACCGCCGCACCGGGGTACCGCTGCGAGCCTGCGACCACGCCGAGGACGCCGCGGGAGTATTTGTGGGAACGCCGGGCGGGGTGCGGCAGGAGCCGGGAGAGGTCCTCCGCCTCGAGCCGGCGCAGCGCGGGCTCCGGCAGTGCGGCCTCGATCCCGATCGGGATGACCCGCACGCTGCCGGCGAAGTCAGCGCCGGGGTCGGCGAGGAGGCCTGCCTTTGCGGCGCCGAAGGTCACGGTCACGTCGGCGGCCAGCACGGGCGCGTGCGCCTCCCCCGTGTCCGCGTCGACCCCGCTTGGAATGTCGCAGGCGACCACCAGAGCCGGCCTGGTGCCCGCCAGAGCCTCAACCAACGCGGCGGCCGGCCCGCGCAGCCCGCCCTGGGCTCCTGTTCCAAGGATCGCGTCAATCACGACGTCGGCGCCTGCGGCAACCGCCGCCAGCTCCGCGACATTGTCCGCCGCCAGGGCAACGGCGTGCCCGCCGGACCTCCGGAACGCGGCGAGCCCGGCGTCGTGCGCGACATCTGCAGTCAGCACCGCTGTGGCCCGCATGCCGCGCCCGGCCAGCAGCGCAGCCGCGAAGAGTCCGTCGCCGCCGTTGTTGCCCTTGCCCGCCAGCACTGCGACGCTGGAGCCGTAGACGCGCCGGCCGCGGCGGCGCAGCTCGCCGATCACGGTGTTGGCGAGGCCGTAGGCGGCCCGCTGCATGAGAACAACGCCCGCACCGGAACCGAGGGCGTCGTCGAGAAATGGCTTCTCGACTTGCCGTATCTGGGTTCCGGTGTAGGCGCTGATCATGGTTTCAGTCCATTCGCGGTGCAGTCGCTGCGGAAAATCCGGTGCTCTTCAGGGCGGGTTCCGCCAGGCTGCGCCCTGTTCAGCCTTCGGCGAGGACGGTCGCGGTGGCGATGCCGCCGTCGTGGCTCATTGAAAGGTGCCAGCGCTTGACGCCCTTCGATTCCGCCACAGCCAGCACGGTGCCCTTGACCTGGACGGTGGGGCCGTTCTGGTCCAGGCCGATCCAGCAGTCCTGCCAGTTCATGCCGGCCGGGGCCCCCAGCACCTTGGCTACGGCTTCCTTTGCCGCGAAGCGGGCGGCCAAGGACCGCGTGTTCAGTTCGCGCTCTGCAGGGACGAACAGCCTGTCCCGCAGCCCGGGGGTGCGCTCCAGCTGCCGGCCGAACCGTTCAATGTCTACGACGTCTACGCCAATGCCAACGATCATGGCGTTATTCTACGGTCACGCTCTTGGCCAGGTTACGAGGCTGATCCACGTCGTAACCCTTGGCGGAGGCAAGTGCGAGGGCGAAGATCTGCAGCGGGACCGTGCTGAGCAACGGTGCCAGCAGCGTGGGCGTCTCCGGAATGTAGAAGACGTGCTCGGCGTAGGCCTTGACGGCCTCGTCGCCCTCTTCAGCGATCACGATGGTGTTGGCGCCGCGCGCCCGGACTTCCTGGATGTTCGAGACGACCTTGGCATGCAGCGAGTCGCGGCCCCGGGGTGAGGGGACGACGACGAAGACGGGCTGTCCTTCTTCGATCAGCGCGATCGGGCCGTGCTTGAGTTCACCGGCCGCGAAGCCTTCGGCGTGGATGTAGGCGAGTTCCTTGAGTTTGAGCGCGCCTTCCATCGCCACCGGGAAGCCGACATGGCGGCCCAGGAACAGCACGGACTTGGCGTTGGCCATAGCCGTGCCGAGTTCTTTGATCTGGTCCTCGTTGTCGAGGATCTGCTGGATCTTGGCCGGAATCTTGCCCAGGTCCGCCAGGATGTCCTTGATCTCGCCCTGGAACTTGTTTCCGCGCAGCTGTGCCAAATACAGGCCCAGGAGGTAGGCGGCCGTGATCTGTGCCAGGAACGCCTTAGTGGAGGCGACCGCGATCTCGGGTCCGGCGTGCGTGTAGAGCACGGCATCGGATTCGCGCGGGATGGTGGAGCCGTTGGTGTTGCAGATCGAGACCGTCTTGGCGCCCTGCTCCTTGGCGTACCGGACGGCCATGAGGGTGTCCATGGTCTCACCGGACTGGGAGATGGACACGATCAAGGTGTTCGCGTCGACGATCGGGTCGCGGTAGCGGAATTCGTGCGAGAGCTCGACCTCCGTGGGGATCCGGCACCAGTGCTCGATGGCGTACTTCGCCACCTGGCCGGCGTAGGCAGACGTTCCGCAGGCCAGGACGATGATCTTGTCGACGCTCTTGAGCAGCTCGGGGTCGATCCGGAGCTCATCAAGCGTCAGTTTGCCGTGGATGTCGGACCGGCCCAGGAGGGTCTGGAGCACGGCATCGGGCTGGTCGTGGATTTCCTTCTCCATGAAGGACGGGAAGCCGCCCTTCTCCGCGGAGGCCGGATCCCAGTTGACGTGGTATTCCTTGCCTTCGGCCGGGGCACCGTAGAAGTCCGTGATCTCCACAGAGTCTGCCGTGATGGTGACGATCTGGTCCTGGCCCAGCTCCACCGCCCGGCGGGTGTAGTCAATGAAGCCCGAGACGTCGGAGCCGAGGAAGTTCTCGCCCTCGCCCAGGCCGACAACGAGCGGGGAGTTGCGGCGGGCTGCCACCACGACGTCCGGCTGGTCGGCGTGCACGGCGAGCAGCGTGAAGGCGCCCTCGAGCCGCTGGCAGGCAAGCTGCATGGCCTTGGTCAGGCCGCCCTTGGAGCTGTCCCCGCCCAGCTGGTTCCGGTAGATGTCTCCCAGCAGCGCGGCCGCCACTTCGGTGTCCGTCTCGGAGCGGAACGTTACGCCCTTGCGCAGCAGCTCGAGCTTGAGTTCTGCAAAGTTTTCAATGATGCCGTTGTGGATCAGCGCCAGCTTGCCGTCGTCGGACAGGTGCGGGTGCGCGTTCTGGTCGGTCGGGCCGCCGTGGGTGGCCCAGCGGGTGTGGCCGATGCCGGTAAGGGACGCGGGCAGGGGGTTGACCTCCAGCTCCGCGATCAGGTTGCTGAGTTTGCCGGACTTCTTGCGGGACGAAATCGTCCCGTCAGCGACGACCGCGATCCCGGCGGAGTCGTAGCCGCGGTACTCCAGGCGCCGCAATCCTTCAAGGACGACATCCAAGGCATTGTGTCCAGTATTTACCCGGCCAGCTGAGTGGCCCACATATCCAACGATTCCACACATGGTTCTAAGCCTAGCGGGTTTCCCGGACGGAGGGCGTCGAACCAGCCCGGTTTGACGCGCCGCGGCCCGCTCCGGGGCGCGCCGCGCCCCCATCCCGGCAGGACTGCCCCCGGCCTGTCCATTTCGCTCTCAGCGGTGCGAAGGGCAGAATCTCTAGGGTGACTTTGCAACGCAATGAAGCGAACGGCGACGGCGTCTCCCCGTTCGTAGAGCTGGACCGGCAGACATGGTCCCGGCTCGCTGCCCAGATGGAGCAGCCCCTCAATGAAGAGGACGTGGTCCGCCTGCGGGGCCTGGGCGATCCCCTCGACATGAAGGAAGTGCGCGAGGTCTACCTTCCCCTGTCCCGGCTCCTGCACCTGTATGTAGAGGCCGCCGGCCAGCTTCATGCGGCAACCACTACCTTCCTCGGCGAGCAGACCCAGCGCACACCGTTCGTGATCGGCGTCGCCGGTTCGGTGGCCGTGGGCAAGTCAACAATCGCGCGTGTGCTCCGGGAGATGCTCCGGCGCTGGCCGGGCACGCCGAATGTGGAACTCATTACCACGGACGGCTTCCTCTATCCGCTGGCTGAACTCAAACGCCGGCAACTGCTCGAACGCAAGGGTTTTCCGGAGTCCTACGACCGCCGCGCCCTGCTGCGGTTTGTGAGCGAAATCAAAGGCGGCGCGGAGGAAGTCCGGGCACCCTGGTACTCCCACGTGACGTATGACATCGTGCCGGGGAGGGAAGTGGTAGTCCGCCGCCCGGACGTGCTCATTGTTGAGGGGTTGAACGTCCTGGCCCCCGCGCGGCCGCGCCCGGACGGCCGGCAAGGCCTGGCACTGAGCGATTTCTTCGACTTCTCGATCTACGTTGATGCCAAGACCTCCTATATCGAGGAGTGGTACGTCGACCGTTTCCGCAAGCTGCGGACCACGGCCTTTGCGCAGCCGGAATCCTACTTCCACCGCTACGCCACCCTCTCCGATGCCGAGGCAGAACAGACCGCCCGCGACATCTGGAAGCGCATCAACGAACCCAACCTGGAGGAGAACGTCCTCCCGACCAGGGGCCGCGCACAGCTGGTCCTGACCAAGGATGCGGATCACTCCATCCGGCGGATGCTGCTGAGGAAGGTTTAGCACACATGTGCCACGACGGTGCCGGCAGGCGGCAGGCGGAAGGACCTTCAGGGCAGGCGGAACGGCGGACGGCCCCGCCAGAGGCCCCCAGCCGGCGGACCTTCAGCCGTTTCCTCGCAGCCGGGGCCGGCCTGGCCGCCCTTACAGCGTGCACGCCCGCGACTCCCCCGCCGCCGTCGTCCGCCTCTGGCCCGGCCGCGTCCTCACCCTCCACCGCCGCCCCGTCATCGTCCGCATCCGCGTCCCCGGTACCGGGCACGACGCCGGCGGCGACCGCGGGGGCGACGCCTGGACCGGCGCCTGCCAGCGCCCCGTCGGGAGCGGCGCCGTCGGCGACCGCCCCCGGGCCACAGCATTCACATACCGACCCCACCAGCCCGTGGGTGGTGGTCAACAAGCACCGTGCGCTTTCCCCCGCTGACTTCGTGCCGCCGGACCTCGTCCGCCCGGCCATCCGGCTGGCAACGTCCGGCGAAGCGTCGCTGCTGAACAGCACCACGGCGGCAGCGGCGGAGAAGATGTTCGCGGCCGCAGCCGCGGACGGCGTGAGCCTGACCCTGGCCAGCGGGTACCGTTCCTACGCGACGCAGACCAGCACGTACGGCAACTACGTGAACACCCGGGGGCAGGCCGAGGCCGACACCGCTTCCGCCCGACCGGGCTATTCGGAGCACCAGACGGGGTGGTCCTTCGACATCGGCGACGGCGGCGGGGCATGCAGTTTCCAGCCCTGCTTCGCGGAGCAGCCGGCGGCGGTATGGGCCAAGGCGAATGCCCACCGCTTCGGGTTCGTGGTCCGCTACCCGTGGAACCTCCACGGGATCACCGGCTACTACTACGAGCCCTGGCATCTGCGTTACATCGGCACCGAGGCGGCGACGGATATGAAAAACCGCGGAATCGGGACTTTGGAGGAGTACTTCGGCCTGGAAGCCGCGCCAGCCTACCTGTAGCGCAGGTCCGCGCGGACTTTCCCCACTTTTGCCACCAGGGCGACGGGACACGCCTTCGTAATCGCCGACACCCCGGCCGGACCGGGGATATGTGGGGAAACTGGGCGGCCTCGCGGACGACCGGTGTGCCCTGGCTCTTCCGTCGCAATACGAAAAATTAACGCTGCCGTCACATGGCTCTGCGCACAGGTGGGATACATTGGGCCGCATGCTGACCGGGTTCAAGAACTTCATCCTCAAGGGCAACGTCGTAGACCTTGCCGTCGCAGTCGTTATCGGCGCCGCTTTCGGTGCCGTCGTAACGGCACTAGTCCAGAGCGTCCTCATGCCGTTCATCGCCGGCCTGGTTGGTTCGCCCAACTTCGACCGCTTTGCCGTCGTAACCCTCAATGGAAACGATATTAAGTTTGGCGTCTTGTTGACGGCGATCGTCAACTTCCTCCTGATCGCAGCCGCCATCTATTTCGTGGTCGTGATACCAATGAACCACTTGATTGAACGGCGCAACCGCCGCCTCGGCATCAACCAGGACGTCAAGGAAGAAGCCGCAGAGGATCCGCAAATCGCCCTGCTGACCGAAATCCGTGACTCGCTCCAACAGTCCCGTCCCTGAGCCGCGACTTTACGGACAGGAAAGACTAAGGGAAAAGCGGCCCGCCTCCGATGGAGGCGGGCCGCTTTTCCTGCTGCCTGGGCCTGGGGGTCCGCGCGGAACGCTAGTCGGAAACGAGCGCCAGCGCGAGCTCGGTCCGGACCACCTGGGCGAGGCGTTCCGCCACATCCTGGGCAGTGTCGTGGTCTCCGGCTTCGACCATCACCCGCACCACGGGTTCGGTCCCGGAGGGGCGAAGCAGCACGCGGCCCGTATCACCGAGTTCGGTTTCGGCGATGGCCACAGCCTCCGCCACGGCCTCGTCGCCCTTGACCCGGGTGCGGTCCACGCCTTTGACGTTAATGAGCACCTGGGGAAGCTTGGTCATGACTTTCGCGAGTTCCTTCAGGGGCCGGCCGGTGAGTGCGACCTGGGCAGCAAGCTGCAGTCCTGTCAGGACGCCGTCGCCGGTCGTGGCGTGGTCGGCAAAGATCACGTGCCCGGACTGTTCGCCGCCGAGGTTAAAGCCGCCGTCGCGCATTTCCTCCAGCACATAGCGATCGCCCACGCCCGTTTCGCGCAGGCTGATTCCGGCCTCGCGGAGGGCAATCTTTAGTCCAAGGTTGCTCATCACGGTGGCCACCAGGACATCGTCTTTAAGTTTGCCGGCTGCCTTGAGGGCCACAGCGAGGATGGCCATGATCTCGTCGCCGTCGACCTCGTTGCCCTCGTGGTCCACGGCCAGGCAGCGGTCGGCGTCGCCGTCGTGGGCAATGCCAAGGTCCGCGCCCTGTTCCAGGACGGCGCGCTTGAGCGGGCCAAGGTGCGTTGAGCCCACGCCCTCGTTAATGTTCAGTCCGTCCGGTTCGGCGCCGATCACGATGACGTCGGCGCCGGCGTCCTTGAACACCTGCGGGGAGCACCCGCTGGCTGCGCCGTGGGCACAGTCGAGGACTACTTTCAGACCGTCCAGGCGGTGCGGAAGCGTCCCGAGCAAGTGCACGATGTAACGGTCCTCGGCGTCGGAGAATCGCTGGATCCGTCCGACCTCGCCGCCGACGGGCCGGTGCGGTTCCTTGCCGAGCTGCTCCTCAATGGAGTCCTCGACGTCGTCGGGGAGTTTCTGCCCGCCGCGGGCAAAGAATTTGATGCCGTTGTCCGGCGCGGGGTTGTGGGACGCGGAGATCATGACGCCGAAGTCAGCGTCGAGGTCGGCAACGAGGTACGCGGCGGCCGGGGTGGGCAGCACGCCGGCGTCGTAGACGTCGATCCCGGAGCTGGACAGGCCGGCTTCCACGGCGGCCGCGAGGAACTCTCCGCTGGCGCGCGGGTCTCTGGCAACCACGGCGCGCGGCCGGGTCCCGTTGGTGTTGCGGTCATGGCCAAGCACGACGGCGGCAGCCTGCGCCAGCTGCAACGCCAGCTCGGCCGTCAGCAGGCCGTTCGCCAGGCCCCGGACTCCATCTGTTCCAAATAATCTAGACATCGGGTCAAGTTTAGTCGATGGGCGGCCAAAGCCGGGCCTCCTCGTGCCGGCAGGCCCGGTGTCGGGCCGGAATGCAGGCCGTAATCCGGGTTTGACCTCGCCAGACTTCGAAGGTTAGACGCCGAAAACCCGCCCCGCCACAAAGGGCGGAACGGGCTTTCGTGCAAGCGCTGAACGCTTGGAAGCGACTTAGCGCTTGGAGTACTGCTGAGCCTTGCGGGCCTTCTTGAGCCCGGCCTTCTTGCGCTCGATGACGCGGGCGTCGCGGCGCAGGTAACCGGCCTTCTTCAGGGTGGCGCGGTTGTTCTCGGTGTCGATCTCGTTCAGTGAACGGGCGATGCCGAGGCGCAGGGCACCGGCCTGGCCGGAAATGCCACCACCGTGGATGCGGGCAATGACGTCGTAGGCGCCATCAAGATCGAGGATCTTGAAGGGCTCGTTGACGTCCTGCTGGTGCAGCTTGTTCGGGAAGTAGTTGGCCAGCTCGCGGCCGTTGATGGTCCACTTGCCGGTGCCGGGCACGATGCGAACGCGTGCGACGGCTTCCTTGCGACGGCCAACTGCTGCGCCGGCGACGGTGAGTGCCGGGCGTTCCTTCTTCGGCGCTTCTGCTTCCGCAGGACCGCTTTCCGAGGTGTAGCTGGTCAGGTTTTCCTCAGCCGCAACGGCCTCGGTGGTCAGTTCTTCGTTCTGAGCCACGATTCTCCTTGATTAAAAGTTGGTTGGTGGCCAGGACTACTGGGCGACCTGGGTGATTTCGAAAGTCTTGGGCTGCTGTGCGGCGTGGGGGTGCTCTGCACCGCGGTACACCTTCAGCTTGCCCAGCTGCTGTGCAGCGAGGGAGTTCTTGGGGAGCATGCCCTTGATGGCCTTCTCCACGGCGCGGACCGGGTTGGATTCCAGCAGCTCCGCGTAGTTGACGGAGGTCAGGCCGCCCGGGTAACCGGAGTGGCGGTAAGCGCGCTTCTGCTCCAGCTTGGCGCCGGTGAGGGCAACCTTTTCAGCGTTGATGATGATGACGAAGTCGCCCATGTCCATGTGGGACGCAAAGGTGGCCTTGTGCTTGCCGCGCAGCAGGATTGCGGTCTGGCTGGCGAGACGACCAAGGACAACGTCTGTGGCGTCAATGACGTGCCACTGGCGGTTGATATCGCCGGGCTTCGGGGTGTACGTACGCACGGTGTTTGCCTCGTTCTTGTTCTGGCGTTCTTGTTTTAGGTGCCACACGAAGGTGCACCTACTATCTATGCGCTACCGGAACAGAGGTGAGGGCTCTATGTAACCAGTAATCCTGTTGTCCCGAATGTGCACGTTGAGTAGTCATCCTGCAACCGGATTCTCAAGCGGGCACGCATCATCGAGAAGGACACGCACAACGACTACCAAGAATAGCGGACTGCGGGCGCCTGGGTCAAAATGGGGTGTCCGGATGCATCCAGCGTGCTCGCTGTTTCGCACGCCCACCCGTGCCGGCCCGTCCCATCCTAAGGAGGACCCGTGTCCGATCCCGCCGCCGCCGGCACCGTCTCACTGCTGTTCGCCGCGCCGGCCGGAACTCTTCCCGGGGCTTTCTTCATAGCCGGCGTGGGCTTCCTGGGCGCATGCCTGTCCCTGATGGCCGAACTTCTCATACGGCGCGCGGTCCCCCGCATCGACGGAGCTTTGACGGTACGCACCAGGACCACGACGGCGGCTGGCACCTTAGCGCTCTCCTCCCTCCTTGCCTGGCGCTTCGGTCCGTCGCCCGAGCTTCCCGCATATCTCGCGCTGGCTGTGGCCGGCGTCCAGCTGGCGCGGATCGACCTGCTCCACCACCTGCTGCCTAACCGCATAGTCGTGCCCCTACTCGGGGCCGGGCTGGTTCTGCTGGGGGCAGCCGCGGGGGTGTCAGGGGAGGCCGGAAACCTGCTGCGGGGGGCGGCCGGCGCGTCAATTTTGTTCGTTTTGTATCTCTTTATGGCGCTGACCAGCCGAAACGGCCTTGGAATGGGCGATGTCAAGCTTGCAGCGCCACTTGGCCTGTACTTGGGGTACCTAGGCTGGACGCACTTGTTTTACGGCGGAGCCTTGGGGTTCGTCGCAGGTGGCGTCGCTTCCCTGCTCCTCATCCTCAAAAACCGCGGAAACAAGCCGAAGGAAGTGCCCTACGGGCCGTCGATGCTGGCTGCGGGATTGGCCGTCGTCCTGCTGCTGCCCTAGGTGGGCCTGCGCCATTCGCGGGTGCGAATTCAGTAAGACGGCTTACGAAACCAAGTAGTCGAGCCCTCCTCCTACTTGGAAACTGAGTACACCTCTTATTTGGGGGCAGGTGGTGCCTCATTTCCCTTCCAAAAAGTCGAGTATCCCCCTTCGTTGCGCCGCTGATAACGGCCGTGCAAATGTTGTCCCAACGGAACTCCAGCGAATAAGCAAAGGGGATTTGCTGGAAATTCGTTCTTTATTCGCTAACTCTGGAAAAGGAAATTGAAATGACTGGTCTCATGGTCTCAATGATTGCTTTCGTCGCCGGCGTAAAGGACAAGCTCACTGGTGAAGAGAAGGGCGCCACCGCCGTTGAATACGGAATCATGGTGGCGCTGATCGCGGTCGTCATCATTGCCTCGGTCGCCCTCTTCGGCACCAGCCTCCGCACTGTCTTCACCAACATCACGACCCAGCTCAACACGGTCCGATAAGCAGCCTCACCGCCCGCTGCCCTGCCGGCTGTCCGTCATATGAGGGACAGCCGGCAGAGTCGTTCCCGGCCCGGGAACCACATCCAGCCTGACGCCACAACGTGCGTCCGCGCATTGTTGAGCTGTACGAAGAGGTGAGGAAACAATCATGAAATCGCGTTTATTCGCAGGGCTAGCTGCGCTCGTACTGGCAATCGCCGGCACGTTGATGCTGGTGAACTACGTGTCAAATGCCGACCGCCGCGCACAGGAATCACTCGATCCTGTTGACGTTGTCGTCGTCGATACGCCGGTTCCGGCCGGAACCAGGGTGGAAGACCTGGCATCCCATGTTCGGGTCCGGTCCGTCCCGGGAGCGGCGAAAGCCGACGGCGCCCTGACATCGCTTGACGGTTCCGGCGGGCAGGTCACGTCCGTTGCGCTGGAACCCGGGGAACAGGTGCTTGCGAGCCGCCTGGTCGACCCGTCACAACAAACCACTCCGGGAGCCGTTGAAGTTCCTGATGGAATGCAGGAAGTCACGATCCTCCTGCCGCCGGAAAGCGTAGTCGGCGGCACCCTCCGTGCAGGAGACCTGGTGGGGCTGTACGTCACTCAAACAGACCCGGCGTCGCCCCAGCAGGCCAGCACCCAACTGGTTTTCGACAAAGTACTCGTTACTGCGGTCCAGCAGGCCGCGCCCAGTGGTGGAAGCGGAGACAAAGGGACCTCAGCCGTCCCAAGCGGCTCGTCGTTCGTCACCCTGGCCCGCAATTCGACCGACTCGGCAAAAATCATTCTCAGTGCCCGCGTCGGCAATATCTGGTTGACCAAGCAGACAGTGAAAACTCCGGCCAGCGTACGCACGGCCGTCACTACCAACGGGATCTTCCAATGAGCCGCTTCCTTGTCCTGACCTCATCAGCGGAGTTCGAGCGCCACCTCGCCACGGCCCTGGGAAACGCGCACGAGGTTCAGGTCCTTGCATCTGAAGCCGCGGGGGGCAGCCCGGACCACTTGCTGGCCCGAAACCTGGGCGGGGCCGTCGATGTGATGGTTTTTGGCCCCGACATCAGTACAGAACAGATGCTGGTCATGGCGGCAGGCCTCGAGCACGCGTTCCCGGACATGGTGCTCGTGCTGGTGGCAAATGCGGCACCGGAGCTCATGCTCGCCGCCATGCGGTCCGGCATCCGCGATGTCCTGCCGCCGGACACGGAGGCAGGACGGCTGCGTGCAGCGTTGGAACGCGCTGCCGAAACGTCCAGGAGCCGCAAGCAGCTTGCCTTCGACGAGAGGGGCCAGAAAGGCGTCCGCGGGCGGGTCATCTCAGTGATGTCCCCGAAGGGAGGAGTGGGGAAGACCACCGTTGCCACCAACCTGGCCATTGGACTGGCCAAACTGGCCCCGATGGGGGCGGTCATTGTCGATCTCGACCTTCAATTCGGCGACGTAGCCTCGGGGCTGGGCCTGGAGCCCCAGTACACCATCAATGACGCAGTGACGGGTGCAGCGTCGAGTGACGCCATGGTGCTCAAGGCCTTCCTTAGCCGGCATCCGTCGGGGGCCTATGCCATGTGTGCGCCACGGCGGCCGGCGGAAGCGGACCTCATCAAGCCCGCGCACGTTACGACCCTGATCAACCAGCTCTCGCTGGAATTCCCTTACGTCATTTTGGATACGGCGCCGGGTCTCGGGGAAGAGGTCCTGGCGGTCCTGGAACTGGCCACGGACGGCGTCTGGGTTTGCGGGATGGACATTCCCAGCATCCGTGGCCTCAACCACGGACTGGAGGTGCTGCGGCAACTTGATCTGATGCCCCCGTCCAACACGATTGTCCTCAACTTCGCCGACAAGCGCAGCGGACTAACCGTCCAGGACATCGAAGCCACAGTTGGGCTGCCGGTCGACATCATCCTGCCGTGGTCCCGCACATTGCCGTTTTCAACCAACGCCGGTGTACCGCTGCTCCAGGACAACCGGCGGGATCCTGCCCTGAAAGGGTTGAGGAACCTGATATCGCTTTTCGGCCCGAATTCGTCAACACCCGCCAGCAAGAACGCGCACCGAAGGGACGAAAAGCCATGAGTCTCGTTGATCGACTTCAAGCCGCCCGAATGACCACGGCGAGCCCGGCGGAGGCGGTCAATCCGGCCGGTGCCGCCCCGGTTTCCGTTCCCCCGGCAGCGGAACCCGCCAGCGGCCAGCTCTTGGGAACCCTGGCCAAAGCACCCCAGACTGCCACGTCGGACGCCCTCGCCGGGATCAAGAAGCGCGCGGCCGAAGAACTGACGGCCCGCCTGGGCAGCCGGATCACCGACAGCAGCCTCGATGAAGGTGACGTACGGCGCATGGTCCGCGAGGCACTTGGAGCGTTCATCGATGACGAACAGGTTCCCCTGACACCCGAGGAACGACGGCGCCTGGTCCGCGAGATCGTTGACGAAATCCTGGGTCTCGGGCCGCTCCAGCGGCTTCTGGACGATCCGCTCGTCACGGAAATCATGGTCAACGGCGCTGAACGGATCTACGTCGAACGCGGCGGCCGGCTGCACTTGACCGGGACATCGTTCACCTCCGATGCCCACCTGCGCAGGGTCATCGAGAGGATTGTTTCAAGGGTTGGGCGTCGAATTGACGAGTCCTCGCCGCTGGTTGATGCCCGGCTGCAGGACGGCTCACGGGTCAATGCCGTGATCCCGCCCCTCGCCGTGGACGGTCCATCGTTGACGATTCGAAAGTTCTCCGCCGTACCACTGACCGTCGAGGACCTGATCAGGTTCGACTCCATTTCACCGGCCATGGCACAGTTGCTCCACGCATGTGTCCAGGCACGCCTGAACATCATCGTCTCCGGCGGTACCGGCACGGGAAAGACCACACTGCTCAACGTTCTCTCCTCGTTCATTCCTGACGACGAACGCATCGTCACCATTGAAGACGCTGTGGAGCTTCAACTGCAGCAGGAGCACGTGGTCCGTCTGGAAAGCCGGCCGGAAAACGTTGAAGGCCGGGGCGCCGTGGGCATCCGTGAACTCGTGCGGAATTCCCTGCGCATGCGGCCGGACAGGATCGTGGTTGGCGAAGTCCGCGGCGGAGAAGCCCTGGACATGCTCCAGGCCATGAACACCGGCCATGACGGTTCCATCTCCACAGTGCACTCAAACTCGCCCCGGGATGCAATAGCCCGCCTGGAGACCCTCGTTCTCATGGCTGGGATGGATCTTCCACTGCGGGCCATCCGCGAACAAATCGCCAGCGCAGTCCACCTGATCGTTCAGTTGAGCAGGCTGAAAGACGGGACGCGAAGGGTCACCCACATCACCGAAGTCCTGGGCATGGAGGGGGACGTCGTGACGTTGCAGGACGCTTTCGTCTTCGACTACGCGGCCGGCATTGACCAGGATGGCCGGTTCATCGGCAAACCCATTCCCACAGGTGTCCGCCCGCGCTTCGTGGAACGATTCGCCGACCTTGGAATCAGCGTTCCCAGCGACATCTTCTTCCCCGCGCCCCACAAGTCGGGACGGTGAGACCCGTGCCCCAGGAATCTGTTGTGCTTGCAGGTGCCGTGCTCATTCTGCTCGCCGTGGCCCTCGCCCTTTTTGTAGCGTTCCGGCCCCGGTACACCGACATCCACGTCGACCGAAGAAGGCCGCCGGCGGAGTCCAACTCCTCGATGATTTCGAGGTTGAGCGGCGTCACGGTCGCGGCCATGGAGCGTCGCGTCGGGCACAAGAGCAACGGCCCTTTTGGTCGCGATGCGCTCGGCGGGGCAGGCCTGAAACTCCAGCCCGCCGAATTCGCCGTCCTGATCCTGGTTGCCGCGTTCATTCTGGGCCTGGCGGGCTTCGTGCTTCAGGGCTGGCTTCTGGCCGTCGTGTTCGCCGGCATCTGTCCGGTGGCCGCCAGGGCGCTTATCTCGTTCAGAACCGGCCGCCGCCGCGCCGCCTTCGAGGCCCAGCTCAGCGACATGCTCATGTCCCTCTCCGGCAGCCTGCGCGCCGGCCACAGCATCGCCCAGAGCATGCGCAGCGCCAGCGTCGAGATGTCGGCTCCGATGGGTGAGGAACTCGCCCGGATCGTCAACGAGGACAGGGTCGGCCGTCCGCTTTCAGAGTCCATGGCCGAGGTAGGCCAGAAGTTTCAGTGCGAGGACTTCCAGTGGCTCAGCCAGGCAATCGAGATCAACCGGGAAGTTGGCGGCGACTTGGCCGGGGTCCTCGACCACGTTGCAGACACCGTTCGAGAACGGGCACAGATCAAGGGCCAAATCCGTGCATTGGCGGCGGAAGGAAAGTTCTCGGCATACATCCTGATTGCGTTGCCGTTCTTCGTCGCACTCTTCATCAACATCGTCAATCCGGGATACATGTCCGTCCTGACCTCGACTGTACTGGGCTGGGTCCTCATCACAGCCAGCGTGGTCATGATGGCCATCGGATCCTTCTGGATCAGCCGCATGGTCAAGATCGCATTCTAAGGAGCTGAGCACATTGACCACCACAGTCTGGCTGCTGATCGCAAGCATCATCCTTCCCTTGACCTACTTTGCCTGGTCACTGATTGGCGTCGACAGGGCCACCGGCCGTTTGATCCAATCCAGGCTCGCAGCTGCTTCGACCCCGCGGCCCGGTGATACCGAGGCCGGTCCCCACGGGCTGGTCCTCCTGGCCCGCAAGCTGACACCGACGGCCTACGTGCACCACCTGGACCAGATGCTCGGGAAGGCAGGACGGCCGGCGTCAATGCCGCTGGACCGCCTCCTGACGCTGAAACCGCTGGCGGCCCTTGGCGGTGCCCTGCTCGCCGTTCTTGTCGGTGGGGCAAAAAGCCCGCAGGGAGGCCTGATGTCTGTGGGTCTCACAGCGGCCTGCTACGCCCTTCCCGACCTTCTCGTTTACAACAGCGGCACGAAGCGCCAGGCGAGATTGCGGCTGGATCTGCCCAATGTCATGGACCAACTGCTGATCTCGGTCGAGGCAGGCCTGGGGTTTGAGGTCGCCATGGCCCGGGTGGGGACGAACGGTTCGGGTCCCGTCGCGGAAGAGATGGTGCGGACGCTGCAGGACATCCAGGCCGGGAGTACCCGCCGTGACGCCTACAAAGCCATGGCCGCGCGGTCCTCGGTTCCGGAGTTGAAGAGCTTCGTGAGCGCAATCATCCAGGCTGATGTACAGGGGCTTTCCGTGGCGCGGGTATTGAAACCCCAGGCGGACCAGATGCGAATCAGGCGACGTCTTCGGGCAGAAGAAAAAGCCATGAAACTTCCAGTCGCGGTGGTATTTCCGCTGCTCCTCTTTATCTTCCCGCCGCTGTTTATCGTCATCCTTGGCCCCGCCGTCATTAACACCATCGCCACATTTTCGGGCCGTTGATGAACGTATCCAACCGGCACGCCGTTCAGGAATCACTTTCGGATTGAAAGGAGCAACAGATGCTTGGGTCCAAAACAGGACATCGAGGGGTTCGGGATGACCGGCAGCGCGGTGCGACGGCAGTGGAATTTGCCTTGATCCTGCCCTTGCTCCTGTCCATGCTCCTTGGCGTGATCGACTTTGGAATGGCCTTAGGTCAAAGCGTCAGCCTGCAGGGAGCCGCCCGCGAAAGTGCGAGGCAGGGGGTGACGCAAGGTGACGTCATTGCGTCCGCCAACCATGCAGCGGGTTCGCTGGACAGCAGCCAACTCCAGGTCCGGTTCTCCGTCGACACGTCAGCAGGGGCGCCGGGAGTCATGGTCGTTTGCCTGCGCTACCCCGAGTCCTCCCTGACCGGTTTTTATTCGTGGGTACTCGGTGGCGTCTTCGAGGCCAAAGCCGTTATGAAAATGGAAAGCCCGGCGGCTGTGCCCTCCGGTGCACAGCGTTGGACCGGAGGATCATGCACGCCTTGACACCAGGACAGTTCGTGAAGCGGCTTCGCCGCGATCGCAGTAACCGGGAGCACGTGAAGGAAAAGAACAAGCCCGGCAAGGCATCCCGGGAGCGTGGAGCGGCTGCAGTCATCTTCGCCCTGACGATTCCGGTGCTCTTCGGAGCCCTTGCGATGGCCCTCGATGTCGGCTCGCTGGTGTACGAGCGCCAGCACCTGAGCAACGCGCTGGACGCCGCAGCGCTAGCCGGCGCAGCGTCGCTCCCTGGTGATCCGGTGGCCGCCCGCAACGCCGCGATGTCATTCGCCCGGGCCAACGACCCCGCAGCGTCCCCTACGGTCACCTTCTGGTGCGTGGTGGCTTCAACAGGCGCGGGCCGGACCGTCCTCAGCAGCCAGATCCCGAGCGTTTGCAACCCCGGAGCGATTACCGGGGCCAGGTGCAGCGAGACTATCTGCGCCATCCCCTGCATCCCTGGGGCCGGAACCTCCTGTAATTCGATCACAGTAAGCGACGACAAAGACGTCGCGTTCCGGTTCGCTCCCGTGATCGGGATTAATAGCGGTAACACCGGCTCGCTGGCCTCGGATGCCTGCAAAGGCTCCTGCGGCACCCAGACCCCGAACCCCATGGATGTCGCCCTGGTCGCGGACCGCACCGGCAGCATGAGTAACGCCGACCTCGCCAGCATGAAAGCCGCAATTCAAACCACGCTCAAGACGATGACCAACGACCAGCAATACGTAGCACTTGGCACCATCGGCCGCAGCGATACCACATCCGGCTGTATCACCGCCCCGTCGGGCTCGGCAACGAGTGGCCCATGGATTCCTGTCCCGTTCTCCAACGATTACACCACGTCAGGCGCGCCGCCGGCTCTGAACAACGGCAGCGCGCTCGTCCAGGGTGTGCAGTGCCTGACCCACTCGGGGATTGGCACGTACCTGGCGTCACCCATGAAGGCCGCGGCGCGGTATTTGCTTGGCCTGGATCCCAACAACTTGGTGAGCCTGCCGGCGCGCGCAGGAACCCCCCGTAAGGCCATTGTCCTGGAGACGGATGGACAACCGAACGAGACCGGCACCGGAGGATCCACCTCGGTGGACGTCGCCGGCGACGTCCAGAGCTCAGACGGGGCGGTCGCCTGCAACAATTTGAAGGCGGTCGCGGCGGACGCAAAGGCGAGAGGAATCCTGGTCGTCACTGTCGCTTACAACGCAGCGACTTCCGCCCGATGCGGAGGTAGCCCTGCGTTTGTGCGCGACGTTCTCGCTGCTGCCGCCTCCGAAAAGTCCCCGGCAGTCCCAAGCACCGCCAGCAATGATTGTTCGACGCCGGCGCTGGCGGCCGCGGAGAACTCCGACGGAGATTACTTCTTCTGCGCGTCAAACGGAGCGGACCTCGGTCCGATCTTTGTCTCGGCGATCAATGCGATCAGCTCGAACTCCCGCCTGATCCGGATTCCCGGCTGACGGCTTGCGGTACGCCTTTCCGGGGCCGCCAACGGCTCCCGCCCGGAAAGCCACAGGGTTTCCGCAGGAATGCCCGGAGTGCACGGCAGGGGCCCCTGACAGGAAGTAGCGTGGTCACATGTCTTTACTAGCCGCAGCCCCCGACGACGGCAACGCGGGCACGGCATTGGCCCCCTGTAACGCTGCGTGCGGCGCCGGGCAGCCCGTGCCCGACTCGGCCCCGGCTGCCGCTCTGGGCGTCGCGCCGCTCGTGGACCCCGCTGCGCTGCAGGACCTCAGCGTCCAGCTGCAAAGTCCGGCCGTAGCCAAGGGATTCGCCCGGGACTACGCCAAAATGTGGGACCAGAGGTACCGTTCGCTGGCGTCGGCCCTTGAGCGCCGTGACGAAGCGGCCTCGCTGGACGCCGTGCTGAGCGTCCGGACATCGTCTCAGATGGTCGGCGGCCTCCGTCTTGCCCAGCTCGCCGGAGAGCTGGAAACGGCCATCCGTGCCGGCGACTTGGAGCATGCACGCTCGCTCCTTGCGGACGTGGCCGAGCGCGGCGGCGAAACCATGGACGAGCTTCAATTCAGCTACGTCGTCCGGGACAGCTGACGCCGGGGGCTGACCGGCCCCGAGCTTGGCCGGCCACCTTCAAGGGCACGGTCCCCGGCCGCTACCGTGCCGGCGCCAGCCGGTATCCCACGCCGCGGACGGTCTGGAGCCAGCGCGGCTGCAACGGGTCCTCGCGCAGCTTCCGCCGGAGGTTTCCGATGTGCACTTCGACTGCGCGCTCATCGGATTCGCTGATGTACGCGTCTGCCCGGTAGTACTCACCGCGCACCACCCGGACAAGGTCGGTCTTTGACCGGACCGCGCCTGCAGCCTTGAGCAGCGCGTGCAGGAGATCGAACTCGCTGCGGGTCAGGCTTACGGGGACGCCGTCAACCGCCACGGAGCGGGTCTCCGGGTTCAGCTCCAGGCCGTTGTGGCGGAACGCAGAGTCTTCGGGCGCGGTGGACGCCGGCATCATGGCGGTTTCAGGAACCGGGGCGGACAGGGCTGACAAGACATCCTGGCGCGGCCGCCGCATCATCGCTCCGACCCGGGCACGCAGTTCGCGCGGCCTGAACGGCTTGGCCAGGAAGTCATCCGCCCCGGTATGGAATGCCGTGAGCGTATCGAGCTCGTCGGTTCGAGCCGTCAGCATGACGACGTACGCGTCGCTGAACTGCCGAATGCGTCGGAGCACCTCGAACCCGTCAATGTCCGGAAGACCCACATCCAGGGTGACGACGCTGGCCGCCTCGCGCCGGACGACGTCCACCCCTTCCCGCCCTCCCGCGGCGGAGTGGACTTCGAACCCGGCCTGGCTCAACACGGCTTCGACTAGGTTCCGAACATCTTCGTCGTCTTCAACGACGACGGCGACTCCCATGTCAGTCATGGCCCCCCTCACATCTGGCAAGCTCCGCGGCCTACCGCGGATGCGCAGGCAGCGTTGATCTCGTCGGCCCCCAACCGGCACTGTCAGAATACCCACGGACGAAGGCAAAAAACGCTGCGGCGCAGCAACAGACGCCACAAAACTTGGATTTGTGTCACGGTTATGTGACACCGGGTGTAAAACTGGAGCAGCAAGAAAGGGGCGCGGCTTCAGTGGGTGAAGAATTGCGGGTCCGGGGTGCGGGCCGGTTCGTCAAGGATTTGGGCCCGCGCGCCCGGCTTCTGGCGTGCCAGCTCCCGCTGGCTCTCGTGGTGGCGGCTGCGGTCATTGGGGCGCCCGGAGGCTGGCGGCCCGGCGTCCTCGGAAGCGTCCTCGGCCTCGCAGGGCTGGGCATCTATGCGGCCCTGCTGACCCTCATGATTCGCAGGATCGAATCCAAGGAAGCTGAGCTGCACGCCCTGCTCGCGGACAGCAGGGAGCGTGGACAGCTCCTCGGCGCCATTCTGGACACCGTCGACGTCGGCATCGTGGCGGTGGACGCTGATGGCCGCCGCCTGCTGACGAACAGCTGGCAGGCCGTCCTGGAGGCATCCGCGGCACCTCACAGCGGTCTCCGGGTGCCGGAGGAGGGGCAACTTGCGTTGACGGGCCAGGACAAGACGACTCCGCTACCGCTCGACCGGCATCCTCTCCGGCGTGCACTCGCCGGCGAATCGTTTGCCGACTATCTGGTCTGCTTCGGGGGGGCTCCGGGCAGCCGGGTGGTGTCCACCGCCGCCCGGGCGCTGAAGAACGACGACGGCGCGTTCCGGGGCTCGGTGGTGGTGTTCAACGAGGTCACGGGCATGGCCGATGCCCTGGCTGCCAAGGATGACGTGGTGTCCACGGTCTCACATGAGTTCCGCACGCCGCTGACTTCAATCATCGGCAACCTGGACCTGGTCCTTGCCGACATGGAGGACCTCCCAGCCCCGGCAGTCCGCCGCATCGAGGTCGCGCAGCGCAATGCCGAGCGGCTGCTCGCCCTGGTCTCCGACCTCCTGATGTCCGCGACCTCCGCCGTCCATCTTCATCCCCGCCGCACCGACCTCGCCGGCCTGGTGGAGGCCACCCTGAGTTCCGCGCAGGCACATGCCCAGTCGTCGCTGGTCTCGCTGTCGGCGGAAATCCCCGCGCCCCTGTGGGCCCACGTTGATCCGCTCCGCATCGGCCAGGCACTGGACAACCTCGTTTCCAACGCCATCAAGTACTCGCCGGACGGCGGTTCTGTCCGGGTCTCGGCGAGCACTGAGGACGGCCGGATACGGCTTCACGTCCAGGACACGGGCATGGGCATGACCGCCGCAGACGCAGAGCGGGTATTCACCCGGTTCTTCCGGAGTCCCGTGGTCCGGGAAGGGGCAATCCCCGGGGCAGGACTCGGATTGTCGATCACCAAGGCAATCGTGGAACGCCACGGGGGGACGATCTCCTGCACCACGCTTCCAGGCCGCGGCAGCACGTTCACCGTCGAGCTTCCCGCCGAGGGTCCCCCGGCGGCCTTCTAATGCGCCGGGGATTCCCAGCCTTTGGAGGTCCCGGCAGGCGTGTTGGGCCGAACCGCCGTCGACTAGCGGTTTCGCGCCGTCGAAGGTGGGGAAGTTCCGCGGCGACCTGCACGAAAATTCTGGATGCCGTCGGTCTTACGCGCGCATAGCCCTTGTCAGCTCTGCCCGGGCCAGCATTCCGCTTTCCGACGGGTAGGCCACTTCCTCAAGCACCAGCGGATGCGGGGCAGCCAGCACCGACTTGGCGTCCCGCTGCCGGGCAAGCAGCCGTTCCAGCATCCATTCCGGGGATTCCAGGCCCTCCCCCACGAAGAGCGCCGAGCCCACGAGGGAACGCACCATGTTGTGGCAGAACGCGTCAGCCTGCACCGTGGCGACAATGACGCCGTCGGTGCCGCGGGCGAATTCGAAGCGCTGCAGCTCCCTGATGGTGGTCGCTCCCTCCCGCGGCTTGCAGTAGGAGCGGAAATCCTGCAGCCCCAGCAGCTGCGAGGCGCCCTCGTTGAGCAGCCCGACGTCCAGCGGGGCGTTGTGCCAGAGCGTCGAGTAGCGGCCCAGCGGGTCCCAGAGCGCGGGGCCGTCCGCGATCCGGTAGGAGTAGCGGCGCCAGAGCGCGGAAAAACGCGCGTCGAAGCCCTCCGGAGCCACAGTGACGTGGTGGACTTCGATCGCTCCGCTGAGTTGCCCCAGCCCGCGGCTCAGGGCGCCGCGCACGCGGCGGAGCAAGGCGACGGCGGGATCCAGCTCGGCGCCGCGGTTCAGGCCCAGCCACTCGGCCTGCGTGAGGTTCAGATGCACCACCTGGCCGCGGGCGTGTACGCCCGCATCTGTCCGGCCAGCCACCGTGACCCGGACCGGGCGCCGGATAAGCAGCTCAAGGGCCTGCTCCAGCGTGCCCTGGACAGTGCGCAGGCCGGGCTGGACGGCCCACCCGCTGAAGGGGCCGCCGTCGTAGCCCAGATCCAACCGGATACGCAAAAACCCGCCGCCCCCCATGACGGGGGCAGCGGGTTTTGGCTCGTTCATAGACTTAAGTCTATGCGAAGAAATCAGCGAATTACTTCGCGTCCTTCTCCGAGGCGGCGGCTGCTTCCTCGGCAACCGGAGCCTCTTCGGTAGCTGCAGCTTCAGTCTCAACGACCTCAGCCTCAGGAGCCTCTTCGGTCTCGGCAACCGGAGCTGCCTCGGCCTTCTCGGCGTCCTTCTTCTCAGCGTCCCGCTGTGCAGCGGAAGTAGCCTCGGCTACCACGGCCTGCTTGGCGGAAACCGGCTCGAGAACCAGTTCGATGACAGCCATGGGAGCGTTGTCGCCCTTGCGGTTGCCGATCTTGGTGATGCGGGTGTAACCGCCGTTGCGGTTCTCCACTGCCTGTGCAATGTCGGTGAACAGCTCGTGGACGATGCCCTTGTCGCTGATCAGGCCGAGTACACGACGGCGGGAAGCCAGGTCGCCACGCTTGGCGAAGGTCACCAGGCGCTCAGCGTAAGGCTTCAGTCGCTTGGCCTTGGTCACCGTGGTGGTGATCCGCTTGTGCTCGAAGAGCGCGGCGGACAGGTTCGCGAGCATAAGACGCTCGTGAGCCGCTCCGCCTCCGAGGCGCGGACCCTTAGCGGGTGTAGGCATAATAGTTTCTCCTCATGTGGAAGCCGGTGGGTTGCGCACGCCAGGGTGCATCGGGCCCGCCGGCCAAGATCTGTTTGTTAGAGCTCGTCGTCGCTGAAAGCGGCGTCGTCCTCTTCGATGGCTGCGGCACGTGCTGCGAGGTCGAATCCGGGAGGAGAGTCCTTGAGGGACAGTCCCAGTTCCACCAGCTTCGCCTTGACCTCGTCAATGGACTTCGCACCGAAGTTACGGATATCCATGAGGTCAGCCTCGGAGCGGGCAACGAGTTCACCCACGGTGTGGATGCCCTCACGCTTGAGGCAGTTGTAGGAACGGACGGTGAGGTCCAGATCCTCGATCGGCAGTGCCATGTCGGCTGCCAGGGCAGCGTCCGTCGGCGACGGGCCAATCTCGATACCTTCAGCTGCGGTGTTCAGCTCGCGAGCCAGACCGAACAGTTCCACCAGGGTGGTACCTGCCGAAGCAACAGCATCGCGCGGGGCGATGGCCTGCTTGGTCTCGACGTCGACAATCAGCTTGTCGAAGTCAGTGCGCTGCTCAACACGGGTAGCTTCCACGCGGAAAGTAACCTTCAGGACCGGCGAGTAGATCGAGTCGACCGGGATGCGGCCGATCTCGGAGTCGCCGGACTTGTTCTGAGCTGCCGAAACGTAGCCGCGGCCTCGCTCGATGGTCAGTTCGAGTTCGAACTTGCCCTTCGAGTTCAGCGTGGCAATGTGCAGATCCGGGTTGTGGAATTCGACGCCGGCCGGCGGAGCGATGTCCGCGGCGGTGACGACTCCCGGGCCCTGCTTGCGCAGGTACGCAACAACCGGCTCGTCGTGCTCGGAGGAAACCGACAGGTTCTTGATGTTCAGGATGATCTCAGTGACATCTTCCTTGACACCCGGGACCGTGGTGAACTCGTGCAGCACGCCATCGATCCGGATGCTCGTTACAGAGGCACCGGGGATGGAGGAGAGCAGGGTACGGCGGAGGGAGTTTCCGAGGGTGTACCCGAAGCCCGGCTCAAGCGGTTCAATGATGAACCGGGAGCGGTTTTCGGAGACGACCTCTTCGGAGAGGGTGGGGCGCTGTGCAATGAGCACTTAGGTTTCCTTTCGGCGAGCATCCGCTATATGACGCAACACAGGTGGTGGAAAGATCGGTCTAAAGTCTTAACGCGGCCGGGCCTGCCCGGACCCGTGAGGGTCCGGGCAAGCTCCTGAGCGCTGGAAAGCCTTAGACGCGGCGGCGCTTGGGCGGACGGCAGCCGTTGTGGGCGCTGGGGGTTACATCCTGGATGGATCCAACCTCGAGGCCAGCGGCCTGCAGTGAGCGGATTGCGGTCTCGCGTCCGGAACCCGGTCCCTTGACGAACACGTCAACCTTGCGCATGCCGTGCTCCTGTGCACGCTTCGCGGCGGCCTCGGCAGCCATCTGGGCAGCGAACGGGGTGGACTTGCGCGAGCCCTTGAAGCCAACCTCGCCGGACGAAGCCCAGGAGATGACAGCACCGTTCGGATCCGTGATGGAAACGATGGTGTTGTTAAAGGTGCTCTTGATGTGCGCCTGGCCCAGCGCGATATTCTTCTTGTCCTTCTTACGCGGCTTGCGAACCGCGCCACGAGTCTTCGGGGGCATTTTTTCTCCTACAGAAAGTTATCGGGGGTAGGCCGAGTTAATCCCTCAGGGATTAACGGGCCTTCTTCTTGCCTGCGACGGTGCGCTTCGGGCCCTTGCGGGTACGCGCGTTCGTCTTCGTACGCTGTCCGCGCACTGGCAGGCCCTTGCGGTGG
This sequence comes from Arthrobacter sp. 05T442, assembly GCF_056395945.1. Taxonomy (NCBI): domain Bacteria; kingdom Bacillati; phylum Actinomycetota; class Actinomycetes; order Micrococcales; family Micrococcaceae; genus Arthrobacter; species Arthrobacter sp. 05T442. Next base: position 476,536 of record NZ_JBFTKM010000001.1, on the reverse strand, counting down.
CGAATACCTTCGTAGCTGCCGATCTCAACCTTGCGGCGGATGTCAGCGGCTACCTCGCGGCGAAGGTCACCCTCAACCTTGTAGTTGCCTTCAATGTAGTCACGCAGCTCAACCAGCTGTGCGTCCGTCAGGTCCTTGACCCGAACGTCCGCGCTGATGCCGGTGGCAGCCAGGGTTTCGTGTGCACGGGTCTTGCCCACGCCGTAGATGTAAGTAAGCGCAATTTCCAACCGCTTTTCGCGGGGAATGTCTACGCCAGCGAGACGAGCCATAGAGGCAGTGCTCCTTGAATAAACCGGAGGTCGTAGGCAGTACACCCGCACGTTGCGTGCGGCCCCAGCCTCCGACCGGGGGTTAGCTGTCCGGACTCGTTCTAGCTCAGTGTCCCAAATCAGCTTGTGCTGCCTTTTATTTACTTGCGTGGGTTAGCAACCCAGGATTTCCCGAAGGGGAAATTAGCCCTGGCGCTGCTTGTGGCGCGGGTTCTCGCAGATCACCATGACCCGGCCATTACGGCGGATCACTTTGCACTTTTCGCAGATCTGCTTGACGCTCGGCTTGACCTTCATGGCGTTCCTTTGCGTGTTGCAGTTGGTCAGCTGGACCGGCCTTCGGCTGTTGCTCTGGCCGCCCAGTGTTTACTTGTAGCGGTAGACGATACGACCACGTGTCAGGTCGTACGGGCTCAGCTCCACCACTACCCGGTCCTCAGGGAGAATCCTGATGTAGTGCTGGCGCATCTTTCCAGAGATGTGTGCCAGAACGATGTGCTTGTTGGTGAGCTCAACGCGAAACATCGCATTAGGCAGCGCCTCAGTCACAACGCCCTCGATCTCAATGACCCCGTCCTTCTTGGCCATACCCTCCGCTAACTGTTGTTGCCGCCGCCTCCCGGTTTGCACCGGTCATGACTGCGGACGTTTTTGATTGATTGGCTGATGCCTCCCGGCCACAAAAGGGCACAACAGGGCAGACAACCAACAGACAACATTACGCCATTCAGGCGCGATTGTTAAATCCAGCAATCGTAGCGCACTCAGCCCCCGTACGCATCTAAGGCCAGCGCCGGCGTGACCACGGCCTCGGCGCTGGCGATTCCGTCCAGGATGGCCAGGCGGACTACGTCGGCTGCCGCGCTTTGCAGGGTGATCAGGCTCAGTTGCCGCGCGGCTTCGGTGCTGCGGTCCAGCGCGACGGTGCAGGTCGCCAGGGTGAAGACGGTGTCCCCGTCCGCCAGGGTATGGCTCGGATCAAGCGCCCGGGCCAGTCCGGCATGGGCCGCCGACGCCGTCCGCTTGCACTCGGCCTTGTCCAGGACCGCGTTCGTGGCGACGACGACGAGGGTGGTGTTCAGTGCCGGTGGCTCTGTCGAGCTAACGCCGCCGTTCCCGGCTTTCGCCTCAACAACCGCAACCCTCTGCGCGCTCGCTCGTTCCTCGCTTAGACGCACGCTGCCGGGTTCCGGCCGCTGCGGCGATGTGCCAAAAGGCAATCCAAGCGCATTCACCACGGCGATGGCACCGACCACCACCCCGTTGTCTAATGTAATGGAGGCTGTGCCCACTCCTCCCTTGAACCGGCCCCGGCCGATCGCCGCTCCGGTGCCGGCGCCGACGTTGCCGCGCCCGACATCGTGCCCTTCTGCCTGGGCGGCGGCCGCGGCCGTGGCCGCATAGCCCATGGCCGCATCCGGGCGGGCGGAAAAATCGCCCCCGCGGCCCAGGTCAAAGATCGCGGCGGCCGGAACGATCGGAACGACGCCGCCGGGAACGGCGAATCCCCGGCCGTTCTCCTCGCACCAGCGCTGGGCACCGTGTGCCGCGGCCAGGCCGAAGGCGCTCCCGCCGGTGAGGACCACGGCGTCCACGGCAGAAGTCAGCGTGGTCGGATCCAGCGCATCGGTCTCGTGGGTGCCCGGGCCGCCTCCCCGGACGTCGACGGAGCCAATCGTGCCCGGCGGCGGAAGCACCACGGTCACGCCGGTCAGCCACCCGCCGTCGGACTTGTGAACGTGCCCCACGCGAAGGCCGGCTACATCCGTAATCGCAGTCATGGCTCCATTGTGCGCCCGCCGGCGCCGCGGACCCGGCTGATGCCTGCATTTCCGGTGTTGCAGATGCCTCCGGCGCGAATTGCGTGCGGCCCCTAGCACCAAAGCCACATCAAAGGCAAACGTTGTGTAATACTGCAACGAACAATTGGTTAACGGGCAGGGAAGCCTGACAAAACAAAGCCCCGACCGGGTCTTGTGCGGGGTTCCGCCCACTGAGTGTGTGGTGAAGTGAAGTAGATCCCCCGCCCATCCGCCTGCCACTGGCAGGCCCGGATCCCGTTAGAGACCCGAATGACTCGACAACTTACAGACAGTCCGCCGGCCACGGTGGACGCTGCCGCGGCCATCCGGCGCCGGGCACGCTGGTCCGTCAGGACCCGCCGGGACTTCTTCGTCTTCCTGGCCCTGGCACTGCCAAATCTTGCGCTGATAGCGGTCTTCACCTACCTCCCGCTCATCAACAACATCTACTACTCCACCCTGGACTGGACCCTGGGCTCCGCGTCGGCCACCGTGGTCGGATTCGAGAACTACATCACGTTCTTCACGAGCTCCGATGCGCCCGAGGTTCTCGGGACGACGGCGGTCTTTACGGTAGTCACGGTCGGCGGCTCGATGGTGCTCGGCCTCCTGGTTGCCCTGGCGCTGAACTCCAAGGTCCGCGGCACCACCTTTGCCCGGTCAGCCGTCTTTGCACCGTATGTGCTCAGCGGCGTCGGCGTCGGCCTCGTCTGGCTCTTCATCTTCGACCCCGGCTACGGTGTGCTCTCGTGGCTGCTGCGCGGCATCGGACAGCAAAGTCCGCAGTGGATCAACGATCCCCAGCTGTCGCTGGCCATGGTGATCATCGTCTACGTATGGAAGAACCTGGGCTACTGCGCGGTCGTGTACCTGGCCGGCCTGCAGTCGCTGCCGCAGGACGTCATGGAAGCGGCTTCCCTCGACGGTGCCAGCGGCTTCCGCCGGTTTGTCAACATGGCCGTCCCGCTGTTGTCGCCCACCACATTCTTCCTGCTCATCACCACCATGATCAGTTCCCTGCAGGCCTTCGACCTGATCCGGATCATGACCCCGCTGGGCAACGGCACCAGCACGCTGATCTATGAGGCCTATCTCCAGGCCTTCGGCGCATTCAACCGTGCCGGTTACTCGGCGTCCATCTCCGTGGTGCTCTTCGCCATCCTGCTCATCATCACCGTGCTCCAGTTGCGGTTCGTCGAACGGAAGGTGCACTACTCTTGAGCACGCTATCCCCGGTCAGCCCGGATCCCGCTGCCAATGCCGGACCGGCTTCCGCTCCCGACGCCGGGCCCGGCGCGCCGCGGCGCACCGGCCCGTTCTCCCGCGCCAACCTGGTCCAGACGATCGCCGGCGGCTACATTCCCCTGATCCTGGCGACGCTGGTGGTCTTCCTGCCCTTGCTGTGGATGCTCCTGAGCTCTTTCAAGCAGCCCGGAGAGATCGTCACGACGGACCTGAAGATCCTGCCCGGAAGCCTGAACCTGGAGAACTACCACGTCGCCATGACCACGGTGCCGTTCGCCAGGTTCTTCCTCAACAGCCTGATCGTAACCACTGTGGGTGCCACCGTGAAGGTAATCCTGGCCATCCTCACGGCCTACGCGCTGGTGTTCGTGCGGTTCCCGTTCAAGAACGTCATCTTCGTCGTCATCCTTGTGGCCCTCATGGTGCCCCCGCAGGTATCCATCCTGCCCAACTACATCCTGATCGCTGGCATGGGCGGGAAGAACACCCTGTGGGGGATCATCCTGCCCGGGTTGGGCACCGCGTTCGGCACCTTCCTGCTGCGCCAGCACTTCATGACGCTGCCCGGCTCCATCCTTGAGGCTGCCGAGATTGACGGCGCCGGGCATTGGCGGCGTCTCTGGCAGGTTGTGGCACCGGTATCCGTGCCCTCGATCGCGACGGTTGCCCTGGTCACCGTAGTGAGTGAGTGGAACGACTACATCTGGCCGCTCATCATCACAGACCGCCCCGAGACCATGACGCTGCCGGTGGGCCTTACCCTGCTGCAGAACTCGGAAGGCAACGGGTCCGGCTGGGGCATCCTCATGGCCGGCGCCATGCTCGTGATCGTCCCCATCCTCCTGGTGTTCGCCGCCCTGCAGCGCTATATCGTGGCGGGCCTGACCCAGGGCAGCGTCACCGGATGACGGTCCCGCCGGCCGTGTCCGGCACGACCAGCCCCCTGTTTTATCTCCACCGATATTAAACGAGTCAGCATCTTGAGAGGATCCACATGGCTATGAATCTGGACCGCAGGCATTTCCTGGGAATGGCCGGCCTCACCGCGGGCGCGGCAGCCCTGGCGGCATGCGGCGGCCCCTCCACCGGGGGTTCCGCGGACGCTACGAAGGCCGCGGATATTGATTTCACCGGCGTCAAACCGGCCGCCTCAATCGACTTCTGGACCAGCCACCCGGGACAGTCCCAGGACGTCGAAAAGGCCATCATCGACAAGTTCCAGGCGAAGTTCCCGGACATCAAGGTCAACCTCGTGACCGCCGGCGCCAACTACGAGGAAATCGCCCAGAAGTTCCAGACCTCCCAGGCAGCGAAGTCCGCCCTGCCGGGCCTCGTGGTGCTCTCCGACGTGTGGTGGTTCCGCTACTACACCAACGGCAACATCATCCCCCTTGACGGCCTGATCAAGCAGCTCGACGTCAAGATGGACGACTTCCAGAAGTCCCTCGTTGCGGACTACCAGTACGCCGGCAAGCAGTGGGCCCTCCCCTATGGCCGTTCCACCCCGCTGTTCTACTACAACAAGGACCATTTCAAGGCCGCCGGGCTGCCGGACCGTGCCCCCAAGACCTGGCAGGAGTTTGGCGAGTGGGCCCCGAAGCTCAAGGCCAGCTCCGGCGCCAAGTACGCGTACATCTACCCGGCCCTGGCCGGCTACGCCGGCTGGACCCTGCAGAACAACCTATGGGGCTGGGGTGGCAGCTGGTCCAATGAGTGGACCATCAACTGCGACTCCGCCGAGTCTGTCGCGGCCCTGCAGTGGGCCCAGGACTCGATCTACAAGGACGGCTGGGCAGGTGTCTCCTCCAAGGAAGCGGCCGACGACTTCTCCGCCGGCATCACCTCCACGACCATCTCTTCGACGGGTTCCCTGCTTGGCGTCCTGAAGTCAGCCAAGTTTAATGTGGGCGTTGGCTTCCTGCCCGGCGGCCCGAAGCAGGAAACCAACGTCTGCCCCACCGGCGGCGCCGGGCTGGGCATTCCCAGCGGCGTGAGCAAGGAAGTGCAGCTCGCGGCTGCCACGTTCCTGAAGTTCATGACCGAACCGGAAAACACGGCTGCGTTTTCCGCGGCCACCGGCTACATGCCCACCCGTATGTCGGCGGACATGAGCGCGGTGCTGGCGAAGACCCCGCAGATCAAGACGGCGATGGACCAGCTTCCCGTGACCCACGTCCAGGACAACGCGCGCGTGTTCCTGCCCGGGGCGGACCAGGAGATGGCGAAGGCTGCGGCCAAGATCCTCACCCAGCAGGGCGACGTCAAGGCCACCATGACGGATCTCAAGGCGACCCTTGAGGGCATCTACAACAAGGACGTGAAGCCGAAGCTCAAGAGCTGACGCGCCACCCGCATCCTGGGGACACGGAAAATCCCTGGCGACACCGGAATTCGGTGGCGCCAGGGATTTTCTGCGTCGGAGGCGGATCTGGGCATCGCCGCCGTGCCGCGTCAGGGAATCGGGACCGGCACGACGCCGAGCGGAGCCAGTTTGGCGGCGCCGCCGTCGGGCGCTGAGAGCACCCAGATGCCCTTCTCATGGACCGCCACGGAGTGCTCCCACTGGCAGGACCGCTGGCCGTCGGTGGTGACCACGGTCCAGTCGTCCGCCAGGACGGCCGTCTCGATGCTTCCGCGCACCAGCATGGGTTCGATCGCCAGGCACAGTCCCGGACGGATCTTCGGCCCGCGGTGGCTGGTGCGGTAGTTCAGGACGTCAGGCGCCATGTGCATCTGCGAACCAATGCCGTGCCCCACGTAGTCCTCCAGGATCCCGAGCGGCTTGCCGGGAACGGAGGAGACGTAGTCGTCAACCGCGTTGCCGATATCACCGACGAACTTGCCCGTGGCGAGGGCTGCGATGCCGTGCCACATGGCCGCCTCGGTTACCTCGGAGAGCCGCTGGTCTTCGGGATCGGCGGTGCCCACGATCACGGTGCGTGCGGAATCGGAGTGCCAGCCGTCAAGGATCGCACCGCCGTCGATTGAAATGATGTCGCCGTCCTTCAGCACGCGGTCGCCGGGAATGCCGTGCACAACTTCTTCATTGACCGAGGTGCAGATCGTTGCCGGGAAGTCGTGGTAGCCGAGGAAGTTGGACGTGGCGCCCGCTTCCTTGAGCACGGCGGCGAACACCGCGTCGAGGTCGCGGGTGGTCTTGCCGGGTGCGGCCGCCGCGACTGCGGCGTCGAGGGCGCGGCTGAGGACCAGCCCGGCCTCGTGCATGGTGTGCATCTGGGCGTTGGTCTTGTATTCGATGCGCGGCTGGCCGAATGCCATCTGCAGATTCCTTTCGGTGGGGCCGCCTGCCCGGGGGGAAGGTACGCGGCCGAAATGGCTGAGGCCCCTCCCGGTGGTCCGGGAGGGGCCTCAAATGTCGGGGGCCGGGATCAGGCGGCCTGGGCCTCTTTGATGGCCTGCATGACGCGGTCGGTGACCTCGTCGATGGCGCCGATGCCATCAACGCGGGTCAGGATGCCACGGTCGGCGTACTTGGCCACTACCGCTTCCGTCTGGCCGTGGTACAGGTCAAGCCGGTGGCGGATGACGGCCTCGTTGTCGTCGCTGCGTCCGGTGTCCTTGGCGCGGCCCAACAGCCGGGCGACGAGTTCCTCGTCATCGGCCGTGAGCTGCAGGACGACGTCGAGCTTCTGGTTGCCGCCGGCAAGGATGTCGTCGAGGTAGTCCACCTGCGCGGTGGTGCGCGGGTATCCGTCCAGAAGGAAGCCGGCTTCGACGTCGTTCTCGCTGAGGCGGTCGCGGACCATCTTGTTGGTCACGCTGTCCGGAACGAAGTCGCCCGCGTCCATGTACTTCTTGGCTTCGATGCCCAAGGGCGTCTCACCCTTGACGTTGGCACGGAAGATGTCACCGGTGGAGATCGCAACGACGCCGAGGCGCTCCGAAATGCGTTCCGCCTGCGTTCCCTTGCCTGAACCGGGAGGTCCGATAATCAACATTCTCGTCATCGCAAAAGCCCTTCGTAGTGACGTTGCTGTAGCTGCGCATCAATCTGCTTCACGGTCTCCAGGCCGACGCCCACCATGATCAGGATCGAGGTGCCGCCGAACGGGAAGTTCTGGTTGGCGTTGATCAGGACCAGTGCAACCAGCGGGATCAGTGCCACGAAGCCCAAGTAGAAGGCGCCGGGCAGGGTGATCCGGGATAGGACGTACTGAAGATAATCCGCGGTCGGCTTGCCGGCGCGGATGCCCGGAATGAAGCCCCCGTACTTCTTCATGTTGTCCGAGACCTCTTCGGGGTTGAAGGTAATCGCAACATAGAAGTAGGTGAAGAACACAATCATGGCGAAATACAGCGCCATATAGATCGGGTGGTCACCCTTGGTCATGTTGTTGTTGATCCACTCGACCCACGGCTGCATCTGCTCGCCGGCCTTGGGCTGGTTGAACTGCGCGATCAGCCCGGGCAGGTACAGCATGGACGAAGCGAAGATGACGGGCACGACGCCGGCCATGTTCACCTTGATGGGGATGTAGGTGCTGGTGCCGCCGACCGTGCGGCGTCCGATCATGCGCTTGGCGTACTGCACCGGGATGCGGCGCTGGGACTGCTCCACGAAGACCACAAGGGCAACTGTGAGGAGGCCGATGACCAGGACCATGAAGAAGGTGCCCGGTCCCTGGGCCTTCCAGATGGCGCCAAGGGAGCCCGGGAAGCCTGCCGCGATGGACGTGAAGATGAGCAGGGACATGCCGTTGCCGACGCCCTTTTCCGTCACGAGCTCGCCCATCCACATGATCAGGCCGGTGCCGGCCGTCAAGGTGATGACAATCAGGATCGTGGTGATGATGCTGGCGTCCGGGATGATCGGCAGCTGGCAGTTCGGCAGCAGCTGGCCGGACCGGGCCAGGGACACGAGCGTCGTGGCGTTCAGCAGGCCGAGGGCGATCGTGAGGTAGCGGGTGTACTGCGTCAGCTTCGACTGGCCCGAGGCGCCTTCATCGTAGAGCTCCTGGAAACGGGGAATGACCACCCGGAGGAGCTGGACGATGATGCTGGCCGTGATGTACGGCATGATGCCGAGGGCAAAGATGGAGACCTGCAGCAAGGCACCGCCGCTGAACAGGTTGACGAGCTGGTAGATCCCGCCCGAGGTCTGACCGTTCTGCAAGCATTGCTGGACATTCTGGTAGCTCACACCGGGCGAGGGGATGAAGGCACCCAAGCGGAAGATTGTGATGATTCCCAGCGTGAACAACAACTTGCGTCGCAGATCAGGCGTGCGAAAGGCCCGGCCAAATGCGCTAAGCAAGCGTCCTCCTGAGTAATAAGTATAGTCGTGTGAGACAGGTCAAATAAACCCAACAACCGAGTCTAACGGGTGGATGCGCCCTGCGAACAATCGGAAGGGCCGGAAAATGAAAAAACTCCCGGTACCGGAGGCCGTGGGCCCCTGGTACCGGGAGTAACAGCTGCGGGCAATCGCCCCGCCGCCTCGTTAGAGGGCGGTGGTGCTGCCGCCTGCTGCGGCGATCTTTTCTGCGGCGCTGGCCGAAAATGCGTGGACAGTGACGTCAACCTTGACGGTGATGTCGCCGGTGCCAAGCACCTTGACGGGCTGGTTCTTGCGAACGGCACCCTTTTCGACCAGGTTCTCCACGGTGACTGCGCCACCTTCCGGGAACAGCTCGTTGAGCTTGTCCAGGTTTACGACCTGGTACTCAACCCGGAACGGGTTCTTGAAGCCGCGCAGCTTCGGCAGGCGCATGTGCAGCGGCAGCTGGCCGCCGGCAAAGCCAGCCTTGATCTGGTAGCGGGCCTTCGTACCCTTGGTACCGCGACCGGCGGTCTTACCCTTGGAACCTTCACCACGACCAACACGGGTCTTGGCGGTCTTGGCACCCGGGGCGGGACGCAGGTGGTGAACCTTCAGTGCGTTCTGCTTCTCAGCAGCGGCGCCCTGTGCCTTTTCGGCGGTGTTCTTCTCTGCCATTTACTTCGCCTCCTCTACCTTTACCAGGTGCGGAACCGTGTTGAGCATTCCGACGGTCACGGCGTCGGCGGTGCGGACAACAGTGTGTCCGATCCGCTTCAGGCCGAGGGACCGAAGGGTGTCGCGCTGGTTCTGCTTGCCGCCAATGGCGGACTTGATCTGAGTGATCTCCAACTTAGCGTCGGAGACAAGCACGTTCTTAGCCATGACTCAGACACCTGCCTTCTGGTTCAAAAGCGCCTTCACCATTGCCGGCGGGGCGATCTCGTCGAGCGGGAGGCCGCGGCGTGCTGCCACTGCTGCCGGCTCTTCGAGGCGCTTCAGCGCGTCAACGGTCGCGTGAACGATGTTGATGGCGTTCGAGGAACCGAGCGACTTGGAGAGGATGTCGTGGATGCCCACGCACTCCAGTACTGCACGGACCGGACCGCCGGCGATAACACCGGTACCGGCAGAAGCCGGACGCAGCATGACGACGCCTGCGGCGGCTTCACCCTGAACACGGTGCGGGATGGTGCTGCCGATGCGGGGAACGCGGAAGAAAGACTTCTTGGCCTCTTCGACGCCCTTCGCGATTGCGGCAGGAACTTCCTTAGCCTTGCCGTAGCCGACGCCGACCATACCGTTGCCGTCACCGACGACGACGAGGGCGGTGAAGCTGAAGCGACGACCACCCTTGACGACCTTGGAAACACGGTTGATGGTTACGACGCGCTCTACGAACTGGCTCTTTTCGGCTTCGCGGCCACCATCGCGGCCACCACGGCCACCACGGTCGCCACGGCCCTGGCCGCGGTCGCCACGCTCGCCACGACGAGCAGCGCCACCACGGGCGCCGTCGGTGGTAGCAGGCGCAGCGGTCTCAGTTGCCGGAGCAGCTACAGCTTCAGTCACCTGAATGTCCTTTTCGTTATTTTCGGTCACAGTGACAGCCCACCTTCACGGGCGCCGTCAGCAACGGCGGCGATCCGGCCGTGGTACTTGTTACCACCGCGGTCGAAGACAACAGCTTCGATACCGGCAGCCTTGGCGCGCTCGGCGACCAGTTCGCCAACGCGCTTGGCCTTGGCGGTCTTGTCACCATCGAATGCACGAAGGTCGGCTTCCAATGTGGAGGCGCTCGCTACGGTCAGGCCCTTGGTGTCATCGACAACCTGGACGAATACGTGGCGTGCGGAGCGGTTGACGACCAGACGAGGACGTACAGCCGTTCCGGAGATGCGCTTGCGGATACGAAGCTGGCGGCGGCTGCGCTGGGCAGACTTGCTCTTGTTCGTACGCTTCTTGTTAATTGCGATCGCCATGGTTACTTACCAGCCTTTCCGACCTTGCGGCGGATGACTTCGCCTGCGTAACGGATGCCCTTGCCCTTGTAGGGGTCCGGCTTCCGCAGCTTGCGAATGTTGGCAGCAACCTCGCCGACCTGCTGCTTGGAGATACCTGAAACAGAGAGCTTGGTCGGGGTCTCTACTGCAAAGGTGATGCCGTTCGGTGCCGAGACGTTGACCGGGTGGCTGTAGCCCAGAGCGAACTCCAGATCAGTTCCCTTGGCCTGGACGCGGTAACCGGTACCGACAATCTCAAGCTTCTTCTCGTAGCCTGCGGTAACACCCTGGATCATGTTGGCGATCAGGGTGCGGGTCAGGCCGTGCAGCGAACGTGAGGCGCGCTCGTCGTTCGGGCGGGCGACAGTCAGGGTGCCTTCTTCCAGGGAAACCTCGATCGGGCTGGGCACAGTGTGGCTCAGCTCGCCTTTGGAACCCTTGACGCTGACGACAGAGCCGTCAACCTTGACCTCAACGCCGGCAGGAACGGTGATGGGGAGACGTCCAATACGTGACATTATTCTCTTCCTTTCCCGTTACCAGACGTAAGCGAGGACTTCGCCGCCCACGCCCTTCTTGCCGGCCTGCTTGTCAGTCAAGAGGCCGGAAGAGGTGGACAGGATTGCGACACCCAGGCCACCGAGCACGTGCGGCAGGTTGGTGGACTTTGCGTAAACGCGCAGTCCCGGCTTGGAAATACGACGAACGCCAGCGATTGAACGCTCGCGGTTCGGACCGAACTTGAGCTCGAGGGTCAGCTTCTTGCCAACCTCCGCGTCTTCTTCTTTCCAGGAGGCGATGTAACCTTCAGCCTTCAGGATGTCGGCAACGCGTGCCTTGAGCTTGCTGTACGGCATGGTCACGGAGTCGTGGTATGCCGAGTTAGCGTTGCGCAGACGCGTAAGCATGTCTGCGACGGGATCTGTCATTGTCATGTGGGCTCTTGCCCTTCCTCATAACGGTTTCCGCCGTGCTGGTTTTTCCGAACAGAATTCGTCAAACAGCGCGGACGGACCTTTTACGTAGCTAGATTAATCTTCGGTCTTGAACGGGAAGCCAAGCGCCTTGAGCAGCGCGCGGCCTTCGTCGTCGGTCTTGGCAGTGGTCACGACGGTGATGTCCATGCCGCGAACGCGGTCGATGGAATCCTGGTCGATCTCGTGGAACATAACCTGCTCGGTCAGACCGAAGGTGTAGTTGCCGTTGCCATCGAACTGCTTGCCGCTGAGGCCACGGAAGTCACGGATACGCGGCAGTGCCAGCGTGACCAGACGGTCCAGGAATTCCCACATGCGGTCCCCACGCAGAGTTGCGTGTGCACCGATCGGCATGCCTTCGCGCAGCTTGAACTGTGCGATCGACTTGCGGGCCTTGGTTACCTGCGGCTTCTGGCCGGTGATCAGGGTCAGATCGCGGACAGCGCCGTCGATAAGCTTGGAGTCCTTGGCGGCATCTCCAACACCCATGTTCACAACGACCTTGACCAGGCGGGGAACCTGGTTGACGTTCTGGTACTTGAATTCCTCAGTCAGCGTGTTCTTGATGGAATCGGCATACTTGGTCTTCAGACGAGGAACCATCTTGCTTGCCGGAGTCTCGAGAGTCTCAGTCATTAGATGTCCTTCCCTGAGCTCTTGGCCACGCGGACGCGCACTTCACGCTTCACGCCATCGCGCTCAACGGTCTCGGTGCGGAAACCGACGCGGGTGGGCTTCTTGGTGGACGGGTCAACCAGAGCCACGTTGGAGATGTGGATCGTGGCCTCGACGACCTCGATGCCACCGGTCTTGGTGCCGCGCTGCGACTGACCGACCTTGGTGTGCTTGGTTACGCGGTTAATGCCTTCAACCAACACGCGGTTGGTGTCCGGGAATACGCGCAGAACCTTGCCCTGCTTGCCTTTGTCGCCGCCGCGCTCAGCCTTGGCGCCAGTGATGACCTGAACGAGGTCACCCTTTTTGATCTTAGCCATGGACTAGAGCACCTCCGGAGCCAGAGAAACGATCTTCATGAACTTCTTGTCGCGAAGTTCACGACCAACCGGTCCGAAGATGCGGGTACCGCGGGGGTCACCGTCGTTCTTCAGGATGACGGCTGCGTTCTCGTCAAACTTGATATAGGAACCATCCGCACGGCGGCGTTCCTTCTTGGTACGGACGATGACGGCCTTGACGACATCGCCCTTCTTTACGTTGCCGCCCGGAATTGCGTCCTTGACGGTAGCGACGATGACGTCGCCAATGCCTGCGTAGCGACGGCCAGATCCACCGAGAACGCGAATGGTAAGGATTTCCTTAGCACCCGTGTTGTCGGCGACCTTGAGTCGCGACTCCTGCTGAATCACTATTTACTCCTTGCGTCGCGCTGGTTCTCAGACCGAAAATCTTCCTACGGAATGAGCCTTGCGGAACGGTTGATCGGGGTGTCTCTTGACCTGCCTGGATTTTGCCAGACCAGGCCTAAACGCCCGTGCCAAAAACATTTGCTTCCCAGTCGGTTTCCGACGGATCGGGGCGCGTGGGGGCACTATGCCGTGGCACGATTGTTTACGAGGTTGACGACGGCGCACAAAAGGCGCCATACAAACTCAAAATCTTAGCACGCCCGGGCCTTCAGGGACGAATCGGCCGTACCACAGACAGCGGCCTCACGCACGGCGGCCACCACCGACGACGGCGTCGCGCACGGCAGCCGTTCGGGGCCGCCGCCGGGCGCCCTCCCCCGCCAGCCCGGCCGGCCGCCGTCGTCAGCGGCCTGGAAGTCTGGAGCGGGGGCCTGCACCGGTCGCCCGATACACTCCGGAACGCGGAAACCCCCGCTCCCACAAGGGGAACGGGGGTTTCAGCACAGCTCCCGTAACGGGGGCGCTGCAGGTGTTACTTGGCCTTCTCGAGGATCTCCACCAGGCGCCACCGCTTGGTAGCGGACAGCGGGCGGGTCTCGGCGAGGAGAACGAGGTCGCCGATGCCGGCGCTGTTCTCTTCGTCGTGAGCCTTGATCTTCGTGTTGCGGCGGATGACCTTGCCGTAGAGGGCGTGCTTCACGCGGTCTTCGACCTGGACAACGATGGTCTTTTCCATCTTGTCCGAGACGACATAGCCGCGCTTCGTCTTACGGTAACCGCGCTCGTCAGCCTTGGCTGCGCCGGAAACAGTTTCCGTCACGTTCTCGTCCTTTTCACTCACTTGGCGTCCTCCTCAGTCTCAGCCTCGACCGGCTTTTCAGCCTTCTTCGCTGCAGACTTCTTGGACTTCTTTTCTTCCTTGGCTTCCACAACCGGTGCGGCAACCTCGGCACGAATGCCCAGCTCGCGCTCACGGAGAACGGTGTAGATGCGGGCGATGTCCTTCTTTACCGCGCGCAGACGACCGTGGTTCTCCAGCTGACCGGTGGCGGACTGGAAACGCAGGTTGAACAGCTCTTCCTTGGCCTTACGGAGTTCTTCAACGAGTCGCTCGTTGTCGAAACCGTCCAGCTGTGCGGATGCAAGTTCCTTGGATCCTACTGCCATTTCTATTCACCACCTTCGCGACGCAGAATGCGTGCTTTCAACGGGAGCTTGTGGATTGCCAGGCGCAGTGCCTCGCGAGCAACCGATTCTTCGACACCGGAGATCTCAAAGAGAACCCGGCCCGGCTTGACGTTAGAGACCCACCATTCCGGAGAACCCTTACCGGAACCCATGCGGGTTTCGGCAGGCTTCTTCGTCAGCGGACGGTCCGGGTAGATGTTGATCCAGACCTTGCCGCCACGCTTGATGTGGCGGGTCATCGCGATACGGGCAGATTCGATCTGACGGTTCGTGACGTATGCCGGGCTCAGAGCCTGGATACCCCACTCACCGAACGAGACCTTGGTGCCGCCCGTAGCAGCGCCGGAACGACCCGGGTGGTGCTGCTTGCGGTGCTTGACTCGACGTGGGATAAGCATTTAAGCCTGTCCTCCTTCTACTGCAGGAGCAGCAGCTTCAGCGGCCGGAGCCTCTGCAGCAGGAGCTGCTTCGGCGGCCGGACGGTCAGTACGACGACGGCGGTCACCACGGTCAGCGCCGCCCGGGCGGCCCGGACGGTCGCTGGCACCACGGCCACGGGACGGAGCAGCAGCTGCCTGCTGAGCCAGTTCCTTGGCGGTGACGTCACCCTTGTAGATCCAGACCTTCACGCCGATGCGGCCGAAGGTGGTCTTGGCCTCGTAGAAGCCGTAGTCGATGTTCGCACGCAGGGTGTGCAGGGGCACACGGCCTTCGCGGTAGAACTCCGAGCGGGACATTTCTGCGCCGCCCAGTCGACCCGAGCAAGCGATACGGATGCCCTTGGCACCTGCACGCTGTGCGGACTGCATGGCCTTCTTCATCGCACGGCGGAACGCCACGCGGGAAGTCAGCTGCTCTGCAACGCCCTGGGCAACAAGCTGTGCTTCCATCTCGGGGTTCTTGACCTCGAGGATGTTCAGCTGGACCTGCTTGCCGGTGAGCTTTTCGAGCTCGCCGCGGATGCGGTCTGCTTCTGCACCGCGGCGGCCGATGACGATGCCCGGACGTGCCGTGTGGATATCCACACGGACGCGGTCACGGGTGCGCTCGATTTCGACCTTGGCGATACCGGCGCGCTCCATGCCTGTGGACATGAGCTGACGGATACGGATGTCTTCGCGGACGAAGTCCTTGTACCGCTGGCCGGCCTTGGTGCTGTCGGCGAACCAGTGCGAAACGTGATCGGTGGTGATACCGAGTCGGAACCCGTGCGGGTTAACTTTCTGTCCCACTTAGCGAGCCTCCTCTTTCTCCGGGGTAGCGACTACCACGGTGATGTGGCTCGTGCGCTTCTTGATCTGAAATGCACGACCCTGGGCACGCGGCTGGAACCGCTTCATGGTCGGGCCTTCATCAACAAACGCTTCGCTGATGATGAGGTCACCTTCGTCAAACGCCACGCCGTCGCGGTCCGCGAGGACCCGGGCGTTGGAGATTGCCGACTGAACTACCTTGAATACCGGCTCTGAAGCTGCCTGCGGGGCAAACTTCAGAATTGCCAGAGCCTCATTCGCTTGCTTACCACGAACAAGGTTGACGACGCGCCGGGCCTTCATAGGCGTTACGCGGATGTGACGCGCAATTGCCTTGGCTTCCATTGCTTTCCTTCTCTCGTCTTTGACGTAAGTGCAGGCGCCTAGCGGCGCTTGCCCTTACGGTCGTCCTTGACATGGCCGCGGAATGTCCGCGTGGGAGCGAATTCGCCGAGCTTGTGCCCGACCATCGACTCAGTGACAAACACCGGGATGTGCTTGCGTCCGTCGTGCACGGCGATCGTGTGTCCGAGCATGTCGGGGACGATCATCGAACGGCGGGACCAGGTCTTGATGACGTTCTTGGTGCCCTTTTCGTTTTCCCTGGCTACCTTTACAAAGAGGTGCTGGTCAACGAAAGGACCTTTTTTCAGGCTGCGTGGCATGTGTCCAGGCTCCTATCGCTTGTTCTTGCCAGTACGACGGCGACGAACAATAAGCTTGTCGCTCTCTTTGTTGGGACGGCGGGTGCGGCCTTCGCGCTTACCGTTCGGGTTGACGGGGTGACGTCCACCGGACGTCTTACCCTCGCCACCACCGTGCGGGTGGTCAACCGGGTTCATGGCTACACCACGGACGGTCGGGCGAACGCCCTTCCACCGCATACGGCCGGCCTTGCCCCAGTTGATGTTCGACTGCTCGGCATTGCCGACCTCGCCGATGGATGCACGGCAGCGCACGTCGACGTTGCGGATTTCGCCGGAAGGCAGTCGCAGCTGGGCGAAACGGCCTTCCTTTGCAACGAGCTGGATCGAGGCGCCTGCGGAGCGGCCCATCTTGGCGCCGCCACCCGGACGCAGTTCGACTGCGTGGATTACGGTACCGACGGGGATGTTTCGCAGCGGCAGGTTATTGCCGGGCTTGATGTCAGCGTCGGCGCCGGCTTCTACGAAGTCGCCCTGGGACAGCTTGTTCGGGGCGATGATGTAACGCTTGGTGCCATCAACGTAGTGCAGGAGAGCGATGCGAGCCGTACGGTTCGGGTCGTACTCGATTTCGGCTACGCGGGCGTTGACGCCGTCCTTGTCGTGGCGACGGAAGTCGATCAGACGGTACTGGCGCTTGTGGCCACCACCCTTGTGACGGGTCGTGATCTTACCGGAGTTGTTACGGCCGCCCTTTTTGGGCAGCGGACGTACCAACGACTTTTCCGGCGTCGACCGCGTGATTTCAGTGAAGTCCGCTACGCTCGAGCCGCGACGGCCCGGTGTAGTCGGCTTATATTTACGGATTCCCATAATTTATTTCCTCGTTAAAGTGGTCTCCGCTACGAGAGCGGACCGCCGAAGATGTCGATAGTGCCTTCTTTGAGGCTCACAATTGCACGCTTGGTGTTCTTGCGGGTACCCCATCCGAATTTGGTGCGCTTGCGCTTACCGGCACGGTTGATGGTGTTGATCGATTCGACCTTGACGGAGAAAATCTTCTCCACGGCCAGCTTGATCTCGGTCTTGTTCGAGCGGGGGTCCACCAGGAAGGTGTACTTGCCCTCGTCGATCAGGCCGTAGCTCTTTTCCGAGACGACGGGTGCAAGCACGACGTCGCGCGGGTCTTTGATGGTGGCTGCGCTCACTTGGCATCCTCCTCGGTCTTTGCAGCCTTGTCAGCAACGAATGCTTCGTAGGCAGCCTTGGTGAAGACTACGTCGTCGGAAACGAGAACGTCGTAGGTGTTCAGCTGGTCTGCGTACAGAACGTGAACATCCTCGAGGTTGCGCACGGACAGTGCTGCAACATCGTTGGCGCGGTCAATGACGACGAGCAGGTTCTTGCGCTCGGAGATTCCGCGCAGCGTTGCCAGGGCTTCCTTGGAGGACGGCTTGGAGCCGGCAACCAGGTCAGCAACAACGTGGATGCGTCCGTTACGGGCGCGGTCAGAGAGAGCGCCGCGCAGTGCAGCAGCAATCATCTTCTTGGGGGTGCGCTGGCTGTAGTCACGCGGCGTGGGGCCGTGGACAACGCCACCACCGGTCATGTGAGGAGCACGGATTGAACCCTGACGGGCGCGGCCGGTGCCCTTCTGCTTGAACGGCTTGCGGCCAGCACCGGAAACTTCGGCGCGGGTCTTGGTCTTGTGGGTACCCTGGCGAGCAGCAGCGAGCTGGGCAACGACGACCTGGTGCAGCAGCGGCACGTTGGTCTGTACGTCGAAGATCTCTGCAGGCAGGTCAACCTTGACAGTGCTAGTCATTGAACTAGGCTCCCTTCACGGCGGTGCGTACGAGTACGACCTGGCCGCGGGCGCCGGGGACGGCGCCCTTGATCAGGAGCAGCGACTTCTCGACGTCAACCGCGTGGACCGTAAGGTTCAGCGTGGTGTGACGAACGGCGCCCATGCGGCCGGCCATTTTCATGCCCTTGAAGACGCGGCTCGGGGTGGATGCGCCACCGATTGAACCGGGCTTACGGTGGTTCTTGTGTGCACCGTGGGAAGCTCCAACGCCGTGGAAGCCGTGACGCTTCATAACACCGGCGAAGCCCTTACCCTTGGTGGTGCCAACGACGTCGATCTTCTGGCCGGCTTCGAAGAGCTCCACGGAGAGCTCCTGGCCCAGCTCGTAAGAGTCAGCATCTGCAGTGCGCAGTTCTACGACGTGGCGGCGAGGCGTGACGCCTGCCTTTTCAAAGTGACCAGCCAGCGGCTTGGTGACCTTGCGGGAATCGATCTGGCCGTAGCCGATCTGAACGGCGACATAGCCATCAGTTTCTGCGTTGCGCAGCTGCGTGATGACGTTCGAGTCAGCCTGGACCACAGTGACGGGGATGAGCTTGTTGTTCTCGTCCCAGACCTGGGTCATGCCGAGCTTCGTGCCCAGCAGGCCCTTTACGTTACGGGTTGCGGTCATAGTCTCTCAGCACCTCCCTACAGCTTGATTTCGATGTTCACGTCGGCCGGCAGGTCGAGACGCATGAGCGAATCAACAGCCTTGGGCGTGGGGTCGATAATGTCGATCAGACGCTTGTGAGTACGCATTTCAAAGTGCTCACGGCTGTCCTTGTACTTGTGCGGAGAGCGGATGACGCAGTAGATGTTCTTCTCCGTCGGAAGCGGCACGGGGCCAACTACCGTGGCGCCTGCGCGCGTGACCGTCTCAACGATCTTCCGTGCTGAAGAGTCAATGACCTCGTGGTCATATGACTTCAGCCGGATGCGGATTTTTTGTCCCGCCATGTCGCCTGACTCTCTTTCAGTCTGTGCTTCCCCTGTTTGGGGCTGCCCTGTTTACTTACACGTTGTGTGGCTGCCGAAGCATTTGAAGTCGTGACTACCACCCGCCGCACAAGCTGAATCCGGATGAATCCGGGTTCCTCAACCTGCCGGCGTAACCGACCCCCGCGGTCGGGCGTGTCGCGCTTTTCACGCGTACTCGTCCGCAGTTCCATGGGGAGTGGGTTATGTTTGGTCTCTTACTTGGACCCTGACATCCGGCATTATCCGGATCGGGACGCGAAAGAGCGCTTGAACAACTCATCTAGTATGCCGGAATTTACGGGCAGAAGCGAATCAGCAACGGCAGCGGGCCCTGTGGTCATTGCACTGAGCAACACCCGAATGGATGATGGGGACATGACTGTGCAGGATTCTGTAGCAGTTCAGGCCCTCGCCGCACGCCTGAGCCCCAACTTCACCCTCGGCGTGGCCTCGGCGGCTTTCCAGATTGAAGGGGCCCTCTCGGCGGGTGGGCGCGGGCCGTCCGGCTGGGACGCTTTTTCCGAGAAACCCGGCAGCATCCTGGACGGGCACTCCCCCGCCGTGGCCTGCGACCACTACAACCGGGCTCCGGAAGACATCGAACTCATGCGGACCCTCGGCGTTGACTCCTACCGGTTCTCCCTCTCCTGGCCGCGGATCCAGCCCGACGGCACGGGCCCCTTCAACGAGGAGGGCCTGGACTTCTACGACCGGCTGATCGACCAACTGCTCGAAGCCGGCATCTCCCCCATGGCCACTTTGTACCACTGGGACACACCGCTCCCCCTCGAGCACCGCGGCGGCTGGATGAACCGTTCCACCGCGGAACGCTTTGCCGAGTACTGTGCGGCCGCCGGCAAACGCTTCGGGGACCGCGTGGCGCAGTGGGTGACCCTGAACGAACCGGTCTCCGTGACCCTCAACGGCTACGCCCTGGGCGTCCATGCACCCGGCCACGGCCTCTTGTTCGACGCGCTGCCCTCAGTCCACCACCAGCTCCTGGGCCATGGCCTGGCCGTGCAGGCGCTGCGCGCCGCGGGCGTCACGGGGACCGTGGGGGTGACGAACCTGCACGCGCCGGTCCGGCCGGCTTCCCGGTCCATCACCGACCGGCTCCTCGCAAGGGTCTTCGACCTCATGCTGAACAGGATCTACGCCGACCCGATCCTCCTGGGACGCTATCCGAAGCCCCCGCTCGTCGCCAGGCCGTGGTTCCGTTCACTCGGCAGGATCTCCGATGCGGACCTGGTGGATATCCACCAGCCGCTCGACTTCTACGGCGTGAACTACTACTACCCCGTGAAGGTCGCCACCGGGCGCGGCACCGGCGCCAGCCCGGCCGGCAACGCGGATGCCATGCTGAAGATGCCGTTCCATCTGGCAGATTTCCCCGAGTACGGGACCACCGGATTCGGCTGGCCGGTCGCGCCGGACCACCTCGGTGTCCTGCTCCGCGAGCTGAAGGACCGCTATGCCGGGTCGTTGCCGCCGCTGTACATCACCGAGAGCGGTGCCAGCTTCCCGGAACCCGAGCACGTGACCGGGCCGATCCCGGACGCGGAGCGGATCAGCTACCTGGCGGCCCACCTCCATCATGCACTGGAGGCCACCGCGCCCGGGGGCATAGCCGAGGACGTCGATCTCCTGGGCTATTACGTCTGGACCCTCATGGACAACTTCGAGTGGGCCGCCGGCTATTCGCAGCGCTTCGGCCTCGTGCACGTGGACTTCAAGACCCTCAAGCGCACGCCCAAGGAGTCCTACTACTGGTACCAGGCGCTCGCCCGAGCGCGGAGGGCTTGACGCGCAGGACCGCCGCGGCCAGGGCAGAGGCGGCCAGACAGGGTTCGGCACCGCAGGGTTCGAGGCCGCAGATCCCGGAGGCTACTGGTTCCTGTTCGCGCGGTTGATGCGTTTGGCACGCTCGATCTCATGGCGGAAGTGCTTCTTCGCCCACAACACGCCGGCGACCACAACGGCGGCCACCAGCAGAAAAATCAACCAGCCCATCGTGAGCTCCCTTCGTTGCCTGTAACGGTAGCAGGAAGTTAAAGCGAACAGCCCCGCTGCCAGTGCAGCGGGGCTGTTCCAATCTTCACGGTGGCCGTCAGACGGCCGGCCCGGTCAGAGAGCTAAACACAGATCAGCAAGTATTACTTGAGGATCTTGGTAACGCGTCCCGAACCAACGGTGCGGCCGCCTTCGCGGATAGCGAAGCCGAGGCCCTCTTCCATAGCGATCGGCTGGATGAGCGCAACGGTCATCTCAGTGTTGTCGCCAGGCATAACCATTTCCGTGCCTTCCGGCAGGGTGATAACGCCGGTTACGTCCGTGGTGCGGAAGTAGAACTGCGGGCGGTAGTTGGAGTAGAACGGGTTGTGACGTCCGCCTTCGTCCTTGGAGAGGATGTAGACGTTGGCTTCGAAGTCGGTGTGCGGGGTAATGGAACCCGGCTTGACGACAACCTGGCCACGCTCAACATCGTCACGCTTCAGACCGCGGAGCAGGAGGCCACAGTTCTCGCCGGCCCATGCTTCGTCGAGCTGCTTGTGGAACATCTCGATACCGGTAACCGTGGTCTTCTGGACCGGGCGGATGCCGACGATCTCGACCTCAGAGTTGATGGCGAGGGTTCCACGCTCGGCGCGGCCCGTTACAACGGTGCCACGGCCGGTGATCGTGAAGACGTCTTCGATCGGCATCAGGAACGGCTTGTCACGGTCACGTACGGGGTCCGGAACAGACTCGTCGACAGCTTCCATGAGGTCCTCGACGGACTTGACCCAAACCGGGTCGCCTTCGAGAGCCTTCAGACCGGAAACGCGCACAACCGGAGCGTTGTCGCCGTCGAAGCCCTGAGCCGAAAGCAGCTCGCGGACTTCCATTTCGACGAGGTCGAGGAGCTCTTCGTCGTCAACCATGTCCGACTTGTTCAGTGCGACCAGCAGGTAGGGAACACCAACCTGGCGGGCGAGCAGAACGTGCTCACGGGTCTGAGCCATCGGGCCGTCAGTGGCGGCAACCACGAGGATTGCACCGTCCATCTGTGCAGCACCGGTGATCATGTTCTTGATGTAGTCAGCGTGACCGGGGGCGTCTACGTGTGCGTAGTGGCGCTTCTCGGTCTGGTACTCAACGTGGGAGATGTTGATGGTAATGCCGCGCTGACGCTCTTCGGGAGCAGAGTCAATGGACGCGAAGTCGCGCTGCTCGTTGAGTGTCGGGTACTTGTCGTACAGCACCTTGGAAATCGCGGCCGTCAACGTCGTCTTACCGTGGTCAACGTGACCAATGGTGCCGATGTTAACGTGCGGCTTAGTCCGCTCGAACTTTGCCTTTGCCACAGGTTCCTCCTAGAACGTTTTCAAATGACTTACCCTCCGGCCGCGCTTGTCGCGGCAGAAACTTCAGTAAGTCTACTTGGGGGGCTTTGGATTGGTGAAATTGCAGATTCAGGAACTAATACTAGTCCCTCGAGCCTGTTCGCGCAGATGGCCGGATTTCGGTCAGGCCGGAAGCCGGCCATCTACACCAGGTGAATCTCCGGGATCGGAAACGCACCCGAGTTTGTTGCTGCGATAGCCCTAGGGACTACTCGCCGCGGTTCTTCTGGATGATCTCGTCGGCAAATGCCTTCGGGACCTCGGCGTAGCTGTGGAACGTCATGGAGTACACAGCGCGGCCCTGGGTCTTCGAGCGCAGGTCACCGATGTAGCCGAACATGCCGGACAGCGGGACGTGCGCGCGGATGACCTTGACGCCCTGGGCATCTTCCATGGACTGCATCTGGCCACGGCGGGAGTTGAGGTCACCGATTACTTCACCCATGTATTCCTCAGGGGTGCGGACCTCGACATCCATCAGCGGTTCGAGCAGGATGGGGTTCGCCTTGCGTGCGGCTTCCTTGAAAGCCATACGCCCGGCGATCTTGAACGCCATTTCCGAAGAGTCGACATCGTGGTAGGCGCCGTCAATCAGCGTGGCCTTGATGCCGACAACCGGGTAGCCGGCGAGGACGCCGTCGTTCAGCGCATCCTGGATACCGGCGTCAACCGAGGGGATGTATTCCCGCGGTATACGCCCACCGGTGACCTTGTTCGAGAACTCGTACAGCTCGCCCTCGGACGTGTCCAGCGGCTCGATCGCGATCTGGATCTTTGCGAACTGGCCGGACCCACCGGTCTGCTTCTTGTGCGTGTAGTCGTGACGCTCTACAGCACGCTTGATGGTTTCGCGGTAGGCAACCTGGGGCTTGCCCACGTTTGCCTCGACCTTGAATTCGCGGCGCATGCGGTCCACCAGGATGTCCAGGTGGAGCTCGCCCATGCCGGCGATGATGGTCTGACCGGTGTCCTCGTTGAGGGAGACCTGGAAGGTCGGGTCCTCAGCGGAGAGCTTCTGGATGGCCGTGGAGAGCTTCTCCTGGTCACCCTTGGTGTTCGGCTCGATCGCAACAGAGATCACGGGCTCCGGGAAGCTCATGGACTCGAGGACGATCTGGTTGCTCGGATCACACAGGGTGTCGCCCGTGGTGGTGTCCTTCAGACCGATCGCTGCGTAGATGTGGCCGGCGGTAGCGCCGTCAACGGGCATTTCCTTGTTGGCGTGCATCTGGAACAGCTTGCCGATGCGCTCCTTCTTGCCCTTGGTGGAGTTGACCACCTGGGAGCCTGCTTCCACGTGACCGGAGTACACTCGGATGAAGGTGAGCTGACCGAAGAACGGGTGCGTGGCAATCTTGAACGCCAGAGCCGAGAACGGCTCATCGGCGGAGGGCTTGCGCGTCAGTTCCTTTTCTTCGTCGCGGGGATCGTGACCGATCATCGGCGGGACGTCGAGCGGGTTCGGCAGGTAGTCCACGACAGCGTCAAGCATCGGCTGGACGCCGCGGTTCTTGAATGCGGAGCCGCAGAAGACCGGGTAGAGCTCGGAGTTGATCGTCATCTTGCGGATGCCGGCCTTGAGCTCGTCGGTGGTGATTTCTTCACCTTCGAGGTACTTCTCCATGAGCTCTTCGGAGGACTCAGCAACGGTCTCAACGAGCGTTGCGCGGTACTCTTCAGCCTTTTCCTTGAGGTCAGCCGGGATCTCCTGGATCTCGTACTTGGCACCCATGGTGACGTCACCCTTGGAGTCGCCGGGCCAGACCAGTGCGCGCATGTAAAGCAGGTCGACGACGCCGATAAAGTCGTTCTCGGCGCCGATCGGCAGCTGCATGACGAGCGGCTTGGCACCGAGGCGGCTGATGATGGTGTCGACGGTGAAGTAGAAGTCAGCGCCGAGCTTGTCCATCTTGTTGACGAAGCAGATGCGCGGGACGTTGTACTTGTCAGCCTGGCGCCAGACAGTCTCGGACTGCGGCTCCACGCCTTCCTTGCCATCGAACACGGCAACTGCACCGTCGAGGACGCGCAGGGAGCGCTCAACCTCAACCGTGAAGTCAACGTGGCCGGGGGTGTCGATGATGTTGATCTGGTTGTTTTCCCAGAAGCAGGTCACGGCGGCAGACGTGATGGTGATGCCGCGTTCCTTTTCCTGTTCCATCCAGTCAGTCGTCGAAGCGCCGTCGTGCGTTTCGCCGATCTTGTGGTTCACACCTGTGTAGAACAGGATGCGCTCGGTAGTAGTGGTCTTGCCGGCGTCGATGTGGGCCATGATGCCGATATTGCGGACCTTGCTAAGGTCGGTAAGCACGTCCTGTGCCACGGTGTCTCCCTTTCGGATGGACTGCACGTTCGCCGCCGGCTCGGTAGAGCCGGCGGCGTCCGGGAAGTTTTACCAGCGGTAGTGTGCGAAGGCCTTGTTGGACTCGGCCATCTTGTGGGTGTCTTCGCGACGCTTCACAGCGGCACCGAGACCGTTCGAGGCATCCAGGATTTCGTTCTGGAGGCGTTCGGTCATGGTCTTCTCGCGGCGGGCCTTGGAGTAGCCGACCAGCCAGCGGAGGGCGAGTGCCGTGGAGCGGCCCGGCTTGACCTCAACCGGGACCTGGTAGGTGGCGCCGCCGACGCGGCGGGAGCGGACCTCGAGTGAAGGCTTGACGTTCTCCATGGCCTTCTTGAGGGCTGCAACCGGGTCGCCGCCGGACTTGGCGCGAGCACCTTCGAGGGCACCGTAAACGATGCGCTCTGCGGTGGACTTCTTGCCGTCAACCAGCACCTTGTTGATCAGCTGGGTGACCAGCGGGGAGCCGTAAACGGGATCTAGAACTAGCGGCCGCTTGGGGGCCGGACCCTTGCGAGGCATATTACTTCTTCTCCATCTTTGCGCCGTAGCGGCTGCGGGCCTGCTTACGGTTCTTGACACCCTGGGTATCGAGGGCGCCACGGACGATCTTGTAACGGACACCCGGAAGGTCCTTCACGCGGCCGCCACGTACGAGCACAATGGAGTGCTCCTGAAGGTTGTGGCCTACACCGGGGATGTAAGCGGTGACTTCAACGCCGCCGTTGAGGCGCACACGTGCAACCTTACGCAGGGCCGAGTTCGGCTTCTTCGGGGTGGTCGTGTAGACGCGGGTGCAAACACCGCGGCGCATCGGGCTGCCGTTAAGCGCGGGAGCCTTGGTCTTTTTGACCTTAGGCGTGCGGCCCTTGCGGACCAGCTGGTTAATCGTAGGCACTCTCGTGTTCTCCGTTTTATCCGGAGCGGCCGTTGGCAGCCGCTCTCTTGTCGCTGCGCCCCGCCGCTCGAGCTTTGAAGATCTCTCCAGAGCAGCTGAGGCGAAGCCTTAATAGTCGGGCCGCACACCAGGTCCTCAAGGACCTGCGTCCCGAATTGCCCTTAGGCATGCGAAAATGTGGCATACGTTGCACAAGAACCCTGCAAACCGGAAACGTCGTCCTGGTTCAGCCTTTCAGCTTCCACCGGCGCACTCATCCACTGCCACAATAACAATTAGTCTCTAGTCTAACACGGGCAGCCCCCAGCCCTTAATCGGGCTCTCCTCCCCCATCGGTTGCTCCGTTGTCGCCGTTGTGGGGACTCAAAAGGGCGACAACGGAGCAATCGACGGGTTCCCAGGTCGAGCTTGCGAGGCGAGGGGCCGGCGGGGAGCAATCGACGCGTTAAACGGGGACGGTCCCCCACCTTGCGGTGCGGGACCATCCCTTCGGCGCCTGTGACTGCCAGGGCAGAGCGGCCGGGTCCCTACGTGGCGCGGAACGCCACACGTAAGGACCCGCCCTGCCCGTTAGCGGAAGTCGCTGCCCAGGTCGTAGTCATCCAGCGGGATGGCGTGGAACTCGGGAGCCCCGTCGCCGCCCAGGCTGTCGTAGGAGAAGTCACTGAATGCGCTGGGGCCGGTGAACAGGTTGGCCTTTGCTTCCTCAGTGGGCTCCACGGTGACCTCGGTGTAGCGCGGGAGACCCGTGCCGGCCGGGATGAGCTTACCGATGATGACGTTTTCCTTGAGGCCGAGCAGCGGATCGCTCTTGCCTTCCATGGCCGCCTGCGTCAGGACGCGGGTCGTCTCCTGGAAGGAAGCTGCGGACAGCCAGGACTCGGTCGCCAGGGACGCCTTGGTGATACCCATGAGCTCAGGACGGCCGGAAGCCGGCGTCTTGCCCTCGGATACAACACGGCGGTTGGCATCCTCGAAGCGGCTGCGCTCGGCGAGCTCGCCGGGCAGCAGATCCGATTCGCCGGACTCGATGACCGTGACGCGGCGCAGCATCTGGCGGACGATAACCTCGACGTGCTTGTCGTGGATACCGATGCCCTGGCTGCGGTAAACGCCCTGGACTTCGTCCACCAGGAACTTCTGCGCGGCACGGGGGCCCATGATGCGCAGAACCTGCTTGGGGTCGACCGGACCGTTGATGAGCTTCTGTCCGACGCTGACGTGATCGCCGTCTTCGATGAGGAGACGTGAACGACGCAGCACCGGGTAGGCGATCTCTTCGGATCCGTCGTCCGGGGTGATGACCAGGCGCATCTGGCGCTCGGACTCTTCGATGGCGATGCGGCCGGCTGCTTCAGCAATCGGCGCAACACCCTTCGGAGTACGGGCTTCGAAGAGCTCCTGGATACGGGGCAGACCCTGGGTGATGTCGTCGCCGCCGCTGGAGGAAACAGCACCACCGGTGTGGAACGTACGCATGGTCAGCTGGGTACCCGGCTCACCGATGGACTGTGCGGCGATGATGCCCACGGCCTCTCCGATGTCGACGGTCTTACCCGTGGCCAGTGAACGGCCATAGCACAGGGCGCAGGTGCCGACGCTGGACTCACAGGTGAGTACGGAGCGGACCTTGACCTCGGTGATGCCCGCTGCGAACAGTTCGGCAATGACAACGTCGCCGCAGTCAGTGCCGGCTGCTGCCAGGACCTTGCCCTTGGAGTCAACGACATCCACGGCCAGGGTACGGGCGTACGCGCTGTTCTCGACGTTCTCGTCCAGGACCAGCTCGCCGTTAGCATCAGCCACAGCGATCGCCGTCATGAGGCCGCGCTCGGTGCCGCAGTCCTCTTCACGGACGATGACGTCCTGCGACACGTCCACCAGGCGACGGGTCAGGTAACCCGAGTTGGCGGTACGCAGCGCAGTGTCGGCCAGACCCTTACGGGCACCGTGCGTGGCGATGAAGTATTCCAGCACCGACAGGCCCTCGCGGTAAGAGGACTTGATCGGACGCGGGATGATCTCGCCCTTAGGGTTGGCCACCAGGCCACGGATACCCGCGATCTGACGGACCTGCATCCAGTTACCACGGGCACCGGAGGACACCATGCGGTTGATCGTGTTCATCGGGGACAGGCTGTCACGCATCGCCTGGGCGATCTCGTTCGTTGCCTTGTTCCAGATCTCGATGAGTTCCTGGCGACGCTCGTCGTCGTCGATCAGGCCCTTGTCGTACTGGCCCTGGATCTTAGCGGCCATGGTCTCGTAGCCGGCGAGGATCCGCGGCTTGTCCTTGGGCACCTCGATGTCCGAGATGGCGACGGTAACGCCGGACCGGGTGGCCCAGTAGAAACCGGCATCCTTCAGGTTGTCCAGCGTTGCCGCCGTGATCACCTTGGGGTAGCGCTCGGCGAGGTCGTTGACGATCGTCGACAGTTCGCCCTTGTCCGCAACGTTCTCAACCCAGGGGTAGTCCGCGGGCAGGGTCTCGTTGAAGAGGACCTGGCCCAGGGAGGTCTGGACGAGCACGGTCTGACCCGGCTCGTAGCCTTCCGGGGCTTCCCAGCCGGCGTAAGGGACAAAGCCCTTCAGCCGGATCTTGACCTGGGAGTTCAGGTGCAGCTCGTGCAGGTCGTACGCCATGATGGCTTCCGACACCGAGGAGAAGATCCGGCCCTCGCCAGCTGAACCGACACGCTTGGTGGTCAGGTGGTAGAGGCCGATGATCATATCCTGCGACGGCAGGGTCACCGGACGGCCGTCAGAGGGCTTCAGGATGTTGTTCGAGGACAGCATCAGGATGCGTGCCTCAGCCTGCGCTTCGGGGCTCAGCGGCAGGTGGACTGCCATCTGGTCGCCGTCGAAGTCAGCGTTGAAGGCGCCACAAACCAGCGGGTGAAGCTGGATTGCCTTACCTTCAACAAGCTGCGGTTCGAACGCCTGGATGCCGAGACGGTGCAGGGTGGGTGCACGGTTCAGCAGCACGGGGTGCTCGGTGATGATCTCTTCGAGGACATCCCAGACCTGCGGGCGGTAACGCTCGACCATCCGCTTGGCCGACTTGATGTTCTGTGCGTGGTTGAGGTCAACCAGGCGCTTCATCACGAACGGCTTGAAGAGCTCCAGGGCCATCTGCTTCGGCAGGCCACACTGGTGCAGCTTCAGCTGCGGGCCGACGACGATGACCGAACGGCCCGAGTAGTCAACGCGCTTGCCGAGGAGGTTCTGGCGGAAACGGCCCTGCTTGCCCTTGAGCATGTCGCTCAGGGACTTCAGCGGACGGTTGCCCGGTCCGGTGACCGGACGGCCGCGGCGGCCGTTGTCGAAGAGGCTGTCAACAGCTTCCTGAAGCATGCGCTTCTCGTTGTTGACGATGATCTCCGGGGCACCGAGGTCAAGCAGGCGCTTGAGGCGGTTGTTGCGGTTGATCACGCGGCGGTAGAGGTCGTTGAGGTCGGAGGTCGCGAAGCGGCCGCCGTCCAGCTGGACCATCGGGCGCAGTTCCGGCGGGATCACCGGGACGGCGTCCAGCACCATGCCGAGCGGGCTGTTGTTGGTCGTCAGGAACGCGTTGACCACCTTGAGCCGCTTCAGGGCGCGGGTCTTGCGCTGGCCCTTGCCGTTGGCAATGATGTCGCGCAGCATGTCCGACTCGGCCTGCATGTCGAAGTTCTCAAGACGCTTCTTGATGGCCTCGGCACCCATGGAGCCTTCGAAGTACATGCCGTAGCGGTCGCGCAGTTCGCGGTACAGGCCTTCGTCACCTTCAAGGTCAGCGACCTTGAGGTTCTTGAAGCGGTCCCAGACCTGCTCGAGGCGCTCGATTTCAGCATCGGCACGCTTGCGGACGTTCGCCATCTGGCGATCAGCGGAGTCGCGAGCCTTCTTCTTGTCGGCAGCCTTGGCGCCTTCGCCTTCGAGACGGGCAAGCTCGTTCTCAAGGTCGCGGGCGATCGTGGCGATGTCGGAGTCGCGGTTGTCGATCAGCTGCTTCTTCTCGATGTCGTGCTCAACCTGGAGGTTGGGCAGTTCTTCGTGGCGGCTGTCGGCGTCGACGCTCGTGATCATGTAGGCAGCGAAGTAGATGACCTTTTCGAGGTCCTTCGGCGCCAGGTCAAGGAGGTAGCCCAGGCGGGACGGAACACCCTTGAAGTACCAGATGTGCGTGACGGGGGCGGCCAGCTCGATGTGGCCCATGCGCTCACGGCGCACCTTTGCACGGGTGACCTCAACGCCACACCGCTCGCAGATGATGCCCTTGAAGCGCACGCGCTTGTACTTACCGCAGTAGCACTCCCAGTCGCGGGACGGGCCGAAGATCTTCTCGCAGAAGAGGCCGTCCTTCTCAGGCTTGAGCGTGCGGTAGTTGATGGTTTCCGGCTTCTTAACCTCGCCGTAAGACCAGCCACGGATGTCTTCCGCGGTGGCGAGGCCGATCTGCATGAGGCCGAAGGAGGATTCGCTGGACATATGGTCCCTGTTCTCTCTTGTTCTCTAAATTCTGAAGTCTTGGGTTACGGGAAGAGGGAGGTGATGCCCGGGGAAAAGGCAGCGCGGCGGGGCCGCTTGCTTTTCCCCGGACGTCACCTGCTAAACCTCTTCTACGGAACTGGGCTCTGCACGAGACAGATCGATGCCCAGTTCTTCCGCAGCCGTGAAGACTGCGTCATCAGAGTCACGCATTTCAATTGTGGTTCCGTCCGTGGAAAGCACTTCCACGTTCAGGCACAGCGACTGCATTTCCTTGATCAAGACCTTGAAGGACTCAGGAACGCCCGGCTCGGGGATGTTCTCGCCCTTGACGATGGCTTCGTAGACCTTCACACGACCGTGGATATCATCGGACTTGATCGTGAGGAGTTCCTGGAGCGTGTAAGCGGCGCCGTAAGCTTCGAGCGCCCACACTTCCATTTCACCGAAGCGCTGGCCACCGAACTGTGCCTTACCACCCAGCGGCTGCTGCGTGATCATGGAGTACGGGCCGGTGGAGCGGGCGTGGATCTTGTCGTCCACCAGGTGGTGGAGCTTCAGGATGTACATGTAGCCGACCGAGATCGGATCCGGGAACGGCTCGCCGGAGCGGCCGTCGAACAGGCGGGTCTTGCCTGAGGAGTTGATCAGGCGGACACCGTCGCGGGTGACGTTGGTGGAGTCGAGGAGACCAGTAATTTCCTCTTCACGCGCACCGTCGAAGACCGGCGTTGCAACAGTGGTCGAGCCACTCTCGCGCGGCAGGTTCGGCAGCTGCTTGACCCACTCGGGCTCGCCTTCGATCTTCCAGCCGGTCTTGGCAACCCAGCCGAGGTGCGTTTCCAGCACCTGGCCGACGTTCATACGGCCCGGAACACCCAGCGGGTTCAGGACGATATCAACGGGGGTGCCGTCGGCAAGGAAGGGCATGTCCTCGATCGGGAGGATCTTGGAGATAACACCCTTGTTGCCGTGACGGCCGGCGAGCTTGTCGCCGTCGGTGATCTTGCGCTTGGCGGCCACGTACACGCGCACCAGCTGGTTGACGCCCGGGGGCAGCTCGTCGTCGTTGTCGCGGTCGAAGACGCGGACACCGATGACGGTGCCGGACTCGCCGTGCGGAACCTTCAGGGAGGTGTCGCGCACTTCGCGGGACTTCTCGCCGAAGATGGCGCGCAGCAGGCGCTCTTCCGGGGTCAGCTCGGTCTCGCCCTTGGGCGTGACCTTTCCGACCAGGATGTCGCCGGCTTCAACCTCGGCACCGATGTGGATGATGCCACGCTCGTCCAGGCCTGCAAGGACTTCCTCGGACACGTTGGGGATGTCACGGGTGATTTCCTCGGCACCAAGCTTGGTGTCGCGGGCATCGATCTCGTGCTCCTCGATGTGGATGGAGGAGAGAACGTCCTCGGCCACGATGCGCTGGGACAGGATGATGGCATCCTCGAAGTTGTGGCCTTCCCATGACATGAATGCCACGAGCAGGTTCTTACCGAGGGCCAGTTCGCCCTGGTCCGTTGCCGGGCCGTCAGCGATGATGCCGCCGACCTCCAGGCGCTGGCCTTCGTTCACCAGGACACGGTTGTTGTAGCAGTTGCCCTGGTTGGAACGGGCGAACTTGTTGATCCGGTAGTTGGTTTCCGTACCGTCGTCGTTGAGCATGATGACCAGCTCAGCGGAGACCTCGGTAACCACACCTGCCTTCTTCGCGATGGTGACGTCACCGGCGTCGACGGCAGCGGCGCGCTCCATGCCGGTACCGACGAACGGCGCCTCGGAACGGACCAGCGGCACGGCCTGGCGCTGCATGTTGGCACCCATGAGTGCGCGGTTGGCGTCGTCATGCTCAAGGAAGGGGATCAGGGCGGTCGCCACGGACACCATCTGGCGCGGGGAGACATCCATGAACTCGACGTCGGCGGCGGGAACCAGCACGGGCTCGCCTCCACCACCGCGGGCACGGACCAGGACAGTCTCTTCGGCGAACTTCTTGTTCTCGTCGAGCGGAGCGTTGGCCTGTGCAATCAGGACCTCGGCTTCGTCGTCGGCCGTGAGGTACTCGACCTCATCGGAGACAACGCCCTCGGACACGAGACGGTAAGGGGTCTCGATGAAGCCGAACGGGTTGATCCGCCCGTAGGAAGCCAGCGAACCGATCAGGCCGATGTTCGGGCCTTCAGGGGTTTCGATGGGGCACATACGTCCGTAGTGGGACGGGTGGACGTCTCGGACTTCCATGCCGGCACGGTCACGGGACAGACCGCCGGGGCCCAGCGCGGACAGGCGTCGCTTGTGGGTCAGACCCGACAGCGGGTTGTTCTGGTCCATGAACTGTGAGAGCTGGGACGTTCCGAAGAACTCCTTGATGGCTGCCACGACGGGGCGGATGTTGATCAGCGTCTGCGGCGTGATGGCCTCGACGTCCTGGGTCGTCATACGCTCGCGGACAACGCGCTCCATGCGGGACAGGCCGGTGCGGACCTGGTTCTCGATGAGCTCGCCGACGGCGCGGATGCGGCGGTTGCCGAAGTGGTCGATGTCATCGATCTCGACGCGGAGTTCGTGTTCCTGGCCGTCGCGCTTGCCCATGAGGGTCTTCTCACCGGCGTGCAGTGCAACGAGGAACTTGATCATGGCGACGATGTCCTCAACGTGCAGGACAGAGGCTTCCTTGTCACCAAGGGAGCGGTCGATGCCAAGCTTGCGGTTGATCTTGTAACGGCCAACCTTGGCCAGATCGTAGCGCTTGGAGTTGAAGTACAGGTTGTCCAGCAGGGACTGGGCAGCCTCGACCGTGGGCGGCTCGCCCGGCCGCAGCTTCCGGTAGATGTCCAGCAAGGCGTCTTCGCGGGTTTCGGTGGCGTCCTTCTCCAGCGTCGCGCGCATGGAGTCGTACTGGCCGAATTCCTCGAGGATCTGGCCCTCGGTCCAGCCGAGCGCCTTGAGCAGCACCGTGACGGACTGCTTGCGCTTGCGGTCGAGGCGAACGCCGACCTGGTCGCGCTTGTCGATTTCGAGTTCGAACCAGGCGCCGCGGGACGGGATGATCTTCGCGGTGAAGATGTCCTTGTCGCTGGTCTTGTCCGCGGTGCGCTCGAAGTAAGCACCCGGGGAACGGACCAGCTGGGAGACGACGACACGCTCAGTGCCGTTGACGACGAAGGTGCCCTTCTCGGTCATCAGCGGGAAGTCACCCATGAACACGGTCTGCTGCTTGATTTCGCCCGTGTTGTTGTTCATGAATTCGGCCTTGACGTACAGCGGAGCCGAGTACGTTGCGTCCCGGTCCTTGCACTCGGCCATGGTGTACTTCGGGTCAGCGAACTCCGGCTCGGAGAAGCTCAGGGACATGGTGCCCTGGAAATCCTCGATCGGGGAGATCTCTTCGAAGATGTCGGACAGGCCGGAGGAGGTGGCGACACTGAGGTCGCCTTCTTCGACGGCCTTCGCCACGCGGGCCTGCCAGCGTTCGTTTCCGACCAGCCAGTCGAAGCTGTCCGTTTGCAGGGCGAGCAGATTCGGAACATCGAGAGGTTCGTGAATCTTTGCGAATGAGAGCCGGCGGGTTGCACCATCGGTGCTGTCGGCATTGATAGCGGTTGCAGCGTTGTTTACATTAGAGGTGCTCGAGGCGACCAAGAGGGATCCTTCCACAGACCTTCAGGCGTTTTCAGATCTCCCCCGTTATGCAACCTGCAGAATGACTCCGCAGTGCTACCAGTCCGGTTCCGCTATATGACCCGGGACCCGTGCTGCCCATGCTGGTGCACGTTGTAGACGGCACATTGATGGAGCAGCTGTCAGGCTAAGCCCACCGCTATATGAAGGCTGAAGGTAAACAGGGAAGACGCAAATATCTACGATACGGCAAAGCAACCTACTTGTCTACCCCACTTCCGGTCCGATTGCAAGCACCACCCCGGCGTCACCCGCCGCCGGGACTTCCGACGTCACCCGCCGCGACTTGCGGCGCCGGCTGGCCGGACGCGGCCGGCGCCAGCTGGCTGCCGCAGCCGGCGACACGGCCTCACGTGCAGGCGGCCCGCGCAGTCGAATGGCTAGGTGATGGGGCTCACGATAACCTAGGCGTAAGCCCTCAATGATCGGAAGAGATAAACCATGAGCAACTCCGCGGACAACAACGATGTTGTCATCCTCGCCGCCGCCCGCACGCCCCAGGGCCGCCTCAACGGGCAGCTGGCAAGCTTCACGGCCGTCGAACTCGGCGCCCATGCCATCCGGGCTGCCCTCACGGCCAGCGGAGTGAAAGCCGAGCGGGTGGACGCCGTCATCATGGGCCAGGTCCTGCAGGCAGGCGCGGGCCAGAACCCCGCCCGCCAGAGTGCCATCGCAGCCGGCATCGGCTGGAATGTGCCCACGGTCACTATCAACAAGGTCTGCCTGTCCGGTCTCACCGCCGTGATTGACGCCGCCCGGATGATCCGCAGCGGCGACGCGACCGTCGTCGTCGCCGGCGGCCAGGAGTCCATGACCCGGGCCCCGCACATCCTGCCGGGCTCCCGGCAGGGCTGGATGTACGGCACTGTGCAGGCGCTCGACGTCGCTGCCCACGATGGTCTGACCGATGCGTTCGACGGGCAGTCCATGGGCCTGTCCACGGAGACCAAGAACCTCACCCTCGGCATCGACCGGACCTCCCAGGACGCGGTCGCCGCGGCGTCGCACCAGCGGGCTGCCCGGGCCGCCAAGGACGGCGTGTTCGACGTCGAGATCGCGCCGGTCAGCGTCAAGCAGCGCAAGGGCGATCCGATCGTCCTGACGTCGGACGAGGGCATCCGGCCGGACACCACGGTCGAGTCGCTGGCAGGCCTGCGCGCTGCGTTCGTCACCGACGGCACCATCACGGCAGGCAACTCCTCTCCCCTGTCCGACGGCGCCGCCGCCCTCGTACTGACGTCCCGCAGGTTCGCGGAGGACAACGGCCTGGAGTATCTCGCCGTGGTCGGCAAACCGGGCCAGGTTGCCGGGCCGGACAACTCGCTGCACTCGCAGCCGTCCAACGCCATCAAGAGCGCCCTCGACAAGGCCGGATGGTCTGCCGCGGACCTCGACTTCATCGAAATCAACGAGGCCTTCGGCTCAGTTGCGGTGCAGTCGCTGAAGGACCTCGCCTACCCGCTGGAGAAGTGCAACATCCACGGCGGTGCAATCGCCCTCGGACACCCGATCGGCGCGTCGGGCGCCCGGCTGGCGCTGCACGCGGCCCATGAACTGAAGCGGCGCGGCGCGGGCAAGGCCGCCGTGTCCCTCTGCGGCGGCGGCGGCCAGGGCGAAGCCCTCCTGCTCTTCCGCGACTGATCTTCCGGAACCGGGCGGGCCGATGACAGGGAAGATGCGGGGCGGCGCCGGCCGGGACCGGTTCCTGGCCGACGCCGCGGCCCGGGGCTTGGAAGTGCAGGTCGTGGAGCGGCTGGCGGCCAGCAGCCTTGATGAGGCGGCACGGATCCTGGGCATCCAGCCCGCGGATATCGTCAAATCCCTCGTGGTCAAACACAAGGACGGCAGCTTCCTGTTCGCCCTGGTCCCGGGCGACCGGCAGATTTCCTGGCCCAAGCTCCGCAAGCTGGTCGGCGTCAACAAACTCTCGCTCCCTACGGCCGAGACCGCCTTCGAGGCCACCGGGTACGAGCGCGGCACCATCACACCGCTCGGCAGCACTTCGCCCTGGCCCGTCTACGCAGACCTGACCCTCACCGGACGCCGGATCTCCATGGGTGCCGGGGAGCACGGCTACAGCGCCTTCGTCGACGCCGATGCCCTGACGGCGGCCCTGGACGCTGTCGTCGCGGACATCACCGAACCCAACTAGCCCAGGCGGGTTAAGACCGACGCGGGGTCACGTCTGGGGCGTGACGGTGAGCGGCCGCCCGTTCACGGTCAGGCGCCAGTTGTCCCGGCTGAACACGGCGACGTCCAGGGTACCGCGGTCCACGACGTAGTCAATGATGCGCTGCCGGATTTCCTGCTGGCTGTTGGAGAGCACCGGGGCCGTTTTCACGCCCGGGAAATTGCCGCCGCCGCTCTGGCGGTAGTTGTTGATGGCCATGGCGAATTCCTGCTCCGGGGCCAGCGCCTTGCCGCCGTAGGCCAGCCCGACAATGCGGTCCCCCGCGGGCCGGGCGAGGTCGATCTCGTAGTCCAGCGGGGCATCCAGGCCGTAGACGACGTCGTAGTTGTAGTCCGGAGTGCCGTTCGGGGCTGTGGCCGTCACGGCGTTCGTCACATCCGCAGCGCGTGCCGTGGTAGTGCTGACAGGCCTGAAATACTGCGCGGACCACTCCAGGTACGCCTTGACCTGGGCCCCGGTGACCTTAATGGACAGAAGCGTGTTGTCAAAGATGTAGAGCCCTGCCACGTCGCGGATCGTCAGCGGACCGGCTTTGACGTCCACCTCGCGGGAGAACGCGGCGGCAATGGACAGGACCGGGAGTCCGGCGTTCGGGCCGCCGGCGAGTTCGGCCTTGATGGTGCTGGCCTGGACGTAGTTGATGGCGTCAATCGCGGCCGAGTCCTGCCAGCAGGCGGTGGCCGTGCTCAGGGGCGCAGTGGACGTTCCGATCACCGCGTTCACGTACTTCACCGTGGCGTCATGCCCCGCCTGGACGGCACGGACCACAGCAGGATCCGCGTCCACCGTCTTGGCGTCCAGGAGGTGTGAGTGCGCGGAGATCACGGTCCACTGGCCCTTCTCCCTGGCCAGCTCAAGGTCCATGACGGAAACGCGCATGCCCCACTTCAGGGGCTCTGCCAGGAGCACCTGCCTGCCGGTGTCCTTGTTGGTGACGAAGCGCTCCGGAATCTCAAGGTGGGCATGGCCCACCAGGATCGCGTCGATTCCGGGGACCTCCTCGGCCAGCTGGGTGGAGGCGTTCTCGGGGAACGGCAGGGCATCGCCGTACGAGGATCCCGGCGTCGCGCCCGAATGGCTGGAGACAATCACCACATCGGCACCCGCGGCCTTCATTTCCGGGATGACCTTCCTGGCCTCCTCCACGATCCCGTTGAAGTCCAGCCGGCCTTGGACGTTGTCGCGGTCCCACAGCGCACAGCCGGGGGTCACGAAGCCGACCAGCCCCACGGTCACCCAGCCATTGCCG
The DNA here is from genome assembly GCF_056395945.1 of Arthrobacter sp. 05T442. NCBI lineage: Bacteria > Bacillati > Actinomycetota > Actinomycetes > Micrococcales > Micrococcaceae > Arthrobacter > Arthrobacter sp. 05T442. The sequence continues at coordinate 439,470 of NZ_JBFTKM010000001.1, read as the reverse complement.
GTCTTGACGCGCTTGAGGACATACGGGGTGAACGCCCGGCTGCCCGTCGCGGCGTCGCGGACGTTGGCGCCGAGCAGGGGGAAGTCCAGCTGCCCCTCCCACGTGCGCAGCAGCGGTATGCCGTAGTTAAACTCGTGGTTGCCCAGGCAGACGGCGTCGTAGCCCACCGAATTCATGGCCAGGGCCATGGGGTGCTTGACCGTCGCGGAGATCGGGTTGATCTTGGCGAAATAGTAGGCCAGTGGCGTGCCCTGGATGGTGTCCCCGGCATCGATCGTCAGGGTGTTGGCCGCGCCCCGCTCTGCCCGCATGGCTTTGATGAGCGTGGCGGCCTGGGCGATCCCGATCCGGTTGCTGGCGGAGTCGGAGTAGGGGACGTTCTTGAAGTAGTCCCAGTTGAAGACGTTGTTATGCAGATCGGTGGTGCCGAGCACCGTCAGCGTGAACTGCTTCCCGCCGCCGGCCCGGGTGTCGGACCCGGCGGCGGGTCCGGCGTGGGCGGCGGCGGCGCCGGCCAGGGTGGCGGCCGCGGCGCTCCCGCCCACGAGGGCTGCGGTGAGCATGGCGCGGCGGGACAGTGGAATGTTCGGGTCCGTCATTGTGTGTGAACTCCTCAATGTTGGTGGCCGGTCGGCACAAAGCCACAGTCTAGGGTCGCCCACACCCACTAGAACAGAGAGTTCACAATCTCTTTGGCAATGCTTTCGGTTCCGTCCGCTCCGGCCCGGCCCGATCCGGCCCCGAACGCAGGAAACCCCGCCCACCTGGGTGGACGGGGTTTCCCGGAGCAGAGCGGCAACCCGAACGGATCGGGGTTCCCGGACCGATCGAGTTACTTGAGGGTAACGCGTGCGCCAGCCTCTTCGAGCTGAGCAACAGCCTTCTCGGCAGCTTCCTTGGTGACACCTTCGAGGATGGCCTTCGGGGCGCTGTCGACAACGTCCTTGGCTTCCTTGAGGCCCAGGGACGTGATTGCACGAACTTCCTTGATGACTGCAATCTTCTTGTCGCCCGGGTGCTCGAGGATGACGTCGAATGCGGTCTGCTCTTCTTCTTCTGCAGCAGCGCCGGCAGCGGGGCCAGCAACAGCAACGGCAGCGGCCGTAACTTCGAAGGTCTCTTCGAAGAGCTTGACGAACTCAGAGAGCTCGATGATGGTCAGTTCCTTGAAAGCTTCAATGAGCTCTTCGTTGGTGAGCTTCGCCATGGTGTGGCGTCCTTCCTATAGTGGTGATCGGCGGCCTGGGCCTTGCCTTCACACCGGAGTCTTGGTGAGAAGAGAGTTAGTTCTCTTCGGGGGCTGCGGCTTCAGCCGGAGCTTCAGCCTCTACTGCTGCATCTGCGGTGGCTTCGGCCGGAGCTTCTTCAGCGGCGGGCGCCTCGGCTTCAGCCGGAGCACCGTTCTCTTCTTCAAGCTTGAGGCGCAGCGCGTCGATGATGCGTACAGCAGCGGCAGCAGGAGCCTTGAGGATGCCTGCAACCTTGGCGAGCTGCAGCTCGCGGGACTCGAGTGCTGCCAGGGCAGCAACTTCGCTGGCGTTCAGTGCCTTGCCCTCGAAGTAACCGGTCTTGATGACCAGCTGCTTGTTGGCCTTGGCAAAATCCGTCAGGCTCTTGGCAGCGGCAACTGCGTCACCCTTGATGAACGCGATTGCAGTGGGGCCGGCGAGCTGGCCGTCGAATGCTTCGACACCAGCTTCCTTGGCTGCAATTGCGGTCAGGGTGTTCTTGACGACCGAGAATTTGGTTTCCTGGCCGAGAGAAACACGCAGCTGCTTGAGCTGTGCAACGGTGAGCCCACGGTATTCGGTCAGGACAGCGGCGTTCGATTCCTTGAAATCGTTAGTGATCTCAGCTACTGCTGAAACCTTGCTAGGCGTTGCCATAACCCTCCTTCCGGGGATAGTGCCGGTGATTCCGGGTCCCCGCTCAGATGAGCTAAAACTAAAAAACGCCCCGCGCAGATGCACGGGGCTTGTCTCGACGCGGTCAATGACTGCGGAGCTTTGCTTCGTTCACCTGCGCCGGCCGCCCTACGTTCAGGGTCCTTCGTCTGGAGATCCACTGCACCTCCCCGGCGCGACTGCAGAAGTGAGCCTTGCTTGGGAGAGTGGATTTCCAACAACCGACGGTCTTTGGTTTTCCCAGCTTACGGGACACGTTGCGTCTGCTCCAAATCGGGCATGGCCGTCCCGACTCAGCTGACGGTGGGGCCAAAGTCCGGCAGTTCCTTCTGCCAGATGCCGGTCACGCCCGCAGTGGTGAATCCGAGCTGCTGGTTGACCTTGAGCAGGTAGCGGTTCTCCGGCGCGTTCCAGGTGTAGAGGACCCGGGCGTCCGGGAACTGTTCGGTGAGCCGTTCCATGTTGGCGACCTTGATCAGCAGGCCCAGCTTGTTGCCCCGGTGCTCTTGGAGCACCACCGTGTCGTCCTGGAACACCACATCCGGGCGGAGAGCCAGCACGCTGATCGTGGTCAGGCCCACAAGCGTTGCGCTGGCAATGTGCTCGACGGCGGTGACCACCGTCCGGCGCCCCTGCGCGATGGCGACCTCTTCCGCCTCTCGGAGGATGCCGCCGTCGAACACCATGTCTTCCGGCTCCACGCCCGGGACCCCGTCCTCGCCGGCCCTGTTTTCGAGGGCCGCGACGGCCTCCAGCCACTGGTCCGGGCACCTGTCCGTCCAGTGGTGCAGGCGGTAGCGGCCGCCGTTGGCTTCGTTGGCCTCGGCCTCCAACTCGGCGACAAGCTTGCTGTCCAGTGGAAGGGCGCGGGAGCTGAACTGCTCGATGTGCTGCAGGGTGTAGCCGGTGAGCCTGGCAAATTCGACCTCGCGGCTGCCCAGCGGAACGAAGCCGAGCCCGCTGCCGGGGACCAGCTGCTCGGCGTCGCCGTCGGTCAGCGAAGCGCCCGGATGGTTGGTGTCGATCAGGATCGTGTGCCGCCCCTCATCGCGGGCAAAGTGCTCCGCCGCTTCAAGCAGCTGCCGGCCCACCCCTTGGTGCCGGAACTCCGGAAGGATGTCGAGGGTGAATTCGGCCAGATCAAGGTTGTCTACGAGGGGCAGGGCGATGTCCGCGGTTCCGACGATGTCTCCCCGGATCTTTGCCACGAGGATCACCTGGCGCTCGTAGGGGTCCGCCATCTCAAGCAGCTTCTCCTGCGGGGCATAGGCGAGGTCGTCGCTGCCCCAGGTCTGCATGCGCACCTTGCGGCCGACTTCGACGGCGGCAAGAAAGTCGGCGGCGTCCGGCCCGTCGAGGGAATCGGGTATCCAGAGCTGTTCAATCCGTACGTCGTTTGCCATTGAGGGCATCATCCCAGCCGTTCTGCCGCCCACCATCGGTGCCGGAGGCCCGGCACAGGCCGGGCTTTCAACCGTCAGCATATGCCGGTTTACTCCGGCATTCCATGGGTGACCTCGGGCTCCTCCCTGCCGGGCGTCGGGCTGACGCCGTCGGCCGACGCGCCGGGGTCATTCACGGGCGGCGGCACCCTCCGTGGCGGCGGTGCGCTGCCACTCGCCGTCGTAGCCTGCCGGCCGGAACCCGAGCGCAATGTTGATGGCCAGCATGTGGTCGTTCTCGGCGGCGTTGAAAGTGGTGACACGCCTCACCGCCGGGTAGCCGGCGAGGAGCACGCGCAGATTGCGAATCTTCACCATCATGCCGAGCCGGTGGCCGCGGTGGGCGCCGGCGACAAGGGTGTCGTCCTGGCTGGCAAGCCACGGCTTGGCGTCCGTGAGCTGGAGGACGGAGTACGCCGCCAGCTCCCCGGTGGTCCGGTGGCGCGCCGCAGCCACGAGGGAGGTCAGCCCTGCCAGCCGCCACGTGTCCTGGACGTGCCGGACACGGGCAGCATCCCAGGTCTCTGCTTCATAGCTGAGACCGCCGCTCGGCGCGTCCGTGCTCATGCGCGACATCAGCAGTGCGAGCTGGTCGAGGTACTCGTCAGGGCACTCATCCGTCCAGTGCAGCAGCTCGTACTCCGCCGCTTTGCGCCGCGCGTCCTCCTCCAGTTCGTCCAGGACTGCCGCGGCCGCGGGCAGCTCAAGGCTGCTGAATCGTTCCACCTGCTCCAGCCGGTACCCTGCCGTCAGCGCGAAGCGCACTCCGGGCGCCCCGGCGGGCAGTGCTCCCGAGCCGGTCGCGGGCTTGACCAGGGCGGCGCCCGCGCCGGGCTCATCGGGGTCGAAGGCTGCGGGATGCTCCGTGTAGCCCTGAAGAATCGTGCGGCCTTCCGAGGTGGCCAGCTCCTCGATGTGGCGGAGGAGGGCCGTGCCGATCCCGCGGCCCGCGAAGCCATCGAGGACCTCGACCCTTACGAGGGCGACGCACAGGTTCTCCTGCAGCCAGAACCGGACGAACGATCTGGCAACCATGCGGCCGTCCTGGCGCACGAAGAACTGCCGCAGCCGGGTGTAGGGGGTGTCCTGCCAGTACTGGAGCCGGGCCGCCGGGGAAGCGCCGCGGTCCAGGCTGCCCCAGGTCTGCAGCACCACGGCGTCGCAGAGTTTCGTGAACTCCAGGAAGTCCCCGTTGTCCGGGGCGTGGAGGGCTGCCGGGAGATTAAGGGGTTCTATGAGGTACAGCGCTGTCGTCACCGGGTCAGCTTAACCGGCGGCCCCGGCACTTCCAAGGAGTTTCCGTGCCACGGAATGCTCCGGCGGGCCACCGCCCGGGAAAGCAGAAAGACCGCCCCGCAACTGCGGGACGGTCTCTCAGCTCGTACTGGTGAGGCTTAGACCTCGGTCAGGACCTTGGTGACGTTGGGGTCAACCGAGATGCCCGGGCCGAACGTCGTGGCGACGGTGGCCTTCTGGATGTAGCGGCCCTTGGAAGCGGACGGCTTGAGGCGGAGGACCTCTTCCAGAGCGGCGGCGTAGTTCTCGGCCAGCTTGATGGCGTCGAAGGAAACCTTGCCGATGATGAAGTGCAGGTTCGAGTGCTTGTCGACGCGGAAGTCGATCTTGCCGCCCTTGATGTCGTTGACGGCCTTGGCGACGTCAGCGGTCACGGTGCCCGTCTTCGGGTTCGGCATCAGGTTACGCGGACCCAGGACCTTACCGAGGCGGCCAACCTTGCCCATGAGGTCGGGGGTGGCGACGGCGGCGTCGAAATCGGTCCAGCCGGCAGCGATCTTTTCGATCAGGTCATCGGAACCAACGAAGTCGGCGCCGGCAGCGATTGCTGCTTCAGCCTTGTCGCCCGTTGCGAAGACGAGGACGCGGGCGACCTTGCCGGTGCCGTGCGGCAGGTTGACGGTGCCACGGACCATCTGGTCGGCCTTGCGAGGGTCAACGCCCAAGCGGAAAGCGACCTCAACGGTTGCGTCGAACTTGGACGGGTTGGTGTCCTTGGCCAGCGTCACTGCCTCGAACGGCGCGTAGAACTTCTCCGCGTCGATCTTGGCTGCGGCTGCCTCATATGCTTTGCTGCGCTTTGCCATGCTGCTTATTCTCCTTGTGCAGTTGTGGTCTGCGGACCGCGCTGGGCCCTGCCACAGTCGGAATTCCGGCTGGTTAATCCGTTTCGGAAGTCCGATTTTTCAATGATTAGGTGGTGCCGGTCGCCCGGCGGTGCTGTCCGGCGTCGCGGTCGGTATTCCGAACCCGACACCGCATCAGCGGTGGGGGAATTAACCTTCGACGGTGATGCCCATGGAACGGGCGGTGCCGGCGATGATCTTCGCTGCGCCTTCAAGGCTTGTGGCGTTGAGGTCTTCCATCTTGGTAGTGGCGATCTCGTTGACCTGGGCCTGGGTCAGCTTGGCAACCTTGACGGTGTGCGGGGTCGGTGAACCCTTGGCAACGCCGGCAGCCTTCTTGATCAGTTCCGCAGCCGGAGGGGTCTTGGTGATGAACGTGAATGAACGGTCCTCGTAGACCGTGATTTCCACCGGGATAACGTTGCCGCGCTGGGCTTCCGTCGCAGCGTTGTACGCCTTGCAGAATTCCATGATGTTGACACCGTGCTGGCCAAGCGCAGGACCGATCGGCGGGGCCGGGTTAGCGGCACCTGCCTGGATCTGCAGCTTGATGAGGCCGGTGACCTTCTTCTTGGGAGCCAATGTAGGTCCTTCTCTCAAATACGTCCTGGGACACAGGAGCGTGCCTCAGGTTGGTGGCCGCCATGGCGAGGCGGCCGGCCGCCCCGTGGCTGCTAAGCGGGCAGTCCGGGGCGAATTCTGTGGGAAAGCTAGATCTTGCTGACCTGGTTGAACGACAGGGTGACGGGAGTCTCGCGCTCAAAGATGGAGACGAGCACCACAAGCGTCTGGGAATCGACCTTGATCTCGGAGATCGTGGCCGGAAGCGTCTCGAACGGACCTTCCTTGACGATGACCGATTCGCCGACCTCGAAGTCGACGTCGACGTGCGCGGCAGCGTGCTTGACCGGCTTGCCTTTCTCGGCCTGTTCTTCTTCGAAGACCGGGGCGAGCATGGAGAAGACCTCATCCAGGCGCAGCGGCACGGGGTTGTGGGCGTTGCCCACGAAGCCGGTGACACCGGGGGTGTGGCGGACGGCGCCCCAGGAGGCGTCCGTCAGGTCCATGCGGACCAGGACATAGCCGGGGATCCGGACGCGGTTGATGACCTTGCGCTGAGCGTTCTTGATCTCAACGACTTCTTCCATCGGAACCTGGATTTCGAAGATGTAATCTTCCATGTCCAGGGTCTGGATGCGGGTCTCAAGGTTTGCCTTGACGCGGTTCTCATAGCCTGCGTAGGAGTGGATGACGAACCAGTCACCCTCCTGGCGGCGCAGCTTGGCCTTGAATTCATCTGCCGGGTCAACTTCGGCGGCGGCAGCAGCTGCCGCCAGCGCGTCCTCGGACCCAACTGCAGCTTCGTCGGACTCGGCTGCAGTATCTACGGATTCGGTTGCCTCGTCCGCTGCTTCAAGCGCTGCGGCCTCGTCAGTGACGTCGGATTCGGGCGCAGCAGACACAGCCTCGGACTCTTCCGCGGCATCCACCGCGGCGTCCTGGCTCTTATCCAGCTCAGTCTCAGTTACCTCGAGCTCCTGCTCAGACACTTGGTCTCCTGCTTCCTCATTGCCTAACATGCCTATTTAAATGACTCAATTCCGCACACCCCGCGGAACCTCCGGTTTCCCGGGGCATCCACGCGGTCTGCGGACCGGTCGCCTTAGCGGTCCGTGGCGCCCTGGCTGCCGAAGACCCAGCTCACTCCGGTTCCGAAGGCCAGGTCCAGCAGGGTGACGATGAGCATCATGATGACCACGAACACCAGCACCACGAGCGTGTAGTTGATCAATTCCTTGCGGGTCGGTGCAACGACCTTCTTCAGTTCGCCGATTACCTGGCGGACGAAGAGTGCTATGCGAGCGAAGAAGCCAGCCTTGGCGGCGTTCTTGGCGGGGCGGCCTTTGGAGCTGCTTGCAGCTGTTTCGGTCACCTGGTCCTCACTCATCCTCGCAATGTCGGATACCCGGTTCTGAACTGAACCATGGTTGCTGCGCTGGTTCCGTTTTCCGGAACAGCATGCGCAGGGCAGACAGGACTCGAACCTGCAACCTGCGGTTTTGGAGACCGCTGCGCTACCAATTGCGCCACTACCCTATGGAGCGAAAAACCGTTCCAGCCGGCGTTTCCCCCAGATTTCCCTGAGGCGCAGACCATCATCGTGTTTTCAACACCGGAGAACCAGTCTACGCAACAACTGCGTCTACGTCGAACCGGCTGTCCGCGGACCCCGGCGTGTCCGCCGGAAATCAACTGAAAGCTTTCAGTCACATTTCCGGGCCGGCACCCCGGAGGATCCGGTGATCAGCATAGAGTAGATTCCGTCGAATCCCACATTCAGCCACCCAGCTGTAAGCGAAGAATGGACCTGCCATGTCTGCCGCCCGCATTTCCCAGCGCATTTCCGCCATAGCCGAATCCGCCACGCTGGCTGTCGATGCCAAGGCGAAGGCGTTGAAGGCAGCCGGCCGGCCGGTCATCGGCTTTGGCGCCGGCGAGCCCGATTTCCCGACGCCCGATTACATCGTGCAGGCCGCTATCGAGGCCGCCAGCCAGCCCAAGTACCACCGCTACTCCCCCGCCGGCGGGCTGCCCGAGCTGAAGCAGGCCATCGCGGACAAGACGTTCCGGGACTCCGGCTACAAGGCCGACGCGTCCCAGGTGCTCGTAACCAACGGCGGCAAGCAGGCCGTCTACAACACCTTCGCGACCCTGCTGGATCCGGGCGACGAGGTCATTGTGCCCACCCCGTTCTGGACCACCTACCCGGAGGCCATCCGGCTCGGCGGCGGCGTCCCGGTGGAGGTTTTCGCCGGGCCCGAGCAGGGATACCTGGTCACGGTCGAGCAGCTGGAAGCAGCCCTCACCGACCGCACCAAGATCCTGCTCTTCGTTTCCCCGTCCAATCCCACCGGCGCTGTCTACTCGCCGGAACAGGTCAAGGAGATCGGCCAGTGGGCAGCGTCCAGTGGCCTGTGGGTTGTCACCGACGAGATCTACGAGCACCTGACGTACGACGGCGTCCCGTTCACCTCCATTGCCACCGCAGTCCCCGAGCTCGGCGACAAAGTCGTCATCCTCAACGGAGTCGCGAAGACCTATGCCATGACGGGCTGGCGCGTGGGCTGGATGATCGGGCCGGCCGACGTCATCAAGGCCGCCACCAACCTGCAGTCGCACGCCACCTCCAACGTCTCCAACATCCCCCAGGTTGCCGCCCTCGCCGCGGTGTCCGGTCCGCTGACCGCCGTCGACGCGATGAAAGTCGCCTTTGACCGCCGCCGCAAGGCGATCGTGGCGGGCCTGAACGCCATCGAGGGCGTTGACTGCCCGACGCCGAAGGGCGCCTTCTACGTCTACGCGGACGTCCGCGCACTGCTGGGCAAGGAGTTCCCGTCGGCGAACGGCCCGGTCCGGCCCTCGACGTCGGCGGAACTCGCGGCCCTTATCCTGGACGAAGTCGAGGTTGCCGTCGTTCCCGGCGAAGCGTTCGGACCCTCCGGCTACCTCCGCCTCTCCTACGCCCTGGGCGACGACGATCTGGCCACTGGCGTCGCCCGGCTGCAGGACTTCCTCGGCAAGGCCAAATAGGACCTTCGCGCGGGACATGTCCAGCCCCAATGACCACCAGTGGACAGCATGCCACTCTGCCCACTCGTTGTGTTTAAGAATGAGCATGTCCAGAGGAGCTACCGTGCCACGGGACATGTCCAGCCCCCGCACCACGCACCGCAGGACATGTCCAGCCCCAATGACCACCAGTGGACAGAATGCCACTCTGCCCACTGGTGGTGTTTAAGAATGAGCATGTCCAGAGGAGCTACCGTGCCACGGGACATGTCCAGCCCCCGCACCACGCACCGCAGGACATGTCCAGCCCCAATGACCACCAGTGGACAGCATGCCACTCTGCCCACTCGTTGTGTTAAAGAATGAGCATGCCCAGAGGAGCTACCGTGCCACGGGACATGTCCAGCCCCCCCGCACCACGCACCACGGGACATGTCCAGCCCCAATGACCACCAGTGCACAGCATGCCACTCTGCCCACTGGTGGTGTTAAAGAATGAGCATGTCCCGAGGGGCCACGGGGCTGACGCTCAGAGGAGTCGTCGCTCGGCGGCCCACCGGGTCAGTTCGTGCCGGTTGGAGAGCTGGAGCTTGCGCAACACAGCCGAGACGTGGGTTTCGACGGTCTTGATCGAGATGAACAACTCCTTGGCCACTTCCTTATAGCTGTATCCGCGGGCGATCAGGCGCATCACCTCCAGCTCCCTGGCGGAAAGCCGGTCCAGTTCCCCGTCGGCGATCTCCGCGGGGGCTGTGCCGAAGGCGTCGAGGACGAAGCCGGCAAGGCGGGGCGAGAAGACGGCGTCGCCGCCCGCGACCCGGCGGACGGCATCGCTGATCTCCGGGCCGGAAATTGTCTTGGTCACGTACCCGCGTGCGCCGGCCCGGATGACCGAGACCACGTCCTCCGCGGCGTCGGAGACACTCAGCGCGAGGAACCGGATGCCGCCCAGCAGCGGCGCCGAACCTGCCAGCACTTCGCGTCCTCCTCCCCCGAGGCCGCCGGGCAGATGGACGTCCAGCAGCACGACGTCGGGACGCGCGGCAGCGATGACGGCAATGGCCTCCTCGACGGTTCCGGCCTCGCCCGCGACGACGATGCCGGGATCCAGGTCCGCTTTCAGCCCGGACCGAAAGATGGCATGGTCATCCACGATGACCACGCGGATCCCTGCGGCTGGATGCGTTGCTTCTGCGGTGTTCATGCTTTGCCCTCTCCGTTCTCCGCTGCGGCCGGTCCCGCGGAGGCGGGCAGCCGCAGCCGCACTTCGGTGCCGTCCGTGCTGCTGCTGATGGTGGCGGTGCCGCCGTGGCGGTTCATCCGCCCCGCAATCGATTCCCGCACGCCGAGCCGGTCGCCGGGGACCGTCTCCGGGTCGAAGCCGGGGCCGCGGTCCTTGACGAAGACCTCAGCGGCGCCGTCGGTTACTTCCAGGTACACGGAGACGGCGCCGCCTCCGTGCCGGGCAGCGTTCAACATGGCCTCACGGGCCGCCTGGACGAGCGCCTCGTGGCGTTCGGTCATGGCGCAGTCGCCGACGCTGACCACTTCCACAGCCTGCCCCTGGGCGTCCTCGACCTCAGCGGCTGCGGCCTTAATGCCGGCGGACAGCTGGCCGGCTTCCTTGCCGGGGTCCCGGTAGAGCCAGCCCCGCAGCTCACGCTCCTGCGCGCGGGCCAGCCGCACGACGTCGTGCTCGTTGCCGGCCCGCCGCTGGATCAGGGCCAGCGTCTGGAGCACGGAATCGTGGAGGTGGGCGGCAATCTCGGCGCGCTCCGTGGCACGGACCCGGCCGGCGCGCTCGGTTTCAAGATCGCGCCAGAACTTCAGTCCCCAGGGAAGCAACACGAGGGCCACGCCCCCGAGGACGGCCACCGAGGAGAGCAGTGCCAGCCAGGTCTGTTCCCAGGAACCGGAGCCTGAGACCATCAGCAGCACGCCAGCCACCACCAGTGCCAGCCCCGCGGCGAGGCGGACCCAGCCGCCTGCCTGGTCGGCTTTGGTCTTGTCCACGAGGCCGGCCCTGCGGGTCTCGTCCAGCTGCATCCAGGCGATCGCCGCGCCGCCCAGGATGGCTGCGGCCGGGATCAGGGTGCCCAACGGAACGTCAAAGCCCAGGAGCCGGGCGATGAGGATTCCGGCCGCCAGGAGGAGTCCTGCGCCCAGCAGGATCTCCTTGCCGAACGGGACCGCCGGCCCCCGGCTCCACATGAATCCTGAGGGGGGTGCCCCGGGGACGCTCACCGCCGGGGCTATTGGCGACGCCGGCCGCGGGCCGGTTCTCTTCGCGCTTTCGTCCGCCGTGGGAACCATGATCCAGAGCCAGGCGTAGAACGCCACTCCGGCGCCGCCGGCAAGCGCGGCCAGCACCATGCCGATCCTGACCATGCTGACCGGCCAGCGAAGGTGGTCGGCGAGGCCGGCACAGACGCCTGCAATCACACGGCCGCCGCCACGGGTCAGCGGCGGGCGGGCAGCGGCAGTTGTCATGCATCAATCCAAGCACGGATCGGGGTTCCCGGGCGGCGTTTCCGGGCTCAACCGGGGGCCGTTCAGGGATGAGTCAGGGTGTTCCCCAGTAGAGCGGCAGAGCCGGAAACGGAAGGATCGAGGTATGAACGATTCCACCCCGTACCCAGCTGAAGGCCAAGGCTCCGCAAACGGCGTCCCCGGCCGTCCGGACGGCTCGTCCTTCCCGGCGTCGGTCCCCACCTCCCCATCCCCCTCCCCCTCGGCGGAACCGGCGAGCGCGCCGGATGGCGGCGGGTCCGCCCCGGAGCCCCCGCCGCTCAATCCGCCCGGTGGCCCGGGCACGCCAGGCACCCCGGGCACCCCTCCGCCGCCCTACTACGGCTACGGCTCGACGCCGCCGCAGGAAGGCGCCCAGCCGCAGCACTTCTTCGACTGGATCCGCAGCCAGGGAATCTCGCGCGGAAGGGAGCGGTGGATCGGCGGCGTCGCCAGCGGCGTAGCCCAGCGGCTCGGCGTCGATCCCCTGATCGTCCGCGGCGTCCTGATTGTCCTGACCATTTTCGCGGGCGTCGGCGTGCTCCTCTACGGCCTCGCCTGGGCCTTCCTGCCGGAACCCGATGGCCGCATCCACGTCCAGGAGGCCGCGGCAGGCCGGTGGACCGCGGGCATGACCGGGTCGCTGATCACCACGATCATCGGCTTCCCCAGCCTGGGCAACGGCGTCTGGGGCTGGGACCGTTACGGCTTCGGCGCCTTTGTCTGGACCGCCGTGTGGGTGGGCGCCGCCGCCTACCTCGTCTACTACCTGACGCAGCGGAACAAGGCCCGGCACGGGAACCCCTCCATGGCATCGAGCGACCTGCCCGGCGTCCCCGCAACCCCGCTCAACCCGGCAAACACCGGCGATGCAGCCCCCTTCCCGGGCGCGTCCAGCGTGCCGGCTCCCGGTCCGGCCTGGGGTCCGCCTCCGCCCTACGGACCCGTCCCGCCGTCCGGTACCGTCCCGCCCTACGGCCCCGTTCCTCCTTCCGGCGGCTACGGCCCGATGCCCGGCGGAACTCCGGGACCGCAGGCCAGGCGCCGCAATCCGGGACCCGGCACCCCCGCCGTCGCCATGACGGTCGGCGCGGCCCTGCTCGTGGGCGGCGGCCTCAAAGCCCTCAACGCCGCCAACGTGATCGATCTTGGCACCTCCGGCAACGCCCTGGTCTGGGCGGCCGGAGCGGCCGTCCTTGGCCTCGGCATCCTGGCCGCCGGGCTAAGGGGCCGCACCGCGGGCATCCTGGGCTTCTTCGCCGTCGTCGCACTGATCATCGGCGGGATCTTCAACGTGGTGCCGAACGGGGACCGGTTCCGGCTCCAGAACGCAGACTGGACACCCGCCAGCATTGAACAGGCCCGGAGCGGCTTCGATATCACGGGCGGGACGGGGACTGTCGACCTGACAAAGCTGGCGCTGAACCCGCCGCTGGGCGCCGACGTCGTCGTTCCCATCGACGCGACGGCCAGCAACCTAACCGTGGTGATCCCCGACACCGTCCCGGTGCAGGTCCAGGCGGACATGACCATGGGGAACCTCCACGAAGGCAGCCAGGACCATGGCGGCATGACGAACCAGCAGAGCGACTACAACACGGCCAAGCCGGGGGCCCGGCTGGTCCTCAGGATCTCCGGGACCGTCAGCAACGTGACCATCAAGGAAGGCAACTGAAATGTCCAGCTATGACCCTGAAGTCCAGGAGCGCCAGGCGCCGGACGGACCACGGCCCGGCGCCCGCGTTGGCACGGTCGTCTGGGGACTGATCGTGCTGGCCCTGGCCGCGCTGATCATCATTTCCCGGCTCGGCATCGTCGCCCTTAACGGCACGTACGTGCTCATCGGCCTGATGATCGGCGCCGGGGCCGCCCTCGTGATCGGCGGGCTGCTGTCAGCGCGCGGACGTGACAAAAAACCAACCACAGGGAAGTCTTGAACCATGGATAAGTTCTTCAGCATCGTCCGGGGCCTAGGCCTGAAACGCGGTCCGCAGCGCTGGCTGGGCGGCGTCTGCGGCGGCATCGCCGCCAAACTGAGTGTGGACGTGGCGTACGTCCGCATCGCCTACCTGCTCCTGAGCCTGCTTCCCGGCCCGGCTTTCGTCTTCTATCTCGCGGCGTGGCTGATCCTCCCGGACCAGCGGAACGCCATCGTCCTCGAGAACTTCCTCCAGAGGCGCTCCAGCCGACCCTGACGCCGCCCCGTGCGGGGCGGCCCCACAGGAGCCGGGCGCCAAGTGAAGGGGTGTCCCTGCCGTCCAGGCAGGGACACCCCTTCGCTGTAACCGTTTGTGTCCCGGCCCACATGCGCCACTAGACTCTAGGTGAGCTCAGCGTGGCGCTCTGCCTGTATACCTTCGAACCAGGATTTGAGCCGAGACATGAAAATTGGAATCCTCACCAGCGGCGGAGACTGCCCCGGACTGAACGCCGTGATCCGCGGCGCCGTCCTGAAGGGCATCGCCGTGCACGGCCACGAATTCGTGGGGTTCCTGGACGGCTGGCGCGGCGTGGTCGAGGGCGACATCATCGACATCCCGCGCGCCCTGGTCCGCGGCATCGCTAAGCAGGGCGGGACCATCCTCGGCACCTCCCGGACCAACCCGTTCGAGAACAACGGCGGCCCCGAGGTCATCAAGGCAAACATGGACCGGCTCGGCATCGACGCCATCATCGCCATCGGCGGCGAAGGCACCCTCGCCGCCGCGAAGCGCCTGACCGATGCCGGCCTGAAGATCGTGGGCGTCCCCAAGACCGTCGACAACGACCTCGACGCCACCGACTACACGTTCGGCTTCGATACCGCCGTGGAGATCGCCACCGAGGCAATCGACCGTCTGCGCACCACCGGGGAATCCCACCACCGGACCATGATCGCCGAAGTGATGGGCCGCCACGTCGGCTGGATCGCGCTGCACGCCGGCATGGCCTCCGGCGCCCACGCCATCCTGATCCCCGAGCAGAAAGCCTCGATGGAACAGATCACAGAGTGGGTCGTCTCGGCCCGTGACCGCGGCCGCGCGCCTCTGGTCGTCGTCGCGGAGGGTTTCGTCCCCGAAGGCCAGGAGTCTCCGCACTCCGAGCGCGGCCTGGACACTTTCGGCCGGCCGCGCCTGGGCGGCATCGCCGAACTGCTGGCCCCCGAACTCGAGGCCCGGACCGGCATCGAGACCCGGGCCACGGTGCTGGGGCACATCCAGCGCGGCGGTGTGCCCACGGCCTTCGACAGGGTCCTGGCCACCCGCCTCGGCATGGCCGCAATCGATTCCGTGGTGGAACAGCGCTGGGGCACCATGGTGTCCCTGAACGGCACCGACATCGTCCACGTCGGCTTCGACGCCGCACTGGGGAACATCAAGTCCGTGCCGCAGGGCCGCTACGACGAGGCCGCGGTCCTCTTCGGCTAGGCGTCCCCCGGCGGCTGGGCATCCACCGGCCGCGGCTGGGTAGGGTTGAGGCATGACTCTTGCGCCCGGTTCCGCTGAAATCATCCAGCTCGCGTGGGCACGCCGGCTGGGACTCGACGACGGCGCTTTCGCGGCCGCCGCGGGCCGCCGCCTCACCCGGGCCGATGAAGCAGCCCGCTCCCTGCAGTTCGTCCGCCTGTTTGGCAGCTCCGCCCTGGTCGGGCCGCAGTGGGCCATCGACGGCGCCGCCGGGTACTCGGACGAAGAGCTGGCGCAGCACGTCACGCTGCTGACTATCACCCGCGGGCACGGCGGCCACGGGCTGGGCGCCGCCGCGCTGTTCTTCGCCGACGAGCTGCCCTTGCAGCAGCCCTCGGAGGAGCTGACTGTCTCGCACGGCAACCCGGAAGCGATCGAACTCGAAGCGCTGTGCCCGCCGGACGATGTCAACGAGGTCGGC
The DNA here is from genome assembly GCF_056395945.1 of Arthrobacter sp. 05T442. Classification (NCBI taxonomy): domain Bacteria; kingdom Bacillati; phylum Actinomycetota; class Actinomycetes; order Micrococcales; family Micrococcaceae; genus Arthrobacter; species Arthrobacter sp. 05T442. The sequence goes on along the minus strand of NZ_JBFTKM010000001.1, from coordinate 424,038 downwards.
CTCGCGGACCTCGAGCACCGCTTCACCATCATGCACATCGAAGACGGGCGCCGGACGCCGGTGGCCTGCGGCGCCTACACCGAGTGGGAGGGCATCCTGGCGCAGCTCGGGGTACTGGTGGCTCCTGAGTGGCGGCGCCTCGGCATCGGCACGCTGGCGGCTTCCATAGCGGCCCACGAGGCCCTGGCCTCGGGCCTGACGCTGCAGTGGCGCTCCGACGTCAGCAACAAAGGATCGCTGGCCCTGGCCCGGAGTCTGGGCTTCACCGCCGGCGGCATCCAGACCAGCGTGCTGCTCGGCTGATCCGGATGCCGGCCGGGGCCGGCCTCTAGCTGGGTTCTGCCGCGGCCCGCTCGGCGCTTGAGGGTTCCGCAGCCGCCGGAACCGTGCCCGGGGTTCCCCAGCCCTGAAGGGCCTTGGGTTTGGCGAAGAACAGCGCCACGGCTGCGCCAAGCAGGATCACCGCCGCGGGCAGCATGATGGACTGGCCCATCGCCGTCGAGAACCCCTCGTGCAGCGCCTCGGGCAGTGTGCCGCCGAAGGCCATGGGGCTGGCCTTGCCGGACCCGCCCGGCGCCGCCGGAAGCTCCGCCGCGAGCCGCGACTGGATGAGGACGGCAATGGCCGCGCTGCCGAGGACCGCGCCGATCTGCCGCGTGGTGTTGTAGACACCCGAGCCGGCGCCCGCCTGCCGCGGCGGCAGGTTGCGGGTGGCCGTGGAGCTCAGCGGGGCCCAGATGCCTGCGTTCGCGAACCCCAGCACGGCACTGGGCAGGAGGAACAGCCAGATCGGGGTGTCCGGGTGCATGAGGGAGGAGTTCCAGAACAGCGCCACCGACATCAGGACCAGGCCGGCCGCCGTGATGTACTTCGGGTTGACCCGGTCAATGATCCGTCCGACAACCGGAGCCAGGCCTCCTGAGATCAACGCCATCGGGACCATCATGAGCGCTGACTGGGTGGGGGTCAGGCCGCGGACAATCTGGTAGTAGAAGATCAGCGGCAGGCTGAAGGCTGTCACCGTGAAGCCGACCGTGGTGATGCCGATGTTGGCCAGGGAGAAGTTGCGGTCCTTGAAGAGCGAGAGCGGCAGGAGCGGTTCGCCCTTGTTGACCCGCTGCCATACGACGAACGCAACCAGGACCACGATGCCGGCGATGATGAGTCCCCACACCGTGATGGGGCCGGTGATGGTCCCCCAGTTGTACGTTTCGCCCTCCTGGATGCCGAACACCACGAGGAACAGCCCGACGGCGCTGAGCAGCACCCCCGGGATGTCGAACTTGTGCGGGTGGGTGCTCAGGGCCGGAACGAAACGCAGGGCCAGGATGAAGCCTGCGATGCCGACGGGAATGTTGATGAAGAAGATCCATTCCCAGCCGAGCCCGTCCACGAGGACACCGCCCAGGATCGGGCCCACCAGCGTGGCGACGCCGGCCGTGGCGCCCCAGATGCCCATGGCCGCTCCGCGGCGGTCCGGCGGGAAGATGCGCGTGATGACAGCCATGGTCTGCGGAGTCATCATGGCCGCGCCGAGGCCCTGCAGCACGCGGGCCTCGATGAGGGTCTGGACGTCCCCGGAGAGCCCGCACCAGAGCGAGGCCGCGGTGAAGACCACCAGGCCGGACAGGTAGAGCTTCTTCGGGCCGAAGCGGTCGCCGAGCCTGCCGGTGATCAGCAGCGGGACGGCGTAGGCCAGAAGGTAGGCGCTGGTTACCCAGATCACCGAGTTGATGTCAGCGTGCAGGCCTTCCATAATGCGCGGGTTGGCCACCGATACGATGGTGGTGTCGATCAGGATCATAAAGAAGCCGATCACCAGGGACCAGAGGGCCGGCCACGGCCGGGCTACGTTTTCCATGGGGTTCCTTAGGGTGCTGATGGGGTGCTTGATGGGGTGCAAGGGGATGGTGGCGTTGTCATTGCCTGCGGCTCAACGGCGGCTACCACGGCAGTTCGCCCGACCCGAGCTGGTCCTGGAGGCTGCGGATCCAGCCGATCTCGCAACGCAGCATGGCCTGCTGGTACTGGACGTCGATCCAGTACTTCCGTTCCACGCCTTTCCCGCGGACCAGCTCCTCCGCCGAGGCCAGGAAGTCGAGCTGTTCCTGCAGGCTCTGGAGCCGCCGGTCCAGGAGTTCGACGACGACGTCGGCCGGGAGGTTATAGGCTTCGGCGACGGCGAGCGGGAAGGATGGGTACTCGTTCGCGGGATTGGCGAGCATGTCCTGCAGCCGCTGCGTGAGCGCTTCCCGGCCGGCGGCCGAGATGGTGTACGTGGTGCGTTCCGGGCGGTTGCCTTCCCGGTCCGTTCCGGTGGCGTCGACCAGGCCGTGCTCTTCAAGGCGGCCGACGGCGTGGTACAGGGTTCCGGGGCGCACCTTGACCAAGCGGTCCTCATGCCTGGCCATGAGGAGCTGGTACATCTCGTAGGGATGCATTGGTTCTTCCACCAGCAGTGAGAGCGCGGCGACGCCGAGCGGCGTCAGGGATGTGGCCCGGGCCATGGTCCAGTGTCCTTCGTGGGCGTGTATTTCAAGGTCGGTACTTCGCATCGATTACTCCACCACGACTATTCCACATGGAGTATTGCGCTGCAAGCCGGAGCAGAGGGTCCGTGGCCGGCCGGCGGGACGCCCGGCCGTCGGCGCTCAGCCCAGGAGCGCGAGGATGTCCGTCCGGGCAAACATATGCGCGGCTGCCCGTGCGGAGGGAGTGCCGCCGTCGGGGTCGGCGCCCGCATCGAGAAGCTCCCGGGCGACGTCGGTGTATCCCTTGAAGACGGCCCCGGCCAGGGGCGTCTGGCCCCTGTCGTTGGCCGCGTTAGGGTCGCCGCCGTGGTCCAGGATCACCCGGACCGTGTCCGGGTGGCCATGGTAGGCGGCCAGCATCACCAGGGAGTCGCCGGCGGCGTTGGTCAGGGTCGCCGGGGCGCCCGCGGCCAGGTAGCTGCCCAACAGTTCCGTGTTGCCCTCGCGCGCAGCCTGGAAGAGTGCGTGCGCCAGGGCCAGCGTCTCGTCATCGGGCGCGCCGTCCGCAGCGTTGTCCGCGGTCACCGGGTCCCCCTCAGAAATCCGGTCTGGCGCCCCACAACCTGGCCGGCGTCGGGCGCCACGATGAGCTCCTGCGCCGCAGTGTAGGGCTCGTCGCCGTCGAGGACGGTCAGCACCTCCTCCGGGGCCACGGACCGTTTGATGACAGCGAAGGCCACCGGTCCCATTTCGTAATGCTGCGCGACGGAGGTCACGGTACCGACCTTCCGTTCGCCCGCGCGGACCTCGCTGCCGACGGCCGGCAGCGTGTGCTGCGAGCCGTCGAGCTGCAGGAACACCAGCCGGCGCGGCGGGTGGCCCAGGTTGTGGACGCGGGCGACGGTTTCCTGTCCCTTGTAGCAGCCCTTCGCCAGGTGCACGGCCGTGCGCAGGAGATCAAGTTCGTGCGGAATGGTCTTGTCGTCGGTTTCCGCACCCCACCGGGGACGCCAGGCCGCGATCCGCAGCGCCTCCGCTGCCAACGCTCCGGCCAGCGGCCGGTCACCGACCGTGGTGTCCAGCTCCGCGGCCGGCACCAGGTACTCGAACCACGGCCGCTCCAGGCCGGGGTGGGAGTCCTCGCCCACGACCGCGTAGGAGTAGCCGCCTACGCCGACATGCGGCCACGGGTCCACCCAGACCTGCAGCGCAGACCACTCCGGGATGCGCCGGGTGGAGCCGAGCACGGCCCAGTCCGCCGAGACATCGGCGATCTCGACCCGGAGCATGAATTTCATCTTGTTCAGCCATTCGGCGAGGGGGCCGGCCTCGGCTCCCTCGACGATCAGCCAGGTGGCTGCGCCGTCGTCGACCACCCGGGCGTCGAACTCGATCCGGCCCTGGACGCTGAGCAGCAGCAGTTCGGTGGACTGGCCCGGGGCCAGGTTGGTCAGCTGCTGGGAGGAAAGGGTGTTGAGCCAGCTGAGGCGGTCCGGACCGCTGACCGTCACCACGCCGCGGCAGGAGAGGTCGACGACGGCGGAGCCGGCAGCCAGCGCGCGCTGTTCCCGCAGCGGTTCGCCGTAGTGGGAGGCGACGCCGGCATCGGCGCCAGCGGCTTCGACGGCGCCCGGGCGCGACAACAGGGGGCTCTTGGTAGTCATACTGGGGGAACGTCCTTGGGTCGGCGGGTATTCCGGTCCCGACATGCCCGGGCACCGGCGCTTCGTCCGACGGGCGGGCTCAGCGGTATTCCGGGTTGTCGAAGTCGAACCGGGTTCCGGACTTCCAGGCCTCCGGGAGGTTTCCGTAGGCGGGGATCCCCCCGGCGTCCTTGAGTATCCGGGCCAGGTGCAGCAGGTTCCAGGTCATGAAGGTTGTGTTGCGGTTCGTGAAGTCGCTTTCCGGACCTCCGGAGCCTTCGTCGAGGTAGCTCGGACCCGGCCCGACGGCGCCGATCCAGCCGGCGTCCGCCTGCGGCGGTATGGTGAAGCCGATGTGCTGGAGGCTGTAGAGGACGTTCATGGCGCAGTGCTTGATGCCGTCCTCGTTGCCGGTGATCAGGCAGCCGCCGACCTTCGGGTAGAACGCCCACTGCCCTTTGGAGTTCAGTTGCCCGGAGTGGGCGTAGAGGCGCTCGATCAGCTTCTTGGTCTGTGAGGAGTTGTCGCCCAGCCAGATCGGTCCGGCGACGATCACGATATCCGCCGCCTGGACGGCCGGGTATAGCTCCGGCCACTCATCGCTGGCCCAGCCGTGCTCGCGCATGTCCGGGTATACGCCGCTGGCGATGTCGTGGTCCACGGTCCGGATCACGCGGGTGGTGACGCCCTGCCTCTCCATGATCCGGCGGCTCACGTCGATCAAGCCCTGGGTGTGGGATCTCTCCGGGGACTTCTTGAGTGTGCCGTTGAAATACACGGCCGTGAGGTCGCTGTATCCGGCAGTATTCGCCGTGGCATTCGCTGTGTCATTCACTGGGTTTCTCCCTGCTCGCTGGGACAACGGAAAATCAGTGAGACCGGACTTCAGCTTACTTTCTTGAGGATGGCGGAGGCATGCGCCTCCAGGCCGCCGCCCGGCGTCGACCCCTTGCCGGCTGCCACGTCCCAGCGCCACAGCAGGTTCCCGTCCACGAGTCCGAAGATCCGGGTGGCTGCCGCGTACTCCTTGGAGTGGCTGCCGCGCATCACCATGTCGGTGCTGAGCTGGATCTGCGGTCCCTTGATCTGGCCGTAGTAGAGCTCGGAGATTCCGCCCGGATGGGAGATCGACACTGAGATGTCGAAGCCGCCGTCCTTGTTGCGCAGGGCTTCGACTTCGTCGGCGCTCTTCAGGACCGGAACGATGTCCGCCGGGATCAGGCCCGGGCCGCCGTCCTCGTCGCGCTGTTTGCGTTCGAGGGCCCAGAAGCCGGTCTCGACCGTCAGCGGACGCAGTTTCGTGCCGTCGTCGTCGGCCAGCCAGCTCTCGGCTCGGTACTGAAGGTACGGCAGGCCGTTGTGGGTGAAGGAGACCCTCTGCAGGAAGTGCTCCGAGTCCTCTTCCCCCGCCCCAAGCCGGCCGCTGCCCTCCCACTCACCAATGAGCCAGGACAGCGGAACGATTTCGGGCGTCAGATCAGTAGGAATTTCAATCGGCACGGCAACTACCTCTGGAAACTACGGGGTCTGGACAGGTATGTAACTTCAGGCGTTTACTTCTGGCCCTTGAAAAGGCGATAGACCACAAAACCGGCAAACCAGGCCATGGAAAGGCTGGCAACGCCGAGAAGAACAAGGAAGAAGATTTCAAATGCAAGTACGGACATGATGCCATCCTAACGCTTTAGTAGATGAGTAGTTTGTCTATGAAGTACGCCAGGGAACCGACTGCGGACACCGGTCCCAATCCCATGCCGAGGACGGCCAGGAAGTTCAATTCGTCGCCGCGGAGGATGAGCAGGCGGCGGAAACTGACGAGCACGGCACCCACCACTGCACCGACCACGGCGGCCGGAAGGACGGCGATGTCAGAGAATACGAGGCCTGCCAACGGCCCCGCCAGCCCTGCTGCGATGATTCCCAGTGGCGCCACCACGCGGTCCGGCCAGCGAATGAGGCCCGACAGCAAGGCCACCGCGGCGCTGATAGCGGCCACCAGGAACATCTCCAGGCCGCCATTGAACCGTGCGCAGGCGATCCAGCCCGCCCCCAGGCAGGACAGCATGACGCCCGCACAGGAGCCGAGGGTGGATTCGAGGCGCTGGGCCTGCCCGGTACCGCGGAGCAACTGCATGACGAAGACGGCCATGACACCGGCGGCCATGAACGCCGGCGTCCAGTCAAGGAATCCGGGAGCCGGGAGGTAGGTGGCGGCCACGGCGGACCCGACTCCGGGCAGGCCGATCAGGGCGGCCAGGGTCTTCTTGGCGGGAATGCCGAGGAAGTGGGGCCAGCCGACGCCGACCCCGACGGCGGCGAGCGCCGCTACGGCCAGCAGGACGCCCGGCGAGGAATAGGCACCGGCGACGATGGCGGCGAGTCCGGCAAGGCCGATGACGGCCATGCTCCAGGACTTCACTGTCCGCCCGCCGTCGACGTATCCGTCATGGCCGTACCTTCGCTCACTGCAGACCCCAATTCGACTCGGCGCAACTTTGTCGGGGCGGCGGGCCCCGACGGATCAATCCTGCCCTATGTGACCGATATATGTCGCAAAAGGACCGGCCGCAGGTGACGGGACCATGGCCGGGAAGGGGCATTTGGGTATACTCATAACTTAGCCAGGCTTCACGCTGCGGCACCGTATTGCAAGGTATCTTGCAGTGCCCGGGACCGTGGCGGGGAGCCGGTACCGGCCGGTGAAAGCCCGGTTCAGAGACGCCCAACGATGCGCGGACACCCCTTGGAGGAACCATGTCGCACATCCTGCTACTGACGAACAGCACCGGATCATCGGTGGACGTCCTGCCTGCTTTGGAACTGCTGAACCACCGCGTGCACATCCTTCCGGCCGAACCCACGGCCCTGCTCGAGACCGATCCCTGCGACATCGTCCTGCTGGATGCCCGCAAGGACCTCGTCGGCGCGCGGTCCCTGACCCAACTGCTCAAGGCCACCGGCCTGAGCGCCCCGTTGATGCTGATCCTGACCGAGGGCGGCATGGCCGCTGTGTCCTCCGCCTGGGCCGTGGATGACATCCTGCTGGAGTCTGCCGGCCCGGCAGAGGTGGAAGCCCGGATCCGCCTCGGCGTCGCCCGTGCCGTTCCCGAGCAGGACGACGCCCCGTCAGAGATCCGCGCCGCCGGCGTCGTGATCGACGAGGCCAGCTACACCGCGCGGGTCAACGGCGCGCCGCTGAACCTGACCTTCAAGGAATTCGAACTGCTGAAGTACCTGGCCCAGCACCCCGGCCGTGTCTTCACCCGCCAGCAACTCCTGACCGAAGTGTGGGGTTACGACTACTACGGCGGCACCCGGACCGTGGACGTCCACGTCCGGCGGCTCCGGGCCAAGCTCGGCGCCGACCACGAGAACCTGATCAGCACGGTCCGCAACGTCGGCTACCGCCTGACCCTCGTCCGCCAGCCCGAAGACGAACTGACGGAGGCCTGACCGGGGACCCAATCCGGGGACACCGCCTGATGATCACCGGCTATTGAACGCCATCCACTGATTGCCATCCATTGAACAGAAGGCCCCGGACTCAAGAGTCCGGGGCCTTCTGTTCATGCTGTCAGTGGAGGACATACGGGTCGAACGTATCGAGGCCACCCCAGTGGTGGATCCCCCTCACATCCGGCTCAACGCCGGATGAGTTATCGACTATACGTCCCCTGCCGGGAACGATCAAATCGGGCGCTGATAGCCTTGCGTCATGAGTCCTGCGCACCCGGAAAACTGGCCCGTCCTTGCCGTCAAGGGAAGCGCGGATGAACAACTGCTGAGCGACGTCCGCGCCCTTGTGAGCGCCGCGGCGGAATCCGACGGGAATCCTCCGCTCTCCGAGCAGACCCTCGTGACGCTGCGCGCCGCCGACGCGGGTGCGCATTCGGTGCTGACACTGGCGCTGTACTCCCCTGACGACAAATCCGATCCTGCAACGGCGCGGGACCTGGCCGGCTTCGCCGTTGTGGTCGACGAACCTGACGGTACCGGGGTCCTGGAAATCGCCGTCCACCCGAGCTACCGAAACCAGGGCGTGGCAGACCGGCTGGTTGGCGAACTCAAGAACACCCGGGGCTTCGCCGGCCTGAAGGCGTGGTCCCACGGAAACCATGAAGCCGCGGCAGACCTCGCCGCGCGTTACGGCTACGGCCCTGTCCGCGAACTGTGGAAGATGCGGCTCACCACTGCGGCGGCGCAACTGCCCGGCGCGGCCGTGCCCGACGGCGTGAGGCTCCGGGCCTTCGTCCCTGGCCAGGATGAGGACGCCTGGCTGGCCGCGAACAAGGCAGCCTTCGCCCATCACCCGGAGCAGGGCAGCATGACGCGTGCGGACCTCGAGGCCCGGATGGCCGAGCCGTGGTTTGATCCTGCGGGCTTCCTGCTGGCAGTGGACTCCTCGGACCGGATCCTGGGGTTCCACTGGACGAAGGTGCACCAGCGCCACGGCGACCACCCCGCGATGGGCGAGGTCTACGTTGTGGGCGTTGCCCCCGCGGCACAGGGCTCCGGACTGGGCAAAGCCCTGACAATTGCCGGCATCAAGTACCTGCAGGACCTCGGACTCCACGCGGTCATGCTCTACGTGGACGCGGACAATGTCCCGGCGGTAGCGCTGTACCGCCGCCTGGGCTTCACCCGCTGGGATGTCGACGTCATGTATGCGCCCCTGGCCGGACCGTAATCCGCCCGGCGCGCGGGCCCTTCGACGCGGTCGAAATCTGGGCTCGCTCCGCGGCGATTGCTTGTAAGGTTGAAGCTAATCGCGCCAGCAATGAGGAGAGACCATGCAACGGGAATCTGCCCGGACAGCCACGTCTAACAACAAGGTGCGTCCAGTGCGTGCCCGTTTCGGCTCCTCCGAAGTGCCGGCCTCACGTGCCACCCAGGACCGGATCGACATCCCCGAGTTCGCCCCCAACCTGGAGCCGGAAGGCGACATCAGCCCCGACCGGTTCCTGGACCGGGAGCTGAGCTGGCTGGCGTTCAATTCCCGGGTCCTGGAGCTGGCCGAAGACCCCAACCTCTACTTGCTGGAGCGGGTCAGCTTCCTGTCCATCTTCGCGTCCAACCTTGACGAGTTCTTCATGGTCCGCGTCGCCGGGCTCAAGCGCCGGATCGCCACAGGCCTCGCCGTGCCCTCCCCGGCCGGACTGAGCCCCATGCAGGTCCTCGAGCAGATCGGCGAGGCTGCCCACCGACTGCAGCAGCGCCACGCCCGGGTCTACGCGGAACAGATCCGTCCCGCCCTGGCCTACGAACACATCCACCTCATGCACTGGGAAGAGCTCGACTCCCAGGCCAAAGACCAGCTCAGCGCCATGTTTGCCGAGAAGGTCTTCCCGATCCTCACGCCGCTCGCCGTGGATCCGGCCCACCCCTTCCCGTACATTTCCGGGCTGTCCCTGAACCTGGCCGTGGTGGTCCGCAATCCGGTCAGCGACAAGGAGCTCTTCGCCCGCGTCAAGGTCCCGGACCAGCTGCCGCGCCTGATTTCGATCGACGGACCCCGTGCCGGTTCCGTCCCCGGGCGCGTGGCGCGGTTCATCGCCCTTGAGGAAGTCATCGCCGTCCACCTGGACCAGCTCTTCGCCGGCATGGAGGTCCTGGAGCACCATACGTTCCGCGTCACCCGCAACGAGGACGTCGAAGTGGAAGAGGACGACGCCGAGAACCTGCTGCAGGCCCTGGAAAAGGAACTGCTGCGCCGCCGCTTCGGCCCTCCCGTCCGGCTCGAGGTCACCAACGACATCAACCCGAACATCAGGGCCCTGCTCATCCGCGAACTCGGCGTCGAGGAATCCGAGGTCTACTCCGTCCCGGCCCCGCTGGACCTGCGCGGGCTGTCGGTGATTGCCGGCATCGACCGGGCGGACCTGCACTACCCCAAGCACGTCCCGCACACCTCGCGCTACCTCAACGAGTCCGAGACGTCCAAGGCCGCCAACGTCTTCGCCGCCATGCGGCGGCGGGACATCCTCCTGCACCACCCGTACGATTCGTTCTCCACGTCTGTCCAGGCCTTCCTCGAACAGGCCGCCGCGGACCCGAAGGTCCAGGCCATCAAGCAGACCCTGTACCGCACCTCCGGCGACTCCCCGATCGTCGATGCGCTGATCGACGCCGCCGAGGCCGGCAAGCAGGTCCTGGCGCTCGTGGAGATCAAGGCCCGCTTTGACGAGCAGGCCAACATCTCCTGGGCCCGGAAACTGGAGCAGGCCGGCGTGCACGTGGTCTACGGCATCGTGGGCCTCAAGACCCACTGCAAGCTCTCCCTCGTCGTACGCCAGGAAGTGGACGGGTTGCGCCGCTACTGCCACATCGGCACCGGCAACTACCACCCGCGCACGGCCCGGTACTACGAAGACCTGGGCCTGCTGACGGCCAACGAGCAGGTAGGCGAAGACCTCTCGAAGCTCTTCAACCAGCTTTCCGGCTATGCGCCGAAGTCCACCTTCAAGAGACTGCTCGTGGCGCCGCGCTCCGTCCGGTCCGGGCTGATCGACCGGATTGAAACCGAAATCCGGAACGCCAGGGCCGGCATCGCCGCCCGCGTCCAGATCAAGGTCAACTCGATGGTGGACGAAGCCATCATCGATTCCCTGTACCGCGCATCCCAGGCCGGGGTGCCGGTGGACGTGATCGTCCGCGGCATCTGCTCCCTGCGCCCCGGGGTCCCGGGCCTTAGCGAGAACATCACGGTCCGTTCCGTCCTGGGCCGGTTCCTGGAGCACTCCCGCGTCTTTGCCTTCGCCAACGGGGGCGACCCGGTCGTCTACATCGGTTCGGCCGACATGATGCACCGTAACCTGGACCGCCGGGTCGAGGCCCTCGTTCAGCTCACAAGCGGCGATGACACGACCTATGTCCTGGACATGCTGCGCCGGTACATGGACCCGGGGACGGCCAGCTGGCATCTGGATAGCTCCGGGGACTGGATCCGCCATCACCTGGCGGAGGACGGCCGGAACCTCGACGACGTCCAGTCCTGGCTGCTCGCTTCACGCTCGCGGCAACGCTCGACGAGCCTGCGTTAGGGGCTCTGGCAGTGTCTTACGATTTGACGAGCGATTCGCTGGTCGCCGACCAGAGCGACCACACCGGCGAAGCCATAGCCGTCGTGGCGGCGGGGGCCGTACCGTGGCGGATCAACAAGGACGAGCTTGAGGTCCTGCTGATCCACCGTCCGCGGTACGACGACTGGTCCTGGCCCAAGGGCAAGATCGACCCCGGCGAGACCATCCCCGAGTGCGCCATCCGGGAGGTGCAGGAGGAAATCGGGCTCCAGGCCCCCCTGGGCATCCCGCTTCCGCCCATCCACTACCACGTGGCGGCCGGGCTTAAGGTCGTCCATTACTGGGCCGTCGACGTCGACGGCGCAGCGCTGCTGCCCGACGGCAAGGAAGTGGACAGCGTCCTGTGGTGTTCGCCGGAGAAGGCTGCCGGCCTGCTGAGCAACCCCAGTGACGTCGGTCCGCTCGAGCACCTCGTCGCGGCGCACAGCCGCGGGGAACTGGAGACCTGGCCGCTGCTGATCGTCCGCCATGCCAAGGCCAAGCCGCGCTCCTCCTGGACCAAGGCCGAGGGCGACCGCCCGCTCGCGGCAACAGGGACGCGGCAGGCGCAAGCCGTCGGGCGGCTCCTGCGCACGTGGCAGCCTGCGCGGGTCGTGACGAGCCCGTGGCTGCGGTGCGTCGCAACGATCGCGCCCTACGCCAAGGCCGCGGACGCCAAGGTGAAGCTCCATGACTCCCTGACCGAGCACCGGCACGCCCGCAGCCCGCACAAGACGGCCGCCGTCGTCGAGGCACTCTTCGACAAACAGCGTCCCGTGGCCCTGTGCACCCACCGCCCTGCCCTGCCGACCGTCTTCGCGCAACTCGGCAAACACATGAGCTCCCGGCTGCGCGCCCTGCTGCCGTCCTCGGACCCTTTCCTGGCGCCGGGCGAGATGATCGTGTGCCATGTGGCGCACGGCAGCAAAAACAAAGTTGTTGCCGTGGAGAGGTTCCGGCCGTTCGACGACTGAGGCCGGTGATGACCGGCGTCAGTCACAGAGGGACTCCGCTTTTGGAGACCTCAGTAGACTGGGACCGTGAGCATTCCAACGCCCTATGAAGACCTGCTGCGCGATGTCCTGGAACACGGCACGCACAAATCGGACCGTACCGGGACGGGTACCCTCAGCGTATTCGGCCGCCAGCTGCGCTTTGACCTGGGCAAGAGCTTCCCGCTGATCACCACCAAGCGCGTGCATTTCAAGTCCGTGGCCGTGGAGCTCCTGTGGTTCCTGCGGGGGGACAGCAACGTGAAGTGGATGCAGGACCAGGGCGTCACCATCTGGAACGAATGGGCGGACGCTGACGGCGAACTCGGTCCCGTCTACGGCGTGCAGTGGCGCAGCTGGCCCACCCCCGACGGCGGCCATATCGACCAGATCGCCGAACTCGTCGAGAACCTCAAAACCAACCCGGACTCGCGCCGGCACATCGTCTCGGCCTGGAACGTCGCCGAACTCAAGAACATGGCGCTCCCGCCCTGCCATGCCTTCTTCCAGTTCTACGTCGCCGGCGGCAAGCTTTCCTGCCAGCTGTACCAGCGCTCGGCGGACACCTTCCTGGGTGTCCCCTTCAATATCGCGTCCTACGCGCTGCTGACGTGCATGCTGGCCCAGCAGTCCGGCCTGGAACCGGGCGAATTCGTCTGGACCGGCGGGGACGTCCACATCTACGACAACCACATGGACCAGGTCCTCAAGCAGCTGGCCCGCGAACCTTACGACTACCCGCAGCTCAAGATCACCCGCAAGCCGGAGTCCATTTTCGACTACACCTTCGAGGACTTCGAAGTGGTCGGATACCAGCACCACCCGACGATTAAGGCGCCGATAGCCGTATGAGCAACAACGAAAACCCGCAGCAGGGCGCCCAGACCACGCCCTTCACCGAGGACCTGGCTGCTTCCCTCACCGGCCTGGGCGTGATCTGGGCACAGACCAACACGGGTGTCATCGGCAAGGACGGCGGAATGCCGTGGCACCTGCCCGAGGACATGAGGCACTTCGCCCGGCTCACCACCGGACACCCGGTCATCATGGGCCGCAAGACGTGGGAATCCTTCCCCGACAAATACCGGCCCCTCCCTGGCCGGACCAACATCGTCATCACCCGTCAGGAAGGCTGGGGTGCTACGCCCGCGGCCGAGGGCGCCACCGCTGTGAGGTCCCTGGATGACGCCCTGCTGGAGTCCCAGTTCGCGCCCGGGCACGACATGGTCTGGATCGTCGGCGGCGGGGATATCTTCGCCCAGTCGATGGACCTCGCCGACGTCGCCGTGATCACTACGATCGACACGGCCACCGAGGGCGACACCTTCGCCCCGGAGCTCGGCTACGACTGGACCACCGGGGCCAGCCTGCCAGCCAACGGGTGGCTGACGTCCGCCGGCGGAACCCGCTACCGCATGACCCAGTGGCGCCGGACCAAGGGCTAGGAATGCTGAAGAAACCCGAAACCCTGTTCGTCCTGGGCTACATGCTCCTCCCCCTCCTGGCGTTGCTCTCCGCGATCGTGGGACTGACCATGATCCTGGGCGGCAACAAGATCCTCGGCGCGGTCGTGCTGGTTGTGGTGACCCAGGTCTTCACCTTTGGCGCTGTCTTTGCGCTGCGTCGCCGCAAGGCGGCCCTGCTGGAAGAGCCGCGCGGCGACTAGGGGCGTGCGCCGCCGCTGTTCAACAGTCCAGGACTGGACCGGGCATTCGGCGATGACATCGCCGCGCTGTGGCGCGGGGACAAACTCGATGCCGTCCCCGGCCCGCCCGGATGGAGGGGTCAGGCTGCGGACGTGTTGCCCGACCGCCCTGGGTGATGATGCCGGTCCAGCCACGGCTCCTCTGGACGATGACGGACTCTTGCAGGCGCCGGGGAACAAGCCCGTCCGGGGTGGGGCCGCCGCGGACGCGGACGGAGCAGTGACGTAACCGACTGCGCCGCGCCGGCCGCAAAGTCTAAACTGGCCCAATGACTACAGCAGCTACTCCGTCCGTCGGCCTGGTCGGCTGGCGCGGCATGGTCGGTTCCGTCCTGATGCAGCGCATGCAGGACGAGGGCGACTTCGCCACCATCAACCCGGTCTTTTTCTCCACCTCGAACGCCGGAGGTGCCGCCCCGGCCGTTGCGGGTGCTGCGGCGGGCGCCGCCGGCAAGCTCGAGGACGCGTTCGACGTCGATACCCTGGCGAAGCTGCCGATCATCGTCACCGCCCAGGGCGGTGACTACACCAAGCAGGTCCACGGCGAACTGCGCAGCCGGGGCTGGGACGGTCTCTGGATCGACGCCGCCTCCACCCTGCGGATGAACGACGACTCGATCATCGTCCTGGACCCGATCAACCGGGACGTCATCGACGCCGGCCTCTCCGGCGGCGTGAAGGACTACATCGGCGGCAACTGCACCGTCTCCTGCATGCTCATGGGCCTGGGCGGGCTGTTCAAGAACGGCCTCGTCGAATGGGGCACCTCGATGACGTACCAGGCCGCATCAGGCGGCGGCGCCCGGCACATGCGCGAACTGCTGAGCCAGTTCGGCACCCTCAATGCCGAGGTCAGCACGGAACTGGACGATCCGGCGTCGGCCATCCTGGAGATCGACCGCAAGGTCCTCGCCCACCAGCGCACCAACATCGACGCCAGCCAGTTCGGTGTCCCGCTGGCCGGCTCGCTGATCCCCTGGATCGACGCGGATCTTGGCAACGGCCAGTCCAAGGAAGAGTGGAAGGCCGGTGTGGAGACCAACAAGATCCTGGGCACCTCCGGCAAGGAGCACATCGTCATGGACGGGCTGTGCATCCGGATCGGAGCCATGCGCTCGCACTCCCAGGCGCTGACGCTCAAACTCCGCGAGGACCTCCCCGTGGCCGAGATCGAGAAGCTCCTGGACGCGGACAACGAGTGGGCCACCGTGGTTCCCAACACCAAGGAAGACTCCATGGCCCGGCTGACCCCGGTGGCCGCGTCCGGCACCCTGGACATCCCCGTGGGCCGCATCCGCAAGATGGAGATGGGCCCGCGCTACATCAGCGCCTTCACGGTAGGCGACCAGCTCCTGTGGGGCGCGGCCGAACCGTTGCGCCGCATGCTCAACATCGCCACCGGGAACCTCTAGGGCGTTCCCGCACCAAGGAACCTGCGGTACTTCGCGGCCTGCACCCCGAACGACTTCCGGGCGGCAGGCCGCAGTCCGTTAACCGCGTCAAATGGTTCGGGTACGACGCCGGTGCTGGGGCCGTTCCCGGACTTCCCCCAGGTGCCGACCACTTCGCCGCCGGCCACGATGGTCTTCCTGAAAATGCCGTTGCCGCCCGGAACGATCTTCTCGGCGTGTCGGGACGGCAGCACAAGGGATCTGTCTGTATACCCCAGCAGGAACTCATCAAACCCCGGGAGTGCCAGTACGGACCGCTGGCCGGGGACGCCGTCCTCGAGCAGCGCCGCAGTCTCCGGCGAGAGCCAGTAGCCCGTGTCCTCGAACACGAGCTCCACCAGGCGGTCGCGCACGGCGGCCAGGGCCGGTCGGACCTCGGTCAGCGGTATGCCCGACCACCAGACAAAGTCGCGCTCCGTGGCGGGGCCGTGGCTGCGCATGTATCGCAGCAGCAGTTCCGCGATGCCTTCCGCCCGGTCCAGCGTCCGCGACGAACTGATCCACTCATCGAAGGCGACAACGCGCTGCTGGTTGCCCGCAAGTGGTCCCTGCACAAGCCATGCCCGCTGGCACAGGACCCCCAGCAGGTGGATGCCCCGCTGGCCCGCCGTCGACTGTCCCGCCTCCTCAAAAGCCCGGAACAGCTCGTCCCGCGTGGCGGCTCCCCCGCCGCAGACCAACTGCACTGCCGCCTTCCGGGCTGTCTGGATGTCCTCAGCAGCGATGCCGAGCTCGCGGTGGCGTCCGGCCATGCCCCGGACCATGCGCCCGGAGGTAATGCCCAGGACCCACCGCAGGTCTTCCGGAGCGATCAGGTGCAGGGTCCCCCGCATCGGCCAGGAGCGGACGATCTCGCCCCGGTCCAAGGCAGCGCGGACGTCCTCGAGGCGGGCGCCCGGGACCCGCTGGCCGACCGCCCACAGGGCGGACGGGAGATCCTGCGCCTGCATCGACATCATCCACCGCACTGCGTCCTGCGCGGTGCCCAGGCCCGGCCCCAGCAACCCCTGCGAGGCCAGACGGAGCCTGCCCATGATTCCGCGGCTGAGCCGGGAGCGCACCACTGCTGCCATGCACCCATCGTAGGACCGGGGACCGACACTCGCCACGGACGCGGCCACCGTCCGCACCGGCTGCCGCACCGGGTGTTCCCAGCCGCCGTCCAGCGGACCTCTCTACCCTTGTTGCATGACCATGAGTGAGATGTGGCCGCGGCTGCGGCCCCTGTGCAGGAAGCTGGCCCTGCTGGGCTGGGCCTCCAGCGCCGCCGGCATGGCTGCCGGGCTCGCCGTCGCCATCGCCAGCGGCACACGGCTCTCCCCCATGATGAGCACTCTGCAGCTGGTCGCCGGCGTGTGCATGGTGCTGTCCGTCGGCAGCTTCGTCACCGCCGCCACGCTCCAGCCCCGCGCCCATGCGCGGCACGACACCGAGCCGCGGAGCCGTGACCTCCAGGTCGAGACAGGCGGCGAGTTCCCGGCCACCGTGCAGAGTTTCCTCCTGGGCTCGGTGGCGCTGCTCGCCGGGGCCGTCGCCTTCGCCTGTGCCGGACTGGTGCTCCAGAGCGGGCCCAGCCCCCAGTCCGTCGCATTTTGCCAGGTCTTCCTGCTCGGAGCGGCGGCGTCCGGCTTCACCTTCATGCTGTTCACCAAGGTGTCGCCGCCGCGCGGGAGCAGCTGAGCCCGCGGGCGCTCGATCTCCCTAGAGTTCGATGCCGATGAGCAGGGGCTCCGGGTGCAGCTCAATGCCGAAGCGTTCGACGACGCCGCGGCGCACCTCCCGCGCAACCGCCAGCATGTCCGCGGCGCTCGCGGCGCCCCGGTTGCTGATGGCAAGCGTGTGCTTGGTGGACAGCGAGGCCCGTCCGCCGGAGATGCTGTCAGGGGCGAGCCCGAAGCCCTTTCCGAAGCCTGCCTGGTCGATCAGCCACGCCGCCGAGAGCTTGACCAGCCCGTCCGACCCGCCGGGGTATCGCGGAGCCTCGTCGGGGAGTCTGCCGGCCACGTCCGCGGGGACGATCGGGTTCGTGAAGAAGGATCCGGTGGAGTAAGTGTCCCTGTCTGCCGGGTCCAGGACCATGCCCTTGGACGCCCGCAGCCGGAGCACCTCGCGGCGGACGTCGTTGGAGTAGGCCCGCTGCCCCGGCTCGACCCCCAGCGACCGGGCCAGCTCGGCGTACCGGACGGGCGCGCTCATGCGGCCCAGCGGAAGCTGGAATTCCACGGTGAGCACCACATAGCGCGGGGATCCGTTGACGGTGGCCCGTTTAAGTACGGAATCGCGGTAACCGAACTTCAGCTCCGCGTTGGTAAACGTCTGCACCGCATTGCGTTCCCGGTCCCACGTGCGCACCGCGGCAATGGTTTGGGAGACGTCGGCACCGTAGGCTCCCACGTTCTGCACCGGGGTGGCCCCGGTGGCACCCGGAATGCCGGACAGCGCTTCGATGCCGGACCAGGCGTGCCGTACCGCGTGTTCTACGAGGGCATCCCAGTTGTGGCCGGCCTGAACCACGACGGACACCCCGCCGCACGAGTCCTCGGCATTGACCGTGAACCCTTCCGAGGCGATCTTCAGCACCGCGCCAGGGAACCCGTCGTCGGACACCAGCAGGTTGGAGCCGCCGCCGATGATCAGCAGCGGCTCCCCCGCGGCGTCGGCGGAGCGGACGGCATCGATGATTTCGGCCTCGTCCCGCGCTTCGACGTAGGTGCCGGCGGGCCCGCCGACGGCGGCCGTGGTCAGGGCGGAAAGCAGAATCTGGGTCACCTGACCAGCCTAGCCGGGATCACACTGTCCCCTTAGCGGACGGCCCAGTCACGGTGATCTTCCGGGCCACCGGGGAGAGCAGGAAGCTTGCCGCCAGCATCACCATGACGGCCAGCAGCGAGTGGAGGATCCCCACGTGCTCCGCGAGCAGCCCGAGCAGCGGCGGCCCGCAGAGGAACGCGCCGTAGCCGATCGTGGAGACCACGGACACCCGTGCGGCCGCCTTGCGGGGGTCGTCGGCGGCGGCGGACATGCCGACCGGGAAGCCCAGGGAGGCGCCGAGGCCCCAGATCGCCAGGGCCACGTACGCCAGCCACGGCACCGGGGCGAAGACGAACAAGCCCAGACCCAGGACCGCCATCGCGGCGCACCAGCGCATGACCGGGACGCGGCCGAAGCGGTCCAGCACGAACGTTCCGGCGAAGCGGCCCACGGTCATGAAGGTGACAAAGAGTCCATAGCCGGCGGCCCCGGCGGCATCGGATTGGCCATGGCCGTCGGCGAGGGCCAGGGCCACCCAGTCGCCCGCCGCTCCTTCGGCCAGGGCCAGGCCCAGCACCAGGAAGCCGAGCAGCAGCGTGCGCCGGTCCCGCCAGGCCTGGGCGATCTGGCGCTTGTTGTCCAGCGGCTCCTCCGCGGCGCCTGCGCCGATCCGGACGACAGGAATCGGGCCGGTGGACGGGTCCTCGAAGTTATCGGTTCTGGGGGGATTGAAGCTCTCCTCCCCCTGCAGCGGCGTGAAGTCGGCGCGGAACCACGCCGCGGCGGTGGTCACCGAGCCGGCCACCAGCACGCCCGCCGCGGCGAGGTGCCAGAAGACGGGGATCCCGGCACCGGCAGCCCAGGCACCCAGCCCGGCTCCGGCCACCGTGCCCAGGCTGAAGGAGCCGTGCAGCCGGGGCATGATGTGCCGCCGGACGGCGCGTTCCACCGCCGCGCCTTCGACATTGGACGCGGTGTTCCAGCTGGGGGTGCCCAGCCCGATGATGACCAGTCCCGCGGCGACGGCGCCCGGGCTGGCGAGCACGGTGGTACCGAAGCCCGCGAGCATGAGCCCGAACCCGACCATGATGCTGCCGATCCGGATGGTGCGCCTGGAGCCGAGCCGAAGGACAATCAGGCCCGAGGCGGACACGGACAGGAACGACCCCGCCGTCATGCAGAGCAGGAGCAGCCCGACGGTGCCGGGAGTCAGATCCAGGCCGTCACGGATGGCCGGCAGCCGGGACACCCATGTGGAAAACGCGACGCCGCTGGCCGCGTAGGCGACCACCACCGCGTTCCGCCAGTGCGTGATCTCGGCGGCCGGGACGAAGACACCCCTGGTCACAGCAGCATCATGGGTTACGCCAGCCTGACGACGGCCTGGGCCTTCACCAGCACCTTCTGTCCGGCGGAGACAACCGTGAGGTCCACGCGGGCGGTGCCGGCTTCGGCGTCGAGCGCTCCGATGGCGCCGCTGACCTCGACCACTGCGCCGGCCTCCGGCGTTCCCGTAGTGTCAGCGACGGGCACCGGCTTGGTGAACCGGGTCTGGAAATCAACGACGGCGGCAGGGTCGCCGGCCCAGTCGGTCACCAGCTGGACGGCGGCGCCCATGGTGAACATGCCGTGCGCGATCACTCCCGGCAGGCCGACGCCCGTGGCGAAGGCCTCGTTCCAGTGGATGGGGTTGAAGTCGCCGGAGGCGCCGGCGTACTTGACGAGGTCGGTGCGGGTGACGGCGATGCTGCGGCTGCCGATGCCCTGGCCGATCGTGAGTTCTGCGATGGTGATGCTCATGGCTACTGTCCCTCTCCGCGGACCAGGATGGACGAGGTGGTGGTGGCGACGGCCTCACGGGATTCGTCTGCCGTGAGGGCGAAGATTTCCGAGCGGGTGGTGATCATGGCCCCGCCGCCCATTGCCCGGACGCCGTCGACGTGCAGTTCGGCGGCCAGGCGGTCTCCGGCAATGATGGGACGGTGGTGGATGAAGCGCTGGTCGGCGTGGACCACGCGGGAGAAGTCGATGCCGGAGTCCGGATCCTCGATCAGCTGCGCGTCGGCGCGCTGGGCGACGATGATCGCGAAGGTCGGCGGTGCCACGAGGTCGCGGTGGCCCAGCGCCTGGGCGGCGTCCACCTCGAAGTGGGCGGGGTGGGTGGCTTTGACGGCGCGGGCGAACTCGCGGATCTTCTCGCGGCCGACGTCGTACACCTCTGCGGCAGGGTAGCTGCGGCCCTGCAGATCCGGATTGATAGTCATGCTTCCAGCCTATCGCCACGCCCCGGGACCGCTTTCTTCATGACAGCGCAGCCGCGCGTGACATCGGCGCTTGACATCAGTGCTTGACTCCAAGCGGTATGATGAAAACATCATTTCATCAAGTCGCGGCAACGGCCCGGCTCCCGAGACGAGAAAGCACGGGCCCATGATTTCAGCGGCACAGACCCCCTTATACGAGATCAAGGCAAACCTCTTTAAGGCCCTCGCCCACCCGGCCCGCATCCGGGTGCTTGAGCTCCTGGCCGCGGCCCCGGACAACGCCGCACCGGTCAGCTACCTCCTGGCCGAGACGGGCCTTGAGGCTTCGCACCTCTCCCAGCATCTGGCGACACTGCGCCGGCACGGCGTGGTGACCTCCGTCCGGTCAGCGAACGCGGTGACGTACAGGCTGGCCCATCCAAAGATTTCGGAGCTGCTGTCCATTGCCCGGATCTTCCTCCTGGACAGCCTCGCCGGTTCCAACGAACAGTTGCGGCTGGCGCAGGACCTTCCGGCCGAACACCTTGAGGGCGGGCAGCTTGCGGGGTCCGAATCGTGAGGGCCTTCCGGGGGCGCCTCGGCCGGTTCCTGCCCTCCCGCCGCGACTTCGACGGACTGCGCTCGTCCTGGAAGACGGACCTGCTCTCCGGCATGACGGTGGGAATCGTGGCGCTGCCGCTGGCCCTCGCCTTTGGCGTCAGCTCCGGAGTGGGCGCCGAGGCGGGCCTGGTCACGGCCGTGGTGGCCGGCATGGTTGCCGCCGTCATGGGCGGCTCACACGTCCAGGTCTCCGGCCCCACCGGAGCCATGGTGGTGGTCCTGGCCCCCGTGGTGGCGGCCCACGGCGCCGGCAGCATCGCCCTGGTTTCCCTCATGGCCGGCCTGCTGGTCTGCGCACTCGGCATCAGCGGGCTGGGCCGGGCCGTGGCCTTCATCCCGTGGCCGGTGGTGGAAGGGTTCACCCTTGGCATCGCCGCGATCATCTTCCTCCAGCAGGTTCCCATGGCCACGGGCACCGAGGGAATCCCGGGCCACAACACGGTGCTGGCGGCCGTTGAGAGCGCCTCCGGCGCGGCTTTTCCCACCGTGCTGCAGACGCTCGCCGTCGTGGCGGGCGTGGCCGCCGTGATGCTCCTGCTCCCCAAAGTGAACAAGGCCCTTCCGGCGAGCCTGATCGCGGTGCTGCTCGCCACGGTGGCCGCCGAACTGCTCCGGCTGGACATCCCCCGGATCGGGGAGCTGCCGCATTCCCTGCGCGCGCCGTCGCTGCCTTCCCTTGATCCTGCCGGCCTGGGCGGGTTGCTGATGCCCGCGGTGTCCATCGCGACGCTCGCCGCGATCGAATCCCTGCTCTCGGCCCGGGTGGCCGCCGGAATGATCGGGCCGGACGGCAGGCCGAGCGGGGCCTACAGCCCGGACCGCGAGCTGACCGGGCAGGGGCTGGCGTCCATCGCGGCCGGGCTCTTCGGCGGCATGCCTGCGACCGGCGCCATCGCGCGGACCGCCGTCAACGTCCGCTCCGGTGCCCGGACCAGGCTGTCCGCGATCGTGCATGCGCTGGTCCTGCTGGCGATCATCTACCTCGCGGCCGGGCTGGTGGGCAGGATCCCGCTGGCAGTGCTAGGCGGTATCCTCATGGTCACCGCGACGCGCATGGTCTCCCGGCACACAGTGACTGCCGTTCTGCGCTCCACCCGTGCTGATGCCGCCGTCTTCGTTCTGACGGCCCTCATTACGGTGGCCTTCGACCTCATCGTGGCCATCCAGATCGGGCTCGCGGCCGCTGCGGTGTTCACGCTGCGGAAGTTCGCCTCACTCAGCGGGGTTCGGCGCGAGGCGCTTCCGGGGGTGCCGGAGGAAGGCGATGAGCACATTGCCATCTTCCGGCTGGACGGGGCGATGTTCTTCGGCGCCGCGGAGAGGGTCCTGCAGGAGATCAGCCAGGTCAAAAACATCGAGGTGGCCATCATCCGGCTGTCCCAGGTCCGGATGCTTGACGCCACGGGCGCCCATACGCTGGTGGAGGTCATCTCGGCGCTGGAACTGCGCGGCGTCACGGTCCTGCTGAAAGGGGTCCAACCGCAGCATCTGGAGCTGGTGACGAACGTCGGGGTGATCCGTTCATTGCGCCATCACAAGCACCTCTTCACGACCCTGCCCGCCGCGGTGGAGCACGCCCGCAGCCATGTCCGGCGGAACGCGGCTGCTATCGCTTGAGCTTCTTCCGGATCGACTGGCCGCGGACAACGATCCCGACGAGGTGCAGGATCAGTCCCAGCCCGATCACCGGCAGGGACGCCACGGCGAGGCCCTGGTTCTGCGACGTGTTGCCGACCACGGAGAGGATGAGGCCGACGGCGATCAGGCCCATGGCGCTGAAAACGAGCGCTTTGTAGGCTGTTGGCGCGGAGGCCCAGAAGTCAGTCAGCATTGGGCCAGTCTACCGGGGCGTGCCGGCAACGCCGTGAGACGCAAAATTCCTGGCGACGCTCAAAATACCTGACGACGCGGGAATCCGGGGGCGTAGGGTATTTTGCGCGTCGCGGGGCAATTCCGGCGTCAGGACAGCGTTTTCCGCCGTCAGCCGGCGTTCCTTCCCGGTTGCATCCGTACCCGCCCCTGGTCACCCCCGTGCCGGC
This sequence comes from Arthrobacter sp. 05T442, assembly GCF_056395945.1. Taxonomy (NCBI): domain Bacteria; kingdom Bacillati; phylum Actinomycetota; class Actinomycetes; order Micrococcales; family Micrococcaceae; genus Arthrobacter; species Arthrobacter sp. 05T442. Next base: position 401,064 of record NZ_JBFTKM010000001.1, on the reverse strand, counting down.
CGCGGGATTCAGGGATTCTGCCGGTCGTGGAGCCGCCCGCCCGCCAGGCAACCGGGAAGGAACGCAGGTTACAGCGCCGGCTGCACCCCGAAGGCGACCGCGAGCTTCATGATCTTCTCGGCGCGGCCCAGGCGCGGCAGGTCCGAGCCATCACGGATCACACGGCCGCTGGCCTCGAAGTCGGCCATGAAGTCCGTGGCCCAGGCGACGTCCGACGGAGTGGGGCTGATGACCTCGTTGATCACGTGGGTCTGGTCGATGGCGAGGCAGAGCTTGCCGGTCATGCCCATCATGACGGTGATGCCGGTCTGTTCGCGCAGGATGGGGTGGTTCGTTCCCACGGTGGGTCCGTCGATGGGGCCCGGCAGGTTGCCGACGCGGCTCGCGACGACCAGCTTGGCGCGCGGGTAGGCCATTGCCTCGGGGGTGGCGGCCATGCCGGTATCGCGGCGGAAGTCGCCGGAGCCGAAGGCCAGCCGGAACGCGCCCTGGGCCCTGGCGATGTTGTTGGCTTCCTCGATGCCGACGGCGGACTCCACAAGGGCGATGACCGGCGTCTTGCCGTCCATGCGGTGGTAGCTTTCGGTGACCTGGTCGGCGGATTCGGTCTTCGCGAGCATGACGCCCAGAAGGCCCGGGGTGCCGCGGAGGCCCGAGAGGTCGTCGGCCCAGAAGGGGCTGGTCGCGTCGTTGATCCGGACCCAGGCGGTGCCGCCGGCGGTCAGCCAGTTCACGACGTTCTCGCGTGCGGCGTCCTTCTGGGAAGGGTCCACCGCGTCCTCGATATCCAGGATGATGGCATCCGCGCGGGACACGGCTGACTGGTCGAAGAGTTCGGGCTTCATTGCGTTGACCAGCAGCCATGAGCGGGCGATTTCGGCCGGGATGTTGCGCTGGGGCCGGACGGATCCGGCGGTGGTGGTAGACGTCATGCATCTACGCTATCGGCACAGGGGTGCCTCCAGCGAAGTATTGCCGCCGTCCGGGCCGACCAATACGACCAAAATCACGTCCGGCCCCAGGGAAACAGGCCGCGGCTACGGGATGTTGCTTCCCCGCGCCGTAACCCAGAGCCGATACCACTCCGGCCGTGTCATGGCTGCAGCGACGTCGGCGGCGCCGGCACAGGCCCGGATGCGGTCCGGGTTGGCAGTGCCGATCACGGGGGCGATTCCGGCCGGATGCTTCATCAGCCAGCCGAGCAAAATCGCCTCCCCTGTTGTGTCCTTCTCTTCTGCCATGGCCGCCACGAGCGCCGCCGTGGCGGTCTCAGCAGGCGTGGGTTCGGCCGCAGGTGCGCCCGTGTACAGCCCGCGGGCCAGCGAGCCGTAGGCCTGGACCGTAATCCCCTGCCGGACGCAGTGCTCCACGGTCCCGTGCGGGAAGCTGTGGTCCGTGCCGTCGGCGTGGTTGACCAGCACGGTGCTTTCCAGCCAGGCCCGCTTCAGCAGGCTCATTTCAAGCTGGTTGGCGATCACGGGGGTCTCCAGGCGGTCCTGCAGCGCCTCGATCTGCGGCCCGGACATGTTGGACACGCCCAAGGCCCGCACCTTGCCTTCGGCCATGAGCTGTCCGACGGCGGACGCCACCTCGGCAGGGTCCATCAGCGGATCAGGGCGGTGCAGCATCAGCACGTCCACGTAGTCCGTGCGGAGGCGTGCCAGGCTTTCATTCACCCGCTCCAGGATGGCGTCCCCGCTCAGGTCGTAGTAGCCCTCCAGCCCCTGTTCGTTGAGCCGGATGCCGCACTTGGTCTGCAGCCGGATCTTCTCCCGCAGGCCGGGAGTCTGCGCCAGCACCTCGCCGAACACGGATTCGGCCTTGCCGCTGCGGTAGATGTCGGCGTGGTCGAACAGCGTGATGCCCGCCGCCAGGGCGGCGGCGATGGCGGCGGCCGCCTCGTCCACGTGGGCGGACGAGTACGGTTCCTCCGACCAGCTGCCGCCCAGGCCCATGCAGCCGTAAATCAGTTCCTGGACAGGGAGGAGCTCCTGGACCGGACTCACCGCAGCCAGACGGTGGTGTCGGCCGGCAGCAGGCCGCCGTCCAGCGGGCCGCTGCTAACGAGCACTTCGCCCGCGGGGAGCTCGACGGGCCCGGAACCGAAGTTGGTCACGGACTGCCAGCCGCCCGGTCGGCTGAAGTGCAGCACGTCGGGGCTCTCCGTGGTGTGCCATTCGAGCCCTTCCGGGCCCTGCAGTTCGCGGCGCAGCTTCAGCGCTTTGCGGTACAGCTCCAGGGTGGATCCCTCGACGCCGTCCTCCGCCTCCACGGCGTAGCGGCTGAACCAGGCCGGCTGCGGCAGGTGGGCGCCGCCGTCGCCGAAGCCGAAGGAGCTGCCTTCCGCGGTCCAGGGCAGGGGCACGCGGCAGCCGTCACGGCCGATCTCGACGCCCTTGTTGCGGAAGAAGGTGGGGTCCTGGCGCTCGGCGTCCGGGATCTCCGCGACTTCCTGCAGTCCCAGCTCTTCGCCCTGGTACAGGTACGCGGAGCCCGGCAGGGCGAGCATGAGCAGGCTGGCCGCGCGGGCCCGGCGCAGGCCCAGTTCGGCATCCAGTTCCTCGGCCGGGGCGCCGGCCAGCAGCCAGCCCTTCCCGTCCTGGCCCTTGGCATGCTTGCCGCCGCCCTTGGGCAGGCCGTAGCGCGTGGCGTGGCGGACGACGTCGTGGTTGGAGAAGACCCAGGTGGAGGACGCGCCGGATTCCGTGGCCTCGGCGAGGTTCCGGGTGATGATTTCGCGGAACTCGTCGGCGTCGAAATCGGCCTGCAGGAGGTCGAAGTTGAAGGCCTGGCCCAGGCCCTGCGGGCTGGCGTAGCGGGCGCGGCGGGACGCGTGCACCCAGGCTTCGGCGACCGCGGTGCGCGGCGGGTTGTATTCGTTGAACACTTCGCGCCATTCGGCGTACACCTCGTGGACTTCGTCGCGGTCCCAGAACGGGTGGGAGCCGTCGGCGAAGCCGTCCGTGCCGGTGTTCGCCTCAGTCAGTTCCAGCTTGGACAGCAGCGGCTCGGTGAGGTCCTTGGTCAGGGCATGGGCGACGTCGACGCGGAAGCCGTCCACGCCGCGGTCGGACCAGAAGCGGAGCGTTCTGAGGAAATCGTCGCGGATTTCGCGGTTGGACCAGTTCAGGTCGGGCTGTTCCTTGGCGAAGATGTGCATGTACCACTGGCCGGGGGTGCCGTCAGGCTCGGTGATGCGTTCCCAGGCCGGTCCGCCGAAGACGGACTCCCAGTCGGACGGCGGAATCTCGCCGTTCTCGCCCAGGCCGTCGCGGAAGATGTAGCGCTCGCGTGCCGCGGAGCCCCGGGGGGATGCCAGGGCTTCCTGGAACCAGACGTGCCGGTTGGAGGAGTGGTTCGGGACGATGTCCGCAATCAGCTTGATGCCGGCGGCGTGCAGCGCGGCGGACATTTCGTCGAAGTCCTCAAGGGTGCCGAGCTTGGGGTCGACATCGCGGTAGTCGTCGACGTCGTAGCCCCCGTCTGCCAGCGCCGAGGGGTAGAACGGGCTGAGCCAAACGGCGTCGATCCCAAGTTCCTTCAAGTACGGGACCTTGGCGGTGATGCCCTTAATGTCGCCGAGGCCGTCACCGTTGGAGTCGGAAAAGCTGCGCGGGTAGATCTGGTAAACCGACGCCTGGCGCCACCAGTTGGGGTCGGCGGCGAGGTCGGAACCGGACAGGGTTGCCAGCGTGGCGGTGTTGGACAAGGTGGAATCCTTCGGGGCTCGGGACTGGATCTCTGGTATTTTAGATACAAGCTAAATATATTGCTTTGAACAATTATGTGTCCGGAGCCGGAACGAGGTCAAGACGTGATGCCGCAGGCCGCCACCGCAACCCCCCAGCTGTTGCGCCGGGTCAACGCCCAGGCAGTGCTGGGCCATATCCGCAGCACTGACGTCGCAACCGGCACGGAACTGATGGCCCGGACGGGACTGACACGGGCGTCCGTAATAGCCGTGTGCGAGGACCTGATGCGGCGCGGCTGGATCCGTGAACTGGACAGCCCCCGCGGGGAGCCGCAGGGTCCCGGCGGCACCGGCCCCGGCCCCGCCGCCGGCGGCACCGGCAGCGGCACGAGCCCGAGGAAGGGCCGCCCGGCACGCCGTTTCGAGCTCAACCGGGATGCTGGCGTCGTACTGGGCATCGACATCGGCGCGGCCACCACAACGGCGGCCGTGGCGGACCTCCGCGGCACCGTCGTCGGACGCGCCAGCGAAAGCTTCCGCGCGCGGGACATCCCCGCGGAAGAACGGATCGGCGTCGTGGACCGGGCGTGCCGCCACGCACTGGCCGCCGCCGGGACGCACGCGGGCAAAGTGCTCGCCGTAGGTGCCGGCATCGCAGCCCCCGTGGACCGCGACGGCAATGTCCTCGTGGCCCAGCACTTCTGGAGCCTGTTCGACGTCGGGCTCCGTTCCGCGCTCCGGGACCTGCACGGCTGGACCGTGCTGCTGGAAAATGACGCCAACCTTGCCGCGCTCGGTGAACGCTGGCGCGGGTCCGGCGTCGGCGTGGACGACCTCGTTGTGCTCCTGGCTGGTGAACGCCTGGGCGCCGGCGTGGTGGAGTCCGGCCGGCTGCTCCACGGCCGCGGCGGTGCTGCCGGTGAAATGGGCTACCTCGACATGGTCGAGGGTGTGGGCTCCAGCGACGGCATCGCGAGCCTGGCCAGGCAGTGGTCCGCGGCAGCAGGCGGGCCGTCCGCCGGTGGCAGGGCCAGCGCGCGGCGGGTCTTTGAGGACGCGGCGGCGGGAGATCCTGCGGCGCTGCAGATCCTGGACCGGCTTTCCGAGCGGATGGCCCGCGTTATCGCCTCGATCGCGAGCCTGATCAACCCCGAGCAGGTGGTGCTTGGCGGCGCGGTCGCCGAGTCCGCGGGGGCCCTGCTTCCCGGCATCACGGCGCTGCTCCCCCGTTTCACCGCGACTCCCCCGCGCGTGACGGTGTCACCGCTGGGCGATTCCATCGTCACCGTGGGCGCCATCCGCCATGCCCTTGACTACGTCGAGGCCAACGCCCTGGAACTGAAGCTGCCGCCTGCCGCGTGACCAGTGCGGCACCGTCACTCCGGCATGATCATGGTGCGCAGGTCCAGCTGCCGCAGCACCCGGTCCGCAACCTCGGGGTCCATGCCCGGTTCGTTCCGTGCCCCCAGCACTTCCTGCCGGGCCGCGTCCAGCGCGATCGTCTGAACGGCTATGGCGAGTTCACGGCCGCGCCTGCGCTTCTCCCCCACGCTTTCGTTCTTGAGGCTGCCGTCCAGCAGTTCGGCGTGCAGCCGGGTCATCTTCTCCTTGACCAGCGCCACCTTTTCCGGCGGCAGCTCCTTCATGAGTTCGTCGTCCTTGAGCGCCGCGATCGCCGCCTGCTGGGCGCGGCGGGCCAGGAGCCGAGCAGCATCGCGCTCCTCCGAGCCGTCCTCGGAAGCCTTCAGGACGCGCATCAGCCAAGGCAGCGTCAGGCCCGGCAGGACAAGGGTGGCCAGCAGGACCGCGCAGGCGATCACCAGCAATTCGCTGCGGGCCGGGAAAGGCGTTCCGTCCGCCAGGGTCAGCGGGAGTGCCAGCGCCAACGCCAGCGTGGCGAGGCCCCGCATTCCGCACCAGGTAAGAACCAGGACCTCCTTGGCGGATGTGGGGCGCAGGACGTCCTTCCGGGCCCGCGACAGGCCGGACATCAAAGCCAGCCACCCGAAGCGCACGGCGAACACGAGCCCGCAGACCACGACGGCGGCCCCGACCATGCCGACGACGGCGCTGCCTTCCTCGCGGATCACCCGCCGGACTTCCAGCCCCACGAGCCCGAACGCCAGCCCTGTTATCAGCAGTTCCACCACGTCCCAGAAGGCGGTGCGGGTCACCCTCTCGGCGGCGTCCTGCGGCCGGGAGTGGCGCTGCATCTCCAGTGCGGTCACGACGACGGCGATCACGCCCGAGGCGTGCATCTCTTCGGCAAGGATGTAGGCGGCGAACGGCACCACGAGGGTGACGGCGCTGCGGGCCACCATTGACGTCACCAGCCGCGTGATCAGGTTCGTAAGCCAGCCCATGCCGATGCCTACGAGCACCGCAATCGCCGCCCCCAGAACGAACTGGAAGACGACGTCGGAGGCGATCCTGGTGCCCGACACGGTGGCGGCTACTGCCGCCTGGAAGATCACAATGGCAGCAGCGTCGTTGAAGAGGCCCTCGCTCTGCAGCACGTTGATGAGGCGCCGGGGCATGTGGACGCGGCCCGCGATGGAGTCCACGGCCACCGGATCCGGCGGGGCCACCATGGCGCCGAGCGCGATCGCCGCCGGGACGCCGATACCCGGGATCATGAGCCAGGCAGCGCCGGCCACCACCGCGGTCGAGATGACCACCAGTGCGACGGCGAGCATCAGGAGGGTGCGCCAGCGGACCCGGAACACGGCCCATGAGCTGCGCTGCGCCGTGGCGAAGAGCAGCGGCGGAAGGAAGATGGGAAGGATCAGTTCGGGCGGAATCTCGATCTCAGGGAAGCCTGGAATAAAGGTCAGCGAAGCGGCCAGAATCAGCATCAGCACCGGGTACGGCAGCCGCAGCCTGTCCCCCGCACCCACGGCCACTACCGTGGCAAGCAGCAGCCCAACAATGAGTGCCAGCTGGTCCATATGGCGGGCTATCCCTGCTGCAGGGCTGCCGCAAGCGGCAGGGTGCCGTCCCTGAACTCGATGGTGCGCCCGATGGTTTCCGGAAGCCCGAGTACCGCGGCGGCAACAAGGGCTACGTTGGCCCGCGCCGTGCCGGTGCCGGCCGAGGGGTCCGCCGGGTCCACGTCGATCATTCCGTTGCCGGGCCCGTCCGTCAGCGCACCGGGTCCGAGGATCGTCCAGTGAAGATCGGTCGCACGCAGGTAGGCGTCCGCGGCAGCCTTGGCCTCGGCATAGGCGAAGAAGCCGTTGTCCGCAGGCACTCCATGGTCCGGCCCGGCGCCAAAGTAAGAGACCATGACGTAGCGACCGACGCCGGCCTCAGCCGCGGCATCCATGGAGCGGATGGCGGCGTCCCGGTCCACGGCGTAGGTCCGCTCGGGGCTGCCGCCGCCGGCACCGGCGGACCACACGACGGCGTCGTGGTTCCGCAGGGCATCGGCGAGCTCCGCCGTCGTCGAGTTTTCGACGTCGAGAACAGCCGGGGTGGCGCCGGTGGCCGCGACGTCGGCCGCCTGGTCCGGGTTTCGGATGAAGGACGTGACGTCCTGGCCGTCCTCCGTGAGCGTCCTGGACAGTTTTAAAGCCACTTTGCCGTGGCCGCCAATGATTGCGATTCGCGTCATGGACCCATTCTCTCCCACGCCGAACCCGACAAGCCCGCAGTTCAGCCGACTTGCTTGGCAAACGCCGGAGTGAGCCCCCGGATGACCTCCCTGTTCAGGTGATCGGCGTCGTAGTACACGGAGACTCCGCCGACGGCGGAGTAGCACTTGAGGTCGTCGCAAAAATACCCATGCAGATCCACAGGACGCACCTTGGGATTGTTAAGTTTCTGAACGGCGGCCAGAAGCGGGTCCGGCGGAAGTGCTTTGTCCTTGGCAACAGCGCAGTTCACCGGATCCGCAGCATGGATGGCGAGACAGTCGGCGCTGCGGACGGCCCCGTTCTGCGGGGGATCGAAAATTGGCAATACGACGGCGCCCGCTTCGAGCCAGCGCTTCCAATACTTGGAGAACCCCTCCGCGTATTGGACCAGCTGGGACCGTCCGCTTGCGTCGTCGATCTGTTCCGCGGAGGCGAACGTGCCGACGAAAACTTTGCTGGGCCTGTCCCGCTCAACTGCGGTCGCCACAGTTTGACTCCATATTTCGCAGCTTGCCTTCTTGGCCGGCTCGGCGACTTGACCTTCATAACCGCGGTACGGAGCATCAACAACCGGGCACCCCCCAAAGTAGCTCCATTTCAGCTTCCAGTGGCGTTCCTTGGCAACTTCGAATATGGCTGTCTGCCATTGCTGCGCGTGAGAGTCCCCCACGAGCCAGACCGTCTCGGCCTTGGGGTCGCCGCCCGAGAGGTCGCACGAGGCAGGGTGGCCCGAGAGTCCGTCCTTGAGGGTGTTGTCATTGGTCGGACATTCGTCCGGGAACTGTGCGTAGGAGTTCGGTGGCCCCATATCGGGCAACGCGACAGGCCCAGTGAACGGATTGCCGCAGTCGTCCACGCGATCCACCACTGAGGGCCCGTGGCATGGGTTGGCTGCCAGTCTCTCCGCCAGCGCACTGGCATTGTCAGCCTTTTGAACCCCCAGCACGCCCAGTCCCATTGCGACCAATGACACGGCGACCATGCCCGCACCCAGACGGAGGAAGATCGGGCCGGTTCGCCCGTCGCTCGCCCTCCGTTCAATCCACTTGTCTTCGACGAGAACTTTGGTCAGCCACGCCGCCACAATCGCGGAGACCAACACCAGGAACTTGATGCCGGTGTTCAGGTCTGCTCCGGCGAGGTAAGGCGCAACAACTATGAGCGGCCAATGCCACAGATAAAGTGAATAGGAAATGGTCCCCAAGAACTGGACCGGCCTTGCCCCCGTCATGCGGCTGTGCCACAACCGCTTTTCGCCCGACCCGGCGAGAATCACCAGTGCAGTTCCCACCGCCGGCAGCATCGCCGTCCACCCGGGAAATGGCGTGTTGCGGCCGAAAACTGCGGCGCTCGCGAGAATTAAGACGAACCCGGCCAACGAGCCGAGGTTTCCCACCCTTTCCGCGAGGGCCCTCTGAGAACCAGCCAGCGCAACCAAAGCACCGATCCCGAACTCCCACACCCGGACCGGGGTCACGAAATAGGCTTGGCTGGGCGCCACGGCGGTGATGTAGACGCTGCAGATCAGGGTGCCTGCGGTCGCTACGCCTATGCCGACGATGAGAACCGATTGCGACGACCTCCGCATTTTCCGGGCAGCTGCGTAGAGGCCCACCAGCCCGAGCGGCCACAACAAGTAGAACTGTTCCTCAACTGAAAGCGACCAGAAGTGCTGTGCCACCGTCGCGGAGTCGTTCATCGCAGAGTAGTTCACCGATTTGGCGGCCAACAACCAGTTCTCAATATAGAAGGTACTTCCGAGAACTTCCTGGATCGTTGCGTTCCACCGCGTATAAGGCAGCAGAATCCCGGCGAGCAGCAAAGACGTGATGAGAACCAAGAAGGCCGCCGGAATGAGGCGCCTGACACGGCGGGCGTAGAAAGCCGCTAGTCGTATTCGGCCGCTGGCCCGAAGTTCCTTCGCAAGGTGTGAGGTGATCAGGAAACCGGAAATAACAAAGAAGACATCCACGCCGACGTAACCGCCGGAGAGACGCTGGGGCCAAAGGTGATTGAGGACCACCAGCCCGACGGCAACTGCCCTCAACGCCTGGATATCAGTCCTGAAACCGGGCCGGCGTGCCGTGCCGGCCCTTGTTCGGGACGGAGAGGCCGGATTGCCGTCCGGTAGATCAACCGATACTGACATGATTCCTTTCGACGCAGCCATCGGACGGTGAACGGCATACAACGCCCCGACTGAAGAAAGAACTCAGTCGTAAGGCACAGCGATTCCAAACAATCTTCATGGTGTGCGCACTCTCATCCGCGCGGCCAAACGGCCGGCGGGCACAGGCGCTGCCACTAAGGGCAGGCAACAATCGATAATCATACGTGAGCGGCCGTCTTGGCCTAGCAGGCCGAGCGCGTCGGCCACGCAACGTCTCCCCCGGCACACGTTGCGCTATCAGGCGGTGTCGTTCTGGACGCTCAAAACGACGCCGAGTGACAGCTCAACGCGGGTAGCCGGGAGACAAAAAAGATCCCGCAGGCTGGGCCTGCGGGATCTGTTCTGTAGCGGTGGGGAGGCTCGATCTCCCGACCTCACGATTATGAGTCGTGCGCTCTAACCAACTGAGCTACACCGCCATAAATGAGGAAAACCTGCGCGAAGCCGGTCAAAAACCGCCTTGACACAGGCCCTCATTCAGAGCCCCCCACCGGAATCGATCCGGTGACCTCGTTCTTACCAAGAACGCGCTCTACCACTGAGCTAGGGGGGCAACGAGTAAATACTTTACCGGAAGATTGGCCCACCAACAAATCGGCGACGAGACAGCCCACAACGCCCCGGAACCGTCGTGAAAACGCCTGAAAGACGGGCGCAAACGGGCCAGAAAACGCCCACGGCCTTGGACAGGCGGCGGGCCGGAACGGAAGGTGTGACGAAGCGAACTTAAACAAGAACGGGCCGGCTTGGTGCCGGCCCGTTCTCAGAAGCTAGGAACTAGTGGTTACCACTTGTTCCGGGGCTTGAAGCCACCTTCAGTGCGCGGCTTGCGGGCCGCGTCGGAGGAGACGCCGCGCTCGGCGCGGTCGCTGAAGGAGCGTCCGCCACGGTCCGCGGAGGACCGCTCGCCGCCGCCGGCATAGCCGCCGCGCTCGCCGTCGCTCTTGCGGAATTCGCGCTTGAAGCCGCCGTTGCCCTTGAAGTTGCCGCCACGCTCGCCGCCGGAGTAGCCGCCGCGGCTGCCGCCCTGGCCGCCACCCTGGTAGCTGCCACGTTCGCCCGAAGGCTTGCGGCCGTTGTCCAGCTCGAGGTGGATCAGCTCGCCGCCGATCCGGGTGCGGGACAGAGCCTTCAGCTGGTCGGCGCTCAGGTCCGCCGGCAGCTCCACGAGGGAGTGGTCCGCACGGATGTCGATGCCGCCGATCTGGGCCGAGGAGATGCCGCCCTCGTTGGCGATGGCGCCAACGATGGAGCCCGGCATGACGCGCTGACGGCGTCCGACGGCGATCCGGTAGGTGGCGTTGCCCTCGGTCAGGGTGCGGGTCGGCCCGCGTGAGCCGAACCCGTCCTTGGCGCGCTCGCGCTTCTGGAATTCAGGAGCTGCGGGCAGTTCCTTGACCAGGAGCGGCTGGCCGCCCTGGGCCATGACGGCCAGTGCGGCAGCGATCTCCGACGCCGGGACGTTGTGCTCTTCCTCGTAGGAAGCGATGAGGTCGCGGAAGGCTGCCACGTCCTCGGACGCGAGGGTCTCGGTGATCTTCTCAGCGAACTTGCCCAGGCGCAGCGTGTTGACCGACTCGGCGGTGGGCAGGTGCATCTGCTCCACCGGCTGGCGCGTGGCCTTCTCGATGGAACGCAGCAGGTACTTCTCCCGCGGCGTCATGAACAGGATCGCGTCGCCGGAACGGCCCGCGCGGCCGGTGCGGCCGATGCGGTGGACGTAGGACTCCGTGTCGTGCGGGATGTCGTAGTTGACCACGTGGCTGACGCGCTCGACGTCGAGACCTCGGGCGGCGACGTCGGTGGCGACCAGGATGTCGATCTTGCCGTCACGCAGGGCCTCAACCGTGCGCTCACGCTGCTGCTGCGGGATGTCACCGTTGATGGCGGCAGCCTGGAAGCCGCGTGAACGCAGCTTGTCGGCGAGATCCTCGGTGGCCATTTTGGTCCGCACGAAGGCGATGACGCCTTCGAACTCTTCGACCTCGAGGATGCGGGTCAGAGCGTCGAGCTTGTGCGGGCCCATGACCTGCAGGTAGCGCTGGCGCGTGTTGGCGCCGGTCGTGGTCTTGGACTTGACCTGCACCTCGGCCGGGTTATTCAGGTACTGCTTGGACAGACGGCGGATCTGGCTCGGCATCGTGGCGGAGAACAACGCAACCTGGCGGCCCGCGGGGGTCTGCTGGAAGATCTGCTCCACGTCTTCGGCGAAGCCCATGCGGAGCATCTCGTCAGCCTCGTCCAGCACCAGGTACTGGAGCTCGGACAGGTCCAGGGAACCCTTGGAGATGTGGTCGATGACACGGCCCGGGGTACCGACGACAACCTGGGCGCCGCGGCGCAGGCCGGCCAGCTGGGGACCGTAGGCCGAGCCGCCGTAGACCGGAAGGACGGTGAAGTCGTCGATGTGCTTGGCATAGGAGGTGAAAGCTTCGGCAACCTGGAGGGCCAGCTCACGGGTGGGAGCCAGGACCAGGGCCTGGGTCTTGCGTGACGGTCCGTTGAGGTCGTGGAGCTCGGCCAGGCGGGAGAGCGCCGGTACTGCGAATGCTGCAGTCTTACCGGTACCCGTCTGGGCCAGGCCCACGACGTCGCGGCCTTCGAGCAGCAACGGGATGGTTGCTGCCTGAATCGGGGACGGCTTCTCGTAGCCAACATCCTGCAGGGCGGCCAGGACACGGCCGTCGATGCCTAGGTCAACGAACTTGACGCCTTCTTCTTCGGCGTCCTCGTCCTTGGCGTCCTCGTCCTTGGCCGGGACAGCCTTGGCTTCGGTTTTGGGTTCCGTCTTGGTGTCGGCCTGCGGGGCAGCCTCGGCAGCGGCCGGAGCCTCGGTGTTAGCAGGCGCCTCGGTGAATTCCGGGGCGGAGCCGGCTGCGGGTGCAGCCGTTTCAGAAGTCTCGACGTCGGCCTGGGTGTTTTCGGTGTCGACGGAGTTGTTCTGATTTTCGGGCATAGGTGAAATTTCCTCATCCATAGGGGCCAAGCGGCACAACCCGAGGTGAGCGGAGCCGCAGTACGCGTGACACTAAGGTGCCGGGCATACTTTGACCGGCCGGTCACATAGAAGCCCGGCGCTTTCGCAATCCCGTGGCAGGACTTCCCGCTGCATCTCTTGGCTGCTATCCCAGCAGTCTGTACAGCGTTTTCTTTAGCCGGCTCTCCCTATGAAAATGCCCGCATCTCAATTGCGCGGGCCCCAACACTTACCAGTCTTGCCTCAAGAATTGGGCAGGAAATAAGGGATTTCCGGAGTGGGGGATATTTCAAGTGTAAGGCATGGATCCGCGCATGGGTAACCCGGTGGCCCCGCGACCGCGGTGAGCTTGCGCACACAGGCACCCAGATCCGGCGGGTCGGCGGCTATGTGGCGTTGTGCCGTCGGAACTGTGCGCGCCGGACGAGGCGGGTTAGGCGCCCAACCGGCGCTGCAGCCTGTCGAATTCCTCGTGGTACTCGGGCTGGAGACGGATTTCGCCGTCGGCGTCGGCGTCCCTGAGTGCTTCCATGGCCTCAAGGGTGGGATCGGTGAACCATTTGGCGATAGTGACGCCGTGGGTCGGCACGAAGATCCGGTGGATGTGGTCACCGGCCTGGATGCTGCCCGTCCGGACAACCCGGAGGTAGGCGCCCACCCTCCCGGCGTCCCCAAATCTCTTGACCCACTGCGGCTCCCCCATGCGCCGCTGGAACGTTGCGCAGGGAATGCGGGGCGAGGTCACTTCCACCTCGACGTCCAGTCCTATCTTCCAGCGCTCCCCGATTACGGCGTCGGAGGCATCAATACCGGCAATCCGCAGGTTCTCCCCGAAGATGCCCGGCGGCAGTTCCCGCCCGAGCTCGGCCGCCCAGTAATCGGCGTCGGCTTGGGAATATGCGTACAGCGCCTGGTCTTCGCCGCCGTGATGGATCCGGCTCGCCTGGATATCGCCGTGAAGGCCCAGCTTGTGCACCCTCACGGGACCGTCCACGGAACGTCTGTCGATCGCGGTCACGCCCACGCTGCCCGAATCCTCAAGCAGCTGGTGAACCCGGCAGACGGCAAGCACAGATGCGGTATCCATGGCACCAGTGTAGGCCTGCGGCTCCGCGGCCGGCCTGCCGGGGACGGGCGCTCCTCCCGAAGCCCCCTCGCGGCCGCGCTCCTCCCCGGTTGCTTTGTCGGTCAACCCGGAAAGTCCGTGCGACACCGGCGATTCCTGCCGGATCTGGCAGGCCTACCGGAAGCAACCGGGAAGGAGCGCCGCGGCCGGGCTCCACGGGCACGATTAGGATGCTGGAATGAGCAACGATGCCGAAAGTACCGATGTATCCGACGTCCTGGCGATCGATTCCCTGCTGAGCGCCGAGGAGCTGGCCGTCAGGGAGCGGGTCCGCGATTTCACCAACCAGCGGATCCGCCCGGGGATCGCGGACTGGTACGACGCCGGCGTGTTCCCCCTCGAGCTGGCGCCGGAGCTGGGCGAACTCGGGGTGCTCGGCATGCATCTGGAGGGCTACGGCTGCCCCGGCCGCTCCGCCGTTGAATACGGACTGGCAGCGATGGAGCTGGAGGCCGGCGATTCCGGAATCCGCACCTTCGTCTCCGTGCAGGGGTCCCTGGCCATGACGGCCATCCATAAGTGGGGATCGGAGGAGCAGAAGCAGCAGTGGCTTCCCCGGATGGCCGCCGGCGAGCTGATCGGCAGCTTCGCGCTGACGGAGCCGACCGCCGGATCCGACCCCGCGTCGATGCAGACTTTTGCCCGCCGCGACGGCACGGGCGAAGGCGCCGGCTGGATCCTGGACGGTGCGAAGCGGTGGATCGGGCTGGCGTCCGTGGCGGACGTGCTGGTGGTGTGGGCGATGACCGACGACGGCGTCCACGGCTTCCTCGTCCCCGCCGGCACTCCGGGAGTGACCGCGGCCCCGATCGGGCAGAAGCTCTCGATGCGCGCCTCCATCCAGTGCGATGTCACTTTCGACGCCGTCCGGCTGGGTCCTGAGGCACTGCTCCCGGCCGCCCGGGGGCTGCGGGGCCCGTTCAGCTGCCTGAATGAGGCGCGCTACGGGATCGCCTGGGGAGCCATGGGTGCGGCACGGGACTCCTACGAGGCGGCCTTGAAGTATTCCCAGGAGCGGCTGCAGTTCGGCAGGCCGCTGGCCGGGTACCAGCTGACGCAGGAGAAACTGGTGAACATGCTCCTGGAAATCCAGAAGGGCACGCTTCTGGCGCTCCAGCTGGGACGGCTCAAGGACGCGGGCACGCTCCGCCCCGAGCAGATCTCGCTGGGCAAGCTTAACAACGTGCGGGAAGCGATCGGGATCGCCCGCGAGGCTCGCACCATCCTGGGCGGGAACGGGATCACCCTGGACTATTCGCCGCTGCGGCATGCCGCCAACCTGGAGTCGGTGCGGACCTATGAGGGCACGGATGAGGTCCACACCCTGATCCTCGGACAGCACATCACCGGGCTGGCCGCGTTCCGCTGACTATCCTTCGGCGCCCTGGACCTCCTGCGCATCAATGGCCTCGGCAAGGGAGCCGTGCCGAAGGGCAAGCAGCCAGCACACCATGATGGCCAGGGCGCAGAACACGCCGGCACTGGAGGCCATGATCCAGAGCCCGGGTGTCTGGACGTCCAGGTTCTCCGCGCCGAACGCCAGGCCGATGGTCTTTGGCGAGAAGAAGAACACAATGACGGAGACGCCCAGCACACCGCCCAGGAGCCACCGCAAGCCCCGGAGCCGTTGCGGGGTCTCGCGCAGCGTCCAGGCAAACGCCGGAAGTACGGCTGCCATCCAGACCCAGTGGTGCGACCAGGAGACAGGGCTGATCAGCAGCATGGTAAGCGCGGTCGTGGAAATAGCCACGATTCGGGCGCCCTGATGGCTGGCGGTCCTGATGATCACCGCGGCCAGCCCCACGGTGAGCATGCTCAACAGCAGCCACGGAACGGTGACGGCCGTTTCGGGGACTCCGAAATGCAGCAGGGCGCCCTTGAGGGACAGGTTGTCCACGTAACCGGCACCCCCCATCCTTGAAGTGTCCGGCAGGATCTCCAGCCAGAACTGCAGGGATTCGGCGGGCCGCAGCAGCCACCCGGCCAGCACGGTAGCGGCGAATCCGGCGCCCATGCCCAGGAGTCCGCGCCAGTCCTTCCGCATCAGGAAGTACAGCCCGAACACCAGCGGCGTGAGCTTGATGCCGGCGGCGACGCCCACGAGGAACCCGCTCCCGGGAAATCCGCGGGCCCAGCGCCGGTTGTTCGCCAGGAGGTCCACCGCCACGAGGCCCATTAGCAGGATGTTGACCTGGCCGAAGGCGAGGGTTTCGCGCCACGGCCCCAGGTTCAGCACGGCAAGGACCATCACGGCCGCAGCCCAGCGGTTGCCCGGGAGCCGGTAACTGCTCCGCCAGTCCGCCTGCCCGTTCCAGTACCGGACTCCACGCACGGCAACCGCTACGGCCAGAACGGCCCCGGCGGCGTTGAAGTAGTTCAGTGCCACCTTTTCGGGCAGCCGGGCCAGCAGGCTGAAGATCAGTGCGGCGAACGGCGGATAGGTGAACATCAGCTTAGGGCCGCCGGCCCAGTCGATATTGCCGCGGTAGAGGTCCGACGGCGTCGGGCCGGCGTCGTTGAGAATCTTCCCGCCATGCCAGTAGACGCTGAAGTCGAGGCCCTGTTTGGACCAGGCGCCCAGCCATGTCAACACGGCGAGTGCCACGGCGGCCAGGGCCAGGAACGTCGCAAGCCGCAGCAGATGAGCGGTCGGGACCCAGCCCGTCAGCCGCGCGGCGAACCGAAGGGTCCGTGCCGGTTGGGTCCCTGCCGGTTGAGTCCGTGCCGGACGGCTGGTTGGGTCTGGCCCCCGGCCCCCGTCGGTGCCGGTCCGGGCAGCTGGCGGACAGGTATCTTCGGCGTCGGGCCCTGCCATCGGTTTCCCCCAAACTTGGCTGCTGCTTCTCACTGCGAGGGCAAGCTGCGGCCCGCCGAAGAAGGAGGTTGGAACCCCTCCTCGAGAAATCATCCTACAGAGGCAGGCCCGGTCAGGCGGGGACCGGCACTGCCTCCCGCTTGCTTGCATCCCTGCGGATCGTCGCGCTGATCACTGCGGCGATCGTGCACATGGCCGCCGCGGCGAACCAGGCGTAGGTGTACTGGCCGGTGGCGTCGCGGATGGCTCCGGCCGCCAAGGCGGCCGCGGCTGCACCGAACTGGTGCGCCGCGAACACCCAACCGAAGACGACGCTGCCGTCGGCGCCGAAGACCTGGCGGCAGATGGCGGCAGTGGGCGGCACCGTAGCCACCCAATCCAGGCCGTAGATGACCACGAACACGATCATGCTGGGCTGGACGGTGGCGCTGAGCAGCAAAGGAAGCACGAGCAGCCCGATCCCGCGGAACTGGTAGTAGACGGCGAGCAGAATCCTCGGATTAAAGCGGTCCGTGAGCCAGCCCGACGCGATGGTCCCGAGGATGTCGAAAATCCCGACGACGGCGAGCAGCCCGGCGGCCGTGGTTTCGGTCATCCCGTGGTCGTGGGCGGAGGGGATGAAGTGGGTGCCGATCAGACCGTTGGTGGTGGCCCCGCAGATGGCGAAGCCGGCCACGAGGGCCCAGAATGTCCGCACCTTGCTGGCCCGTTTGAGCACCTGCAGCGCCCGGACGGCGGCATTGCGGCGGGGTTCCGCGGCTTCCGGAACGTTTTCCGCTGCGGTCCCCGCATTGGTCAGCTGCTCCCCGTCCCCTTCAACGGCGGGCTCCGCCCCGTACGGCAACACCCCGACGTCGGCGGGTGAGTTCTTCAGGAACTTCAGCACGAGCGGCACCACGGCCAGCGCGCCGGCGGCAATCAGCAAAGAGGCCTGCCTCCAGCCCGGATCCTGGGCCAGGACAGCGATGAACGGCAGGAAGACCAGCTGCCCTGCGGCGCTCCCGGCCGTGAGGATCCCGATCACCAGGCCGCGGCTCTTGGCGAACCAGGTGTTGGCGATGGTCGCGGCGAAGACGAGTGCCATGGATCCTGTCCCCAGCCCGATCAGCAGCCCCCACGTCAACAGGATCTGCCACGACTGGTTGACCAGCACCGTCAGCGCGCTGCCCGCGCCGATCAGCACGAGGGCAACGGAGGTGACGGCGCGGACGCCGAAGCGTTCCATGAGGGCGGCGGCGAACGGTGCCGTGAGCCCGAAGAGCACCAGATTGATGCTGACGGCTGCCGAGAGGACTGTGGTGGACCAGCCGAATTCATTCTGCAGCGGCACCATCAGCACGCCGGGCGCTGCCCGGAAACCTGCGGCGCCGACGAGTGCGAGGAACGCGACGGCGGCCACGACCCAGGCCGGATGGATCCGGCGGCGTGCGGGCGCGGTGCGCCGGGTGGGTTCGGGGGCGCTCATGCGGCGGTTCCCTTCTGCTGGGCGGCGGCGCGGGACTGCTTGGCGGGACGGGACCGGTCGCCCGAGGGGGCCGTGGCCAGGGGCACGGGCTCCGGTGTGCGGCTGAGGCTGTGCCAGCTGGTGTTCTCCGCTGTCAGCCGCTCCCCGCAGGCGGTGCAACTGTCCGCGGCGGACGTGCGTTCCCCGCAGCCGCGGTGGATGACATACATGTGCGCCTGTTCGGACGGCGCGGGTAGGTGCTTTTCGGCCCAGAGAACGACGGCGTTGAGCACCGGCAACGCGTCCTCGCCTGTGACGGTGAGGACATACTCGTGCCGGGTGCGGCCGTCGTCGCTGTACGGCCGGCGGGCGAGCAGCCCGGCGTCCACGAGTGCCGCGAGCCGTTTGGTGAGCACGGAATCGGCCGCGCCCAGGCGGGCCTTCATGGCCTCAAAGCGGCCGTTGCCGAAGAAAACCTCGCGAAGAACGAGCATGCTCCACGGGTCGCCGAGGATGTCGAGGCCGCGGGCCATGCTGCAGTTCCGCTGGGACCAGTCTGATCGGAGTGCCATGCGGAAGACTTTAGCTGACTCTCTTGAAGAAAGCTAGGGGTCTTCGCGCCGGGATGCAGCCCCGGCTAGATGGTCGTGCGCAGCGCGGCGCGGGACGGCCGGTAGGCCAGCGCCCAGTAGACCAGCATCGCCATGCCGCACACAACGCCCAGGCTGGCGGCGATGAGCTGCCATTGGGTCTGCGGATCCTTGCCCCAGACCTGCGCTCCTGCCATGACGGCAAGGTATTTTGGCGTCAGGTAGAAGGCCATGGCGGAGAAAGCGACGATGATCCAGCCGGCGAGGCGCATCTTGCCGTCCCGGGACGGGACACGGTGGATGGCGAATCCCATGCACGGCAGCGCCACGGCCATCCACACCCAGTGGTGGGACCAGGACACGGGACTGACCAGCAGCATCAGCACGGCGGTGGCGGACACGGCCACGAAGTTCTCCTCCGCGGCGACGGCCCATTGGATGACGAGCGCCGCGACCGCGGCCAGGACCAGGGCCAGCACGAGCCACACCACGCTGGTCAGGCCGGAATCGGGCAGTCCCAGGTGCAGCAGCAGGCCCTTGACCGAGAGGTTATCGACGTAGGCCGGACCGCCGATCCGCCCGGTGTCCGGCAGGATTTTGGTCCAGAACGTCACCGATGCCGTGGGCAGCAGCGCCCAGGCCAGGGCGATGGAGCCAAAGAACCCCGCAGCCATCCAGCCGAGGGCCCTGAAGTCCCGCCGGACCAGGAAATACAGCCCGAACGCGAGCGGGGTCAGCTTGATGCCGGCCGCGATGCCGATCAGGAGCCCGGCCGGCCAGCGGATCTCCCGCGCCCGCGACTTTCCGTGGAGCGCAAAGTCCGCCAGGATCAGGCCCATCAGGATGATGTTGATCTGGCCGAAGTCGAAGGTGTCCCGCCAGGGTCCCAGCAGCAGGATCGCCGCGGTTCCGGCCTGCGCCACGGCCCGGAACCGCCAGTCCGCAAAGGCGTCTCGCCAGCCGCCGAGCCGGAAGTAGTGCCGTGCCAGCCAGGCCGAGACAACCGCGGCGCCCAGCAGTGCCGCGCCGATGAACACCAGGCTGCCGGCGCCCTGGCCGAGGGATGCCAGGGCCGCGAACAGCAGCGCCGCAAACGGCGGGTACGTGAACGGCAGCCCGTCCCGGATCGCATACAGTTCGTTGACGCCTGTCTCCCCGGTCTGCAGCACGCGGCTGCCGCCGTAGAAGTAGACCTCGAAGTCGTTCATGAGCGGGATATACGCGGAGTACAGCACCACCAGGGCCGCCACGACGGCGAGCGCGCCGGCCGCCGTCGCAAGCCGGCCGCGCGTGGTGGAGGCCGTGGCCCTGATGGTGATCGTCACGGGTTGTTAGTTGCCTGTCTCGAGGGTTGAGAGGGCGTGCTCGAGGTCGGCGATGAGGTCCTCGACGTCCTCGATGCCGCAGGAGAGCCGGATCAGGTTCACCGGGACGGCCAGTTCTGTGCCCTTGACCGAGGCATGCGTCATTTCCGAGGGGTAGTTCATCAGGGATTCGATGCCGCCCAGGGACTCGGCCAGGGTGAACACGGAGGTCGATTCGGCCACCTTGCGCGCAGCGGCCTCGCCGCCCTTGAACTGCACGGAGATCATCCCGCCGAACTTCTTCATCTGCTTTTTGGCCAGCTCGTGGCCGGGGTGCGAGGGCAGGCCCGGGTACAGGACGGCTTCGACTTCGGGACGCTGCAGCAGCCATTCGGCCACGGCCTGGGCGTTGTCGCTGTGGCGGTCCATCCGGACACCGAGGGTCTTCAGGCCACGGGTGGTCAGGAAGGCGTCCATCGGGCCGGACACGGCGCCCACGGCGAACTGCACGAAGCCGATCTTCTCGGCCAGCTCGGCGTCGTTGACGATGATCGCCCCGCCGACGACGTCGGAGTGCCCGCCGATGTACTTCGTGGTCGAGTGCACGACGACGTCTGCGCCGAGCGCGAGCGGGTTCTGCAGGTACGGCGAGGCGAAGGTGTTGTCCACGACCAGGAGGGCTCCGGCGTCGTGCGCCAGCTTGGCGAGGGCCTCGATGTCGGTGATTTTCATCATCGGGTTCGACGGCGTCTCCACCCACACCAGGCGGGTCTTGCCGCCGGCTGCGACTCCGGACGCGCCTCCGGCTGCGATGGCGGAGGCCACGGCGTCAAGGTTGGACATGTCCACCGGGGTGTTGCCGATGCCCCACTCCCCCAGCACGCGGCTGATCAGGCGGTAGGTTCCGCCGTAGGCGTCGTTGCCGAGCACGATGTGGTCGCCGGGCCGGGTCAGGGCGCGGATCATGGAGTCCTCGGCGGCGAGGCCGGAGCTGAAGGAGAACGCGGCGGACCCGCCTTCGAGTGCGGCCAGCTGTTCCTGCAGCGAGTCACGGGTGGGGTTGGTGCCCCGGCCGTACTCATAGCCGGCACGAAGGCCGCCGATCCCGTCCTGGGCGTAGGTGGAGGAGAAGTGCACGGGCGGGACCACGGCACCGGTGCGCGGTTCGAAGGCCTGGCCGGCATGGACGGCGCGGGTGTTGAAACCTGTTTTTTCTGGCAAAGACATGTGGAATCCTTTCGGCCGGTGGCCGGAACCGCCGCGAGGGCGGAACCGGCCGGCGGGTCAGTTGCTGAGGTAGGCGAGGAGGTCGTGGCGGGTCAGGATGCCCACGGGGGCGCCGACGAACGTCACCATGAGGGTGTCGGCGTCGGAGAGGAGTTCGCGGGCCGTCGAGATCGATTCAAGTGAGCCGATCACGGGCAGCCGCGCCTCCATGTGTTCGGAGATCTTATCGGAGAGTTTGGCCTCGCCGCGGAAAAGCTTGGCGGTCAGGGTGCGTTCATCCACGGCGCCGAGGACCTCGCCCATCACCACCGGAGGCTCCTGGGAGAGCACCGGGATGTGCGAGACGCCGTACTCGTTCATGATGTTGATGACGTCGCGGACGCTCTCGTTGGGGTGGATGTGGACCAGGTCCGGCAGTTCTCCGGTCTTGGCCTTGAGGATCTCGCCCACGGAGGCTTCATCCCCGCTGGCCAGGAACCCGTAGGACCGCATCCACTGGTCGTTGAAGATCTTGGCCAGGTAGCCGCGGCCGGAGTCCGGCAGGATGACGACGACGACGGCGTCCGCCGGCAGGTCCTGCGCGGTCTGCAGCGCGGCGACGACGGCCATGCCGGAGGACCCGCCCACGAGCAGGCCTTCCTCGCGGGCCAGCCGCCGGGTCATCGTGAAGGAATCGGCGTCGCTCACGGCGATGACGTCGTCCGGGACGGACTTGTCATAGTTGGCCGGCCACATGTCCTCGCCGACGCCCTCGACGAAGTACGGCCGGCCCGTGCCGCCGGAGTAGACCGACCCCGCGGGGTCCGCGCCGATGATCTTGACGACACCGCCCTCGGCTGCGGGCCGGTCTGCGGAGACTTCCTTGAGGTACCGCCCGGTGCCGGTGATGGTGCCGCCGGTACCTGCGCCGATCACGCAGTGGGTGATCTTGCCGTCCGTGTCGTTCCAGATCTCCGGGCCGGTGGATTCATAGTGGCTGGCCGGGGCGGCCGGGTTGGAGAACTGGTCCGGCTTATAGGCCCCGGGGATTTCGGTGACGAGCCGGTCCGAGACTCCGTAGTAGCTTTGCGGGCTGTCCGGCGGGACGGCGGTGGGGGTGACCACCACTTCGGCCCCGTACGCCTGAAGCACGGCCCGCTTGTCCTCGCCCACTTTGTCCGGGACCACGAAGATGCAGCGGTAGCCCTTCTGCTGCGCCACGAGGGCCAGGCCGACTCCGGTGTTGCCGGAGGTGGGCTCCACAATGGTTCCGCCGGGCAGGAGCTTGCCTGTGCGTTCGGCTTCCTCGACCATCTTCGCCGCGATCCGGTCCTTGATGGAACCGCCGGGGTTCAGGTATTCCAGCTTCACGAGGACGGTGGCGGCGATACCGTCGGTCACGTGGTTGAGTTTGACGAGCGGCGTATTGCCGATGAGGTCCAGAACGGACTGGGCGTACTTCATAGGTACAAAGTTACCGTCTCCGCAGCCTCGGGCACGTCGGCGCGGCGCCGCGGCCCGGCAGGTGCGACGATTGGGCCGTGAAGAGTATGGCTTGGCTGAAGAGGCTCAGGAGCTACGCGTTGCCCGCGGGCATGCTGCTGGCCGGGGTCGCCGCACTGGTGTCCGGACTGCTCCCGGTCCGGGCCTTCCAGGAGCTGGCCGCCCGCACGGTGCCGGTGCTGACGTTCGTCGTGGCCATGTCCCTCGTGACAGAACTGGTGGACGACGCCGGGCTCTTCCGGGTGGTCACGGAGCGCCTCGCCGCCCTGGGCCGCGGCCGGGTTTTGCTGCTGTGGCTGCTCGTCATCGCCCTGGCCACGGTCTCCACGGTATTCTTGTCGCTGGATACGACGGCGGTGCTGGTGACTCCCGTCGTCGTGCTGCTCGCAATCCACGCCCGCATTCCGCCGCTGCCGTTCGCGCTGACCACCATTTGGCTGGCCAACACGGCGTCGCTGCTGCTGCCGGTCTCCAACCTGACCAACCTTCTCGCGCAGGACCGACTTAAACTGAGCCCCGCCGCCTTCGCGGGGCTGGTCTGGGCGCCCGCACTTGTGGGCATCCTGGTGCCGCTGGCGCTGCTCTGGCTGGCGTTCCGGAAAGACCTCCGCGGCGGGTATGGGCCGCAGCCTGTCCACAAGGTGCGGGACCGGGTGCTGCTGTTTTCAGCGGCCGGCGTCATGGCGGTGCTGCTGCCGGCTCTTGTGTCCGGCGTGCCGGTGCAGTTCCCGGCCCTGGCCGCGGCGGCGGTCCTTCTGGGGTTGTTCCTCTGGCGGCGCCGCGAGTCATTGCGCTGGTCCATGATCCCGTGGCGGCCGCTCATGCTGACCTCGGGGTTATTCATGGTGGTGGAGGCTCTACATGCCAACGGGCTGACGCGGTTCCTCTCCGGTATCGCCGGCTCGGGGGAAAGCCTGCCGGCGTTGCTGCAGCTTGCCGGGCTGGGCGCAGGGGCCTCCAACGTGGTCAACAACCTGCCGGCCTACCTGGCGCTGGAGCCTGTGGGCGGATCGCCGGCGCGGCTGGCGGCCCTCCTGATCGGGGTCAACCTTGGCCCGCTGGTGACCCCGTGGGCGTCCCTGGCCACCTTGCTGTGGCACGAACGGCTCCGCACGCTGAACGTGGAGATCCGCTGGGGTGGCTTCGCGCTGGCCGGCCTCTCCGCCGTCGTCCTCACGGTCCCGCTCGCCGTCGTGGCGCTGTGGCTGGTGACGGGCAGGCACTGACTCCGGGCGCCGCAATTCAGGCCGCAATTCAAGCGCCGATGTCGTTCGCTCCTGCGCCGCCGCCCTCTGGCACGGCGTTCTGCCACAGGCCGACCACGTTTCCCTCCGTGTCCTTGAAGTACGCGTTCCATCCCATCCCGGGGACTTCCATCTTTTCCCGGAGAACGGAGCCGCCAAGGGCGCCGATCCTGGCCAGCGCCGCATCGATGTCCTCGACGTCGACCGTGACCACGGGAGCGGTCAGCTCGCCGCTGCGCCGGTACAGGCCGCCATTGATGGATCCGGTGGTGGCAGGCCGGCCGTGTTCGTCCACCGGAGTGGTCATGGCGAGGCTATATTCCATCTCAGGCATGACCTGGAAACCCCATCCGAACGCCGAGCGGTAGAACTCCCGCGCACGGTTCTCGTCGTCCGCGGGAATCTCAAAATGCACAACTCCACCAGCCATCGCAACCACCTGACAATCCCACGGCCTCAAAAAGCAGGCACGGGCGGTCCGCGCCACAACCGGATTCTAGTCTTCGGACCCCCGGCGGGGGAGTGCAGATTGGCACGCGGTTCTGTGGCCGCATCCTGCGGCCCGTTTCCGCCGCTGCCCGGCGCACATGGGAACATGGTCGAATGACCATCGCAGACGTCCCCGCCGGCTTGGCCGCCTCGGCGGACGCCTCGTTGCGGTGGCACCCGGACGGACCGTTCGACCTCATGCAGACGCTCGGGACGCTCCGCAGGGGCCACGGCGACCCTGCGATCCGCGTTGCCCCGGACGGTGTCTGGCTGGCCTTCACGACCCCGGCCGGCCCGGCCACCCTGCGCCTTACGGCCGGCGGCCCGGACTCCGCGCCGTTCATCGACGCCCAGGGCTGGGGTCCGGGCGCCGACGACGCCATGGACTCCGTCCCCCGGCTGCTCGGCCGCGACGACGACTGGTCAGCCTTCGACGAGCCGGCGTTCCAGGCCACGCTCCCCCGCATCGTGGTTGACGCCCGGCGCCGGAACCTCACCGTCCGCCTGCCGGCCACCGGCCGCATGATCGACTCGCTCGTGCCGACCATCCTGGAACAGAAAGTCACCGTCATCGAGGCACGGCGCGGCTACCGCTACCTGATGTACCGCTTCGGGACGGCGGCGCCCGGCGCGGGCACGGCCGCCCCCGCCAACCTGGTCATCCAGCCCACGCCCGAGCAATGGCTGCGGATCCCGTCCTGGGAATGGCACAAGGCCGGGGTGGGGCCCCAGCGCTCGGCGACCATCATGCGCGCGCTGCGCTCCGCCGTCGCCCTTGAACGGCTCGCCGCCCTGCCTGCCGTGGAGGCCGCCACGAAGATGCAGGCCATCCCCGGGATCGGCGTCTGGACGGCAGCCGAGGTGGTGCAGCGGACGCACGGCTGTCCGGATTCGATTGCGGTGGGCGACTACCATCTGGCGGCGTACGTGGGTGCGGCCTTGACCGGGCGGCGCACGGATGACGCGGGCATGCTGCGGCTGCTGGCGCCATGGGCCGGCCACCGGCAGCGCGTGGTCCGCATGCTGGGGCTCAGCGGTTTCCGCAAACCGACTTTCGGTCCGCGCATGACCATCCAGGACCACCGAGGCCACTGACCGCCCGAAACCGTCGGGGCTGGCCGCGCTCCGGGGGCTCTTTGACGCGGACGCACCGCCAACCAGGGCGCCGGCGTCGAACATTGCAACCAAAGTGCCCCCGGAAGAACCATCCCGCCGCGAAACAAGACCCGGCCCCCGGCCGGGCAAGGTCTAGAGGCCCAGCCGGGTCACGGCTTCCTGGCGCATGTCCACCTTGCGGATCTTGCCGGAGACTGTCATCGGGAAGCTTTCGCGCACATCCACGTAGCGCGGGATCTTGTAGTGCGCCAGCTTCCCCCGGCAGAACTCCGCCAGGCGCGCGGCATCCAAGGGTTCCGCGCCGGGCTTGAGGATCACGCAGGCCATGAGCTCCTCGCCGTAGCGTTCGTCCGGGACGCCGATCACCTGCACGTCCTGGATATCCGGATGGGTGTAGAGGAATTCCTCGATTTCGCGCGGATAGACGTTCTCGCCGCCGCGGATCACCATGTCCTTGATCCGGCCCTCGATCACGATGTACCCGCCATCGTCCATGCGGGCCAGGTCCCCGGTATGCATCCAGCCGTCGGCGTCGATCGCCTCGGCCGTCTTGTCCGGCTGGTTCCAGTACCCCCGCATCACGGCGTAGCCGCGCGTGCAGAGCTCGCCGATCCCGCCGCGCTCCAACACTTCTCCCGTCACCGGGTCCACAATCCGGCTCTCCAAATTCGGCATGGTCTGGCCCACGGTTTCGGTGCGCTGGGCCATGGTGTCGACGCTGCGGGTCATTGTGGATACCGGTGAGGTTTCCGTCATCCCGTAGCAGATGGCCACGTCCGTCATATTCATCTCCGAGATGACCCTGTTCATCACCTCGATGGGGCACAGCGAGCCGGCCATGACGCCGGTACGCAGCGTCGAGAGGTCGTAGGAGGCGAAATCCGGCAGGGCGAGCTCGGCAATAAACATGGTCGGCACTCCGTACAGGGAGGTCCCGCCGAAATCCTGTACAGCTTCCAGGGCCGCGGCAGGAGTGAATCCCCGGCCCGGAATGATGGTGGCGGCACCGTGGCTGAGGGCGTTGAGGTTCCCGATCACCATGCCGAAGCAGTGGTAGAACGGCACCGGGATCACCACCCGGTCGTGCTCGGTGTAGCCGAGCTGCTCGCCGATCGAGTAGCCGTTGTTGAGGATGTTGTGGTGCGTGAGGGTGGCGCCCTTGGGGAAGCCCGTGGTACCGGAGGTGTACTGCAGGTTGATCGCGTCGTGCGGGTCCAGTTCGGCCATGCGGGCCTTCAGCGCCGGATGCCCGACGTCGTCGGCCCGCTTGAGCAGCTCGGCGTACGTCCGCTCCGCCTCATTTTCAGGGTCGCCGGCGCTGAGCCCTTCGGCGCCGGCATCCGGGAGGAAGATCAGCTCGCGCAGTTCCGGGCATGCCGCCAACGCCTGCCGGGCCATCCCCGTGTAGTCGCTGTTCTTCTCCGACGGCGCACAAACCAGCATCCGCATGCCATTCTGCTTGACCACGAACTCCAGCTCGTGGCTGCGGTACGCGGGGTTGACGTTGACCAGGATCGCACCGATCTTCGCCGTCGCATATTGCAGGATCGTCCACTCGGCGCAGTTCGGACTCCAGACGCCGATCCGTTCGCCCTTGGCGACGCCCAGTGCGAGCAGCGCACGGGCGAGGCGGTCGACGTCGTCGTTCAACTTGGTGTAACTCCATCGCCGGGCCTCTTCTCCCGGGACCGCCGCAGCCTCGATCAGGGCGTCGTGGAACGGGAACCGGGCCACGACGCGCTCGAAGTTCTCGCCGATGGTTTCCTCGAGCAGCGGGACGTCAGTGTCCCCGGCTGTGTAAGCAAGCATTCTGTGACGCTACCAACAGAGCGGCGGCAAAAGAAGACCAAAGGTAGGAAGTCCTATGAAATCTTCAGGAAACCGAGGCCGCTGCCCGGTAGGGTGAAACCCATGAGCGCACCCATTGACTTGCTGGCCACCTTCATCCCCAACGAGGGCGAATTCTTCCGCGTGAAGCTCGCCCTGGAAATCGCCATCGACGAGGTGGTCAACGAGCCCGGCTGCATCCGGTACGAACTCACCGAAGCCACCGAGGACAAGCTGGTGCTGACCGAGCAGTGGGCCTCGCAGGAGGAGCTGGACAAGCACTCCAAGGGCACGGCGGTCCAGGATCTCAATGAGTCCCTGAGCGCGCTGCTGGCCGAACCCGTCAAACTCGAGAAGCCCTAGCAGCTCCCCGACCGAACAACGCGGGGTCACTTCGCGCCGATTGATCCGAAGATCCTGGGCGCGAAGGGACCCCGCGTTGTTTGTGGAGCCGTCCGGAAGTTGTGAAGCCGTCCGGAAAAGCGGCTTAGGCCTCCGGGATCTGCGATCCGTCCTGCGTGCCCGCCGCGGCGGCAGCCTCAGCCTGCGAGCGCGCCACATGCGCGTGGACCTCGTCCATGTCCAGGGCCTTGACGGCGTCAACCACTTGTTCGAGCTGCTGGGCGTTCAGCGCGCCCGGCTGGGAAAACACCAGCACCTTTTCGCGGAAGGCCATCAGCGTCGGGATGGACGTGATGCCTGCCTCCGCGGCGAGCTGCTGCTCTGCCTCGGTGTCCAC
This sequence comes from Arthrobacter sp. 05T442, assembly GCF_056395945.1. Classification (NCBI taxonomy): domain Bacteria; kingdom Bacillati; phylum Actinomycetota; class Actinomycetes; order Micrococcales; family Micrococcaceae; genus Arthrobacter; species Arthrobacter sp. 05T442. The sequence goes on along the minus strand of NZ_JBFTKM010000001.1, from coordinate 373,188 downwards.
CTTGGAGAACACCACGTCCGGGTGCTTCTCGGAAACGGCTGAGTATGTGGGTCCGAACTGCTTGCACGGGCCACACCATTCGGCCCAAAAATCGACGAGGACGATGTCGTTGTCCTCGACGGTAGCTGCGAACTGTTCACCTGTAATGTCTACGGTTGCCATGAGTCAACGGTACGCGAGGCCGTCCGGGATGTCCCCCGCATTTCGCTGATGGCTCACCCGGCCGGACGCGCCATCCCCGGGCCCGGACTCAGGCCCAGACGTGCGGCGCGGGACGGCGGGCGCCGGGCAGCGCGTTGGCTTCGCGCCATTCGTGGATCCACCCGGGCAATTCCAGATGCGCCGGCGGGGCGCCGAATTCGCGGATGATCTCCTCTTGGCTGACCGGCTTCCCCTTGCACACCAGTCGCGTGGCGATGTGGGCGCGGGCGTAGATCTCGCCGTCGACCACCATGCGCTGCTCGAAGTAGATGGCCTTCGCATCAAGTCCGATGATCCTGGATTCGATCGTGTACTGCTGCCACAGCTGCAGGGAACGGCGGAAGGCGATGGTCTCCCCCGCGGCCACCGGGCTCCAACCGCGGCGGCGCATCTTCTTCCACACTCCGCTGCGGGCCATGAGGTCGAACCGGCCCAGGTCCATCAGCGAGAAATACATGCCGTTGTTGACATGCAGCGCGATGTCGATATCGGTCGGCAGGACCCGGAGCGGCAAGGACGACGTGTCCCAGATGCTCAGCGGCGGGCGCCGGGAGGACGTGAACAGCAGGATGAGGGTGCGCAGCAGCAGATGCATGCGCACAATGTTACTTGCCAGTAACTACGTCGCCAAGGGGTGCCTCTTCCGGCGCCTTCTCCGGTGATGCCGGACACCGGCCGTGCCGGGTCACCCGGCAGGGTCAGACGGCCGGGTCAGACGGCAGGGTCAGACGGCCGGGTCAGACGGCAGGCAGCATCGAGAGAGTGGCTTTGTGCCCGGGACCGCGGATCATCCAGCAGTTGCCCGTGCCGATGACGCGCTGCTCGTGCGGATCCGCGTGGGGCAGCACCAGCGCGGTGTTCTCGTCCACGGCCGCGGCTTTGTCCACGAGACCGCGGACCACGGCGGCCGCGGCCCGGCTGAGGGTGCCCGCCTGGGCGGCGTGCACGTCGACGGCGTAGGGCACCAGGCCCAGGCCGTCGCGGACGTCCAGTTCATCGAGGCCTTCCGAGCATTCCTCGGCGCAGACCTCCACGCCGCCGACCCGGTAGCCGCCGATAATGGCCCGCTGCGGCGCGATCATGGCCCCTGCGGAGAAACCAAGATACGGCGCGCCGGCCGCGACGGCCCCCCTGATGGCTTCCGCGGAGTCCGCCAAACCGGTGAGGTAGACTGGGGTGGGGCCGCCCCCGACGACGATCGCGTCAACTCCGTTGAACACTGCCGGATCTGCCGCACCGCCGGGCCGGAGCAGCACGACGTTTACCTCACACGCGGTCCTGGCTTCGATCGGCTGCAGGTAGGCCGGCAGGAAGTACGCCGAGCTGCCTTCGTGGTCCACCAGCACCACGGCAATCCGCGGAATTTCACTCCCGCCTGCCGCGGCCTGCGCACGGGCCTCTTCCGTGAACCGGTCGAAGATCACGGGCGTGGTCACGGTGTCAGGGCCGCCGCCTACGAGGAAGATGCTCATGGCTATCAAGGTACCCGGATCGGCGCGGCTGGCAATGGCCGTTGTCGTGCCGTAGTAGCCTCGCCGGGTGACGCAACACCTCGCAGTCCGGGCCGTCGTCGACGACGCCGCCGGCATCGCCCACGTCCACGTCCAGGCCTGGCCTGGCGGGAATGCTACGCCCGCCTGCTGCCGGCGGAGACCCTGGCAGGACTTGAACAAGGTCCCAGGGAGACGAAATGGCGGGAACTCCTCGACGCGGCAGCGCCGGATGTATGGGTGGCCTGTGACGGCACGGACATCGTCGGCTGGGCATCCGCGGGAGCCGGGCGCGACGACGACCGCCCCCGCCCTCTGGAGCTCGAGGGCATCTACGTGCGTCAGGACAGGATGCGCTGGTACAGGATGTGGTCCTGCCACGACCCGGCGATCCTGAGGTAGTCGCGGGCCGGCCCGATCTCCTCGAACCCGGCCCGCTTCAGGATCTTCTGGGAGGCTGCGTTGTGCGGGAGGGTCGCGGCCTGTAGCCGGTGCAGCCCGAGCTCGTCGCGTGCGGCCTCCACAGCGAACTCGACCGCGGCCGAACCGATTCCGCGGCCCGTGACATCCTTGTCCACCCAGTATCCGAGGTGACCGCTGAGGAACGGTCCGCGGACAATGCCGCTCACGTTCATGACGCCGATGGCCACATCACCGTCCAACAGGACCCATGGGACGTCCGAACCGGAGATGAACAAAGCGAGTTTCGCGTCGATGCTGGCGGCCTGCCCCGCGGCAGTAAAAAACTCTTCGGCCCGCACAGGCTCCCAAGGTGCCAGGTGCTCCCGGTTCCGCCGGTAGGCGGCGCTCAGTCGCTCTGCGTCGGATCTGCGCAGCACCCGGATCCGGACAGTGCCCGTCAAAGTGGTGCTCATCTGAGTCATCCGCAGACTCTAGCGGGCGTCGCGGCCAGCTTCAATCGCCGCCAAACCCTTCGCCGGCACTTCGAGAATCGTCTCCAGACCGTCCTCGTCGTCCCACTGCTCCCCCACTTCGCGGAACCCGTACTGGTCCAACAGCTGCCGGGAGGGGAGATTGTCCGGACGCACCGTGGCCCGGACGACGGCGACGCCCGGGTGACGCTTCGCCGTCGCCAGGAGGATCACGAGGGCACCCCGGGCGTGGCCCCGGCGGCGGTGCACGGGGTCGATCGAATAGCCGATCTCGACCATGCCGGCTCCGTCTGGCGGCCCGTGGAAGCCGGCCCGGCCCACCAGCTGGCCGGCATCCTTCTCGACCACGAGCCGCGTCACCCACGCCGCGTCGGCGGGACGCCGGGCAATCTGGTCCCGGCGCCTCCGCCAGGTGCCGACGCATTCGGCGCCCGCAAGGTAGGGCGTCAGGTCGAGGGCCGTCACGGCGCGCGCAGCGTCCAGATCGCCGTCGGCGAGCGCGTTCAGCACGGCGGGAGGAAGTTGCACAAGTTCGAGGGCCGCGGCGGACCCGGACGTCCAGGGTTTTTCGGTCATGTCCATCCCGCCATCATGGCAGACAGGCTCCGGCGCCTCCGGTACGCTCAGCGGGACGCCGGACCGCCGTCCTTGAGCTTCCGCCAGCCCCCCGCGCGGTTGTTCGCGATGATTTGCCGGAATATCTCCGTCAGGGCCGGCGCGTTGATGGCCTCGCCCTGCCGGAAGGCGACGGTGCGGGCGGTCTTGTTGTCGTGCCCGGCGGTGATGATGCCCTCCGGATCCGGAACGATACCGCCGTCGTACAGGAAGACGTTCACGTGGTCCTTGGCGGCCAGGAGGGCGCAAATGTTGCCGTCCAGCACAAAGTAGGGCTGCGTGGTGCGTTTGATCGTTTCAGCGACCGCCGGGTCCGCGGCGTGCACCAGCTCTCGGACGTGGCGGCAGATGTCCTGCTGCCAGCCCGGCAGGGCTGCGATGAACGTATCAACCCTGGAATCCCGGTTTGAGCCCGTAGTACTCCCGGAGCTGTCCGCCCCGCTCATGCGGCCAGGTCCCGGTGGCGCCAGCCGGCATAGCCCAGTGCGGCGAGCGCCGCCGCGGCCGCAGTGAGGCCCAGCAGCGGGCCGACGGCGCTGGAATCCACGGGAAGCAGCGGTGAGTGGCGGAACGGGGAGAGGTCCATCAGCCACTCGGGCGCGTTCCACAGCACGCCGAACTCCCCCAGTGCCACGAAGGCGAGCAGCAGTCCCCAGACCGCGCCGGTGAGCCGCGGTGCCCAGCCGAACACGGCCAGCACAGCCGCGGCCAGGACCCAGGCCGCAGGGATCTGGGCGACGGCGGCCAGCGTGACCCGCCCGAACTGGCTGCCATCCGCCAGGGCTACCGCGGCGCCGGCGCCGACCGACACACCAGCGAGCAGCATCAGCAGCGCGACTCCGGCCACGGCCATCGCGAAGTGGCTCGTGGCCCAGCGTGTCCGGGTGGTGGCGGTACCCAGCAGCGCCTCGACATGGCCCGCTGTTTCTTCTTCGCGCAGGCGGGCGGTGGCGGACAGTCCGTAGGCCGAGGCAAGGAGGCCCATGATGCCGACTTCAGCGGTCATGAACGCGTCGGTCATCGCCTGGCTGCCGCCCAGCGTCTTGACCAGGTCCTGGGCGTTGGCGGAACTCAGCAGATCCGCGACGTTGCTGACCAGCGAACCGATCACCACCCCGAACACGACGAACGCCACGGACCAGGACAGCAGGACGCGGAACTGCAGCCGGACGGCCAGGTCCCGGACACCGTTGAGCGAGCCCCGGGCCGGGCCAGGGCGTTCCTCGCGCAGGCCAGAGCCGAGGTCGCGCCGTGCCCGGAGCGCAAGGGCTACCGGCACGAGGGCCACGCAGAGCGCCAGCGGCAGGGCCAACACCCACCAGCGGTCCCCGGCGAAGGCACGGATCTGCTGGTTCCAGCCGATCGGTGACAGCCAGGACAACGCGGACGGTCCGGGTTCGGCGAGGTCGCCCACAGCCCGGAGCGCATAGGTCACGGCGACGACCCCGACGCTGAGTCCGGTCGCGGCCCGGGCGCTGGAGGTCAGCTGTGCCGCCACCCCGGCGACCGCGCTGAACGCCATCCCGGTGAACGCCCAGCCCAGCCCGAACGCGAGGGACCCGGCGGCCGGAAGCCCGCCCGCGGCCAGGGACACGGCGGTCACCAGCCCGAGCACCAGGCTGGCACCCCAGCTGATCACGAGGGCCGCGGCGAGCGGGGCATCGCGCCCCAGCCTTCCGCCGCCGAGCAGTTCCAACCGTCCCGATTCTTCATCGCTGCGGGTGTGCCGGACGGTGATGACGACCATGAGGACCGCGAGGATGGCGGCCATGAAGGCGGTGTACTTGATCAGGGACAGGGCACCGAGCGACGCGGGGTCGTAGATCCGGCCGAACAGCGCGACCAGGGATGCGGTGGCGTTGAGGGCGGTGGCCGCCTCGACCCGGCTTCCGACGTCGGGGTACAGCTCCGCTCCGGCCACGGCCGTGGAGTAGGTGGTCGCGGCGAACCCGATGATCCAGGCTGGCAGCAGCCAGCGGTCCCGCCGCAGGCCGAGCCGGATCAGGACACCGGTTCCGGCCAGGGTTTCACGCATCGTCGGACTGTCCCGCGTGCGCCGCGGGCACCGGCGGGGGTGCGTGCGGTGACCGGCCCGCGGGTCCGTAGTGGCGCAGGAAAAGGTCCTCGAGCGTCGGCGGCTGGCTGGTCAGCGCGAGGAGTCCGACGTCGGTCAGCGCCCGCATCAGCGGGGCCAGTCCGGAGGGTTCGACCTGGGCACTGACCCGGTGGTTGGCAATGACGACGTCGTGGACCCCGGGCAGCGCATCCAAGCCCTGGGGCACGGCCGCAACGTCGGCGGTAACCGAGGTCCGGGTCAGGTGCCTCAGCTGTTCGAGCCTGCCGGTGTCCACCACCCGGCCCTCGCGGATGATGCTGACGCGGTCCGAGAGGGCTTCCGCCTCGCTCAGGATGTGGCTGCTCAGAAGCACGGTGCGGCCCTGGTCCCGCAGGTCCCGGACGCAACGGCGGAACGCGTCCTCCATCAGGGGGTCCAACCCGCTGGTGGGCTCATCCAGCAGGAAGAGCTCGGCGTCGGTGGCCAGCGCTGCAATCAGTGCCACTTTCTGGCGGTTGCCCTTGGAGTAGGCACGGGATTTCTTGGTCGGGTCCAAGTCGAAGATGTCCAGCAGACGGCTGCGGCGGGCAGCGTCCTGTCCGCCCTGGAGCCGTCCGAGGAGGTCGATCACCTCGCCGCCGGTCAGGTTGGGCCACAGCGCGACATCGCCGGGAACGTAAGCGAGCCGCCGATGCACGGTGGCGACGTCACGCCAGGGATCCCTGCCCAGCACCCGGATCGAGCCCGCGTTGCAACGGAGCATCCCCAACAGCAGCCGGATCGTTGTGGACTTGCCCGAACCGTTGGGCCCCAGGAACCCATGGACCTCGCCTGCCTCGACGGAAAAATCCAAGCCGTTCAGGGCTGTCACCGGCCCGAACCGCTTCACCACGCCGACCATTTCCAGGACGCTCGCCATAGGGGATACGATACGCCCGGCCCGCAAAATGGGAACATGCCAGGGGAGCCTGACCGGCACAGCCCATATCTGCGGCCGTGAACCAGGCCGAGAATCCGGCCGAGGACCAGACCGAGGAAGGAAGCAACCATGGAGGACCCGTACAACCTCGAACGGTTCGCGACCGCCCAGGACTCGGGCGGAACATACCGGCGCGCCATCACGGAACTCCGGGCCGGATCCAAGAGCAGCCATTGGATGTGGTTCGTCTTCCCCCAGATCGAGGGCCTGGGGCAGAGCGCGACCTCCCGGAAGTACGCCATTTCCTCCCTGGACGAGGCTAGGGCCTATCTTCGGCACCCGGTGCTGGGTCCGCGGTTATTGGAAAGTGCTGGAACCGTCGCTGCCCTCGAAGGGCTGACCGCAGTCCGCGTCTTCGGCGGCATCGACGCACGGAAGCTGCATTCCTCGATGACGTTGTTTCTGCGGGCGGCCCCGGAGGAACCGGTCTTCCGGGCGGTCCTGGCCCAGTATTTCGGCGGCGTGCCCGATCCCGCCACCGACCAGCTCCTCGGCGGCCAGGGCTGAACCCTGGGGAAAGTCCGCATCCAGGGGCAGTTCCGGCGGAAATGTCAGGGCTGACCGTCCACTAGCCGCTTGAGCCGTGCCTTCTTGCGGTTCTCCCGGTCGATCCAGGCAACATCGGGATCCGGGCTCCGGCCCAACTGCGCGAACATAGGCATGCCTTCGGCCGGGAGGGCCGCGACGGCGACGCTCCACCCGTAGCCGAGGGCCTGGCGGAGTGTGCGCACCGGCGGCGACCGGCGGTCAATGTCAGGTGTATTTGCCAGATCCGTCGTCACGTCGCGCAGAAGGGCGAGCGCCCGGAGCGCGTATGCCGGGTTGTGCAGGAGTCGCGGCTCGCAGACGGCCGCGACGGCGGCGCGCCGTACGAGCGGATCCGGGTCTCGGGCCCAGGAATCGGCCAGCGTGAAAGCTCTCTCCGGATCGTCGTCGCCCGCCCGCTGCAGTGCCATGGCGACGCCTTCCCGCACCCGCCAACGGGGATCAGCGGCCCGTGAATGCAGCATATCGACGTGCCTGTCATCGCCGGACCCCAGGTGCCGGCCGAGCGACACCAGACCGCACACAGTTGCGAACTCATCGCCGCTGGCGATGAGGTTTTCTGCTCGCGCGACGTCGGATTCCTCCCCGCAGGCAGCGACAAGCTCCAGGTTCCCGCGTGGCCCCGGCAGCCCGCTGTTGGCGTTCAGGTAGGGCATCCAGTCATCCAGGCGCGCCAGTGCGGCCCGATGATCATTGATCTTGCTCATCCGCCAGTATCCATGTGGCAGGCGCTTTTGCGCGAGGGGTCTGCTATCCGGTAGCTGTGAGCGCCGTGATCATGCGTTCCATGCGTGCGATGCCGGCGAACCGGCCCGCGTTGTCCGTCACCAGCAATGGCTCGAACCGGCTGGCCCGGACCCGCGTCATCGACCGCTCCAGCGCTTCGCTGATCGGTGTATCGAGGTTCACGCGCATCCCCGGGCTCACCATGCCCAGGGACGCCATGTCCGCGTCCAGTACCGAAATGGGCCGCAAATGGTCCCCGATCAGCACCATTGACTGCAAAGCGGGGTTTGCGGCGAATGCTTCCGCCGCCGCAGCTACGCTGTGAGCCGTCGACGCCGGTTCCAGGACGTCCCGGACAACGGTCTTGTGGACCACGGGCCGCTGCGAGGCCAGCCGGTGGGCCAGGTCCACATCGAGTTGCGCCCAAGGCGGGCCCGGGCGCGCCAGGCAATAGCCTTGAACCAGCGGAACACCGAGCGAAACGAGGGCGTCGAGCTCCTCCACACGCTCCACGCCCTCGGCGAGGATCCACGCGTCAACACGGCTGGCAAACGTTCCGAGCATGCTGACCAGGGCGCGCTTGGCTTCGTCGCGGTCGACGTCCTGGATGAGGTCGCGGTCAATCTTGATCAACGAGGGCCGCAGGGCCAGCAGGTGCCGCAACCCCGCATAGCCGGCTCCGGCGTCGTCGACGGCGATCAGCGCGCCGGCGGCGCGCAACTGGTTGAGGTCCGGCTCGAGCTCCACGTAGGAGTCAATCGGGGTTTGTTCGGTCAGTTCGATGACCAGCCCGCCCAGGGACCCTTCCTGCCGCCACACGCTGCGGATGCTCTCCGTGGACAGCAGTTTCGGCGAGATGTTCAGGGTCAGGAAGCAATTGGCCGGCAGCGTCGCCCGGTGCCTGAGCGCGGTCCGCAGGGCGGCCGTTTCCAGCGCCGCAGCCTTCCCGTGGGAGCGCGCGGCTGCGAACCACACTTCCGGGTTCTTCTCTGCGAAGCCGGGGAACCGCGCAAGTGCCTCGTACCCGACAACCGTGCCGCGCGCGGTGTCGACAATGGGCTGGTAGGCCGCGGCCAGGCCTTCGCCGCGGCAGGCGGCCGCCAGGAGCTCTTCCCAGTCCGGAGCCGTGGACGCGCCGGAGCCGGGAGGCGAGCCGTCTGCCGCAGGAATCAACTAACCGGAACGATGGCTTTATGGACCGACTGGACGAGGTCCGCGGGCAGCTCGACCAGTCCGTGGGCCGACGCGGCGTGCGCGGCAACGTTGACCAGGATTTCATCGTCCGTGCTACAGACCCAGCGGGCCTCGCAACCGGGCACTACATCACCACAGGCAAACGACTTCACTTTTGCTCCTCAGATTCGACGGCGAACTGCACCACCCTACTCCGGCGTCCGCGCGAACGCGGAGATTCTCCGAACGAAACGCGCCGGTGTTGCCGGTCTTGCCGGGTTAAGGTTCCCTGGGTCCTCTACGTCCGCCTGGCCGACGACTGCGCGGAACGCGCAGCAGCCTCGATCGCGGCCCGATGCCCGGCCCACTCCGCCGGGTTCCGCTGGGAGAGGTTGGGATCGCCGGGGCGCTGTCCGGCAGTTCCGTCGATCAGCTCGCGGAGGATGTCGGCGTGTCCGAGGTGATGGGCAGTCTCAACGCACATGTGCACCAGAATCTGGTGCAGGCTCACGTGCCGCCGCTCTTCCGGCCACCACGGAACCTCACCCGGCGCGTCCAGCGGAAGGGCGTCGATTGTGGCGTCGCTGTGGGCTGCGGCCGTCCGGTGCAGCTCGATGATCTGCTCGCGCGTCTCATCCGGAGTTGCCCACATGTCGGCGCCCGGCTCGGCCCCGTCCGCCAGCCACGGCAGCTCGACGCTGCTGGGCCGTCCGAAGACCTCGCCGAAGTACCCCAGTTCAACGCTCGCCACATGTTTGACCAGGCCCAGCAGGTTGGTTCCGGACGGTGTGAGCGGCCTGCGGGCGTCGTACTCGTCGAGCCCGTCGAGTTTTCCCAGGAGGTCGGCGCGCCGGGTGCTCAGGTACCGGTGCAGAATCGCCTTCCCGTCCAACGTGTCATCCATGACGGGCACTATACCGAACGGCCGCCGGTTGCGGGGGCCTCCGAAACCGACCGGCGTCACTACGTTGGCGGCCCTGCGCGGAAGAGAGCGTCAGCCGACCCCGGCCCCCTCCACCCGGGGGGCCGGCAGGAAGGGAATGCACAAGGAAAAGCCAAGGAGGCGCGTGCACAGTAGCACTATGAAATCACTACTAAGCGACGAAGTGGTCGCCGTACGTGGGGTTCTCACTGATACGCATCCGGTCGATTTCCATGCTCTTGGCGTGGCCGGCGCGATTCACCGGATAACCCTTCCCCTCCAGGAACGCGGGACAGCGGTGCATTTCGAGACTCCGCACCACGGAATGGAAGTGGACCGGCAGTCCGCAACGCTGCTCTACCGGGCGGCGCAGGAACTCCTTAGCAACATCTACAAATTCACGGAAGCCTCATCGGTGACGGTCAGGCTGGGCTGCGTCAGCCACGCCGTCCAGCTCAAAGTGAGCGACAACGGCGGCGGGTTCGACATGGCGTCAGCCACCATCGGCAGGCATTCCGGCATGGGCCTGCGCCTCATGCGCCTCGCTGTGGACGTCGCCGGCGGTCACATGACTATCGAGTCGTCCGCTTCTGGAACGTCCGTGACGATAACGCTGCCCCTCGACTAGACCGCATAGGCCTGATCAAAAGAAAAGCCTCCGGAACCTGTCGGTTCCGGAGGCTTTTCCAAGGGTGGCAGATGAGGGATTCGAACCCCCGTAGGCGTTGCCAGCTGATTTACAGTCAGCCCCCTTTGGCCGCTCGGGTAATCTGCCGAACTTCAAAAGAAGATCACTCGCGGCTTCTTTGGCTAGAACGCCTGTTTCCAGTCCGTTCCGCTTCCAGCAACCGCGGGCAAGACAACTTTACAGAACTTCCGCCGAAGAATCGAATCGGCGCCCGGCCGGCCCAAAAACCCCGGAATATCAGGCTTCTCCAAGGATGCGGCCGGCGAGTTTCGTTTCAAACCGCGCCGCCTGCGCCTCTGTGACCTGGTTAAGCTGCACCGCGCGGGCCAGGTCCGCGTGGACACCCTCCATCCGGGCCGACGCATCGGCGGCCGGGCTAAGGATGATGGAGCCTGCCAACGCGGCTGCGGCCACGGAGGTCACCGCCGCGGCCATAGTGGCGGCGGCGGTCGAGCGGGTGACGTAGCGGACGGCGTTGCGGTGCATGAGCTGTGCCTTTCGAAGAACTCTTCCAACCCCTGCAACTCTGGCCGGGAAAGCTTCGTTCCCGCCCTGCTTCAGCTTTGAGCGGACTGTGAAACGTGGTTGTCTCGGCCGGCCAACACACACGAGGGCATCCGTACTAGTCTGGAATGCAGACATCTCGGCCTTTCAACAGGCACCCGGCAATCATCAGGAGGACAGTCATGGCAGGCGAATCCACATTCGACGTCGTCAGCAAGGTAGACAAGCAGGAAGTCGCCAACGCGCTGAACCAGGCGCAGAAGGAACTGGTCCAGCGCTACGACTTCAAGGGCGTAGGCGCAGAGGTTGACTTCAGTGGCGAGAAGATCCTGATGAAGGCCAACTCCGAAGAGCGCGTGCTTGCCGTCCTGGACGTACTGCAGTCAAAGCTCATCCGCCGCGGCATCTCGCTGAAGTCCCTGGACACGGGCGAGCCCTACGCTTCCGGCAAGGAGTTCCGGCTCGAAGCCACCATCAAGGAAGGCATCGCCCAGGACTTGGCCAAGAAGATCAACAAGCTCATCCGCGACGAGGCCCCCAAGTCCGTCAAGTCCCAGATCCAGGGCGACGAGCTGCGCGTGACGTCCAAGTCCCGCGATGACCTGCAGGAGACCATGAACATCCTGAAGGGCTTCGACGAAGCCGATCTGCAATTCGTGAACTTCCGCAGCTAAGCACCGGGCGACACGCAAAATTTCCCTCGACGCGCAAATGGGCTAGCGACACCGGAATACCGTGTGCGCCAGCCCATTTGCGCGTCGCCAGCCTATTTGCGCGTCGCACAATGGCTAGAGCAGCGGCCGGCCCGCCATGCGCTCCAGGCGGCCGATCCGTTCACTCATCGGCGGGTGTGTCGAAAACAGCTTGACCATGGCGCCGCCGCGGAACGGGTTGGCAATCATCAGGTGCGAGGCGTTCACGAGCCGCTGGTCCTGGGGCAGGGGCGCCAGCTGCACGCCCTGCTCGATCTTGCGCAGGGCTGAGGCGAGCGCCAGCGGATCGCCGGTGAGTGACGAACCGTCCTCGTCGGCGTCGAACTCCCGGGTGCGGGAGATGGCCATCTGGATCAGCGACGCGGCAAACGGTGCCAGCAACGCCATGGCAATCATGGCCAACGGATTTCCGTTGCGCCGGTCACCGCCGCCGAAGAACAGCAGCATCTGCCCCACAGACGTGATGACACCGGCGACGGCGGCCGCCACCGAGGACGTCAGGATGTCCCGGTTATAGACGTGCATGAGCTCGTGCCCCAGCACCCCCCGGAGTTCGCGGGCGTCGAGGAGCCTGAGGATGCCTTCGGTGCAGCACACCGCAGCGTTTTGCGGGTTCCGGCCGGTAGCAAAGGCGTTCGGGGCCATGGTGGGCGAGAGGTAGATCCGCGGCATCGGCTGGTTGGCCCGGACGGAGAGTTCCCGGACGATCTGGTACAGCTGCGGCACCTCGGCCTCCGTCACCGGGTAGGCCTGCATGGACCGGATGGCGATCTTGTCGCTGTTCCAGTACCCGTACGCCGTGGTGCCCACCCCGACCAGGGCCATGATCCAGATGGGGGCCACGCTGCGCGTGCTCGCTCCGATCAGCGCACCCAAGGCAAGCAACACCGCCCACAGCACCCCGAAAAGGGCCGCGGTTTTCAGTCCGTTGTGATGCTGATGCACTGTTCCTCCCAGGCCATTCTCCCGGGCACGGTTGTCCGGGATCATTCAATAAGGAAACGAACCGTCAGGGGACCGGGTTCCGCGCGTCATACTGCAGGAAGCCCGACTGCAGGTGTGCAACTGTCCACGCCACCGCGACGCACAGCAGCCCGCCCACCAGCAGGACCCAGCCCTCACTCAAAAGTTTAGTTGCACCGCCTGCAAGCATGTCCCCGATCCGCGGGCCGCCGGCCACCACGACCACGAATACGCCCTGCAGCCGTCCGCGCAGGTGGTCAGGGGTGGAGGACTGCAAAATGGTGGTCCGGAAAACGGCGCTGACGGAATCGGCGATGCCCGCGAGCGCGCAGCACAGGGCGGCCGGCAGCAGCCACAGCGTGGCTCCGCCGCCGGAGCGGCCGGCAAGGACCACCACCAGGCCAAAGCCGGCAATCGAGGCACCCCAGCCCATCACGGACCACACCACCGCGGCCCCCTGGCGGCAGACGGCGCCCAAGGGCCCGGAGAACAGCCCGGCCAGGAATGCGCCCACGGCCGTGGAGGCCAGCAGGATGCCCACAGTGGCCTCCCCGCCGCCGATCATCAGTGCGCCGATCGCGGGCAGGAGCGCCCGCGGCTGCGCGAAGATCATGGCCACGAGGTCGATGATGAAGGTCATCCGCAGGTTCGGCCGGGTGCCGAGGAAACGGAAGCCCTCGACGACGGAACGCAGCCCCGCCGGGCGCGCGTGCTGACCAGGCGGCATGGGCGGCAGCTTCAGGAGCGCCCAGACGGCGAACGCGAAGCTCACGACGTCGATCGTGTACGTCCAGCCAAAGCCGATCCAGGCCACGAGCACGCCGGCCAGCAGCGGCCCTGCGGTCATGGTCAGCCCGAAGCTCATCATGTTCAGGGCGTTGGCCGCTGGCAGCAATTCCTTGCGGACCAGCACGGGGATGATCGCGCTGCGGGCCGGCTGGTTGATGGCCTGGGCACCGCTTTGCACGGCCACAAGCAAATAAAGGAACCACACATTGCCCAAGTGCAGCCACGACTGCAGGGCCAGGCAGGCGGTGGTCACCCAGAGCACGGACGTGGCAAGGAGTGCCACCTTCCGGCGGTCATGGGCGTCCGCGATGGATCCGCCGAGGAGGCCGCCGAACACTAGCGGAACGAGGGCGAAGATGCTGAGCAGGCCCACGTAGAGGCTGTCCTGGGTCAGCCGGTACACTTCCAGGCTCACGGCCACGAGGGTCAGCTGGCTGCCCAGGGCCGAGACCGCTGACCCCAGCAGCAGCCGGCGGAAGGCCGGACTTTCGCGCAACGGCGTGATGTCCGCCAGAAATTTTCCCACCCGGCAACTCTAGCGGCGAGCGGGCCGAGCCCTGTGACGTGGGCAGACGCACTTAGTGTTGCCTTATTGTGAGCTGATCACAATAAGTGCTTGAATGGGGGCATGACGGATTCCCCGGGCACCCACGAAGCATGGGCCACCGCCCTGCATGCCCACGGGCGCCGGGTGACGAAACAGCGCCTGGCGGTGCTGGCCGCCGTCGAACACCACCCGCATTCCCCGGCAGAGGCCATTCTGGCGGCCGCCCGGCGGGAACTGCCCGAGCTCACCGCCCAGTCCGTCTACGTGGTCCTGGGCGACCTCACCGAACTGCAGATGCTCCGTCGGTTCGAGCCCCCGCACTCCCCCGCCCTGTATGAAACGCGGGTGGGAGACAACCACCACCACGCCGTCTGCATCAGCTGCGGCCGGGTCGAGGACGTCGAATGCGCAGTCGGCCACGCCCCCTGCCTTACCCCGCACTGGGACGAGAATGCCAGGCCGATGACCATCCAGATCGCGGACGTCATGTACCAGGGCATCTGCCAGGACTGCCAGCGCACCCAACAACTTCCCTCCGAACGAAACTAAGAAACCCAACCCAAGGAGAACGATGACAGCGAACATTTATGCGCCCATCTCACCCGCCGTGTCCATGCCTGCCCGCTCAACGACGCAGTCGGGCGCTCCGGTCACATCCGACGCGCACTCCCAGACGGTTGGCGCTGACGGCGCCATCGTCCTGACCGACCACTACCTGATCGAAAAGCTCGCCCAGTTCAACCGCGAGCGCGTGCCGGAGCGTGTGGTGCATGCCAAGGGCGGCGGCGCGTTCGGCACCTTCAAGACCTCCGAAGACGTCTCGAAGTACACGAAGGCCGCCCTGTTCCAGCCGGGTACCGAAACGGACATGCTCATCCGGTTCTCCTCCGTCGCCGGCGAGGCAGGCTCCGCCGACACTTTGCGCGACCCCCGTGGTTTTGCCGTGAAGTTCTACACCACCGAGGGCAACTACGACCTCGTGGGCAACAACACTCCGGTGTTCTTCATCCGCGACGGCATCAAGTTCCCGGACTTCATCCACTCGCAGAAGCGCCTCCCGGGCACCCACCTGCGCGACGCCGACATGCAGTGGGACTTCTGGACCCTGTCCCCCGAGTCCGCGCACCAGGTGACGTGGCTCATGGGCGACCGCGGCCTGCCGGCATCCTGGCGCGAAATGCAGGGCTACGGCTCGCACACCTACCAGTGGATCAATGCCGGGGGCGAGCGCTTCTGGGTCAAGTACCACTTCAAGTCCAACCAGGGCGTCAAGTCCATGACCGGCGATCAGGCTGAGGCACTGGCCGGCGCGGACGGCGACTTCTACATCCGCGACCTCCAGGAGAACATTGCCGCCGGCAACTTCCCGTCCTGGGACCTGCACGTCCAGGTCATGCCGTATGAGGACGCCAAGACCTACCGCTTCAACCCGTTCGACCTCACCAAGGTCTGGCCCCACAGCGACTACCCGCTGATCAAGGTCGGCACCATGGAGCTGAACAAGAACCCGGAGAACTACTTCGCGCAGATCGAGCAGGCCACGTTTGCGCCGTCGAACTTCGTGCCCGGCATCGCCGCCTCCCCGGATAAGATGCTGCAGGCCCGCATCTTCTCCTACGCGGACGCCCACCGCTACCGCGTCGGAACCAACCACGCCCAGCTCCCGGTGAACCTGCCGCAGAGCCAGGTCAACAACTACAGCCACGACGGCCAGGGGCGCTTCCACTTCAACGCCCCGTCCGTCCCCGTGTACGCGCCCAACTCCTTCGGCGGCCCGGCTGCCGTGGAGCCCGGTGTTGCAGGCGGCGGCTGGGAGAACGACGGCGAACTGACGCTCTCCGCGCACTCCCTGCACGCTGAGGACGGCGACTTCGGCCAGGCCGGCACTTTGTACCGCGAGGTGTACAACGACGGTGAGAAGGCCCGCCTGCTGGACACCGTCACCGGTGCCGTCAGCGGCGTCAAGAACGCCAGCATCAAGGAACGCGCCATCCAGTACTGGACCAACGTCGACGCCGAATTCGGCGCCAAGCTGCGCGCCAACCTGGGTGCCGGCCAGCTCGAGTCCGACGCCGAGGCCGCCAACAAGGTCTAGTCGCCCTGCTGCCGAGCGGCCTGTCCTTGGGGCTGGCTGTTCGGCCTTCGCGCAGACCGACCAGGCCTGCAGGGCCGGGCCGTTCAGGCTGGCTGCCGGAACGCCCCGTCACGGTTCACCGTGGCGGGGCGTTCTGTCGTTTTCCACATAGGCTCCCCGCCACTCGCCAAGGGAACTCCTGCGTCCCTAGGATTCAGGCATGACCTCATTCGCAGGCATTCCGGATGCCGCCTTCCGGTTCTATTCCGACCTTGAAGAGAACAACAACCGTGAATGGTGGCTGGATCACAAGGCCACCTACGACGCCGCCGTCAAGGTGCCGCTCACCCTGCTGCTTGCCGAGCTGGAGCCGCGCTTCGGCGAGCCCAAACTTTTCCGCCCGAACAGGGACATCCGGTTCTCGCCGGACAAGTCCCCCTACAAGACTGCCCAGGGCGCCTTTGCGTCGGTTGCGGAAGGCGTGGGTTTCTACCTCCAGCTCAGTGCGGACGGCCTTCTGATCGGCGGCGGCTGCCACGCCCACACGCCGGCCCAGGTGACGCGTTACCGCGTCGCAGTCGATTCCCCGGCCAGTGGCGAGGCGTTGCAGGCCATCGTGCAAGGGGTTGAGGCTGCCGGCTTCGCGGTGGAGGGCGATAGTTTGAAGACCGTCCCCCGGGGCTTCGACAAGGACCATCCGCGGGCAGAACTGCTCAAACACAAATCCATCACGGCCGGCGTGAACGTGGGCCAGCCCGACTGGCTCGCGACGCCCGGGGCAGCAGATGAAGTGGCGCGGCGCTGGGAAGAGCTGCGGCCCCTCGTGGAGTGGATCGGCCGCTACGCGCCCCTGTGAGGCGGGTCAGGGGTGCTGGCCGTCCGCGGCAAGGCGCCGGTCGAGGTTGTTGAAGAAGACCAGCATCATCAGATCGAAGGCCTTACTGGCTTCCTCGGGCTTGTTGTTGACGACGAAGTCGAACTGCAGTCCATAGAATGCGGCGGTGAAGAGCCGGGCATCGGTGTCCGCGAACTCCTCGCGGACACCCTGGATCATCAGCCAGTTGCGGGCCTTCTCATGCAGCATCCGGAAGTGCTCCTGCCCGGTTCCGCGCGGGGCGGCCGCCACGACGTCCTGGGCTGTCGCCTCGAATTCGAGCCTCGCCAGATGGCGGTTGCGCTGCGCCATTGTCCACCGCCACGACTCCAGCAGGAACGCTCCCCAGGCCTCCCTGTCAATATCGCGGACGTCAGTGGCGCGGATGCTGTCCAGCCGGGATTCGATCGAGCGGATGATCTCATTCACCAGCTGTTCCCGATGGCCGAAGTGGTACACCAGCACGTAGCTGCTGACGCCGAGGCCCTCCGCGAGGCTCCGGAAGGTCAGCTCCGCCAGCGTCTTGTCCATGAGGTAGTCCAGAATCGCGTTCAGCAACTCTGATTTGCGTTCCGGTCGTGCCGGTCGGGCCATGGGTCCATCATAGGGAGCGGCAGCGTCGGTCCGCTCCTGCAGGATCCCGCCAAAACGCGGAAATCGCCGGATGCGCGCCAATTCGCCGGAATTTTCCGGCGAATTGGCGCGCATCCGGCGACTCCGGTTGTTTCAGATTCAGGAGCGGGTGAATGCGTCCTCGTTGTTGTCCGCAGCCGCAGGCTCCACGGCGTCGTCCCCGCGCTTGCCGCCAGTGCCCTCCACAGAAGCCCTGGCCCCGGCGAACTTTTCGTTCAGGCGGGAGTGGCGCTGACCGTAGGAGAAGTAGATGATAACGCCGATGACGAGCCAGCCTGCGAAGAAGATCCAGGTCTCGACGGCAAGGTTCGTCATGAGGTAGAGGCAGAGAACTGCCGAGACAACCGGGAGCACTTTGCCGAACGGGACGCGGAATGCCGGTTTCAGGTCCGGGCGCTTCTTCCGCAGCACCAGGATGCCCAGGCTGACCATGACGAACGCGGACAGCGTGCCGATGTTAATCATTTCCTCCAGCAAATCCACCTTGGTCAGCCCCGCGACAAACGCCACTGCGGCACCGCAGATGATCTGCAGGCGGACCGGCGTCGCGCGGATGGTGCTGGTCTTGGACAGCGAGCGCGGCAGCAGCCCGTCGCGGCTCATGGCCAGCACCACGCGGGAGAGGCCCATGAGGAGCACCATGATCACGGTGGTGAGGCCTACGAGCGAGCCGAAGGCGATGACCTTCGCGGCGTCGGTGTTTCCCACGGCCTCGAAGGCGGTGGTCAGCGTCGGGTTCTCGGCCTCGGCCAGCTTGGTGTAGGACACCATGCCGGTCAGCGCAAGCGAGACCAGGATGTAGAGCACTGTGACGATTGCCAGGCCCCCGAAAATGCCGCGAGGAAGCGTCTTTTGCGGGTTCTTGACTTCTTCGGCCGAGGTGGCGACGACGTCGAAGCCGATGAAGGCGAAGAAGACCAGGGCGGCGCCGGCGAAGATGCCCATCGTTCCGTACTGCGCGGGGGCGGCCCCGGTGAGGAAGCCGAAGAAGGACTGCTTGAGGACGTCGGCGGTTCCGGTACCGCCGGTGGGCACCGAGGTGGGCACGAACGGTGCGAAGTTCTCGGTCTTCATGTAGCTGAAGCCGACAACAATGACGAAGAGGACCACGGCGATCTTGATCAGCGTGAAGACGTTGCCGACCCGGGCGGAGAGCTTGGTGCCGAGCACCAGCAGCACGGTGAAGACGGCAACGATGAGGAAGGCGCCCCAGTAGAGGTCCACCCCGCCGAGGGAGATCGACGGCGGAATGTCCACGCCCATCAGCGCGAACACCTTGCTGAGGTAGATGCCCCAGTATTTGGCGATCACCGCGCCGGCTGTGAACAGCTCAAGGATCAGGTTCCAGCCGATGATCCAGGCCAGCAGTTCGCCCATCGTGGCGTAGGTGAAGACGTAGGCGGAGCCGGCCACAGGGATCGCCGTGGCAAACTCGGCGTAGCACATGATGGCGAGCGCGCAGGTGACGGCGGCGATGGCGAAGGAAATGGTCACTGCCGGGCCGGCGAAATTCGCGGCGGCCTTGGCACCGACGGAAAAGATACCGGCGCCGACGGCAACGGCGACGCCCATGATCATGAGGTCCCAGCTGCTCAACGACCGCTTGAGCTTGCGTCCGGGTTCTTCGGCGTCAGACATGGACTGCTCGATAGATTTGGTCCGGAATAAGTTCATAGGAAATTCCACAATCTCGGTAACTTGTTGGAAACAGACCTATCTATCGTAGTGTCCATCCACTGGACGGCCATTTTTGTCTCACATAATGAGACTAAATGCTGGGCTGCGCAGGACTTCCGGCACAGCCCCGCATCGGCCCGGCACCCTGCCTAGACCGGCCAGTCCATGAGCCTGGACCGGATCAGGAACCGCTTGCCTTCGGGCGCCTCGACCGAGAAGCCGCTTCCCCGGCCCGGGACCACGTCCACCGTCAGGTGCGTGTGGCTCCAGTAGTTGAACTGCTCCCTGGACATCCAGAACTCCAGCGGCTGGGGCTGCAGTCCGTCGGAAATATCGAACAGGCCGAGCAGCACATCCGAGTCCCCCGTGATGAACTCCCCTGCCGGATAGCACATCGGCGAGGAACCATCGCAGCACCCCCCGGACTGGTGGAACATGAGCGGGCCGTGCTGGAGCCACAGTTTGCGCAGCAATCCAATCGCCTCGGGTGTGAGCGCCACCCGGGAGAAGTCCTCGCCGGGAACGGTCACGGCGGCGTCGAGTTTGGTCTGTGGCATCGGGGCTTCTCCTGGGGTCGTTGGGTGCCGGGGGCGCCGGTGGAAAACGGTAGGCGGGGCGGATCCATCGTGATCCGCCCCGCCCGGGTTTGGTGCGGCTTAGAAGAAGCCGAGCTTGTTCTCGTTGTAGCTGACCAGGAGGTTCTTGGTCTGCTGGTAGTGGTCCAGCATCATCGCGTGGTTCTCACGTCCGATGCCGGAGGACTTGTAGCCGCCGAACGCAGCGCCTGCCGGGTATGCGTGGTAGTTGTTCACCCACACGCGGCCGGCCTGGATCTCACGGCCGGCGCGGTAGGCGACGTTGCCGTTACGGGACCAGACGCCGGCGCCGAGGCCGTACAGGGTGTCGTTGGCAATGCCCATCGCGTCGTTGTAGTCGCTGAAGCGCGTCACGGACACCACCGGGCCGAAGATTTCCTCCTGGAAGATCCGCATCTTGTTGTGGCCTTCGAAAATGGTCGGCTGGACGTAGTAGCCGCCGGCCAGGTCTCCGGGCATTTCGGCCCGGGCGCCGCCTGTGAGGATTTTGGCGCCCTCCTGCTTGCCGATGTCGATGTAGGAGAGGATCTTTTCCAGCTGGTCGTTGGAGGCCTGGGCCCCAAGCTGGGTTTCGGTGTCCAGCGGGTTGCCCTGGATGATCTTCTCGACCCGGGCCACGGCGTCGGCCATGAAGGAGTCGTAGATGTCTTCCTGGATGAGGGCGCGGGAGGGGCAGGTGCAGACTTCGCCCTGGTTGAAGGCGAAGAGCGTGAAGCCTTCCTGTGCCTTGTCGTAGAAAGCGTCGTTGGAGTCGGCGACATCGTTGAAGAAGATGTTGGGGCTCTTGCCGCCCAGTTCCAGCGTCACCGGGATCAGGTTCTGGCTGGCGTACTGGCTGATCAGGCGGCCGGTGGAGGTTTCGCCGGTGAACGCGATCTTGCGGATCCGCGGGCTCGAGGCCAGCGGCTTGCCGGCCTCGACGCCGAAGCCGTTGACGACGTTCAGGACGCCGGCCGGCAGCAGGTCGCCGATAAGTTCCATCAGGACCAGGATCGAGGACGGGGTCTGCTCGGCCGGCTTGAGGACGACGGCGTTGCCGGCGGCGAGTGCCGGGGCGAGCTTCCAGACGGCCATCAGGATCGGGAAGTTCCAGGGGATGATCTGGCCGACAACGCCGAGCGGCTCGTGGTAGTGGTAGGCGGTGGTGTCCTCGTCGAGCTGGGACAGCCGGCCTTCCTGGGCGCGGACCGCGGAGGCGAAGTAGCGGAAGTGGTCCGCGGCGAGCGGGATGTCGGCGTTGAGGGTTTCGCGGATCGGCTTGCCGTTGTCCCAGGACTCGGCGACGGCGAGCATCTCCAGATTCTCGTCGATGCGGTCGGCGATCTTGTTCAGGATGGCGGCACGCTCGGCCACGGAGGTCTTGCCCCAGGACGGGGCGACCTTGTGTGCGGCGTCCAGGGCGAGCTCAATGTCCTCGGCCGTGCCGCGGGCGACCTCGCAGAAGGCTTTGCCGGTCACCGGGGTGATGTTTTCGAAGTACTGGCCCTTGACCGGGGCAACCCATTCGCCGCCGATCCAGTTTTCGTAGCGGTCCTTGAAGGTGACCTTCGAGCCCTCGGTACCGGGCTGTGCGTAGACAGTCATTGCTAGCTCCTTTGCTGTGCAGGGTGGATGGCGGGAGCGGCCAGGTGTTCTGCGGCCGCCGCTGGCACCAGCCTAGGAGCGGGGAGGTTGCGAGCAGGTTGCAACAGTGTGAGCCGGATCACGCCGGATCACACGGCGCGGGGCCAACATCCAGAAGGGGCCGGCCCAGCCCGCTAGTACTTACCTCCGGCACCCCAGTACCTATGGACACCCCCGGAGCCCACTCCGATACTCAGCGTGACGCCGCATGCTGTTGCGGCGTGGGCGTCCTACTTCTCACCACGACGCTCACACCTTCTTTGAGGAGGCTCTTGGCATGGTGGTAAGAACGGCAAGAAAAGCAATAGGAAAAGGATTCCGCGTAGCGTCGGCCATTGCATTGGCGTCTGCGATGGCCAGCACCTTCGTGGTCTCGCTGGCCGTCCCGGCGACTGCGGCGACGTCGGGCGGGATGGTGATCTCCGAGCTGAACTATCATTCCGGATCGGATCTGGATACCGACGACTTCCTGGAACTGACCAACACGTCGGGCGCTCCGCTGGACATTTCTGGATGGTCCTTCACCGCCGGTGTTACGGCGGTTTTCGCAGCGGGCACCGTGGTCCCCGCCAACGGTTACTTCGTGGTCGCGAAGGACGCCTCCCAATTCCAGACCACGCACGGGTTCGCCCCGAATGCCGTCTACGGCGGCAACCTCAGCAACGGCGGCGAAGCGGTGACGCTGGTCGACACGGCGCTGAACGTCGTGGACACCGTCACGTATGCAGACACGGCGCCCTGGCCATCAACGCCTGACGGGACCGGTCCCACACTGGAGCTGCGCGACCTGACCTTGGACAACGCGCTGCCCGACAGCTGGGGCCCAAGCCTCGCTGCGGGCGGGACCCCCGGGGCCAGGAACTCGATCGACGGGACGGGGCCTGCCCCGGTCGTCACGGAACTCAAGGCGACACCGGCCCGGCCGGCCGACAGCCAGCCGGTGGCCGTCTCGGCTCGGCTCCGCCCAGGCTCCACCGCTCAACTCACGTACAAGGTGCTGTTCGGTGCCGACGTCGTCGTTCCGTTCGTCGACGACGCGGCCAGCCCCGGCGGGGCTGGCGACGGGGTGTATTCCGGGACCATTCCGGGCCAGAGCGGGGGCAGCCTGATCCGTTACCGGATCGATGCCTCCGCGGGAGGCACCCCCTACTCGGAGCCGGCAGCGAGCGACTCGGTGCGCTACCGCGGCGTGGTTGTGCTGAACTCCGCCGTCAGCAGCACCCTTCCGGTCATTGAATGGTTCATGGATGACGCCGTGTACAACGACATTCTGGCCAACCACCGCTACGACAACTTCCAGGGGGCTGCGGTCTGGTCCTACAACGGCCAGGTCGTCGACGGGGCCCAGATGAGCGTGCGCGGCAATACCTCCCGCAGCATGGCGAAAGTGAGCTGGAAGGTCAATCTCCCCAAGGGCTACCTTTTCGATCTGGGGGGCCAGCTGCCCTACCCTCTGGATGAATTTGCGCTCCAGAACTACGCGGACAACTTCGCCGACGTCGGCTGGGCGACCGTAAAGGCCGGCGGCGACCGGGCCCTGAACATCATCCCGGTCCGCACCCAGCGCAACGGCAGCTTCTGGAGCCTGGGCCGGATCATGGAAACCGAGGACGGCCGCTGGCGGGACAATCAGGGCGTCTCGAGCTGGGCGATCTACAAGGGCGACGGCGGCAGCGTGGGCGCAACGTCGTCGCCGGCCGCGCTCGAGGCCTCGGGCTGGCTGGAAAAGAAGTCCCGCAAGGATGAGGACTTCTCCGACGTCTGGACCCTGTCCAACACCGTTGACGCGTCGCCCTCAGCGGCGCAGCAGGCGTGGATCTACCAGAATGTGAACGTACCGGAGCTGGTCAACTATATGGCCATCAACTCGATCATCCGGCATCAGGACAGCGGCTGGTACAACTGGTGGCTGGCGCGGGACACGGACGGGACCGGCCGGTGGGAGATGTGGCAGTGGGACCTGAACTGGATCTTCACCACCCCCTCCTCGGACGGCAAGGGGCTCTTCCTGACCCCGGATACCTCGAACAATTTCACGCAGGCCATGCTCAGCTACCCGGAGATCAGGGACATGTACTTCCGGCGGCTGCGTACCCTGGCCGACCAGTTCCTTCCGGCCGGGCAGTACGAGGCGCAGTGGGATGCGATTTCGGCCCAGACCACGCCGGACTGGAACCTGGACCGGGCCAAGTGGGGCGGGTACACGCCGGCGTCGGCGCGGACCGCTTTCCTGGCAGGCCTGGCGGATCGCCGCAACGCGGTCAACGGCAACACGGGACCGGGACTGCCGGTGCCCACAACACAGGCTGCCGATGCGAATGTGGTGGTCAACGAGATCCAGTACCACCCGGCCGGAACGGGCGGGGAATACATCGAGCTGGCCAATCCGGGCAGCACGGCGGTGGACATCTCAGGCTGGACGATTGATGCGGTCGGCCTGAAGATCCAGCCCGGGACGGTGATTCCGGCCGGGGGCCGCGTGGTGTTCGTGGCGAATGACAAGGCGTTCCGGCTGGCCTACACCGGGGCGAACCGCTTGGTGGGCGGCACGTTCACGGGCACCCTCGACGACGGCGGCGAGGCCGTTGTGTTGCGCGACGGCACTCGGGTGGTGGATTCCGTCACCTACTCCAACCAGGCGCCGTGGGCCACTGCGGCCGACGGCACCGGGCCCTCGCTGGAGCTGACCTCGCCGACGGCGGACAACTCTGTTGCGGAGAACTGGACCGCGACGTCCACCACCGGCGGCACACCCGGACTGGAGAACACGAAGGGGACGCCGTCGAATGCGGCGCCGGTGGCGGCATTCACGAGTGGGGTGAGCGGGTTGACGGCGAATGTGAACGGGGCCGGTTCGACGGACTCGGACGGGACGATCGCCTCGTACGCATGGGACTTCGGTGACGGCGGGACCGGGACCGGGGTGACGGCGAGCCATACCTATGCTGCCGACGGGACGTATACGGTCACCCTGACCGTGACGGATAACGGCGGCGCTAAGGGCACGGTCAGCCATCCGGTGAGTGTTGCCGCGCCGCCGGCGGGCGGTGTCCTGGCTCAGGACACGTTTACCCGCACGGTCAGCGGTGGCCTGGGGACGGCGGAAACGGGAGGTCCCTGGACATTGTCCGGGACGGCGGCGAACTTCGCTGTCAACGGCAGTGCGGCCACGATTGCCAGCCCTGCTATGTCCAACCGCTACGCCTACCTTGACGGTGTGTCCTCCACTGATACGGAGGTGCGGGCAACGATCGGCTTCAACCGGCCGACCGCCAGCAGCATCTACACCGGCCTGATCGGCCGCCGCGTGGGTGCGGCTACCTATGGTGCGCGGGTGGTGGTTAATTCCGCCGGCGCGGTGAGCCTGCATCTGACGCGCAGCACGGATACCAACATGAGCGCCGCGACCGTGTCCGGGATGACGTTCAATTCCGGGGACCGGCTCCAGTTCCGTCTGCAGGTTACCGGAACCTCACCAACCACCATCCGGGCGAAGGTCTGGAAGGTGGGTACCGCGGAGCCGGCGAACTGGCAGCTGAGCACGACCGACAGCACGGCCGCACTGCAGAGCGCCGGTGGAATCGGCATCTACAGCTACCTCAGCACCATCGGCATGCCGAACCCGCTGACCGTCASCTTCGACGACCTCTGGGCCGGGCACACCAACTAGCCATACGGCACCAACACGAAGTCCCCGCCGGCGCAGACGACGCCGGCGGGGACTTCTGCGCGCACCATAGCGATCTGGATCGCGCTCTTTGTGCCCACGACCGGGACCCGGAGACTTCCGGCTCAGGCGCCGAGTTCGGCTTCGAGCCGTTCCAGATCAGCGACGATGGCGGCCCGTTTGGGCGAGCGGGGCGGCAGCAGTTTCAGCGCCGCGAGCCGGACCCCGACGTCGTCCCTCGCCTCGGGAAGCCCGGCGTACCGCAGGAGCGACTCGGCGCTGCCGTCGGTCAGCACCGCTTCCCGGAGCAGGGAAGAGACCCGGGTCCGCAGTTCGACGATGCCGGGGGCCTCGGAACGGGGCAGGACGGCTCCCCGGTAGATTTCCAGCGCTATCCGGTGTGCGCCGCGCTGCAGGCAGTCGAGGACCTGGCCCGAATCCGGAACCACGTCCAGCGGCAGGCGGTAGGGCCGCGACTCCGGGACCGCATCAGGGCTGAGCTGTTCGAGGACTTTGCGCAGCCGCACCATCTCGGCCCTCAGCGTCATGGTGGAGGCCTCGCCCGGGTACAGCAGGGTGCAGAGCTCCTCGGCGTTCAGCCCTGCGGGATGCGTGCTGAGCAGGGCCAGGATCTCGCTGTGCCGGGCGGACAGGGAGACGGTGCGGCCGTCGATGCTGAGCAGGGCCTGGTCGCGGCCCAGCAGTTGCAGGCTGTTGCGGTAGAGGCTGCCGGTTCCCTTCTGCGGGCTGGACTTTGCGGCGGATGCCGGGCTCCGGCGCCGGGCCGGGGAGGCCTGCCGCGCCGCGGCCAGCTGCAGCCGCTCCACGCGCAGATGGGCCTGGGCAGCGGCAACGGTGGCTTCCACGAGGGATAGCGTGTGCGGTGCCACCGCGGATTCCGTCCCGGTGATGTCGACGACGCCGAGCAGCGCGCCGGAATCCGGGTCGTGGAACGGCACGGCCGTGCAGCTCCACGGGTGGACGGATCGTTTGTAGTGTTCGGCACCCGCGATCTGGATACCGCGGCCCAGGGCCAGGGCGGTGCCCGGGGCGCTGGTGCCCACGGTCGCCTCGGACCAGTCTGCCCCCGGGACGAACATCATGCCCTCGGCCCGGCGCTGCAGGGCGACGTCGCCCTCCACCCAGAGCAGCCGGCCCACTTCGTCGCCTACCGCCACCAGCATCCCGCTGTCGAGGCTGGGCAGCACCAGGAGCTTGTGGATCACGGGCATGATCGCGGCCAGGGGATGCTGCCGCCGGTATTCCTCCAGCTCGTCGCGGTCCATGGCCAGCGGAGCCTCCGGGTTGTCCGGATTGGCGTGCAGCTGAGCGGAGCGCCGCCACGACTCCTGGATCAGGCTACTGAGCCCTGGCAGCTGCTGCGCGCCGGGGAAGTCCGCGCCCCCGAGCTGTTCGTGGCCCGCGCTGGCATACTTCTGGCGCAGCGCTGCGGTGACTCCGCCTGCTGGCGGTAACAGTGCTGCCGGATGGATCGCATTCCTCATTGAACTCCCACCGGACGGGCGCGGCGGCCTGCCGGTGGCAGCCTCGTCCGGCCCAGTCTAGTTCCGTGCGGCGAGTTTGGAAACGGACCGTCCGGCTGCCCTTAGGGGGTGGCCTCCGGCGGCAGGACGTAACTCTTGATCTCGCCCAGATGCTGGATCTCGGGGCGGGGCAGGCCGGCGGCCGCGACAAGCTCCCCGAATACCCGGCCGCTGCTGAATCGGTCAAAGACTTCCCTGCTCGGGCACGTGTCCAGGACGGCGATGCCGTCCTCTGTCTGCACGCACAGATGCAGTTCCAGCTGGCCCGCGGGCAGGAGGGCCAGCATTCGGTCGTGGCCGGCAAGAAGCTCCGCGGGTGCCCCGCGGAAGCTGTACATTCCCAGATACATTCTCTGTCTCCCTCACATGGATTGCTTGAGTGCAGGCCGTCGCCCCGTCCAGGGCCTGGCCTGTTCCAGCTGGGCGGCCAGCCGGAACAGGGTCCCCTCGGCACCGAAGCCGGCGAGGAACGACATGCCGACGGGAAGCCCTGCGGAATCAGCGCCCAGCGGAACGGACATGGCCGGGTTGCCCGTGATGTTGGCGTACTCGCCGTCGAACATCAGGAGGCGGCCGGCCTCCCTCTCCCCGCGGACGGGGTCCTCCGCCGTCGCCGTCAGCGCACCGAGGGGCAGCGGCGGCCAGCCCACCGTAGGCGTCAGCCAGAGATCGTAAACCCGGAAGAACGCTGCAACACTCCGGCTGAACCGCTGCAGCTCCTCGACGCCCTGCAGGTAGTCTCCAGCGCTGACCTTGCGGCCGCGCCCGAACAGGACCTCGGTGTACGGCTCCAGCTCGCCCGGTTCCGGCCCGCGGCCGAGCCGGCGCGTCCAATACCCCTCGATCCAGGCGGCTGCGGCGGCGTAAACGGCCCGGATGGCCCGGTGTCCGGCCCGGTCCAGGGGTTCGGGGCGGGCCTCCTCGACGTCGTGGCCGAGGCCGCCCAGCAGGTCCACGGTCTCGTCGAAGGTGCGCAGGTAGTCAGGATGGACCGTCTGGCCGCTGTTGGGGGTGGCCGTCGCGGCGATCCGCAGCCGTCCGGGCGGCGTCACGGTCTCGGCCAGGTAGGGGCACGGCTGCGGCGGAGCCCAGTAAGGGTCCCCGGGAGCCGGACCTGCGACGGCGTCCAGCAGCGCCGCGGCGTCACGGACTGTGCGGGTCAAGGCGAATTCGGCCGCGAGGCCGCCGACGACGTCCCCGTATTCCGGGCCCAGCGGCACCCTCCCCCGGGTCGGTTTCAGACCGAACAGTCCGCACCACGCCGCCGGGTAGCGCAGTGAGCCGCCGAGGTCGTTGCCGTGCGCCATCGGGACAATTCCGGCTGCGACGGCGGCTGCCGAACCGCCGCTCGATCCGCTCGTGGAGAGGGACAGGTCCCAGGGATTGTGCGTGGCCCCATACAGCAGCGGTTCGCAGTGCGGGCTTAGGCCGAACTCGCAGGTGTTGGTCTTGCCGATGATGGCGAGCCCCGCCCGGCGGAAGCGCCGCGCGAGCTCCTGGTCGTGGCGTGAGACGCTCCCGGCAAGCCAGCGGGAGCCCTCGGAGAACGGCGTCCCGGCGATTTCCAGCGCCAGGTCCTTGACGAGGAACGGCACGCCCGGAAACGGGGGCCCGTCGGACTCGGGGGTGCCGGAGGGCGATTCAGCCGCGGTTCCGACGCCCTGCGCGCCGGATTCCGGCGCGGCGTCCTGCATGGAGTCCGGGGATTCGCTGTCGAGCTCAACGACTACGGCATTCAGGACGGGATTGAGTTGCCTGAGCCGGTCCCGCGCCTCGGCGAGGAGTTCAGCAGCGCTGACCTGGCCGGAGCGGACCAGATCGGCCTGCTCTGTGGCATCCATCCAGCGGAGTTCTTCATCCACCGTTACCTCCGGGCCCGGGGATCACGGCGGGATGGCGTCCGCCGCGGCAGTCCTTGTGCGTGAAAATTCTACGTCCGGGCGGCGTCCGGGGACAGGTCCCGCCAGCCGGCAGGCAGGTGGCCGCCTAACGCTGACCTGGCACTGCCGGCCGGCTTCAGCTACGGTGCTTCAGCTACGGCGCAGGTTCGCCGCGGGAAATCTCGACCATATCCTCGCGTGGCACAACCTTGATGCGCTCCCGCTCGACGCTGTTGCCGTCGCCGGCCGCAGTCCACTCCGCGCCGAGGGCGAGCTCATGGGCGTCAAGCTTGATCCATCCTTCCCACGTGGTGTAATCGATCCCGCGCTCTTCGAGCAGGTCGATGATGGCCTGCGGGTCCGGGTTCTGCGCCGGAGGCAGCGTCAGCCGGTCCTCCAGCAGGAATCCGATGGTCTCCAGCGCGTCGCCCTTCGTGTGGCCGATCAGCCCCACGGGCCCGCGCTTGATCCAGCCGGTGGCGTAGATGCCGGGGACCGGGTTACCCGCGGCGTCGAGGACGCGGCCGCCCTCATTCGGAACGACACCGCGGCGGGCGTCATACTCCAGCTCATCCAGGGGCGAGCCATGGTAGCCGATCGCACGGTAGACGGCCTGGACCGGGTAGTCGAGGAACTCCCCCGTGCCCTTAACGTTGCCGGTACCGTCGAGCTGCATGCGTTCGAACTTGATTCCGGCGACCTTGCCCGGACCGGACGTGCTCCCCTCGGCGTCGTAGATCTCGACAGGGCTGTGCAGGAAGTGCAGGTGCAGCCGCCGGGAGGACGGGACCTCGGCCTCGGCATGTTCCTCCACCAGCCAGTTGGTGAGGGTGTTGACCATGGTCCTGGTCTGGTTGTTGCTGCGGATGGCCTCGTCGGAGGCTTCATCAAATTCGAAGTCTTCCGGATACAGCACGATGTCCACGTCCTTGGCATGGCTGAGTTCGCGCAGTTCCAGCGGGGTGAACTTGACCTGGGCGGGGCCGCGGCGGCCGAAGACGTGCACGTCCGTGACCGGGGAATCCTTCAAGGCGCGGTAGACGTTGTCCGGGATCTCCGTGGCCAGGAGGTCATCGGCGTGCTTGGAGAGCATGCGGGCCACGTCCAGGGCGACGTTGCCGTTGCCGATCACGGCGATTTCCTTGGCCTCCAGCGGCCAGTCGCGGGAGACATCCGGGTGCCCGTCGTACCAGGAGACGAAGTCGGCGCCGCCGAAGGAGCCCTCGAGTTCGATGCCCGGAATGTTCAGGTCCGCGTCCTTGATGGCGCCGGTAGAGAAAATCACGGCGTCATAAAAGGCCCGGAAGTCATGCAGGCTCAGGTCGCGGCCGTAGGTCACGTTGCCCAGGAACCGGATATCGCCCCGGTCCAGGACCTTGTGCAAAGCGTTGACGATCCCCTTGATCCGGGGGTGGTCCGGCGCCACGCCGTAGCGGATCAGCCCGTACGGGGCAGGGTACGCCTCGAAAAGGTCGATGCTGACCTCGAAATCGCCGTCCTTGACCTCATTGGATTTCGTCAGGATGTCCGCGGCGTAGACGCCGGCCGGTCCGGCGCCGACGATCGCGACGCGGAGGGGTCGTTTGGACTGACGCGGGGACGTCGATTCGGCCGAGTTGGACACCGGGAGCCCTTCTGGATCTTGGCGGCTGCGCCACTACATGCAGCGCACAGTCCCTTATTCTAAATGTCCGCAGGATCACGTGGGGCCCGCCGTGACTGAGATCGCAGGGATCCGGGCTACCGGCGCCGTCCCGATGGCAGGAATAGGGGCCCGCGGGGTGGTGTTATTGATCTTGTGCCTAAACCCGACGGATCCCTGTCCCCAGCCCCGCTGACCGCCCCGAGTGCCCCGGCACCCGCCGGAGGCGCCTCGCCCCGGCCGCCGTCCGCCCTCAAAGCCGTGGACCAGGAGACGACGGCAGGGATCCTGTTCGGGATCGGCGCCTACGGCCTCTGGGGTCTGCTTCCCCTGTACTTCTTCGTGCTGCACCCGGCCGGCGCCGTCGAGATTGTGGCCAACCGGGTGGTCTGGTCCCTGCTGTTCTGCGTCCTGCTGGTCACGGTCACGCGCTCATGGCGGGTGCTCGGGACCGCGTTCCGGAACCGTTCAGTGATCGGGCCGTTGTCCATCGCCGCCGGGCTGATAGCGGTGAACTGGCTGACCTACACCTACGGCGTGACCACCGGACAGGCCGTGGAGGCCTCGCTCGGCTACTTCATCAACCCCCTGGTCTCCGTTTTGCTGGGCGTGGTTGTCCTCAAGGAAAAGCTCCGGCCGCTCCAGTGGGCAGCGGTCGTCATCGGCTTCATCGCTGTCGGCGTGCTGACGGTCTCCTATGGGAAACTTCCCTGGATCGCGCTCACGCTGGCCCTGAGCTTTGGGCTGTACGGCTTCGTCAAGAAGCGCGTGGGGCCCCGGGCGGACGCGGTCACGAGCCTCTCGGTTGAGACCATCGTGCTGGCGCCGCTCGCTGCGGCCACCATGATCGTCCTCGCCGCCAGCGGAACAGACACCCTGGGGACCAATGGGGCCGGGCACTTCTGGCTGCTGGCGGCGTCCGGCATCATCACGGCCGTGCCCCTGCTGTTCTTCGGCGCTTCCGCCCGCCGCCTGCCCATGACAACGATCGGCCTGCTGCAGTACTTCGCCCCTGTATTGCAGTTCATAGTGGCCCTCACCGTCTTCAAGGAAGCTATGACCCCGGACCGCTGGATCGGTTTCGGCGTCGTGTGGCTGGCGCTCCTCGTGCTGACCATGGATATGCTCATCACGGCGCGGAAGAACTCCGTGATCCGGAAACTGGCCCGCGCCACCGTCTGAGGTCACCTAGTGATTGCACCGGCTGAGGTCAGCGGCTGAGGTCACCCGCTGTCCCAGGTTCGCCGGGGCCGCTCGGTGGGTTAGTCTCATCTTGAGTGGACCCTTTGAGCCGGAAATAGGATTGCTGGTGCCAGACATGGATTTTGACAGCCCGGGCGACGCCGACATCGCTTCCCTTGACTTCGACGCCAACGGCTTCCTGCACCTTGTCTGGGGCCGGGGCGTCGTGATCGACGCGCCGGACGCCCAGCGGGCCATGGACCGCGTCAACGAGTTGTGCGGAGGGCGGCCGACGCCGCTGCTGATCGATATGGCCACCACGGAATCAGTCAGCCGGGCCGCGCGTACCGTCTTTTCCCAACGCTGCGACGCGTCGGCAATCGCGCTGCTGGGGACGTCGGCTGTTGACCGGGTCCTCGCCAACTTCTTCCTGGGCGTCAACTCCGCCCCCGTGCCTACGAGATTCTTCACCAGCAACGACGAGGCGATCCGCTGGCTGGCCTCGCACGGCGATGACGGGATCTGAGGACGACCGCCGCCTCGAAGAACTCGTGGACGGCATTGTCTTACTATCGTCGGGCGGCCTCTCGAACCGCCTGCAAGTTTCGCCGGCCCGGGACGGTATCGACGCCGTAACCACAGGCATCAACCTGCTCGCGGAAGAGCTCCAGAGCATGTACGAGAGCCTGGAAGAACGCGTGATCGAACGCACTGCCCTGCTGGAAGCGGCCAAGGCGGAACTGCGGCGGGTCATCAATACTGACGAGCTCACCGGGCTGGCAAGCCCCTCACTGCTGCGCGAAAAAGTCGCTGAAGCCGTGGACGCCGGAGGAAGCCGGCCCGGCCTTATCCTTCTGGACCTCGACTCGTTCCGCTTGATCAACGACAGCCTGGGCCATGCCGCGGGAGACGCCGTCCTCAAGGAGGCTGCCCTCCGGCTCAGCGCCGTGGTGGGGCCGCCGCACGTCATTGCCCGGCTCAGCGGCGACGAGTTCGCCGTCCTTGTCGTGGACCATGAGCCCGAGGCCATAGTGCAGATCGCCTCCCGGCTGAGCGAGACGCTGAAGGACAGGATCGTTGCCGGCGGCATCGCCGTCGCGCTGACGGCGGGAACAGGCGTGCGGCTGGGCGAACAGGGGCTGGGCGGCGAGGAACTCATCCGGGACGCCAACATCGCGATGCACGAGGCAAAGAAGCTCGGCAGGGACAGCCTCCTGGTCTATTCCAAAGCCATGCATGAAGCGGCCAAAGAGCGGGTCCATCTGGTGTCGGAGCTCAGGACGGCGCTGGCCTCCGACGAGCTCGAACTCCACTACCAGCCGATCGTGGACCTTCGCAGCGGCGGGATCGCAGGGGCCGAGGCCCTGATCCGCTGGCGCCATCCGGCTCTGGGACTGCTGTCACCCGAATCCTTCCTGGACGCCGCCGATGAAGCCGGACTTACAGTGGAAATCGGCCACTGGGTCCTCCGGAACGCCATCGCGCAGACCGGCCGCTGGAAGGACGGGCCCGGGCTTCCGGCCAGCTTCAGTACCCACATCAATCTCTCACCGGCCGACCTCCACCATGTCGATCTGGCCCCCTATGTCCAGGGGCTCCTGGCGCTGCACCACGTGGACCCCACTGACATCGCCATCGAGATCACGGAGACGGCCATCATGCGCGGCGGCCCGGAAGTCGCGGCCACCATGAAGTCCCTCAATGAACTGGGCATCGCGATCGAAATCGACGACTTCGGCACGGGCTATTCGTCCATCAGCTACCTGCGCGCACTTCCGGCCGAACGAGCCAAGATCGACAAGTCCCTCATCGATGCCGTGGCCACGGACCGCCAGCAGGAGGGGTTTGTCGCGGCCATCCTGCAGCTTATCCATTCCGCCGGACTCGGCGCCGTGGCAGAGGGCATCGAACACCCTGAGCAGGCGGAGAAGCTGCGCCGGTTGAACTGCGAATTTGGCCAGGGCTATTTCTTCAGCCGGCCCCTGCCCGCGGCGGGTATGACCGCCTTGTTGAGCGGCGCGGGCGTCGCGGGCGTCGCGGACGGGGCGGGCGTCGCGGACGGGGCGGGCGTCGCGGACGGGGCGGGTGCATGAGCGGAACTGTCCGGTCCGGCGGCCTGCGCCGGGCCGCGGATAATGTCCGCCTGACCGCCCGGGTTGCAGCGTTGTCCTTCCGTGTCCCCCGCCACCCGGACAGGCTTTGGGATGCGTTCTGGCTCGGCATTTCGGAAGGCTCCCTCAGCGAACCCGTCATCTGGAATGCGGCCCGGGGCGAGGAAACCGACCGGCATCTTGAGCTGGCCGCCGGCAGACTGAATACCGCCCTTCCCGTCGTCGACATCGGTTGCGGCCACGGCTCGATCTCGCGGAGACTGACCGAGGTCTTCCCGTCCGTGGTGGGGATTGATGTCTCCCGGGCGGCGGTGGCAGCCGCCGGAACAGCGAATCCAGACATGACGCGGCTGACGTTCCGGGCGCTCGATGCCACGCAGGAGGGGGCAGTCACGGCCCTCTCACGCGAGCTGGGCGACGTCAACGTCTTTGTCCGCGGCGTGTTCCACGTCCTGAGCCGTCGCCGGCAGAGGCGGCTTGTCCGCTCAATCGAGTCGCTGCTCGGCTCCCAGGGCCGGATCTACCTGGTCGAGTCCAACGTCCCGGGCGGCGCCTTGAACTACCTGCGTGGACTCGGCGCCTCCGGTCTCCGGATCCCGGGCCCGCTGCGCCAGGCGATCTCCACCCTCCCCAAGCCGGGGCATTTCGGCCCGGCGGAGAGGTCCCGGGTGTTCCCGGAAGCGCGCTGGGCACTGGTCGCCGAGGGACCCGCCGGCCTGGACACCGTGCCGATGGAACCGGGCGGTCCCCCGGGCCGGGTTCCCGGCTACTGGGCGGTCCTGGCCCGGCGCAAGGCCTAGGGCGGCCCGGTCCGGTCGGTCAGTCCTCCGGAACGGTATCGACCCGCTCGTAGTCACGCGGGACCACGACCATCGGGACGGGCAGGGCCCGGAGCACCTTGTTGGCCGTGCTGCCAATGAAGAGCTTGTTCTTTTCCGCCAGGCGGGAGGAACCCACGATCATGATTTCCCCGTCGTCCCACTCAAGGTCATCGATCGCTTCCTCGATGGTACGGCCGTGCGCCACTTCGACACTGACATGGTGTCCTTCGGGCAACCGGTTGGCGGCTGCGGCGAGGACGGTGTTGGCGTGGATGTGGGCGGCATTGATGTTCTCCCCGCCGTCCCCCTCGGCGTCGAGCTCGACAAGCGAGACGAGCCGCAGCGGTACGCCGCGGCGTTTCGCGGATTCGATCGCGACGTCGATCGCGGCCTCCGCTCCGGCGCGCTGGCCGACGGCGAGGGTCAGCCGGGTGATGGGCTCCGTGTGGCGGTAGCCGCGGGGGGCGAGCGCCACCGGTACCGGCGCGGCGTGCAGCAGGGCGTTGGCCACGCTGCCGACGGAGTACCGCTTGAAGATGCCGTTGTTCGCGGCGCCGACGACGATCAGGCCGGCCTTGTATTCCACGGCCGCATCGATGAGGCCCGCGGCGAACGAGTCCGCCTGCCGGACGTGGAACCGCGCCTCCAGGCCCTCGGGAACAATGGCCAGGCCCTGGCGCTCGGCCGTGAGCACCTGCTGCTCGGCGGCGCTGACTCGGCGTCCCTCGGGGTTCATGGCCACGTAGGGCGTGCGCCGGTCCACCACATAGACCAGGTCGAGGTGCGCCCCCTGGGCGCGGGCCATGGCCGAGGCCAGGGCAACGGCGTCTGCGCCGCGTTCGCCGGGGGTGTAGCCAACTACGTATCGCATGTATGAACCCCTTACGGGTCTGGGGCAGAAGCCAGCCTTGCTCCGGGGGTGCCGGGCGACGTCGGCCGGTCTGCGTTCCTGCAGTGGTAGGAACGACTCTAGCCCAGCGCGGGCCCGAATAGGGGTGACTTATGGCCCTGAGCAGGGCAATCTTCCGTGCCTAGGCTGGACCCATCGAGGGGAGCCAGCCATGAATGCCATCGCCAGCCGCATACCCGGGGCGAGGAATGCCGGGTTGGGAACCCTGACCCTCCTGCTGGTCCTCTCGGCCTGCACACCGTCCGCGCCGCAACCCGGCGCAAGCAGCCCGACGGCCTCAGCCACGTCCTCGGCCACCGCCACGTCCCCAGCCCCGGGGAGCCCGCCGGCGTCGGCCACGGTACCCGCCGATTCGGACGAGACGGCGCCCCCGCAGTCAGGTGACACTGTGATTTCCTCCACGATCACGCACGACTGGTCCTGGCCCGGCCAGGGGACGTCGTTCCACACGGACCACCAGAACGCTGTGCCCATCGCGCCTCCGCCGGCCGCTCCGCTGCCCACGCTCTACAGCATCGGCGCAGGCCAGCATCCCTCCGACGCCCCGCCGTATGACCAGCTGAGCTTCCGGTTCAACGGCGGCTTCCCCAGCTACGACGTCGGGTTCGTCCCCGCGCTGCTCGCCGACGGTAGCGGCCTGCCGATTCCGTTGCCTGGCAGCGGCAGCATCCTGAAGGTCGTGTTCCACGGCGCCCAGGCCCACACCGCGGACGGCACGGGGAGCACCATCAAGAACTCACCGGCCCCTGCCATCGGATACAAGGCCCTGACGAGCTTCGCCCCGGCCGGTGACTTCGAGGGCGTTCTCAGCTACGGGATCGGCGTCGGCCGTCCGGTCGGGACCGTCCCGCAGACCAAGGTCCGCGTCTATGAGGTCGAGAAGATCGAGCAAGGCCAGCACCTGTACGTCGTCGCGGTCCAGCTCGACGCAGCAGCCTGGAAATAGCGCACCCGGAACAACGGCAGAGCCGCGGACTTACCGTCCGCGGCTCTGCTCGTCAATCGTTACGCGTTGGCCTTGATGGCGGCTGCCAGGACCTCGAGGCCGTCCAGCAGGAGTTCGTCGCTGATGACCAGCGGCGGCAGGAGCCGGATGACGTTGCCGTAGGTGCCGCAGGTGAGGATGATGACGCCCTCCTTGAGGCAGGCGGCTGCGACGGCCTTGGTCAGCTCCGGGTTGGGTTCCTTCGAGCCCGGCTGGACCAGCTCGATGGCCAGCATCGCGCCGCGGCCGCGGACGTCACCGATCACGGAACTGTCACCAAGCGCTGTGGCGAGGTCGCGCAGCTTGCCGAGGGCAATGTCCTCGATGTGCCGGGCCCGGGCGTTGAGGTCGTACTGTTCCATCGAGCCGATGGCGGCCAGGGCGGCGGCGCAGGCCACCGGGTTCCCGCCGTAGGTGCCGCCGAGGCCCCCCGGGTGGACGGCGTCGAGGAGGTCCGCCCGGCCGGTGATGGCCGAGAGCGGCATGCCGCCGGCGATGCCCTTGGCCATGGTGATGATATCCGGGATGACGCCTTCGTGGTTCACGGCGAACCACTCGCCCGTGCGGCAGAAGCCGGACTGGACCTCATCGGCGATGAAGACGATGCCCTTGTCCTTGGCCCAGGCAGCGAGTGCGGGCAGGAACCCGTCCGCGGGGACGATGAAGCCACCCTCGCCCTGGATCGGTTCGATGATGATCGCGGCGACCTGCTCGCCGCCGATCTGCTTTTCGATCATGGTGATGGCGCGCTTCGCGGCCTCGGCACCGGTGATCTCCGGGTTTTCCTCGCGGAACGGGTAGCTCATCGGCATGCGGTAGACCTCGGGCGCGAACGGGCCGAAGTTGGTTTTGTACGGCATCGCCTTGGCGGTCAGGGCCATGGTCAGGTTGGTGCGGCCGTGGTAGGCGTGGTCAAAGGCGACGACGGCGTCCCGGCCGGTGGCCAGGCGGGCCACCTTGACGGCGTTTTCGACAGCTTCGGCGCCGGAGTTGAAGAGCACCGTGCGCTTCTCGTGGCCGCCCGGGGTCAGGCGGTTCAGCTGCTCGGCGACGGCGACATAGCCTTCGTAGGGAGTGACCATGAAGCAGGTGTGGGTGAAGTGCTCCACGGCTTCCTTCACGGCGCCGACGACGGCGGGGTCGGACGCGCCAACGCTGGTCACGGCGATGCCGGCGCCGAGGTCGATGAAGGAGTTGCCGTCGACGTCGTGGATGATGCCGCCGTCGGCGTCGGCGACGAACACGGGAACGCTGGACGCGACGCCCGCGGCGACCACGGCCTTGCGGCGTTCGGTCAGGGCGAGGGACTTGGGGCCCGGGAAGTCGGCCTGGACGCGGCGCTTCTGCTCAAGCCGGTAGGTGATGTCATGTGCGGTGGTGGTCATGGAAAGCCTTTCTTGACTGAAGGGGGCCACGCCGGCAGGGTTCCCTGGCCGAAGCGGAGCGAGGTTAGGGCGCCGGTGGGGACCACGCGACGGCGTTATGCGTCGGCGTTATGCATCGGCGTTATGCGTCGGCGTTATGCATCGGTGTTATGCGTCCAACGCGCTCATGACGTGCTTGATGCGGGTGTAGTCCTCGACGCCGTACATGGACAGGTCCTTGCCGTAGCCGGACTGCTTGAAGCCTCCGTGCGGCATTTCGGCGGTGAGGAGGATGTGGGTGTTGATCCAGACCGCGCCGAAGTCGAGGTCCCGGCTCAGGCGCATCGCGGTGCCGTGGTTCGTCGTCCAGACGCTGGAGGCCAGGGCGTAGTCGACGTCGTTCGCCATTTCCACGGCCTCGTGCTCGGTGCTGAACTTCTGCACCGTGATGACCGGGCCGAACGTTTCCTTCTGGACAATGTCATCGCTCTGCTTGGCGCCGGTGACGATGGTCGGCTCGAAGAAGAAGCCCTTCTCCCCCGCGCGGTGCCCGCCGGTCTCGATCCTGCAGTTCGCCGGCAGGTGCTCGACGACGGACGCCACCGAATTGAAGTGGTTGACGTTGTTGAGCGGGCCGAAGTAGTTGTCCTCGTCGTTCTGGGAGCCGGTGCGGAGGGTCTTCGTGTGCTCCACGAGGGCGGCGATGAGATCGTCATAGGCGGCGTCCTGGACCAGCACGCGGGCGATCGCCGTGCAGTCCTGGCCGGCGTTGAAGAAGGCGAACTCGGCGATGGCCGCGGCACTCTTCTTGATGTCGGCGTCCGCGAACACCACCGCGGGGGCCTTCCCGCCGAGCTCCAGGTGGGCGCGTTTGAGGCCCTTGGCGGCGCCCGAGGCGACGGCGATGCCGGCCCGGACGGATCCGGTGATCGAGACGAGGCCGGGGACCTTGTGCTCCACCATCATGGCGCCGGTCTCGCCGGTGCCGAGGATGACGTTCAGCACGCCGGCGGGGAAGATCCCGCCGGCCAGCCGGGCCAGCACCAGGGTGGATTCCGGGGTGGTGTCGGAGGGCTTGAGCACCACGGTGTTGCCGGCGGCCAGGGCGGGGCCGATCTTCCAGATGGCCATGAGGAAGGGGTAGTTCCACGGCGCCACCTGGGCGACGACGCCAATGGGTTCGCGCCGGACGTAGGAGGTGTGGCCTTCGAAGTACTCGCCGGCGGACTTGCCTTCCATGATGCGGGCGGCACCGGCGAAGAAGCGCAGCTGGTCGGCGCCGGCGGCGACTTCCTCGGAGGCAATGAGGGACCGGACCTGGCCGGTGTTGCGGTGCTGGGCCTCGACAAGCTCGTCGCTGTTGGCCTCGACGGCGTCGGCGAGCTTGAGCAGCATGAGCTGGCGCTGCCCCGGCGTCGTGTGCTTCCAGGTCTTGAAGGCGTCTTTCGCGGCCGACATGGCGGCGTCGACGTCGGCCAGCACGGAGATGGGCGATTTCGCCACGACGTCACCGTTTGTGGGGTTGACGATGTCCAGCATCCCGGTTCCGGCGGGGGTGACGAACTCGCCGTTGATGAAGTTCTGCAAGGTTTGAACCACGGTGTACAACCTCTTTCGTGCTGTTCTCGTACTCAGTCAGTACATGATGAGCGGACGTGCGACTGCTCACGAGCCTATGCCAGCCGGCCAAGCCAGGGAATAGGCACCTGCACACCGTCCTTCGGTGCTTTTAGTGCGCTTGTCCAGCGCGCGGCTATCCTGAATCCATGGCCATTTCACTCGCCGCATTGCTGGGGGTTCCGTCCCTCAAACTCACCAAGGCCGGCCTCGCCGAGACCACCTGGCACCAGGACATTCTCTGGGTGGCCGTCACCGAGCAGGAGGATCCGCAGCGCTTCCTCAACGGCGGGGAACTGATCCTGACAACCGGGATGCGGCTCAAGAGCGCCCCGGAGCAGCGCCGCTTCGTCCGCCAGGTCCAGCGCGCCGGCGCGGTGGGGATCG
Organism: Arthrobacter sp. 05T442; assembly: GCF_056395945.1. Lineage (NCBI taxonomy): Bacteria > Bacillati > Actinomycetota > Actinomycetes > Micrococcales > Micrococcaceae > Arthrobacter > Arthrobacter sp. 05T442. Next base: position 333,796 of record NZ_JBFTKM010000001.1, on the reverse strand, counting down.
GTTTCGGGATCGGCCTGACGCACGACGCCGTGCCGCCTGCCCTGATCGCCGAGGCCAACCGCTGGGGGCTGCCCGTGGTGGAGGTGCCGTACGAGACGCCGTTCATCGCCATCGGCAAGCTCGTGGCCGACGCCCAGTCCGCGGACCACTTCGCCAAACTCGAACGCCTCATCGCCGGGCACCAGATCCTGGCCCGGGCCCTGCTGACCGGGGGCGGTCTCGCCGAACTCCTGAAGCACCTGGGCTCCATGCTGCGCACCGAGATCGTCCTCACCCAGTTCACCGCCCAGCTCTACAACAGCATGCCCGGCCGCGCCGCCCCCACGGCCGAAGGCTGGGCGTCCTACCCCATCCCCACCGGCCGCCGCGATGCCTGCACACTCTGGGTGAAGCAGCCCTTCGAGGACACAGGAATCGTCAGCTATGCGCAGAACCTGATCAGCGTCGAGCTCAACAACATGGTCAAGCAGCGCCAGGCCCAGCGGGCCCTCGCCGGGCAGGTCCTGGAGGACGTGATCCACGGGACCCTGGAGGCCAGCGAAGCCGCCCGGCGGCTCGCGGGTGTCGGCATCAACACGACCCGCAAGAACGTGGTCCTCCTGGCCGAATCCGCGCCCCACCAAAAGCAGCTGAGCGCTTCCTCGCTGCCGCAGCCGCTCGAGAAGGCGGTGAGCGCCGTCGTCGGGAAGGACCTGGTAGCGGTGGTCCCCGACGACGGCAGCGGCGCCATTGCCCTCGCCAGGAGCCTCAGCGACCATCTGGCCGAGGCCGGAATCCACGCCACGATCGGCATCGGGGGGGCCTACACAAAGCCGAACGGCCTGCGCTGGAGCTACTTCGAGGCCCGCGACGCCGCCAGCCACGGACTGCCGGTCAACGAGCCCGAACGGCTGAGCCTGACGTCGCTGCTGCTGGCCAGCGAGGACGTTCCGCTGGCGGACATGGCCAACGAGTCCCTGAATCCGCTCCGGACCTTCGATGCCGCGCACGGGGCCGAGCTCATGACCACGCTGGAGAGCTACCTCAACAACAACGGCTCGGTGGCTGCCGTCGCCGAGGAGCTCACCCTGCACCGGAATACCGTCCGCTACCGGCTGGCCCAGATCACCGAGCTCACCGGGTACGACCCGGCCCAGACGCAGGACCGGGTCCAGCTCTGGCTGGCGCTGGCCGTGCAGCGGCTGGGTGCGCGCCACCCGCGCTGACACCGGACCCCTCCTCCCCGCCTTGCTTCCTGGCGTCGTCTCCGTTGTCACTTTCCGAGATCTTCGCCACTAAAGGCTAGGGCCCAAACGTCAAACGTCTAACCTTTAACAATGGCTAGCAGCACGGCGGTCTCCGCCCTTCCCCAGACAGCTCCCCCCGGCGTCGGCCGCCCGCGCGGCGTCATTGTTGCCGGTGTCGTCGCGCTCGTGCTGATCGGCCTGAACCTGCGCGCCGGCATCACGGGTTCGGCCGCACTCTTCCACGACCTCCAGGCCACCCTGGGCTACGGGCCCCTGATCGCCGCCCTGCTCCCGTCGATTCCCACACTGTGTTTCGCGGTGGCAGGGGCCGCCACATCCTGGCTCACCCGCCACCTCGGTCTCGAAAAGTCCATCCTGCTGTCGCTCGTGATGCTGGCCGCGGGTCTCCTGCTCCGGGGCATTCCCTCCACCGGGATGCTGCTCGCCGGGACCGTGGCGGGCATGTCGGGGCTGGCCATCTGCAACGTGGCGATGCCCGCGTTCATCCGGGTGCACTTCGCGGACCGCACGTCCCTCATGACGGCCCTGTACACGGTGACCATGACCACGGGCGCCACCGTCACCGCCGTGCTGATCGTCCCCGTGGCACAGGCACTGGGATCGCCCTCCGCGGGGGTCGGGTCAATCGGCCTCCTGGCCTTGTGCGCCTGCCTCGGCTTCCTGCCGATCGCCGTGCACGCCCACCGCAACGCCTCCACGGTCAAGGCCGCCCGGATTTCCCCGTGGCCCCTGCTGCGGACCCGCACGGGCGCGCTGATCACCCTTGGCTTCACGGTGCAGGCGCTCCTGGCCTACTCCGTCCTGAGCTGGTTCCCCTACATGCTGGCCACGATGGGACTCACGGCCTCCGGCAGCGGGCTGATGTTCGGGCTCATGCAGCTCGTCTCTGTCCCCGCCGGCATGGTGCTGGTCGCCATCGGCTCGCGCCCGCGGATGCTGCGGACCGCGTTTTATCTGGCCACCGTGACAATGGCGCTCGGCGTCCTCGCGATGCTGGTCCTGCCGGTCGGCTGGGCCCCCCTGACGGCGGTGCTGTTGGGTTTCGGGCTCGGCATCTTCCCGCTGGTCATGGTGATGATCAGCCGCAGCGGGCGCACCACCGCGGAGACCACCGCGCTGTCCACCGTGGCCCAGTCGGCCGGGTATCTGCTGGCGACCGCCGGGCCCTTCGGCATGGGCCTGCTGCACAGCGCCACCAACTCCTGGACTCTGCCCCTGGCACTGCTGCTGGCCGTGGCCCTCGGCCAGGTCGTGGTCGGGCACCTCCTCACGGGCCGCCCCAAAGACCTGAAGCCGACGCACCCGCGGCCCGCAACCCCGCCGCCCGCGCAGCTCCGGCGCACTTCCCCGGAGTCCGCCGAAAGGACGCCGCGATGACACTCACCGCGTCGCACCGGCCGCCGCTGGTCGAGGAAATCACCGCCAAGCTGCGCGAACTCATCCATTCGGGGGAATGGCCGCTGCAGCGGCGGATCCCGGCCGAGCCCGAGCTGATGGCTGTCCTGGGGGTCTCCCGCGGAACGCTTCGCGAGGCCATCAAGGCGCTGGCGCACAGCGGCATGCTGGAGGTCCGCCGCGGTGACGGCACGTATGTTCGTGCCACGAGCGAAATGTCCGGCGCCGCCCAGCGCATGTACCGGGACCACACCCAGGAGCACATCCTTGAAGTCCGCGTGGGGCTGGACACCCAGGCCGCCAGGCTCGCCGCCCGCCATGCGACGGCCGGCGACGTCGCCGCCATGCGCGGGCTCCTGGAGCAACGACGCGCAGCCTGGCTCTCCGGGGACTTTGCCGCCTGGGGACGGGCCGATTGGGACTTCCACGTTCTGGTGGCGCAGGCGTCGGGAAATCCCCTGCTGCACGAGCTGTACGTCAGCTTCGGCGAGGTCTTCCACAATGACCTGCTGCGGCAACAGCGCCGCGGCGGCTTCAACGGCCTCCCCCACGAAGGCCACGGCGAGCTGGTGGATGCCATTGAGACACGCGACGAGGCCGCCGCCGTCGACAGCGTCAACCGGAACCTGAACTCCTGCGCGGAGTGGCTCCAGGACTAGCCGAGGTTAGTTCTGCGTCGCCCCTGCGGTAGACCTTGCTCCAGGCGGCGGCCGCGGGCCGCAGCAAAACGCCGCCCGAGCACGACAAAGGCCTCCGGCCGGAACCTTCGTTCCGCCCGGAGGCCTTCGTCGTACGGCCTGGATCCAGCGTGCGGCCGAAACCCGGCGAGCCGGGATCTAACGCGCGAGACCCTGGAATACGTTCTTAGGACGCTGCATCTCGCCGTGCTTGGCACCAAGGATGATGACCCAGCCGGCGAAGACCGGGATGGCCCACTGCAGGATCTTCAGCTGCTGCTGCGCGGAGCGGAGCTCTTCAGAGGCGCCATGCTTGGGCTCGGTGGCGCCTTCAGCGCCCTCGGCGGCCAGTTTGTCCACCTTGGCGCCCTGCACGCCTGCGTAGAGGGTGACTGCGGCACCGACGAGGGTGACGATGGATTTGTAGACGGTGAGCCGGGTGACGCCGTCCTGCTTGGCCATCCGGCCCTTGTTCTCCCACACGACGGCCAGTCCGGAGAGGAAGTGCGCTCCGAAGGCGGCCGTCTGGAACGGGGCCCACTTCTTCCACCCCAGGCTCGACAGCCGGGTGCGTTCGGCCGGGTCCTTGGCTTCCGCCGTCGCGCCATTCAGCCCGATGGCGCCCATCAGTGAACCGCCGAACCAGGCGCCCGCGGTGAGGTCGTGGATGGATCGGGCAACGAGATTACCTGCCATGTTGAGCTTCCTATCGTCTGTGATCGAATCCGGAATCGCCGCGGGCGCGTGGCCTGCACCGCCCGCGAGCGTCATGGCCCCAAGAAGCCATGTCTCCGCTATGGTAAGCACACTTAGGAAAAAGTTGATAGCAGAGAGGTCGGCCGGGTGCTGAACAGCGTAGAATCAGCGCCATTGCACCCGGACGCCCGCTCCGCGGACGGGATGAGGTTTCGAGGCACAGCCATGACGGGAAAAACGCCGGACAAGGCCACCGGAATAGGGGAAGCCGCCGGCGCAGCCGCCGCCACCGCGGAGGCGGCCTCGAACAGCACGGCACTCGACATCCTCGCGCGTGCCGGCTTCGCCGTAATGGCGCTCCTTCACATCATCATCGGCGCGATTGCCATTGAGCTGGCTTTCGGTGCGCAAGGCCAGGCGGAGCCCACGGGCGCCATTGAACAGCTCGCGGCAACCCCCTGGGGCCCGGCCGTGATGTGGGCCGGGCTGCTCGGGTGTGCCGGGCTGTCGCTCTGGCAGCTGAGTGAAGCCACGCTGCGGGCCCGTCATCTTCCGCGCGGTGAACGGCTGGGCAAGCTCATCTCCTCCGGCTTCCTCAGCATCGCCTACGGCAGCCTCGGGTTCACGTTTGCCAGCTTCGCCGCGGGCGTCCGGAGCGATTCCGGCGATTCCACCCGGGACTTCAGCGAATCCGTCATGAACCGTCCCCTCGGCGCTCCCCTGCTCATTGCGTTGGGCCTGACGATTATCGGGATCGGCGTGTACTTCATCGTCAAGGGCTTCGGAAAGAAGTTCAAGGAGGAGCTGCACCGTTTCGAGGGAACCCGCCGGGGCAAGCTGATCAGCGCCCTCGGCGTGGCCGGTCACGCCGCCAAAGGGGCAGCGCTGATCCTGGCCGGCTTGCTGTTCGTGGTGGCCGCGGCCACGAACAACCCCGGATCCTCCACGGGCCTGGACGGCAGCCTCAAGGCGTTGCGGGACCAGGCCCTCGGCCCCTACCTGCTCCTGGCGATCGGCGCCGGTTTCGTGGCGTACGGCGTCTTTGCGCTGGTCCGGGCCCGGTTTGGCCGGATGTAGGGGCGGCTCCGCCCAACCGAATCGCAGCGCGAGTGCAGCTCACCGCAGGGATACGACGTCGCCTTCGCGGTACAGCAGGGCCCGCACCTCGGACTCGGCGGAGGCGAGCCGTTTCGGGTCAACGGTGTCCCCGGCCGCGAAATGGTCCAGGATGCGGGGGTCCACATAGCTCTTCCGCGCGATCGACGGCGTGTTCCCCAGGACCGCCGCCGCGTCCTGCATGGCCCGGCTGACGGCGCGCTTCCGGGCGGAGACCTGCCGCTGCGGCCCGCTCTGGGCCAGGCTGGTCGCTGCCGCCACAGTCCCGCGGAGGGTGCGGAAGTCCTTGGCCGTGAAATCGCCGCCTGTCCGCTCCTTCACGTACGCGTTGATATCCGCGCTGGAGACCGGATGCCAGCTGCGGCCATCCTTGTAGGCCAGCAGCCTGGCGTTCCCGCCGCGGCGCTTGAGCAGCCGTACGACGGCGGCGAGGTCGGCGTCGGCGATCCGCGAATCCCAAGTCTTCCCGCTCTTGGCGGGGAAGCTGAGCCTGAGCTCGTCCTTCCTCACCCCCACATGGGCGCAGAGCAACGTAGCCAGGCCGTGGCTGCCGTTTTCGTTGGTGTACCGTTCGGAACCGACCCGCAGCGATCCGCTGTCCAGCATCCGGAACGCGGCCGCGAGCACCCGTTCCCGCGTCAGCCCCTCGGAACGCAGGTCCATGGTCACGAGCCGGCGCGCGGCCGGCAGGGTTTCCGCGAGCTGCAGGGCACGGTCGAACTTCAGCCGGTCTTTCCGCTCCCGCCAGCCCGGATGGTAGATGTACTGCCGCCGGCCCACGGCGTCGAGTCCGGTCGCCTGGATGTGGCCGTTGTCGTAGGGCGCTATCCACACGTCCGTCCACGCCGGCGGGATGCCGATGCTTTCCAGCCGTTCGCGCACGGGCCCGGCGGGCAGCGTTGAGCCGTCCAGGTCCTTGTAGCTGAACCCGGTCCCGGCCGGGACCCGGCGGTATCCGCGGCCGGACGCGTTGCTGTGACGGAGCCTCATGACGGTAAGCCTACTGACTACAGCCCTGCTTTTCGCCAGTCCCCAGACAGTGGCGGGAGCTCAGACCTGCGCAGCCACGCCGTCGCGGGAGATGGCAACCATGGCCTGACGCGGGACCACCTTGATGCGCTCACGGGCCACCGCGACGCCGTGCGAACCGCCGGCGGCCGTCGCCTCGGCTCCGAGGGCGAGTTCGTGGGCGTCCAGCGCCAGCCAGCCCTCCCAGCTGGTGAACTGCACGCCGCGGCTTTCCAGGAGCTCGACGACGGCACTTTCGGCGGGTGCCTCCGCAACCGGGAGGTTTTCGCGGTCTTCCAGAAGGTAGGTCACGGTTTCCAGGGCATCGCCCTTGGTGTGGCCGATGAGCCCCACCGGACCGCGCTTGATCCAGCCGGTCGCGTAAATCCCCGGCACGTGGGCGCCGGAGGCATCGAGGACACGGCCGCCGTCGTTCGGCACAACGCCCTTCTTGTGGTCGAATTCGACCTCGGGCAGGGCGGAGCCGAAGTAGCCGATCGCGCGGTAGACGGCCTGGACCGGGTAGTCGACGAACTCGCCGGTGCCGCGGGCGTTGCCCGTGCCGTCCAGTTCCGTGCGCTCAAACTTGATACCGGCGACGCGGCCGGGCGCGCCGGCGTCGCCGGTATTGTCCCCGTACACCTCCACCGGGCTGTGCAGGAAGTGCAGGTGCAGGCGGCGGGAGGCTGTGAGCTCGGAGAGGTCCTCGGGCTGCTCGGCGATCCAGTTGGTGAGCGTGCCCACCATGGTTTTGGTCTGGTTGTTGGTCTGGATCTGGCGGTCGGATTCGGCGTCGAACTCGAAGTCCTCGGCGTAGAGGATGATGTCGACGTCCTTGGAATGGGAGAGTTCGCGCAGTTCCAGCGGGGTGAACTTGACCTGGGCGGGGCCGCGGCGGCCGAAGACGTGCACGTCCGTGACCGGGGAATCCTTCAAGGCGCGGTAGACGTTGTCCGGGATCTCCGAGACCAGGAGGTCATCGGCGTGCTTGGAGAGCATGCGGGCCACGTCCAGGGCCACGTTGCCGTTGCCGATCACGGCGATTTCCTTGGCCTCCAGCGGCCAGTCGCGGGACACGTCCGGGTGCCCGTCGTACCAGGAGACGAAGTCGGCGCCGCCGAAGGAGCCCTCGAGTTCGATGCCCGGAATGTTCAGGTCCGCGTCCTTGATGGCGCCGGTGGCGAAGATGACGGCGTCGTAGTGCGTGCGCAGGTCCTCGATGGAGAGGTCCGTGCCGTAGTCCACGTTGCCGAAGAAGCGGATGTCGCCCCGGTCCAGGACCTTGTGCAGGGCGTTGACGATCCCCTTGATGCGGGGGTGGTCCGGCGCCACGCCGTAGCGGATCAGGCCGTAGGGTGCCGGGTAGCGGTCGAAGAGGTCGATGCTGACGGTGAGCTCGCCGCTCTTGACCGCCTCGCTCTTGGTCAGGATGTCCGCGGCGTAGACACCGGCGGGGCCGGAGCCGACGACGGCGACGCGCAGCGGGCGGGCGGCGGTTCCTACGGGGGTGCTTGTTGACACGGCTGTGTTCCTTTTTTCTGTCACGGCCCAACTGACTCGCACTTAGGGCCGTTTTGAGGGCTCAAAACGGCCCCTGCTGCGAGCTAGTTGGGTGGGGCTACGGGGTCAGTACGCGGGTCCTGGTGGTGCGGGATGTACGGGGGGCGTTCGGGGAGGTGGTGCTGTAATCGGCGGTCTTGAAGTGCGACGGCGCGTACGGGCTGACGCGGACGACGTCGCCGATCACGATCACGGCCGGATTCGCGACGCCGACGTCCTCCGCCTGGTCTGCGATGGTCCCCAGGGTTCCGATGGTGACCCGCTGGTTCGGCAGGTAACCATTCTCTACGATGCCAACAGGTGTCCCCTGAGGCAAACCGGCGCGTGCCAGGGAGTCGGCGGAATCCCGGAGCTGGCCCACGCCCATGAGCAGGACGATCGTGTGATCGGCGCGGGCGGGGACCTCGGACAGCTCCTCGTGGCCGGTCACTACGCTGAAGCCCTTGGCCAGTCCGCGGTGCGTGACGGGAATGCCGGCGGCGGCGGGGACGGAGATCGCCGACGTGACGCCGGGAACCACTTCCACCTCGACGCCGTGCTGGCGGCAGAATTCGGCTTCCTCGCCGCCGCGGCCCAGGACGTAGGGGTCCCCGCCCTTGAGCCGGACCACGCGGTGGCCCTGCCGGGCTTCTGCCACGAGGATGGCGTTGATCTCTTGTTGCGGCACGGGGTGGTGGCCGGGGGTCTTGCCGACCTCGATTACGCGGACATCGGGCGCGAGTTCCGCGAGGAGCTCGCGCGGGCCCAGGCGGTCCGCGATCACGACGTCGGCCTGGCCCAGGAGCCGCCGGCCGCGGACCGTGATGAGCCCGGTGTCGCCGGGGCCTCCGCCCACCAGGGCAACGGAGCCGGCGGACGGATCGGTCCGGGCCCGCCGCCGGCGCAGCGGCAGGTCTCCTGTTTCGAGGGCAGTGGCGACGGCGTCGCGCAGGGCCATGGCGCGGCGCGGGTCTCCCCCGGCGTTCACGGCGATCTTGATGTCGTCCACGACGGCGACGGCGGGGGTCCAGGCGGCGGAGGCTTCGTGGTCGGAGGCGTTGACGCACCAGATCCGCTGCCCCTCGGCGTCGGCTGAGACCTGCGCGTCCACGGCGGCGTCGCCGGTGGCGGTCTGGACGAACCAGGCGCCGTCGACGTCGGACGGCCGGTAGGGGCGCTGCTCCCAGGTCAGGAGCCCGGCATCGGCAAGTTCACGCAGGGCCGGGGACGCCAGCGGCGCCACCACCGTGACGCGGGCGCCGGCGTCGAGCAGCCCCTTGGCGCGCCGTGCGGCGACCGGGCCGCCGCCGACGACCAGCACGGGGCGGCCGAGCAGGCGCAGCGCGGTGGGGTAAATGTCCTGAATTGCCATGCATCGACGATAGGCGCGGCGTGCGGGACCAACAACGGCGGCGGAAACACCCGTTCACGCAGGGTAACGCCGCGTCACATAGTTGTTCGTCATCTGGGTGCGGTCCGGACGGCGCCCTGGGTCCCCTGTCGCCGTCCCTGTCGCCGTCCCTGTCGCCGTCCCTGTCGCCGTCCGCGGGCACTTCGACGGCCGGGGGCACTTCGACGGCCGGAACAGCCACTTCGGGCTCAAATGACGGCGTGTCCGTGTCAATGTGCCCCCGTTCGGCCGGCGGCTGGGCGGCCATCGACCTATTTCACCGCGATGAGCTCGATCAGTTTGATGTCGGGGTCCTTGGCCAGCATGGCCGGGCCGTGCTGGCCAAGGGCCGCGGGGATGGCTCCGTCGAGGTGGGCCTGCCGGTCCGCCTCGGTGTCAAAGGTGTCAAAGATGCCGAACGTGTTCTCGTTGACCCGGAAGGCGTACCAGGTCCGGGTGCCGGGCTCCGTCAGGACGATGTCGCGGCCGCCGTTGAGGAAGTCCCAGACATCCTGCTCCTTCCCCGGCTTGGCTTCGACCAGTGCCAGCACTCCGTATTTTGGCGCCACGGCTGTCTCCTCAGAATTGGGCGGGATTGGCCGAAAACCGGCCTATAGTCGCGAGTCTAGGCTCGTCCCGGGGTCCGGACAAGGCGTCACGAGGGGCCGGACCGGGCCCCGATCCCTGGGGCAGCAAAGAACAATGTGAGTCTTACTGTGGTTGGTCTGGGACTAGCTGGCAGTGTGGATGCCGGTCGTTCTGCCTGGCGCGTGACTCGAATAAACAATTGCCCCCGCGAGGGTGCGTTTCCCCCGACTTGTCCGCGCCGGGTGGAGCGGCCGGCGTTGACCTGTCCCACGTCGGTGGCTTGATTAGAAGCTTGCCCAGCCTTTGGAGGTTGTGGCTCATCACAGTATTGCCTCGAAGTGACTCTTCCCAGGTCAGTGCCGGTCGTGATGCGACCAGTCTTGCCCGTTCGAAAGGAAGGAGGGTGGCCGCGTTGACTATCGTTGCGCAGACCCGCCCGTTCGTCGTCGGCGTGGACTGTCACGCCCGCACACACACGTACGCCATCATCGAGGCCAGCACCAAGCGACAGATCGCGTGCGAACAGTTCCCGACCACCCTGGCAGGGATTTCCCGCGCACTTGCCTGGGTAGGCCGACGGACCGACGGCGACATGGCCTGTCTATGGGCCGTCGAGGGTATCGGCTCCTAGGGGGCACGTCTGGCCCGTAGGAGCCGATGCCGGCTGCGACGTCGCCGAAGCTCCCCGGATGAACGCCCGCGGGCGCCGGGGAATCGGTAAATCCGACCCGCTGGACGCCGCCGCCATCGGAACCGCAGTCCTGGCCATAGAGGAGTCCCAGCTCCGCGCCCCGCGCAGGGATGAAGGAACCCGCGCCGGACTCAGGATCCTGAGCGCAGCACGGGATCAGTTGACCCGGGAACGAACAATGAATGTCAATGCACTCATCGCCTTACTCCGGGCACACGATCTGGGAATTGACGCTCGTAAACCTCTGGTTCCCGCCCAGATCGCCACGATCACCCGATGGCGGGAACGACAGGAGCAGATCGAACTATCGATCGCGCGCGAGGAAGCAGTTCGGTTGGCGCGCCGCGTTCTCGAAGTGACCACCCAGCTGGCTGCGAACCACAAGCGCATGACAGAGCTGATCCAGGAAAGCCCCGCTGCGCCGCTGTTGGAGATGGTGGGCGCTGGGGCTGTCACGGTCGCTGCTGTCCTGACAGCTTGGTCGCATCCAGGAAGGGTTCGCAGCGAAGCTGCCTTTGCATCGCTGGCAGGGGTGAGTCCCTTGCCAGCCTCAAGCGGCAACACTGTCAGGCACAGGCTCAACCGGGGCGGTGATAGGCGCCTCAACAGAGGCTTGCACACCATCACCATGACCCGGATGGCCCATGACCCCGGAACCCGCGACTACGTCACCAGACGCACCCAAGAAGGCCCGCAGCTACCGCGAAATCCGCAGATCCCTCAAGCGCTACATCGCCCGAACCCTCTACCGCCAACTCAACTCCCTTTACGCCACCGCGGGAACGGCCTCAACCCACATTGCCGGGGCAAATCCCTTCCCGCAATAAGAGCGCATGAAGGTGCGGTTGAGCATGCCGGGCTTCGGTCTAACTCCCGCTGCGGAATTCCTGGGGGCTAACGGAGGCGACCTGACTGTCTCGCACTAGCGATACGTGACAGCTGGGCTGCAAATGCGTAGCGCCCGCAAGCCGATCCCTAATGGACGTAGTGCCCCAAGGACTCCCGTCGTGCAAGGATCGCCGCATGGATGAGGACGAGCGGCACACGAGGGAAGAACTGATGATCATCGATGCTCTACTGCGGGCGATGGATCGACGTGACGAGGTCTTCCAGATGATTGAGGACTCAGAGAACGTGGACGAAGCAAGACGTGGCGTGGGCCAGCTGTTGGGTGTGGGCGAGTTGGGAAGCCGTGCAGTCCTCGACCTGCAAGTCAGAAGGCTCACCCGAGACCAGCGTCACAGGCTCGCTTCCCGGGCAGCAGAACTTAGATCGCAGCTGTCCGATGATCGCTGAGGACTAGGAGGAATCCGTTTTCGTCACCGGCGAACAACTGGGAACGGCACCCGCAAACGTGCAGAGATACTGACACTCACCGCGTTCTGGATGAGTACCTCCCTCGGTAGAGACGTGTCTGGATCAGGCAGACTTTAGCGGTGTACGTTCAGGGATCCTCGATGGCACACCGCTCACAACGCACTCAACGAGGATTGGTACCGTACTTCGGTTAGTACGGAACCGCCCATCGTCTGTTCTTTGATGGTGCCATCCATTGTCATGCCCATCCGTTGGTAGAAGTGCCTCCCACGCTGATTCGCCTCGAGAACCCAAACGGTGAGTGCGGTGTGGCCGCTGTTGCGTAGCTGATTGAGTGCCGCGTCCCATAACTGACGTCCGACTCCCGCACCAACGTGGTCCCGAACGAGGTACAGGGCAGTCACCTCTCCGGTTAGCGCGTCGGCGTCATTATTCCGGCTGGTGTCTGCGTGGACGAAGCCAACGATGGCCCCGCTAGCCACGGCGACCAAAGGACGAGGAAGCATCTCCTCGTGCAGCATTTGGTTCCAGCTTGCGGCTCGCTGATCAGCATTGAGTCCTTCTAGAACGACATCCGAGATTAGTCCGCGGTAGGCCCACTGCCACGCGTGGACGTGTACCAGCGCGAGGTCCTGTATGTCCCGATCTTTGGCAGAGCGAATCTCAATCGTCGTCATCTGCCTATTCAACAGGGATAGAGCGGCTCAGTAGAGAATCTGACTCGGCACAACGCATCGCCGGTCACGAATTTTCACCTCGAAGCCGTCCGCAAGACGATCGCTTATCGGGACGCCTCGAAGAGAATGAGCTCGGACCGACCGTCGTCCGCGGTCACTCCGCGAACCTCCGAGGATCGGGCGACCGGCCCGAAACCGAGAGTCTCGTGCATTCTGATGGATGCCGTGTTGTGTTCGTTCGTAAAGTAGTAAGCGATCGAAGCCCGAGACCAGATCCATTCCAATCTCGCCCGGGTGAGGGCAGAACCCACTCCTCGCCGGCGGAACCCGGGAGCGACCACCACGCCCCCGAGATAGTGGCCTGCGGGAGCGCTGCCTTCCGGATCCTGGTGGAGACGCGTTTTGGCTACGCCGACGATCTCGCCTTGCGTGACAGCCACCAATACGACGCGGTCGCTCCCTGGGGCGATCATCTCACCGGTCCAGCGTGCCCGGTCGCTGGCATCACAGACGACATTCACATGTCCCAGGTCGTCCAGGGTCGATTCACGAATCTGCATGGACAGAGCGTACTGGGCGAGCCGAACCGCTCCATCGTTCCTGCCCGCTAGCCGATCCGTCAACGTGTTGGTGGTGAGAGCGCTTCCGCCCAGATGGACTGATGCTGCCCCGCGTATTGAGTTGCTGCTCTCCAATGGTCACCGTGCCCACTGGCATACATCGTGCCCCATGGCTCCTTATCTGCCTCGTTAGAAGACCTCAGGAGGTTATACATGGCCGCGGCCCGGCGATGCATCGCGGCAGGCAGGTCGGCTCGCAGGCCAGCGTCTGCTGCATAGCCATCCACGAATGCCGCGAGATTCTGTGCCGCTTCCGTGGGGGCCTGCTGGGTGTTGGAGAGCGTGAAGGCTTGGGCGGCATAGGCGAGGTCCCAAAGCCGGGTGCTCGGCGCGGCAGCGTCCCAGTCGATAAAGGTCCATCGTTCGCCGATGATGAGGTTCCACGGGGCAAGGTCGTTGTGGCAAATTAGCTCTTCGCCGGGGCTGGGAATCGCGGTGATCCACGCCGCGGCAGGGTCGGGCGTGAATGCTTCGCTCGCGTCGTGAATGGCTCGCACCATCGCTCCGACCCGACCGAGTTCCGAATGTGTGAGTGGATCCGAATCGAGCGCAAGCCACCCTGGAATGAACTCGGTGACCTGCCTACCCTGCTCATCCTGGCCGAGGATAGAGGGGACATCGACACCCGCCTCCCGAACTGCTGTCATGAAGGCGAGGACACTAGGGGTTGCATCGGTCCACGGCTTGCGGACTGTTGACCCCACACGCATAACCACTCCGCTGGCATTGCCTCCGTTGAGGACTTCCTCGTCTTTCACAGCTAAAGACTAGCTTTCGAAAGTCGGCTGCCCGTAAGCCAGCAGGTGATGCCACCTACATCCTCACTGACTTACGGGCAGTGCGACTATAGGTGCATGACTCAAAGCCTCGAACCAGCGCTTGTTCCCGAGCTCTTGGTCGTTGATCTAGATCGCAGCCTTGCATTCTGGTGCGATGTTTGTGGATTTGAGGTGCTTTACTCGCGACCTGAGGAGCGCTTTGCATACATCGCTCTCGGTGTTGCTCACCTGATGCTTGAGCAAATCGGGGTCGGCCGGAACTGGATTACGGGCCCATTGGAGGCTCCCCATGGCCGCGGCATCAACTTTCAGATCAACGTCCCCAACACAACACTGCTATCTAAAGCGCTAGCGAGTGCCGGGATCGATGTCCTTATGCAGCCCGAGACGAAGTGGTACCGCATCGGCAACGAGGAGGCCGGGGTGGAGCAGTTCCTCGTTAGCGATCCGGACGGCTACCTAATACGTTTCCAGTCAACTCGCGGCCGCCGCCCCGCCCCACATATCTAGATCCCCGGGCGTGGAGCCAGTCGCAGAGTATGACCGTCGGATGCGACGGCCACCACGTGTCCCGTAGAGGGTTCCCTCCAGCGGGATCGCTGAACGTGCCGCTAGGGTGAGGCCATGGTAAGCAGTCCGGCGATTCGGTTGACCCGACACGGATCAACTACTCGTCCTCAGAAACCTCATCGTTTGCCGTTTCCTCGATCCAGTCGATTGCCTCATCCGAGAGGAAAAATCCCTCCGGAGCGTTGTCCCCAATCCAGGAAGAATCTGCCGTCGGTGCGCCTGCCACAGCCATGATCTGATCCAGAATGTTCGGCGGTACGACGTCGCCGTTGTTGTTGATCAACCATTGCTGGGTTGACGGGTCCACCTTTGGCCACCACTCTTCAATGCGCATGGCCTTATCTTGGCACGGCGCCAAACTGGCCGTTAGAGGAACCTCCACTGGGACGTTCGCGCAAAGCAGCTAACGTAGCCAGCATGGCTATGCACGACGATGAGTTGCACATTGACGAGCAAGTCGCTCGTCGGCTGATCATCGACCAGTTTCCGGAATGGCGCCTTGAATGTGTCCGTCGCATCACAACGGACGGCACAGTGAACGCCATTTTTCGAATCGGTGCCGACCTTACGGCACGATTCCCGCTGCGCTCCGCCGATCCAACCGATATGAGGGCGGAGCTCGCCCGGGAAGCTGCGGCAATGCGCGAGTTGGCCGCATGTTGTCCGGTCGCGACACCGGCGCCTGTTGCCATGGGCGATCCGGGTTACGGCTATCCATTGCCGTGGACTGTTCAGACCTGGATCCACGGGGCAGTTGCAACACCCCACGACTTAGCGCACTCCGAAATGTTTGCCCATGACGTCGTGGACCTCATACGTTCGCTTCGCGCTGCCGACACGAAGGGACGCCATTTCGCCGGCTCTGGGCGTGGTGGAGACCTTCATGGCTCTGACGCGTGGATGGAAGCCTGTTTCCGAGAAAGTGATGGACTCCTTCCGGTCGATCGGCTCCGCGCACTCTGGGCGGAATTCCGGAGCTTGCCTAATGCTGACACCGTGGTGATGACGCACGGTGATTTGATTCCCGGTAATCTCCTCGTTGAGGACGGCCGATTGGTTGGCGTGCTGGATGGCGGGGGGTTCGCTCCGGCTGACCCATCTCTCGATCTTGTCGCCGCATGGCACATGCTCGATGACGAGAGGAGGTCACTCCTCCGCAGTGAGCTGGCTTGCGGTGACCTTGAGTGGTGGCGCGGAGCCGCATGGGCATTCCAGCAGGCGATGGGCCTGGTGTGGTACTACCGGGAGACGAACCCAAGGATGAGCGCGCTTGGGCAGGCCACCTTGGCGCGCATCCTCAATGACCCAGTACTTTCGGCGCTTACCTCCGCTAGTCCAGGCGCCCGTTAGCCGATCCTCTACGACTCAGTGGTACGTCGGTTTCAAGAATCGACATGTAGTGAACGTCAATCCATTGCTCGTCGAACCACAGTGCGTCCCGGCCCGTTCCTTCGTAGCGAAATCCTACTTTCTCATAGACATGCCGGGCGCGCGGGTTGAAGGCATAAACCTCAAGAGCTATTCGGTGAAGACCAAGCTCGTGTATGCCGTGCCGGACAATCAGCTCGGTCGCCTCACTGCCAAGCCCTCGGCCGCGGCCTTCGGCGCCAAGGAAAGTGCGGAAGCCGCAGGAGCGATTCAACTCGTTCCAGTCGTTGAGCACGACTTCTCCAACCATCGCGTCCGTCGCCTGATCGATCACGGCGAGGACGAGACGGTCATCAGCGGAGCTCCAGCGTTCGTACGTCACGCGGAGGTCATCAACAGTCCAAGGCAGCGTCGTCTGCCTGCTGGAGTGCACTGTTCCGGTCAGAATTGCGGCTTCGGCGTCCTGAAGTATCCGATGCATTGTAGGTGCGTCCTGAGCCTGAACCGGTCGCAGTTTGACGCGTCGGCCCTCGATTGTCGGCTTATGCGTGAAGATCGTGGTCATGCGGCTAGTTTGTCAGGAACTTTCAGAACCTCGCCCGTAAGCGGATCCCTCACCGTGCACATGGATACAACCAGTGGAGACGTCCGGTGCGGGACCGGCTAACGGGCGCAGGCTAGGCGGACCCAAGCGTGAGGAAGGATGGTGCCATGGAGTCAATCTCGTGGCCGAAAGCGTGGCAACCGGAGGCCTGTGCCGCCCTGCTTCCGTTAATAATGGCCGATGACCGAGTCGAAATCATTGTGGGGGATCCCCTCACTTCGATTGACGGCAGTGTTATGGAGGGGTACGTCTACCTCGAAGGTGACGATTTGATGATTGTTTACGATCGCTCTGGTCGTGCAGACGTTCATCCGTGGCGGCTCCTGGCGGGGCCTGTACTTCAAATCGTTAGTCTCTCAGGCCGTCGACGCAGATCGATTTACCGACATCCGCAGTGGACAAGACCTCGACGTAATTGGACGCCGCTCGATGATGCTTCCGCTCTCTCTCGCCCCATTGCTTCGCCACGACATCGTCCTCCTCGATTGACCACGTCGTTGCTGTTCGTAGTATTTGCTATCGTGACCGTCAACCGAACAACGCCACTCCCAACCAAGCCGAGGTCCTTCTGGAACCGTCAAAACCGTCCGCAGCTGACCCCGCCGCGATGACGTATTTCGATCGCCTGATAGCTTCGGGAAAATACGGAAGAGAGTCCCTGTATTACTGGAACAGGTTTGGGAACTTCTTCTTGCTGTTCAAGGCCATTTTCGTAGTGGAAGCCCTTGCTATGGTCGCTACCGTATTATCGACCCGGCCCAAAGTATCAAGCCCGTTCTTCTACATTCCTATGAGCGTCTTCGGTCTGACGCTCGTCATCTACCTCACGATCGCCGTCCTTCGGTTGTCGGCACTACTTCGTTCAAGGGCTCGCGATCGCCGGAACTTGAAGCAGGGGGTGGCCCTCGATATACCGTCGGTAGGTTGGAGGCCGGCCCGTAACTGGAAGCCCGGCATGCCCGCCACATCTCAATTCGGCTAAACCGCCGCCCCAAGTCCACCCACACTGCCGCAGATCGTCCGCCGCAGGCCTACCCGCTTAACTTCACGCCGCTTCCAGACTGAAAACGAGCCACTCAGGGATCCTTCACCGGGCACCCGAACCCACCGCACGTTCCGGCGCTGTCATCGTCGCATGATCCAGTCCACTGGGTAGCCGAGTTCCTCGAGAGTTAGGAGCAGCGGTTCCGGAGGTGACGCATAGACATAGATTTCAAAGCCTTCCCCGCGGATGTGGATTCGCGTGGAAAATAGTCCGCGTGTCGTGAACACCTCGAATACGTGTTCCCTGCGGAAGTGCCATGGTCCGAAAATGAGCCCAAGGCCGAACCTAAACCTAAAATGGAGCTTCTCTGAGGTCGCGGTGAGTTCTACGAGCGGTATCGTGGCTCGGATTGTCCGGTACTCGATGCCGACATTACTTCGATAAGGCTCCATCGGCCTGCGTCTCCCCAGTCGGCTTAGTATGTGCGCCCAAAGTACTGCCTGAATGCGCAAAGGTCTCGTTCCAACCAACAACAGTAAGCGGCTTGTGTCCGGTACCAACCACCCCGCCCGCCAAGGGATCCTTTACCGTGCACTCGTTAGGCCGGACTTTTTGCCGGGAGTTTAGTGCTGGACGGGGACACAGAAGCCCACTAAAACAGCTTCCGTCGAGTCCGAGACCGTAAAGGTGGGATCACGCATGGCGGCACGAAAGGGGGGGGCTATGCCAGAATTCCTCGTGCCCTGCACGCCAGTCGGAGACTGCCTGGTAACCCTCGCCTTCGTCGACCGCGTGAGCTGCATCAACGGCGCCAAGGGGCACTACGCGAACCTCGGTAACTTCCGTGATGCAGACGGGCCGCCCTGACGAATCAAGGACCACGCCGCGTTCGCCAACGACGGGCAACGGCTCGTCGTCTAGCTCGTATTGGACGACAAGAGAGGTCGTGCTCGTCTTCCGTCCGTCAAGGATCGCGTCCACGAGTGCATTTCGCAGAGGGCCCGGAAACCCGTACTCTTCGACCGGCAGACCAGCAATTTCGTCTGGAGATAGCATGCTGAAAATCCTAAGCTTTCCCCCCTTGAGTGGTTACTTCTCAGCGTCCGACTGAGGTGGCGGCTCCGGCATGGTCACGGCTGGTTGCCCAGCACGAAGGTTAGCGCGGTCATCCAGGGTGAGTCCTAGGGGTACGTTCTAGTGCCCGGTAAAGGATCGTTGAACGGGCGCTTTCGAAGGCGGCGCAGTGGGCCAATCTTGTTGGGGGAATGCTGCATGGCCTCATTGGTTATGAGAGGCCACCTTTTTTGAAGAGATTCGGCCACCGCTTGCTTTGCCGGCGTGTATGGGTACGAGTCAGCTCACGCATCGCCTCGTAACGGGGTTGGTCCATGAACACGCCGAACCACTTCCATTGGACCGCCGAAAGGATGACTTCGCCACTCATCACCGACCCATCGCGGTAATCGCCTGCCGGAGGCCGGGTGATGCCCTGGGCGATCACCTCACCGATGTCCGCGTTGAACACTGAGGCTTTCTGCGCTGTGAAAACACTAAACAAGTTCGGGCGTATCCTGGCCGGTCCCTGTCTGACAGGATTGGGAACTTCGCTGTCGGTATACAGGGGCGGCGCGGTGGCCATGAACTCTTGCGTCGGCAGCTCCCCTGTGTCCTCCCATAGCAGCAGTTCCACCACCGGGTTTTCGGTTCCTTTTGGCCAGCCGGGTTCATGCCCGACCACCACCGCGATCGCGCGCTTGCCGCCCGGAGACTTCAGCAGCACAGCATCACCAACGGAAAACTCCACACCATACGGCACCTGAAGCTTCAAGTCTTTCGGTGCCGGCTGCGGTCCGGCGAGTTTAGTCCGTAGCCTGTTCAGCACTTGCTGGCGCTGTTTCGCCAAGCCAGCATCCTCCTCTTCCCAGCGGGCAACGTCGCCCCCGCGGTCAAGGATGTCCAGTGCCTTCTCCCGCACGTCGGGACGGAGTCGACCGGTCTCATGCTGGGCTGCGGCCAGGGCAAGCCAAAAAACCACACCCTCGTCAGGGTCGTCCGCCTGGGCCGCATAAGAATTGATGAGCTTTGCCGTCAGTTGTTCGGGCGGAATTCTGTCGAGAATCCCTTCTCGCCAGTCCGCACGCACATCAGCGGCCACGTCATCAGAAAAAATCGCAGTACCCCAGCTACCCATACGGACAGCATAAGCACGGCAGTGGATACCGTCAGACCCCCGGATCAGGCCTGTTTCATTTGCGGATCCCTTACCGGACACCGTTACTGAACTAGCTGTAACCCCCATTGAGGTTGTGCACGCGTTCGATGAAGTGATTGGCATTTGATGCCGCTGTGGGCCTCACCGTGATTGTAGTAGGGAACCCAGTCCTGGCGAACAGAGCACTCGGAGATCACTGAGTCTCCGCTGGCTATGGCAGTTTGATTCAGCGTGACCGTTGAGGGCGGGTGTTGGGTTGCCTTTTCTCACTCCCGCTTGAGGAGGACGTCGAGAATTTCACCGACCGCGACCTCGTCCAGACCTTCACGGCGTATCGGCTGGTTCGGATGCAGGTCGTAGAAGTTGCGGCTCCCGACCCGGCGACGAGTCAAGTAACCGCCCTCGACCAAATCCGAAACGAGACGGTGCGCCGCCCGCTCCTGGACCCCCACGCTTTCGGCGACCTCCCGGATCCGGATCCCGGGGTGTCGCGCGACGCAGTAAAGCGCATGCAGGTGATTAGTCAGAAAGCCCCATTCAGCCATGTCTCCATAATAGCTGTCATGGAGGACATGTCCCTATTGACCTGTCCCATATACCGTCCTACCGTTGCGGGTATCGGCGTAAGAACCCCACCGTCGACAGAGTCGCGGACCTGGCCGAACTGGAGAGACCCCGCCCGCCGCTGTAACGCCGACGCCCCGGTCAGGGCAACGGTTTACAGCTCAAGGAAGGACTTCTCATGGCACAACTAACTTCATACCCGCTCGTTCTCGACGGGGAGCGTTCCCCGCGCCTGAGCCGTTGGCTATGGCTCGTCAAATGGCTGCTGATCATCCCTCACATCATTGTTTTGTTCTTCCTGTGGATCGTTTTCCTGGTGCTGTCGGTCGTGGCATTCTTCGCAATCTTGTTCACCGGACGCTATCCGCGGGCAATTTTTGACTTCAACGTCGGCGTGCTGCGCTGGACGTGGCGGGTCAGCTTCTACTCCTACAGTGCGCTGGGCACAGACGACTATCCCCCGTTCACGCTGGCCGACGATCCGGACTACCCGGCACGGCTGTCCGTTGAGTACCCGCAGTCGCTTTCACGCGGACTCGTGTTGGTGAAATGGTGGCTGCTCGCGCTCCCGCACTACCTGATTGTCTGTGTGTTCACCGGAGCCGCCTTCGGCGGCTATAACCAGGTGCGTGATGGAAACGCCTGGGCTTACGGCAGTGGCCTGATCGGCCTGCTGGTCTGCATCGCCGGTCTCGTCCTGTTGTTCGCCGGCCGCTACCCCCGCGGCGTGTTCGACCTCGTCATGGGCATGAACCGCTGGGTGTTCCGCGTCACCGCCTACGCGGCGCTGATGACCGACCAATATCCGCCGCTCCGGCTCGACATGGGTGGCAGCGAACCACCGCCAAGCGCAGACGCCTCCATCATGCTCGGGCCGAATCCGCTGCCGACGACCTAAAAGAGTCCAAACACGGTTGAAGTGGCGGGCACCGACAAGCCAGAAGTGAACAGCTTCACGAACCGCTTCGAACCTGAATGACAGTGGCCTTCCACCCATCATTTTCTCCCACCACACCCGGCGCCGTGCAGCGCGATTCTCACAACCCGGAGCAACCCACCTTCGAAGGAGTACGTCATGACGGCCAACACCCATATCAACCCGCCGGTCCGAGGACCCGCCCAGCGGCGCCGAATGCACCCAATGAGGCGAATCTCGCTGGCCGCCGGCATCCTGTACGTGCTCACGTTTGTCTCCATCCCCACCCTCGCGCTGTACAAAGCCGTGAAGGATGACCCAGGCGCCTTCGTCCTGGGCGCCGGCAGTGCCACGGGGGTGCAGTGGGGAGCCCTGTCCGAGGTCGTCGTCGGCCTGGCAGGCATCAGCACCGCCGTAGTGCTGTACCCGGTCGCCAAGCGAGTCAGCCAAACCGCAGCCCTGGGGCTCGTGGCCGCCCGACTCCTGGAAACCTGCCTCATCTTCGTCAGCGTCGTCAGCCTGCTCACGATCCTCACCCTGCGGAACGACGTTGCCGGCACCACCGGCACGGACTCTGCCTCACTGGTCACGATGAGTCATAGCCTTATGGCAACCTACAACTGGACATTCCTGCTCTCCCAAAGCCTGATGCCCGTGGCCTGCGACCTTCTGCTGGGCTACGTGCTCTACCGCTCCGCCCTGGTGCCCCGGATCCTGCCGATCATCGCATTCATCGGCGCCCCGCTGCTCCTGGCTTCCGACGTCGCGATCTACTTCGGCGCCTATGGCGCGGTGTCCCCGATCGCCGTTCTTGCCGCACTGCCCGTGGCCGTGTTCGAACTGTCCCTGGGCATCTATCTGATCGTCAAGGGCTTCAGGCCAACGCCTCTGACCACTGGCCCCACATCGACCGGCAACCACTCCGGGTTCCCGGGCTGAGCGAGGCCTGCCGACGACAGCCCGGATCATCGGGACTATTTCTCGCGGCTTTCCTGACACATGGGTGGTGCAAGGGGTGGTACGACCCGAGGCAGGCTCCCGGGTGTCTGCGAGCCTGACCAATCTTCCAATAGTTAAACGACCAAAAGGTTTGACCATGTTCACTCTTCGCAACCTTGGGGGGATCGCGCTGCTGATGGCCGGAAGCAGCTGGCTCTGGCTCACTCCCACTTTCGCTACTCGCGGCCAGGATACCTCCGGTGCCTTGTGGAACATTACGATGGTTCTTTCCTTGCTGACCGTCCTCGGCTTCTGCGTCGCGACCTGGGGATTGTTCGACAGCTGGAACTGGTGGGAATACCCTGCACTCGCCTCCGCTGGACTTGGGCTTCTTGCCCTCTTGCCATACTGGTTTGCCGCGGTAGGCGCCGGCGAGACAATCGGAACGACCGCATGGAATGCTTTCGTGCACGTACTGATGGTCGCCCTCGTGGCGGCGCTGCTGCTCGTGCCACCGCTAGAACGGTGGGTCGAACAACAAGTCATGAGCTAAGGGAGGAACCGAGGAAGGTGACTGTTTCCCGCCACCCGGTGTCCCGGGTCGACATGGGCACCAGCGGCGATCAGCCTTCTCGCCCGGCGCTCATGCTCGGGTTCTGGGCAGCACTTGCTACCGCGACCACCTACATCGTCTTTGAAGTCGGTTTGCTCCTGGACCCGGTCATGGATTTCGCCCTGGGATGTTTGGATCCCGATAGGGCCTCGGCCCTCATCGCTCCCGCTTCCCTGCTGCTGACCGTGAGCATCTACGTATCCCCCACCCCAACTCGTCGCCTCAGTTGTCAGCCCGACGTTGCGCCTCCAACTCCTTGCGTTCGCGCCTGGCAGAAAGGCCGAAAGGTATGACGACGGCAGCAGCACCAGCGCCAGCAGGACTGTTGGCCAGAACCCCAACCAGGGTCGAATGAACCCTGATGCAACAAGCGCCCCCATGAACGCCCAGAGGTTTGCTCTAGCAAAACGCTTCATCCTTGGGGAAAGATCTTTGTACGCATCGGAACCGACCGTGGGTCACGATAGCGACTCAGCAGGAAGACCGCCAAGGGTAGTTGTCTCGAAACCCTTGGGATTTGAGGCGCTGAGGTTATGCGACACAGGGATTCAGCTGTCCCGTAAGGGGATCCTTTACCGGGCGCCGCCGCGAGTGAGCGTGACCAGTAACGCTCGTATTCGTGCGCTGGCCACACCGCATCGTCCGCGGCTCCTGACGCCGCGCCAATTCGCGGAACGCCGACACTGACCTTTGCACGAAACACTGCACGTGTGGAGTTGGTCGCTCTGTGGCGGCGTTTTTTGGTCGCTCCGCGTCGCAACAGTGCCCGTAAGGCGAGCACCTATTCCCAATACATCGCAGCCGCACGTGAGCAGAGGCGCATCTCATGACCGCCGACACGAAACGCCGAGGCTAGTCGACGCACCGGATCGCGTCGCAGACGTTCACGGCTGGGCGTGACGCTCCAACGCGTCCAGAGTCGTCTCGGGCGATGTGTTGAAGCAGAAGGTGATTCCGGGCGATTCCGCATTGCACACGTTAATGATCCGTTCGAAGAGCTCGGTGTACTCCGGGATCATCCTGATGCCGCCCCCGATCATCACGAGGCCGAAACGATCACGTCCGAACGCCGAGCGAATCTCTGCTTCGGCCTCGTCCGGGGAGGTGCCGATCAGGCAGTTGACGGCGTCGAAGCCGGCGGCCGTAGTGGCCCCGAACCCCGCTTCGATCCGTTCGGTCATCGTGGCCTCGTCGAGGCCAGGAGGCAGCTTGCTAGAGTCGAGGGCTCGCGCGTGGATGCCGATCATGAGGATTCGAGTCATGGGCCTCATTGTGGCATGCACGCCTCACCAACGAATTAGCCAAACCGCACCACCAATCAGGCGGCCCCGCTGGATCCTTGCTCGACCCGCCCCGCCCCAGATGAGCCCGTAGTGCAGAGGACTCCTGACGTTCCGTGCAGACGACTTCGGAATATGACATCGGTGGGCCGGCCCCAGGTTGCGACCGCCCGTTAGACGGTCCCTCGTCGCGACACCCTCGGCTCGCTCCCCCGCCGCGAAAAATCCCATACGAATGCTGTGTGACTGTTAGCCCGGAATGGCGGTTAATTCGCAGCCTGACATGGCGGTTTTGCCGTTCCACTTACGGAACCCTGAGCGGGCGTTCTGACTGAGCCGGCGTTCCTACACGGTGGCAACGAGTTCTAGTTCGAAGCCATCGGAGTTCACGAGATAAGCGGCGTAGTGTTCGGGCCCGCCGGCGTTCGGGTACTTGTCCGCGAACAACGGGCTCCAGCCGTGATGCGCGCTCTCCCCAGCCAGAGCGTCTACATCTTCTCGGCTCCCGGCCCCGAATGCCAGGTGATTCAGCCCGGGCGCAGTGCGCTGATGTTCTCGGCTGCTCAAGTCCGGTGATTCTTCGACGACTATGTAGGTGGGAGCCCGCCGCCAGCTGATCCCGTTGCTCCAGTTCTGATAATTCTCGTATCCCAAGCGGGACAAGATCCAACCCCATTCATCCTTGGCTCGCTTGAGGTTAGGTACCCACAGTTCAATATGGTGCAGGGCACCGTTGGAGTCATCGTTCACATTGTGAGTCTTTCATGCCTCCAGATCCGGTAGGCCGGCCACCGAAATGTGGACATTCATTGGTTTCGTGGCGACGACGTGTTATTTTGTGCCGAAAAGACGGCAAGTCCTGCCGTGGGTGCATCTTTTTGGGGGTTTCATGCACACGGCCAAAACATTGCCATATTCCTTAACGACTGCCGTGCTCACAGTCCTTTCTACGCTGGTCTTGGCCTGCGGCGGCGCCGTTCTCCCTGCATCCGCGGCTGCGGCCGCCGCATCCTCCGTCGCTGGTGCTGCGGTCAGGGCCGCTACGGCCCTCGCTCCCGCCGCCCCTGCATCCCCGGCGGGACTGACAGGCGTCAAGGCCATAGCCAGTGGCGCCCAGACGCAGTACGCGCTCATGACCGACGGAACCGTCAGGGCCTGGGGCAACGGCACCCGCGGGGAGCTTGGCAACGGCACCACGACCGACAGCAACGTCCCCGTCCAGGTCACCGGGCTCACCAGCGTCACGGCCGTAACGACGAGTTACCACACCGCCTACGCCCTGCTGCAGGACGGGACAGTACGGACCTGGGGCTACAACCAGCTGGGGATCGGGACCAACTACAACAGCGTCCCGGTCCAGGTGCCCGGCCCCACGGGCGTCACCTCGATCACCGCTACTGAAAGTACCTCGTACGCCCTGTTGCAGGACGGCACGGTCTGGGACTGGGGCGCCAGCCACTACGGCGAGCTCGGCAACGGCACCACGACCAACAGCAGGGTTCCCCCCGCCCAGATCTCCGGCCTCACCGGCGTCAGGATGATCACCAGCACGGGCAAGACCACGTACGCCCTGCTCCAGGACGGTACGGTACGGTCCTGGGGATGGAACTACGCCGGGCAGCTGGGGAACGGCACTACCGCCGACAGCAATGTCCCGGTCCAGGTTACGGGCCTGACCGGCGCCACATCGATCGCGTGCACTGACAACACCGCCTACGCCCTCCTGCAGGACGGCACCGTCCGTGCCTGGGGCTTCAACAACTACGGGGCGCTCGGCATCGGCACCTACGGTCCCGGCAGCAGCGTCCCCGTCCAGGTCACCGGCCTCACCGGAGTCACAGGGCTGGCGACCGCGTCGTTCACCGCCTATGCCCTGATGCAGGACGGGACCGTCCGCGCCTGGGGCAACAACTCCAACGGCGGCCTCGGCGGCGGTTTCATTTACGACGGCAGCGTCCCAGTCCAGGTCACCGGCCTCACCGGGGTCAGAGCGCTGGCGGCCGCGGACAACACCACCTACGCCGTAATGCAGGACGGGACCGTCCGCGCCTGGGGCTACAACCCTGCCGGCCAGGTCGGGAATGGCACCACAACCACCTCAAGGGTCCCCGTCCAGGTCACCGGCCTGACCGGCGTCACGGCCGTCTCGACCACGAGGCCCATGGAATTCACCACCGGCGCCCTGCTCGCGGACGGAACGGTCCGTGCCTGGGGCGACAACAAACACGGGCAGCTCGGCAACGGCGCCACCACCAACGCCACCACCATCCCCGTCCAAGTCGGCGATACCTCTGCGGACTCCACGCCGCCCGTCCTCACATCGGTTTCCTTGGAGTCACCGACCACGCTTAGGGTAGGGGACGTCCCCCAAATCCGCTGGACGGCCACTGATGAAAACCAGGTCGACAGCATGAGCTTCTGGGTGCGCGCGCCAGATCGTACCCTCATATACATCAGCTCAGCGGGCTCAACGACGACGGGAACAACGTCCTCGGGTCTGGCCGCCGCAGCGCCTGTCGATGGCCGCGCCTGGCCTGCGGGTCAATACCAGGTAGAAGCCGCCCAGTTCTATGACCTGGCCCGGAACCTTGCCGACACCAGATACGGCAATGCTCTCGGGACGGGCGTCGACCTCACGACCCTCACCTTCAATGTGACCTACGAACCGGCCGCAACAGCAATCCAGACGGCCGCCGCGAACGATCCCTACCTGGGATCCCAGGACTCGCCCGTCACCTGCGGGCAGGCCGGCGGCGGCTGCTACCAGCAGTACCGGAACGGACAGGTCCGGTGGTCCCCGACCACCGGAGCCCACTCCACCTCCGGGGACGTTTACACCGCCTGGGCCGTCCACGGAGCGGAGACGGGGCCCCTGGGCTACCCGGTCGCTGACCTCACGTGCGGGCAGCCCGGCGGCGGCTGCTACCAGGACTTCCAGGGCGGGGCGATCATCTGGTCCGCGGCCACCTTCGCGCACGCCTCCAGCGGGCCGACCCGGACGAAGTGGGGATCGACCGGGTTCCTCACCGGGCCCATGGGATACCCGACCTCGGATGTCGAGTGCGGCCAAGCCGGCGGCGGGTGCTACCAGGACTACCAGGGCGGGGCGATTATCTGGTCCACGGACACCGGCGCCCACCTGTCGACCGGGCCGATCCGGACGAAGTGGGGATCGACCGGGTTCCTCACCGGGCCCATGGGATACCCGGCCTCTGATGTCCAGTGTGGCCAGCCCGGGGGTGGCTGCTACCAGGACTATCAGGGCGGGGCGATCATCTGGTCCCCGGCCGGCGGCGCCCACCTGTCCACCGGGGCCATCCGCGGCAGATGGGGGCTCTCGGGATACCTGACCGGGCCCATGCGCTACCCGACCACGGATGTCCAGTGCGGCCAGCCCGGAGGCGGGTGCTACCAGGACTACCAGGGCGGGGCGATCATCTGGTCCCCGGACACCGGGGCGCACCTGTCCATGGGGGCCATCCGCCAGGCCTGGGCGGCCACCGGATTCCTCACCGGACGGCTGCGCTACCCCACCACCGAGGAGTACTCCACCGGAACCGGCAGCACCGTCCAGGACTACCAGGGCGGCCGCATCACCTGGTCCCCGGCCACCGGAGCTAAGGTCGGCTAGCTCAGTCCGGAACCGCTCCGCCGTAACGAGTCTGCCACCGGGGGTGTGACTTTCAGCGATAAATGGCGGCGTTCTCACAGCGCTATTTGGCGCAGGGTGCAGCCCGCAAGGGATCCCTCACCGTGCGAATGAGGAAGCGATGTCGGGAATGCCGAGAGGCGACTATTCGGGTATGTCCTGAAAGGACTGCGCTAAGCCGCAATTACCGTTGCCAACCGACCGGCGTCTGACTGCTCGCGTAGACGTGCAGCGGAGCAGCAGCGCATGCGGGACCTGTCCGCGGCCAACAATACCTTTGACTGTTCGAACGCTGGCTCGCCGGCCATAATATTTCGGGCGGCGGCATCCTTCTGGCTATTTCCTACGCGAGTCAGGCCAAGTGGTGTAACCGAGCTTCCGTTCCCGCGAGTAGGGCACCGATGCCTTGATGCTGATCACGAGTATTGGGGCGCCTTCAATGAAGATAAAGGATATCGGGATCCAAATGATCCAGGCGATTGTTTGTGCCCGAAATGCCACAATAAGCACTGTTGCGATAACCATGACCGCGCCTGTAGCGAGAACGGACACGATCCACGGGACCGCCCGACGGTGCCACACTCCCGAGGGCGGCTGCACTGGGAGAGTGTCCCATTGTTCGGGAGGAATGTATCTGACATCACCCAATATGCTCATGGCCTTTCAAATAGAGCCGCATCCGTTGGTGCTTCGAATCTAGGGAATCCATGGCGCGGCTCGTGATGTGACGCTTGTCAGTTGGTCCAGTCGGGGACTGCGGGATAAGCAGTCGTGTTCTTCAGCCGCAAGACGATGAGGGCCCGGGAAAGGATGAGTGCGTTTAGGCCGAGCCCGCTGATCTGGGTCCCCCCGGTCGATTTGGTTGTCATGTTGACGACGATGAGGATGAAGGCCGTGGCTGCCAGGATGATCGCGGCGATGAGCGGAGATTTGGCTGTGGAGCGTCGGGCTGCGATGTTCCAGGCCCCGATGCCGGTGTAGGCGATGGCAAGGATGCAGAAGACCCCGATGATCGCAATGGCGAGGGTCATGGCGCTCTCCGAGACGTAGCCGCCGGAGGCTTCAACGGCATTCTTCGCGCGGATGACTGAGGCGATGTTCGTGTAGGCGTAAAAGCCAGAGAAGAGGGCGAGGGCCAGTGACGTGCACCCCAGGATGAGCCGCCAGCGTTGGGACTTTTGAGCGTCCTGCGGGGAGAGCATCCCGACCGGACGCTGCGGCCCCGAAGGTTGTGCGGGCCACGGTTGCTGATAGGAGGAGTGATGGTTATTGCTCATAAGGGGCGCTTCTTTCTGGCGTATGCAGGAGCGCTCCTTGGCTGCCCCCAACTAGCAGAGCCTATACCGGGCGACGGCCTGATCGGTCGTTTCAGGGCGGTCATTTGTAGCGGGGTTTGGTCAGTCCAACTTCCAAAACCAGGCTCGTGAAACCAACTAAACGCGGTCGGTAACGGTGAGCAATTTGTCTATTCCAAAGTCGCCTGCTCCGAAACGCCGAAACGGAAGGAGATCTGGCGCTCGGTGTCACCGTGCGTCCGGTGTGGGTCTGGGGAATCCCATTGGTATCGGCGGTGGAGGCCGGCCCGCAACTGAAAGCCCGGCCGGCCCGCCACATCACAATTCGGCGAAACCGCCGCCTCAATTCCACCCACACTGCCGCAGATCGTCCGCGGAAGGCAAACAGCTTAACTTCATATCGCCTCCCGATTGAAAACGACCCACTCAGGGATCGCCTACCGGGACGCCTCGAAGAGAATGAGCTCAGACCGCCCGTCGTCCGCGGTGACTCCGCGGATCTTCGTGTATCGGGCGAGTGGCCGGAAATTGAGAGTCTCGTGCATTCTGATCGATGCCGTGTTGTGTTCGTTTGTGAAGTAGTAGGCGGTCGAGGCTCGGAGCCAGATCCAATCCAGTCTCGCCCGGGTAAGGGAAGAACCGGCTCCTCGCCGGCGAAATGCCGGAGCGACCACCACGCCCCCAAGATAGTAGCCCGCGGGAGAGTTGCCGTCGGAACCCGCGTGGAAATGTGTTTTGGCCACGCCGGCTACCTCGCCCTGTATGAACGCCACCAACACGACGCGGTCGTTCCTGGGCGCGATCATCTCGCTGGTCCAGTGGGTTCGGCCGCTGGCATCACAGAGTGCTAACACTTGCCCCAGGTCATCCGGGGTGGCTTCACGAATCTGCATGGCCACAGCGTACAAGGCGAGCCGAAACGACCCTGGTTCCTGCCTGTAAGTGAATTCCTTACCGGGAATCGTTGAAAGATTCACCACTGGCCGTGAGAGGCTCGGCATGTACGTTGAGACCCAGGGGGCAGGAAGCCATGGTTATGCACCGCGCCGAACCAATCGTCAAGGTCGATGATGCAGTAATGCGGACAGTGACAGGAAGCTTCTATCGCGCTGTTGATCCTGCCTACCGGGATGCCGCGTTGGAGGGGTCCCGGTCGGCGTGGCGGTATTCACGCCGGGACGTCCCGACGCTTTACCTGAGCTCCTCACGTGAGGGTGTCGCAGCAGCAATGATTGCCCACTCCAACGAGCGCACCCCCGAATTTGAGGTATTGCGATTCGACGTTGAGGCCGACCGGATTGTTGATCTTCGGGATCACGAGGCCTTGAGCGTGATCGGGATTGATCCCGCGGACGCCGCGGCGGACTGGCAGAACGTCGTTTCCAACGGCGGGTCACCCTCCTCGTGGAGAGTACGCGAGGCCCTTGAGCGCGTTGGGGCCTGCGGACTAATCGATCGGTGCAGGAATTTCCCTGCGGCGCTCCTTCGTCGCTGATTTCCTCCGGGAATTTCCCGCCCCTTGCCCCGCGGGTAGACAGGTCTCCGTCGGCCACAGCTCCGCAAGCTTCGCCAGCAGCCAAAACAACGGGGGGAGAGGGAAAGCTGGCCGGTCACCAAAGCCGCCTCTCCACCGGTCCGCGCCGTACCCTTTTCCAGCCGTTTGACAGACATAGAAGCGTCGCGGGGTCACGCACGGCCCATAAACCTGAGGAAAATGGGCGGCATGTGACCCCGCGTTGCTATGGAAGTCGCTAGCGGGTGCTTCCGGCCAGCAGGCCGCGGCGCCGGAGCAGCCGCTTCTCGATCGGGCCAAACACCAGCAGTTCGATCAGGATGCCGACGGCGAGGATCAGCACGATGGCGGTCATCACCGTGGTCATGTCCGACAGGACGCGGCCCTGGTCGAGCAGGGAGCCGAGGCCGAAGCCGATGGATCCCCCGACGGCGATGATCTCCGCGGCCATGAGGGAGCGCCAGGAGAACGCCCAGCCCTGCTTGAGGCCGCCCAGATAGCCGGGCAGCGCCGCCGGCAGGATGATCTGCGTGGCGAGCTGGAGCCGGGACGCACCCAGGACCGTGCCGACGCTGCGGTACTGCGGCGGGATCTGGTCCACACCGGAAATCAGCCCGTTGATGATGGAGGGGATCGCGCCCATGAACACCACGAAGTACACGGTTCCGTCCGTCAGCCCGAACCAGATGATCGCGGCCGGAACCCATGCCACCGAGGGCAGCACCTGCAGGCCCGAGATCAGCGGCCCGAACGCCCGGCGCAGCGGCGCCACCTGCGCCAGCAGGAGCCCCACCGGAGTTGCGATCACCACGCTGATCAGGAAGCCCACGACGCCGCGCTGCAGCGATGTCCACATGGCTTGCTGGGCTTTCCCTTCGTTCCAGAGCGTCCCCATCTGGCCAAGCACGTCCAGCGGGCCGGGCACGAGGTCGCGCCGTTTGAAACCCAGGGACACGTAGAACTGCCAGGCGACAAGGACAACCGCTAAGGCGGCGACCGGCAGCAGGATCCGGCTCCAGTCGATGCGGGCCTTGCGGTCGGTGTCGGACTGCAGGGAATCCAGGCCGGATTCAAGCTCGCGCAGGTCCTCCGTGCCGGTGGAGGACCGGGTCAGGGCTGCGTGAACTTTGCGCGTCTCGGCCGGGGCTTCCGCTGCGGCTTCGGCTACGGGGAGTTGGTTACTTGGCATGGCGGCGGATCTCCTCGCGTAGCCTGGCCGTGATGACGCCGGTCAGCTGGCCGGCCAGTCCGGCGTCGGTGCGGTGTTCTTCGGTGACGTGCCATTCCTGCACGACGCGGCCGGGCCGGGAGGAGAGCAGGAGCACGCGCTGGCCCAGGCGGACGGCTTCGCGGACGTTGTGGGTGACGAAGACGATGGTGCGGCCGGTTTCCTTCCAGATCCGTTCCAGTTCGTCATGGAGCAGGTCGCGGGTGATGGCGTCCAGAGCCGCGAACGGCTCGTCCATGAGGAGCAGCTGCCGGTCCTGGGCCAGCGAACGGGCCAAGGCCACGCGCTGTCGCATTCCGCCGGAGAGCTCATGCGGGCGTTTGTCCCCCGCGCCGCCCAGGTGCACGAGGTCCAGGAGTTCGTTGGCCTTCACCCGGCGCCCGGACTTTCCGACGCCGCGCAGCTTCAGGGCCAGCTCGATGTTCTCCCGCGCGGTCAGCCAGGGGAACAGCGCCGCGTCCTGGAACATGAAGGCGGCGCCGTCGCTGGGCACCTCCAGGGCTCCCGACGTCGGAGCCTCCAGTCCCGCCATGATGTTGAGCAGGGTGGACTTGCCGCAGCCGGACGCACCGAGCAGGGCGACGAACTCGCCCTGCCCGATGGCGGCGTTGACGTCGTCCAGCACCGGGTCGCCGTCGCCGAAGCGCTTGCCCAGGTGTTCCAGTACGACTGGCATGGTCAGGTCCTTAGCTTGGTGGGTCAGGGGTGGGTGGAACGGATGACGGGTGGGACCGGGCGCAGGACTAGTCCTTGCCCAGCCCGCCCGCGGAGGCCCTGGTGCCGGCGGCATTCGTTGCCAGGACGCTGTTCAGTGCCGTGAGGTCGCAAATGCCGTTGATGTCGGCCTGCTTGGTGGTGCCGGCGTCCACCCCGTCCTGGAGCAGCTTCTTATACGTTCCGGCAAGCGGATCGACGGTGAAGACAATGTTTTTCAGGGACCGGTCGATGACGTCGGCCGGCAGCGCGGACCCGGCGGATGCCTTGAGCGCGGCGTTGAGGACGCTGGCCTTCTCCGCTGCGGGCGCGGAGTTGAGCCAGTCCACGGATTCGACGTGGCCCTTCAGCAGTGCCAATACCGTGGCCGGGTGGTCGGCCGCGAACTTCTTGTTGACGATCAGGACGGTGGTGGTGAATTCGCCCTTGTCCCACAGGTCCTTTTCATCGACGAGGACCTTCGCTCCGGCCTGGAGCACCAGGCGGGAGGCCCAGGGCTCCGGCAGCCACGCGCCGTCGAGCTTTCCGTCCTGGAACAACTTCAGGGTCTGGGCGTTCTCACTGGGGTTGATGGCGACGTCGCCGCTGCCGTCAGTGTTCGTCTTGAAGCCCTGCTTGCCGAGCCAGGCGCGGAGGGCCACGTCCTGCGTGCCGCCGAGCTGCGGCGTCGCGAGCGTCTTGCCCTTCAGATCCGCGGCCGAGGTGATCCCTGGCCTGACCACCAACTGCGCTCCGCCGGAAGCGGCACCGGCGATGATGCTGATGGATTCGCCCTTGCTCTTGACGTAGGAGTTGATGGCCGGGTTGGGCCCGATGTAGGTGGCGTCGATGGCGCCGGCATTGAGGGCTTCGATCGCGGCGGGGCCGGCGTTGAAGACCTGGGTGCTGAGCTTGGTCGCGCCCAGGCTCTTGGCGAACAGGCCCTTACTGACCCCCACGAGGGCCGGGGCGTGCGTGATGTTGCCGAAGTACCCGAGCTTGAGCTCGGCGGCCGGACCGCTGTCCGTGGCGGCTGCCGCCGAAGCAGTTTCCGGGCTGCGGGACAGCGAGGATGCTACAGCGGCGCCCGCTCCGATCAGGAGCACAAGCCCTGCGGCCAGGCCGATCTCCAGCGTGCGCTTGCGCTTGGGTTTGGCGGTCTTGCCAGCGACGATCCGGGTGATGCCGGGCTGGGTGCCGTGCTGGCTGCCAGGCTGCGAGCCGGGCACGGGGTTTTCGGGGGTGCGTGACATGGGTGAAGTCCTGTTCTGGGGTGTGTGCGGAATTGCCGGGCTGGATGGTCAGCGCCGGCGACATCGCCCCTGCGAGTCCCTGCGGGGGAGGTCGGGGAACCAGTCCTTTGTCGTCATTCATTCACCTTAGGGAGCGTCATGAACGCGGTTCAACGGTCCGGAAACCGGGGGTCACGCGGGTTCATGGAACGTCACATAGGGCGCCAGAAGACGGCAGCCTGTTTCCCACCGTCACGGTCCCGCGGCCAAGGCGCACAGTGCCGCGGAGGAGAGGAGCTTCGGGCGCCGCTGTTGTGCGAACCGCTTCCGATAGCGCTGGTGAGAGCCGAGTTGGTAATTCCCCATATGGCCGACGCTAAGTACGGGACCTTCAGAAAATCTTGGGCCCAGCCCCCGATGGTCCCCTCGTCCTGGTTCGCATTGCGGTGCAATCTGCGGGCACCGTCCGTCCATGGGCCAGTTGCTCCGCAGAACGGCCGGGGAGGTGGCTCCCGTTGAATACCGCTGCTTCGCTGGAGCGGATGATGTTGTTCGGCCCCCGGAACTCGTCGCGGGGGCCGTTGGTGAGCCGATCCGTCGTTGTCCTTGGTTCACCATCGGGACTGCCGTGTTCACGGTTCAACGGCCCGGAAACCCGGGGGCACACGGGTTCATGCAGCGTCATATGCGGGGCCGCGATAGGGCTCATCACCGGATCAGTTGCCTTTAACGTTGACGAGTTGCCGGTGCTTGTGCCGTATTTTGACGAGGTCCGCGGAGTCGCGCATCACCTGGTCGATGGGTTTGTAGGCCGCCGGGATCTCGTCGATGAAGGCCTCGCTGGGACGGAATTCGATGCCCCGCATGGCGGTCTTCAGCTGGGCCAGGGAAAAGGCCTTCTTCGCGGCGTTCCGTGAGTATTCCCGCCCGGCGCCGTGCGGCGAGGAGTTCAGGGACACTCGGTTCCCCAGCCCGACAACGACGTACGACGCGGTGCCCATGGAACCGGGAATCAGCCCGGGGTCCCCCGCTTCGGCCCGGATGGCCCCCTTGCGCGAGACCCAGACGGACTTGCCGTAATGCCATTCCTTCGCGGTGAAGTTGTGGTGGCAGTTGATCCGTTCGGCCTCGCGGACGGAGCCGCCGATCCAGAGTTCAAACTGCCGGACCACCCGGTCCATCATCTCCTCGCGGTTCAGGAGGGCGAAGTGCTGGGCCCAGCGGAGCTCCCGGATGTAACGGTCGAATTCCGGGGTGCCCTCTTTGAGGTAGGCCAGGTCCGGGTGCGGCAGGGCGATGTGCTGGCTCGTCGTCATGCTCCGGGCCTCGCCGATGTGCCGCTGCGCGAGCTTGTTGCCGACGCCGCGGGAACCCGAATGCAGGAACAGCCAGACGGCGTCGGTTTCATCCGCGCACACCTCGATGAAGTGGCTGCCCGAGCCCAGCGATCCCAGTTGGAGCGCCCAGTTCGCGGCGTACCGGGCGGGGTCGAAGTGCGCGCCGGCTGCCATGCGCCGCAGTTCGGCAATCCGGGGTGCGGCGGTGGGGCTGATTCTGCGGTTGACGTGGCCGGCGGACAGCGGGATGGCGTGCTCGATGCCCTCCCGCAGCGGTTTCCGGTCCTTGGGCAACTCTTTGAGTGCATACTGCGTGCGGACGGCGATCATGCCGCAGCCGATGTCAACGCCCACGGCCGAGGGGATGACGGCGCCAAGGGTGGGGATGACGGATCCGACGGTGGCGCCCAGACCCAGGTGGGCGTCCGGCATCAGCGCCAGATGCGGATAGATGATGGGCAGCGTTGCCGTGGCCAGGGCCTGGTCGCGGGTCGCGTCATCCAGGATCGATGCCCAGCTGATGAGCCGGCTGTTCATGACTTCCACCGGTCTGCCCTCCCATGACGATGATCGCGGTCCGGCGGCAGGGTGGCAAGGACACCGCCGGACGCCGGGTTCGCGGGAAACGCACGAGGTCGCCGTATGTTTCCGGCGACCTCGTGCATTTCCGGCGACCTCGCGGCGTCCGGGCGACCTCGCGGCGTCCGGCGACCTCGCGGCGTCCGGGCGACCTCGGCGTTAGATCGAGTAGCGCTCGTCCTCGTGGTCGCCGGGGTGGTCGTTGACCAGGCCTGCGGCGAGCGTGTTGCCGTCCAGCGGGTCGATCACCAGGAACGCGCCCGTGCGCCGGTGGTGCAGGTAGTTCTCCAGCGGCAGCGGGGCCGCGAGCCGGAGCTGGGCGTGGCCGATGTCGTTGAGTTCCAGCATGGTGGTGGGCTCCAGGCCGAAGCTCGCGAGGTCCACTTTGCCGGTGACGTTCCGGACGAGGGCCTGGACGGTCCGGGTGCCGTGCTTGACCAGCACCTTGGCGCCCTCGCGCAGCGGCTTCGGGGACAGCCAGCACAGGGCCGCGTACAGATCGGCCGAGGCCTCCCGGATCGTCCCGGCGGCCGCAATCGTGTCACCGCGGGCGACGTCGAACTCGTCGGCCAGGCGCAGGGCCACGGACTGCGGCGCGACGGCCTCGTCGAGTTCGCGGCCGGCAAAGTCGATGCCGGTCACGGTGGTGGTGCGCGGGGCCTGGCCCGGGGTCAGGACGCTGACCTGGTCCCCCAGCTTCACCGAGCCTTCGGTGATCTGGCCGGCGTAGGCCCGGTAATCCCGGTACGCCTCCGCGTCCAGTCCGCCGGCGACGGCGTCGGGAGCCAGGGCGCCCTGCGGCCGGACGACCAGCTGCACGGGGAACCGGAAGCTCTCCAGGTGGCTCTCGAGCTCGTCGGCGGCCGGCAAGGTCTCGAGGACTTCCAGCAGCGCCGGACCCTCGTACCAGGACGTGCGGTCCGAGCGGTCCACGACGTTGTCGCCGTCAAGCGCGGACACGGGGATGACGAAAAGATCGGCGATGCCGCCGGTATGTGGTTCTTCACGCCCGAGGCCGAGCTCGCGCCCCACCTGCTGGACGTCCGCCTCGATTTCGCGGAATACGTCCTCGCTGAAGTCCACGAGGTCGATCTTGTTCACGGCGACGATTACGTGCGCCACGCGCAGCAGCTGCAGCACGGACAGGTGCCGGCGGGTCTGCTCCAGGACACCCTTGCGGGCGTCGATGAGCACGACGACGGCATCCGCGGTGGACGCGCCGGTCACCGTGTTCTTGGTGTACTGCACGTGCCCGGGGCAGTCCGCGAGGATGAAGCTGCGGCGGTCCGTGGCGAAGTAGCGGTAGGCGACATCGATGGTGATGCCCTGTTCCCGTTCCGCGCGGAGACCGTCAGTCAGCAGGGCGAGGTCGATCCCGCCGGCCGAACCGCCGAAGCCGCGGTCCGCTGAGGTGCGGGCGACGGCGTCGAGCTGGTCGGCGAGGATCGCCTTCGAGTCGTGCAGCAGCCGGCCCACCAGGGTGGACTTGCCGTCATCGACGGAACCGGCGGTGGCGAAGCGGAACAAGGTGGTGGGCAGCGCCGCGGAAGCCAGGTCCGGGGCGCTGAGGAAAGTGTCAGTGCTCATTAGAAATAGCCGTCCTTCTTGCGGTCTTCCATGGCGGCCTCGGAGATCCGGTCATCGGCCCGGGTGGCGCCACGTTCGGTGATGGTGGAGGCGGCAACCTCAATGACGACCTCGCGCACCGTGGCGGCGCCCGATGCGACGGCGCCGGTGCAGGACATGTCGCCGACGGTCCGGTAGCGGACGGTCTTGGTGATGACGTCCTCGTGGTCGAGCGGTTGGGAAACCTCGCCCACGGCGCGCCACATGCCGTCGCGGGCAAAGACCTCGCGCTCGTGCGCGTAGTAGAGGCCCGGCAGGTCGATGTTTTCGCGCTCGATGTAGCGCCACACATCCAGTTCGGTCCAGTTGCTGATCGGGAAGGCCCGGACGTGCTGGCCCACGGTGTGCCGGCCGTTGTACAGGTTCCACAGCTCGGGGCGCTGGTTGCGCGGGTCCCACTGGCCAAACTCGTCGCGCAGGCTCAGGATCCGTTCCTTGGCCCGGGCCTTGTCCTCGTCGCGGCGGCCGCCGCCAAACACGGCGTCGAACTTGTTGCGCTGGATCGCGTCCAGCAGCGGGACGGTCTGCAGCGGGTTGCGCGTGCCGTCCGCGCGCTCGGCCAGCTCACCGGAATCGATGAAGTCCTGGACGGAGCCGACGACGAGCTTGAGACCCAGCCGTTCGACGGTCCGGTCGCGGAACTCGATGACTTCGGGGAAGTTGTGCCCGGTGTCCACGTGCAGCACCGGGAACGGCACTTTGCCGGGCCAGAAGGCCTTCGTGGCCAGGTGCAGCATGACCACAGAGTCCTTGCCGCCGGAGAACAGCAGCGCCGGCTTCTCAAACTCGGCGACAACCTCGCGGATGATGTGAATCGCTTCCGATTCCAGAGTGTCGAGGCTGGAGAGGCGGCCCGGGGCTGCGACGCCGATTGCCGCCCCCGCCCCTGCGCCGCGCGGCTGATCTTCGATCAGCCCAGCGCGCGGCTCCGACAGGCCCGATGCCACTCCCGGGGCGGCAATCGGCGTCCCAGCAGCCTCGTTGTCCAGCCCAGACAGCTCCAGGTCCTCGTTGGTGACGGGGGCGGCATCTGCTGTGGAGGCGGTGGTGACCATCGTCGTCGTGCTCAAGTTGCTCATACGTGAAGTCCGCATTCTGTCTTGTCGGTTCCTGCCCAGCGTCCGGCGCGGGGGTCATCGCCGGGCGCCACCTTGCGGGTGCAGGGCTGGCAGCCAATGGACGGGTAGCCCTGTGAAAGCAGCGGGTTGACGGGGAGGAAGCTGTCGTCGGAGTACTGCACCACCTGGTCGAAGCTCCACGCCGCCACCGGGTTGACCTTGACCAGGCCGTTGGCCTCGTCCCAGGTGACCAGCGGCGTGTTGGTGCGGGTGGGCGCCTCGTCGCGGCGCACGCCGGTGAACCAGAGCTCGTAGCCGGCGAGGGTTCGCCGCAGCGGCGCCACCTTGCGCAGGGCGCAGCACTGGGCCGGGTCTCGGGCGAACAGGTCCTTGCCCAGGAGCCGGTCCTGTTGCTCCACGGTGTTTTCCGGCAGGACGTCCACGACGTTGACGTGCAGGTTCGCTGCCACCGCGTCGCGCGTCGCGTAGGTTTCCGGGAAGTGGTAGCCGGTCTCGAGGAACAGGACGTCGACGCCGGGTAGCTGGTCCGCGACGAGCGCCGGCAGGACGGCGT
The DNA here is from genome assembly GCF_056395945.1 of Arthrobacter sp. 05T442. NCBI lineage: Bacteria > Bacillati > Actinomycetota > Actinomycetes > Micrococcales > Micrococcaceae > Arthrobacter > Arthrobacter sp. 05T442. The sequence continues at coordinate 295,221 of NZ_JBFTKM010000001.1, read as the reverse complement.
CGGCCATGGAGCACGCGACGGCGAGCGCGGGCAGCTCGAAGTTCCGGGCCACCCAGGCGATGACGTCCCGGGCCGGGGCGTCCCAGCCGAGTTCGGCGGCGCCGGCCTCGGCGAGTGCCTTGAGCTCGGCATGGGTGCGGAGTGCAACGCTCACTGGAGATCACCCTCTTCCGCGGCGTGGGCCCACTCCGCGAAGGTCTGGCCCTCGGCGCGGTCGGCGACGAACTTCCGGACAACACGCTCCACGTAGTCGGGGAGGTCCTCGACGTAGACCTTGAGGCCGCGGACGGTACGGCCCAAACCTGCTTCCTCGCGGTCCGAGGAAGCCAGCCCGCCGCCGAGGTGGACCTGGAAGCCGGGGGTGGGGTCGCCGTCGGGCGTGGGCAGCATCATGCCCTTGAGCCCGATGTCCGCGGTCTGGATGCGGGCGCAGGAGTTGGGGCAGCCGTTGATGTGCAGGGACAGCGCGTGGGGCAGCTGGCCGCTGTCCGAGAGGTCGGCGAGGCGGCGTTCCAGCTCGGCGACGGCGGTGGCGGCCGTGACCTTGGTTTCGACGATGGCGAGTTTGCAGTACTCGATCCCGGTGCAGGCGATGGTGCCGCGGCGGAACACGGACGGCCGGGCGGAGAGGCCCAGTGCGTCCAGTTCGGCCACGAGCGGCTCCACCTCGTCCTTGGGCACGTCCAGGACCACAATCTTCTGGTGCGGAGTGGTGCGCAGCCGCAGTGAGCCGCGGGCTTCCAGGGTGTCGGCGAGCTTGACTAGCTGGCTGCCGGCGAGGCGGCCGGCCAGCGGGGTGGCGCCGATGAAGAACTTGCCGTCCTTCTGCTCGTGCACGCCGATGTGGTCTCCGGGGGTGGTGGGTTTGGGCGCGGCCGGACCGTCGGAGAGTTTGTAGCCGAGGTACTCGTCCTCGAGGATCTGCCGGAATTTCTCCGGTCCCCAGTCTGCGAGCAGGAACTTCAGGCGGGCCTTGGTGCGCATGCGCCGGTAGCCGTAGTCCCGGAAGATGCTTGTGACGCCGAGCCAGACCTCGGCGGCTTCCTCGGGCCTGACGAACGCGCCCAGGCGCTTGGCGAGCATCGGGTTCGTGGCGAGCGCGCCGCCCACCCAGAGGTCATAGCCGACGCCGAGTTCGGGGTGGACCATGCCCACCAGGCCGAAGTCGTTGATCTCGTGGACCACATCCTGGCTGGGGTGGCCGGTGATGGCGGTCTTGTACTTGCGGGGCAGGTTCGCCAGCTCGGGATCGCCGATGAAGCGCTCGGCCAGTTCCTGGATGAGCGGCGTGGGGTCGATGATCTCGTCCTTGGCGATACCGGCGACCGGGGAGCCCAGGATGACGCGGGGAACATCGCCGCAGGCTTCCGTGGTGGACAGGCCCACGGCCTCGAGCCGGCGCCAGATTTCCGGCACGTCCTCCACCCGGATCCAGTGCAGCTGGATGTTCTGGCGGTCCGTGAGGTCCGCGGAGTCACGGGCGAAGTCCACGGAGATCTGGCCGATGACGCGCAGCTGCCCGGTGGTGAGGGCGCCGCCGTCGATCCTGACGCGGAGCATGAAGTACTTGTCCTCAAGCTCGTGGGGCTCGAGCGTGGCGGTCTTGCCGCCGTCGATCCCGGGCTTGCGCTGCGTGTAGAGCCCCCACCAGCGGAAGCGGCCGTGCAGGTCCGTGCCGTCGATGGAATCGAAGCCGTGCTTGGAATACACGGACTCGATGCGCTCGCGGACGTTCAGGCCGTTGTCTTCCTGTTTCCAGGTTTCGTTGGCGTTCAGCGGCGCCGTGCCGTCCACTTTCCACTGCCCGTGGGGCTTCGCTGCGGGGCGGGACGTGGGGCGCGTGGTGCGGCCTCCGGCAGCCTGGTCCAGGGACGCTCCGGCTAGAGCTGTATCAGTCATGCATCGACTGTAGGGGCGGCCGGAAGGCCGTCACAAAGGGTCGGAAACAACAGGTCACCTAGGGCAACATTTCGTCACGAAGCCCCGGCGAGCCTTGAACCGGCGGGGTTGCTGTGCATGGTTTCGGCGCTTCAGGCCGGGGACCGGGGCGCGGCTGCGAGCGCCGCGTCGTAGCGTTCCAGGGCGATCTCGGCAAGCACCGGCGAGGGCAGGAGCGCGGCCGTGACGAGGTCCGCGCCGGCCTTGGCCAGCTGGTCGTGGAAGAAGCCGGGGGCGAGGAGGTAGGAGGCAATCACGACGCGTCCGCCCACGTCCACTCCCCCTGCCGACTTCCCCGCTCCGGCGCCGCCCGCCGCCTCCTCGCGGAGCATGGCCACGGCGTCGGGCACTGAGGGGGTGGCGGAAGCGCCGTACGCGGCGACGACGCGGTTGGAACGCAGGGCGCGGAGCTGGCCTGCGAGTTCCTCGACATTCTGCGCTGCCGCGGGGTCGGAGGACCCCGCAGCGGCGAGGACCACGGCGTCTTCGCCCTTGACGCCAGCTTCCCGGAGCCGGACGTCCAGCAGGGCCGCAAGCCGCGGGTCCGGCCCCAGCGGGGCGGCCGCGAACGTGTCCGGCCTACTCTTGACCGCCCGCGCGATATCCACCTTCACGTGGTAGCCCACACTGAGCAGCAGCGGCACCACGACGGCGGCCGCCCCCTCCGGAAGGCCCGCCACGACGGCCGGCAAGTCGGGGTCCTGCACGTCGACGTAGGCCTCGCGGACGTCGAGCCCGGGGCGCAGTGCGGCGATGCCGTCCCGGAGCGCGTTGACCTCCGCGGCTCCGAGCGGGCTGGAGGTGCCGTGGGCGCAGGCGATCAGGATGGGGCTATTCATAGCCGTTAGCGTAACCTTGGAGCCGCCCTATCCGCCCCCTTGCTATCGACCGGGACGCTCCATGACTTTTTCCTTCAGCCTTGTCCTGGTCTGGCTTGACCTCGCCGGCGTCTTCTTCTTCGCCGTCTCGGGTTCGCTGCTCGCGGCGCGCAAGCAGTTCGACATTATTGGCTCCGTCCTGCTGGCGTCGGTGGTCAGCCTCGGCGGGGGCGTCATCCGGGACATCATCCTCAACGCCGGGCCGCCCGCAGCGTTCACGAACCCGGCCTATCTGGCCCCGCCGCTGCTCGCCGCGGTGCTGGTGTACTTCCTGTTCTCCGGCCTCCAGCGCTACACCTCGCTGCTGGTCCTGTTCGACGCCGGCGGGCTCGCCCTGTTCTGCATCACCGGCACGTTGAAGGCCCTCGCCGCGGGGATGAACCCCCTCGCGGCGGTCCTGCTGGGGGTCACGACGGCGGTGGGCGGGGGCCTGCTGCGGGACATCACGGCCAATGAGGTACCCCGGCTGTTCGACCCCAAGGATCTTTATGCGCTGCCGGCGTTCGTGGGGGCGGCCCTGACGGCGGTCCTGTCCATTTCCGGCGCCTTCAATGCGGTGACGGCAAGCGCCGTTGCGGCCGTGGTTTTCGCGTTCCGGGTCACGGCCTGGCGGCGTCACTGGTACGTTCCCCTGGCGGTCCGCGGCTGGCACCGTCTCGGCCTGGACCCTGCGGAATCCGACAGCTGAGAATTGGCTAGGATAAGAGCATGACTGACATGTTCCTCGAGAAATTCCGCGCGCTTGTCCCGAAGTATCTCGAAGACGAATGGCAGGAAGAAGACGGCCTCCCGGCTGACGAGCTCGACTCGGCCCTCGCCGAGCACCAGTTCGAAATCCCGCTGGTGCTGCGCGAGTTCTACCAGGCCCTCGGCGGCTGCGAGGACCTCATGGAGGCCTACCACTACTTTTGGGACCCCGAAGAGCTCGAAGTCGACGACGAGGGCTTCCTGATGTTCCTCGAGGACGAGGAAGAGCAGTTCACCTGGGGCTTCCGTGTCGGGGACCTGGGGGTTCCGGATCCCATCGTGTGGCGCCGCAACAATGCCCGCGGCCAGTGGAAGAGCGAAGAGGGCACGTTCTCCGAGTTCGTGTTTGACATGTTTGAGTGGGCCTTCAACGACGAGGACGAGGACTAGCCGTTCCTCCCCCGGGCTTGGCGGGGGCTTCGCGGGGGCTCGGCGGGGGCTCGGCGGTCCGGGCGGTCCGGGGGCTTGGCGGTCCGGGGGCACTTTGACACGGACACGCCGACGCCTGGCCCGGGAATCCCCGGTTGATGCGCCAATGTAGCCCCGGACGGCGGCTTCCACCTACCGGTCGACAACCCGCAACGAGACAGGCCGTCAGTCTCAAATGTCCTCGCGGTACAGGGGCGGCATCACTTCTGAGGCCCTGGTGTGGCGCCGGCTAGTCTCGATCCTCTCCAGCGGGTTCGACCTGAAAGACGCCTACCCCGGGGTCTCCCCTCAATCTGAACTTCATTCGCAGCACACGTCCCTGATGACAACCTCCGACCGCCCGGGGGCACTTTGGCACGAACACACCGCCACTGAGCCCAGAAATCCCGAGTCAGGTGTCAAAGTATCCCCCGGACGGCGGCCGCGACCGTCGCTGCTGGAGTATCACGGGCCCAGACGGCCACCCCCAGACGGCCACCACGGCCGGCTCTTCACGGGTGGAAGCCACCCCGACGCCACAACTCCAGCACCGCGAGGACCTGCGCAAGCATCCTCTCGGGGTGGTGGACCACGAGGTCGTAGCCGAACCTGAGAACCAGGTAGCCGCCGACGATGCTCGCGTTGTTCCGCCCGCGGTCTTTCTTCACCTGCCCGGGCGCTAGATGCGATTCGCCGTCCGTTTCCACCACGAGGAAGTCCTCAACAAGAAAGTCCACCTCGCCCACCCCGGGGATCTCCACATGCCGTCGGACATACAGGCCGGCCCGGCAAAACGCGGTGTTTGCCAGAACTTCCAGCGGCGAATCGGCCCTGGGAATGACCAGGTCCAGCACCGCCCTTGCCCGGCCATTTCGGTTACCTCCGAGTTTGCTGCGCAGGAAAGCCAGGCTGATGTCTCCGCGTCCCACAGCACACTGCACCATGACTAGGGCTTCCAGCTCAGGAAGGCAGTGGAGTGCGTGGATCAGGACGTCTGCTAGTCCGGCCACAGGTAGCCACGGGTGTCGAGGATGCCGGCAACGGCCATGTGCCATGGAGTCGGGCGGCGCCGTCCGGTGGCCGACACACACATGCAGGCGTTGCGCCGGCACCAAAGTCCACAAACCGTAGTCCGGAGCCGCCGACAAGCAAGTCAGCAGCCCCTTCACTTCGCACGCGGCCCGGTATGCGCTGGGATCCTGCGGCAGTCCGTATTGACCGCGGCGAATTCGCACTATGGTCCCGTCTGCCACGGCTGTGGATATCCGGTGGCGGCTCAGTCCGGCCTTTCCAAGGTCAGCAGCGGTGGCGGTGCCTCCCCGTGCGGCAAGATAATTGGCAACGTTCATTCCGCCAATGTGCCCTGCCGAAGGCCCGTCGGGCCGACCGCGGCTGGGATATGTGGAAAACGACTGGCCGAACAAACCCTGACACGGCCAGGGCGGATGGACACTGGCAAAGCGCCCCGGGGCCGCCGGGCCCCGCACAGCTGTGTTGGACCGCGGCCGTGCCAGCCAACAAACTGCGCGGCCGAGGAGCACTCTGCCGCCGGTATGCTGCGGGATCAATTGGGGAAAGGCATGCCGCCAGACAACCCAGGCCCGGCCGAGGGGAACTTAGGCACGGAAACGCCCGCGGACCAGCCGGGCAAGGGCTCAGAGGCACTCAAAGTGCCCCGGGAAGGCGTAAGCCCCGGCCAGGAAACCCCTGTCAATCAATTTACAAAACCGCTAGACAGCATGACAAAACTGTCATAGTCTCTTTCTTAGGTTCATCAAATGCCTCCGGTGGACCTGATGCGAACGGAGAAATGGCCCCGGTTCCACACAACGGAAGACTCGAACGTTGTGAAGAACCGGGGCCATTCCGTTTAACGCGGGCACCAGACCTTAACGCGGGCACCAGACCGGCAGAACCCGCTCGTCGGCGGCAAAACGGCTGTGCCGTCGCGGACCGACGTCGACGGCGGAGGCGCTTAGCTGCTGCGTTCCACCACGGCCCGGGCGAAGCTGGTCAGCGACGCCTTCACGACGCCCTCGGGCAGCGGGGCGAGGGCGGCGATGGCCTCGTCGGCCCAGGTGCGTGCCACAATCCAGGACTGGGCGGTGACGGGGTGTTCGCGCAGTCCGGCCACAGCTGCGGCGAGAGCCTCGTCCGAGCTGAGGTCGCCGTCGATCAGCTGCAGCAGCTCGACGGCGGACTGGTCGCCGTCGCGGGCGGCGTTGCGCAGCAGCAACACCGGCAGGGTCGGAACGCCTTCGCGCAGGTCCGTGCCCGGGGACTTTCCGGATTTGACCTTGATACCGGTGACGTCGATGACGTCGTCGGCCAGCTGGAAGGCGACGCCCACTTTCTCGCCGTATTCGACGAGCAGGGCTTCGTAAGCCTCGTCGGCGCCGGAGAAGATCGCGCCGAGCTGCCCGGAGGCGGCCACGAGCGAGCCGGTCTTGTCTGCGATGACGGAGAGGTAGTGCTCCACCGGGTCCTCGTCCGGCCGCGGTCCGACCGTCTCGTGGAGCTGGCCCAGGCACAGCCGCTCGAAGGTGCGCGCCTGGATGCCGAGCGCGCGGGATCCGAGCTCGGAGACCAGGATCGACGCCCGGGCGAAGATCAGGTCCCCGGTGAGGACCGCCACGGAGTTGCCCCACACCTCGTGCGCCGTGGGGGCGCCGCGGCGGAAGGGAGCGGAGTCCATGACGTCGTCGTGGTACAGGGTCGCGAGGTGCGTCAGTTCAACGACGACGGCGGCCTGCACCACAGCGGGCAGGGAGGCGTCGCCAAGGTGGGCGCAGAGCAGCGTCAGGAGGGGCCGGATACGCTTGCCGCCGGCTTCCACGAGGTGACGCGACGTTGCGTCCGCCAGCGGATCGGAGTTGGCGATGGCTTCGCGCAGCTTCTTTTCCACCCGCGCGAGATTGGTGGTGAGCGCGGGGCCCAGTTCCGGGTCCCCCGCGATGGCCGCGAACCCGGCCGGCAGCTGGAGCCCGGTGGCAATCGCGGTGGTGTTGAGGTCGGGTTCAGCGCCCGGCAGGCCGTGCCCGGCGTGCGTCCAGCTTTGGTCTGCGGAGTTGGTCACGGGTTAACCCTAACTTTTGTTGCGGAAACCGCGGAGTTGGTGCTGGAGTGCGAAGAGCTGTCCGCGCTGGACAGTGCCTGGTTGGACGTGGCGGGGGCAAGCAGTTCGAGCATCCGGATGACGCGGTCTTCGAAGCTTTTCGCCGCAGGATCCGTGAGGTTGGCCAGCATCCGCACGACGAACCGCATCAGCACAGGGATGGGCATGCCCGTCCGGAGGGCCAGTTTCATCACTGCAGGTTTGCCGATCAGGGCTGCGAAGGCCCGGCCCAGCGTGAAATGCGAGCCCCACTGGTCCCGCACATAGTCCGCGTACCGGGAAAGGTGGGCGTCGGCCGCGGAGCCGGAGGCCCAAGCGCCGGCGCGCTGCCGTGCGGCGCCGTCGATGATGAACTCGGCCGCGAACCGGGCCGATTCCATGGCGTAGGAGATGCCCTCGCCGTTGAACGGGGAAACCATGCCGCCGGCGTCGCCGAGGAGCAGCAGGCCAGGCGAGTAGTGGGGCGTGCGGTTGAAGCCCATGGGCAGCGCGGCGCCGCGGATTTCGCCGACCTGGTTCTCCGGCGTGAAGCCCCACTCTGCGGGCATCCCGGCGGTCCATTCGCGCAGGACCTGTTTGTAGTCGAGCTTGCCGAAGTCCTTGGAGGAGTTCAGGATGCCCAGCCCGACGTTGGAGGTGCCGTCGCCGACGCCGAACACCCAGCCGTAGCCGGGCAGGAGCTTGCCGTCGCGGCCAAGAGAGCCGGCGCGGGCCCCGCGCCGAGCGTGCGAGGCGTGGGAAGCCGGCGAACGAAGCTCCAGCCAGCCTTCCATCCAGTCGTCGTCGTGCCGCGGGCTGGTGAAGTACGTGCGGACGGCGACGCCGAGCGGGCGGTCATCGCGCTTCCGGATGCCCAGGGACACCGCGGTGCGGCTGGAGTTTCCGTCGGCGGCGAGGACGACGTCGGCGCTGAAGTCGCGCGTCTCGCCGCTCTTGCGGCCGGATTCGTCCAGCAGCGCGGCCCGGACCCCGGTGACCCGGCCGTCGTCGGAACGCAGAGCTTCGGTGACGCTGTGGCGTTCCAGCACGACGGCGCCCGCGGACTGGGCGTGCCGGGCCAGTTCCTCGTCGAAGCCCAGGCGGGTGCGGATCAGCCCGTACTGGGGGAAATCGGAGACCTCGGGCCAGGGAAGCTCGATCGTGCGGCCGCCGGCGATCAGGCGCAGGCCCTTGTTCCGGCGCCAGCCGTCGGCTTCCGGATGCGGGAGCCCGAGCTTCTGGATTTCGCGGACGGCACGCGGCGTGAGGCCGTCGCCGCAGACCTTCTCGCGGGGGAAGCTGGTCTTCTCCAGCACCGTGACATCGACGCCGGCCCGCGCAAGGTAGTAGGCGGCGGTGGACCCGGCCGGGCCTGCTCCGACGATCAGTACTTTCACGGCAGGTATCAGCTAACGCGCGGGCCGGGTGATGTTGCGGCGCAGCTTGGCAACGGGACCCGTGTGGGCGGCGAGTGCGGCCGCGCCGGCAGCCGGGCCGGCCGGCTTCTGGGCGCGGTGCACGGCGACGATTCCGCCGCTCAGGTTGCGGTAGGTCACGGATTCCCAGCCGGCTTCCTGCAGCCAGGCGGCCAGGTGGTCCTGGTCCGGCCAGGCGCGGATGGACTCGGCGAGGTAGACGTAGGCGTCCGGGTTGGAGGAGACCTTGACGGCGATGGCCGGCAGGGCCCGCATGAGGTACTCCGTGTACATGGTGCGCCACAGCGGCACGACGGGCTGGGAGAACTCCGCGATGACCACCTTGCCGCCGGGCTTGGTGACCCGGAGCATCTCGGCCAGGGCCTTCTTGGGCTCGTTGACGTTGCGCAGTCCGAAGGAGATGGTGCTGGCATCAAAGGTGTTGTCGGCGAACGGCAGGCGGGTGGCGTCCCCGGCGATGAAGTCGATGTCCGGGCGGCGGCGCTTGCCGACCTTGAGCATGCCGAGGGAGAAGTCGCAGGCGATGACATCGATGCCGGCGTCGGCATACGGCTCGCTGGAGGTTCCGGTGCCGGCGGCGAGGTCCAGCACGCGCTGGCCGGCCGACACGCCCATGGCCTCGACCACGATCCGGCGCCAGCGGCGGGTCTGGCCCATGGACAGGACATCGTTGACGACGTCGTATTTGGGGGCCACGTCGTCAAACATCGTGGCTACTTCGTCGGGACGCTTATCCAAGGATGCTCGGTTCACCATGACATTGTCTCAAATGATCGGCTCCCCCACGAACCACGCGCTGAACAGGGCCGCAGGCCGGGGCGGGAGTAGTGTTGTCTCATCATGACGAGCACGTTCCGTACCTTGACAGTCCCCCTCGATGCAGACACATTCCCCGGGGGGCTGCCGTCGTTTCTGGTCCGGGACGACCTCCTCTGCTGGACCCGCCGCGAAGCCGGCCTGGTGGGTTTCGGGGAGATCGCCCGCTTCACGGCCACCGGCCCCGAGCGCTTCCTGGAAGCGGACATCTGGTGGCGCCACCTGGTCCTCGAGGCCGACGTCGAAGACGCCGTGGACTGCCCCGGTACCGGCCCCGTGGCCTTCGGCTCCTTCGCCTTCTCCAAGGTTTCCGCGCATGAGTCCCGGCTGATCGTCCCCGAAATCGTTGTGGGACTCCGTGACGGCAACGCCTGGCTCACCCAGTTGACGTTCGACGACGGCGAACTCACCGAAGCAGGCGCCCGGGCGGCGCTGGAGCGCTGGCTGGAGGCACCCCCCGCCGCGACCGACGCAGCGGCCGGATCCGACGTCGTCCCCGCTGACCCCGGCGCCCCCGCTGACCCTGCTGACCCGACGGCAGCGAGCCTGAGCACCGGTTCACTGAACGAAGCGGACTGGATGGCGGCCGTGGCCGCGGGCGTCGCGGAGATCCGCACGGGCGCCCTGGAGAAGCTGGTTCTGGCCCGCGATATCGTCGCCACCGTGCCCGACGGCGTGAACTCCGCCGAGATCCTGCGCCAGCTTGCCGTGCGCTACCGCGAATGCTGGACCTACGGCGTCGACGGCCTAGTCGGTTCCACGCCCGAAATGCTGATCCAGGTGGAGGGGCGCACGGCCCAGGCCCGGGTCCTGGCCGGGACGCTGGACCGCCGCGACGCTGAGGGGATGGCCGGCTCGCCGCTGGAATTCGCCGAGCGCGTGCTGGCCGGCTCCGAAAAGCAGCGGCACGAACACGACATTGCGATCCAGTCGCTCACCACCCAGCTGGCCCCGTTCTCCGAGGCGATGAACGCCCACAGCGAGCCGTTCATCCTGGAACTGCCGAACGTGTGGCATCTGGCCTCGGATGTGAAAGCCGAACTGACCGAGGTGGAGGGGCACGTACCCACCTGCCTCGCGCTGATCAACGCGCTGCACCCCACGGCCGCCGTGTGCGGGACGCCGACCACCGTGGCGGGGGCCCTCATCCGGAAACTCGAACACCTGGACCGCGGCCCCTATGCCGGACCGGTGGGCTGGCTCGACGCTGCCGGCAACGGCGAATGGGGCATCGCGCTGCGCGGCGCGGTCATCGAATCGCAGCAGACGGTCCGGCTGTATGCAGGCTGCGGCATCGTCGAAGGCTCGGTGCCCGAGGCCGAGCTCGCGGAAACTTGGGCCAAGTTCCGGCCGATGCTCGAATCGCTGGGCATCAACAGCTAGAAGTCCGGGATTGCAGACATGGCCCCGCATGGAACCCTTGCTTTTCACCCCCAATTAGTTATCCAATAGTGAAACTTAGTTTTCTGTGACGTACATCTCTTGTTCGGCGATACACTATGAACCGACTTGTTTTCGCATCCCTCCTGAAACAAAAGGTAAGAAAATGCAGATTTCCCGTTCGCTCCTGAGCAGCTCGAAGCTCAAGGCCGCCACCGTGCTCGCAGTCGGTGCATTGGCCCTCACGGCCTGCACCAACGCCTCCGAAACCGGCCCGTCAAGCGCGGCCTCGCCGTCCGGCAGCGCCAATGCCAGCTTTGACCCCACCACTATCCAGAAGGACGATGCCCTGGCGGCCATGGTCCCCGCGGCCATCAAGGCCAAGGGCACCCTGACGGTGGGAGCAGACACCAGCTACGCCCCGGCGGAATTCCTCGGCACCGACGGACAGACCCCCGTCGGTTACGACGTCGACATCGCCAAGGCCATCGGTGCCACGCTGGGACTGAAGGTCCAGGTGCAGACCGCCGAGTTCACCGGCATCCTTCCGGCGCTGGGCCCGAAGTACGACCTCGGCATCTCCTCCTTCACCATCAACGCCGAGCGGCTCAGCGCCGTGAACATGGTCAGCTACTTCAACGCCGGGACCGCCTGGGCCGTGCAGAAGGGCAACCCGAAGAAGTTCTCCCTGGATGACATCTGCGGCAAGTCCATCGGTGTCCAGACCGGAACCACGCAGGAGGACCCCGATGTCGCCGGCCGCAACAAGAAATGCACTGCGGAGGGCAAGCAGCCCATCAACGTGATCACGCTCAAGACCCAGACGGACATCACCACCCGGCTGGTCAACGGCAGCATCGACGCCATGGCAGCCGATTCGCCGATCATTGGCTACGCCGTCACCCAGACCAACGGCCAGATCGAGAAGCTCGGCGACGTCTATGACGCTGCTCCCGAGGGCATCGCCGTGGCCAAGTCCGACACTGCCTGGGCCGACGTCATCCAGAAGACCGTCACCAAGCTCATGGAGAACGGTTCCTACAAGAAGATCCTGGCAGGGTGGGGCAACGCTGACGGCGCCCTCACCAAGTCCGAGGTCAACCCGGCGGCCGGATCTTGAGTCTTCCCGCTACCAGCCACAAATCAGGTGCTCAGATGGACGACCACCAGCAGACCCCCGCAGCTCCGGTACTGAACAACGCGGTCCCGGTGCGGCATCCGGGCCGGTGGATCAGCGCGATCATCATCCTCGGCGTGCTGGCCCTCTTCGTCCAGAGCCTGGTCACGAACCCCAACTTCCGCTGGGACATCGTCGGGACCTACATCCTTGACGTCAAAGTGGTCCAGGGCGTCGGCTGGACGCTGATCCTGACAGTAGCCTCGATGGTCCTGGCCATCGTACTTGCCATCCTCCTGGCGTTCATGCGCCAGTCGGAGAACCCGGTCTTCCGTTGGTCCAGCTGGGCCTGGGTATGGTTCTTCCGCGGAACCCCCGTGTACACCCAGCTGATCTTCTGGGGCCTGATCGCGGTCCTTTATCCCAAGATCAGCGCCGGCGTGCCGTTCGGCCCCCAGCTGTTCAGCATGGACACCAGCGCGGTCATCACCGCGCTGGCGGCGGCCATCCTGGGCCTGGGCCTGAATGAGTCCGCCTACCTTGCCGAGATCTTCCGGGCCGGCCTCAAGTCCGTGGACCGCGGCCAGATGGAAGCCGCCGAGGCCCTGGGCATGGGCAAGACCAAGATCATGTGGCGGATCATCCTGCCGCAGGCCATGCGCGTCATTGTGCCGCCGACCGGCAACGAGACCATCGGTATGCTGAAGACCACGTCCCTGGTCCTGGCCGTGCCGTTCACCCTGGATCTGACGTTTGCCACGAACACCCTGGCCAACCGGACGTATCTGCCCGTGCCGCTGCTGATCGTGGCGGCCATCTGGTACCTCGTCATCACCAGCCTGCTGATGGTGGGCCAGCACTACATTGAGGCCTACTACGGCAAGGGTGTGGACAACCTGGCTCCTGCCGCGATCAACCCGGCCGCCGCCAAGGCAGCCGCCGCTGTGGCGCCGAGCGCCGAGGCGGAGACGGCCCTGAAGATGGACTTCCCCGAGGAGGAGGCAAAGTGACGATCACAGCTGAGAAGCCGCTGGTGCGGATCGAAGGCCTTCACAAGTACTACGGCCAGCACCACGTGCTGCGCGGCATCGACCTGGAGGTCAACCAGGGCGAGGTGTCCGTGGTGATCGGCCCGTCCGGGTCCGGCAAGTCCACCATGCTCCGGTGCGTAAACCTGCTGGAGACCATCAGCGCGGGCCGGATCTCCGTGGGCGGCCAGCTGATCGGCTACCGCGAGGTCAACGGCCGGCTCCACGACCTCAAGACCAAGGAAATCGCCGCCCAGCGCCGCGAAATCGGCATGGTGTTCCAGCGGTTCAACCTGTTCCCGCACAAGACCGCGCTGTACAACATCATGGAAGCGCCGGTCCAGGTCAAGGGCCAGTCCCGCGAAACGGCCAGGAAGAGGGCCCTGGAGCTCCTGGACCGGGTGGGCCTGGCGGACCGCGCCGACCACTATCCGTCGCAGCTTTCCGGCGGCCAGCAGCAGCGGGTGGCGATCGCCCGGGCCCTGGCCATGGATCCGGAACTCATGCTCTTCGACGAGCCCACGTCCGCGCTGGACCCCGAGCTCGTGGGCGACGTCCTGAACGTCATGAAAGACCTCGCCAAGTCGGGCATGACCATGATCGTGGTGACCCACGAGATCGGCTTTGCCCGGGAAGTGGGCGACCGGCTGACGTTCATGGACGGCGGTGTGGTGGTGGAAACGGGCGATCCCCGCGAGGTTCTCGCCAACCCCCAGCATGTGCGCACCAAGGAGTTCCTGAGCCGGGTGCTGTAGTTCCGACGCGCAAACCATCTGTCGACGCGCACATCGCCTGGCGACGCGCAAATGCCCTGTCGCTGCCGGAATTCCGGTAGCGACAGGGCATTTGCGCGTCGAGGGGCAAGGTGCGCGTCCTAATCACTGCGCAGTGCGGGCACGACGGCGGGGCACACCCGCCGCGACAAGCTTGCGTTCCAGCTGTCCGGCGGCCATCAGATCGGCCCAGACCCAGCGGATGACCCCGATCCCCGAGGCCCTGATGCGGTCCTCCCTCAGCTTTTCGTCGACGACGGCCTGCGAAGGGGTCCGGCCCCTCAGGTACTCGGGCTTCAGGTACTTCACGACGCCGTCGAACTCACCGGCCACCCGGGCAGTATCCCAGTAGTAGTCCGTGTAGCCCGCGGTCCCGGAGTGGTCACGGATTTCGTGCTGGAGCGCGGGCGGTTCGAATCCGGCTATCCACATCAGGGCCCGGCCGTAGGACTCCCCCGCCGAGCCCGAACGCGCGTCGGCGAAGTCCACCGCCACCCGGATCCGCCGTTCCGCAGCCGCGGTGTAGTTGCCGTCGATCCCAGCCAGGAGCGTGTCTTTCGTGAGCGCCGGCAGACCCTGGACCCGGTCTGCCTTGAGCACATGGTCCAGCGGAACGACCGCTTCCGCAAACGGCGCGAACGCGGCAAGGTCCAGCACGGTCCGCACCCTCCCGGTGACCAGAAGCCCTTCGCGCCGGACGACCTCCAACCCGGCCGGTGCGGCGTAGTGCCTCTTGATCCCGGCACGCGAGCGCCCGCCGTCGTTCTGCGTGGTCAGGGCGCAGACAGGGTGGCGGCGACCGATGGTTGGAATCTTCCAGACGGAGGCCGCCGAGTGCCGGCCGAAAACCGTCGGCGCCATCAACATCTCGGCCGCGGCGCTGACCCGGACGCGGTGCCGTTCCCACTCCTCCAGTGCCTGCCAGGACGTCCGGTCGACGTATACGCCGTGCCGGATTCGGACGAGCACTCCGGAGCTGCACTTGGCGGCCAGCTGTTTCGGCGTCAGGCCTTGCTGGATGTGCTCACGGGCCAATATCAGTCTGGGCAACTCGTTCATGGACCCAAGATCCCAGCCCGCGGACACCAATTCGATGCCCTGCCGCGGCCATGTGGATAATCCGACGCAGCTTGTGCTCCGCGACGCGCAAATTACCTGGCGCCGAGGAATTCCGGCGGCGTGGGGTATTTTGCGCGTCGCCGGGCACGCAGCGCGTCGCCCGGCCCAAAGCGCGTCGCCCGGACCCAGCGAAGAGTGCGTCAGTCCGTGGCGGGAACGCCGGAGACCGCGGCTCCGACGGCGGCCCGGATGCGGCGGTGCAGCTCCCTGAGTCCGTGCCTGTCAGTGCGGACCTCAACAATGCTGCGGCCCATCACCGGCTCGCCGAGCGCCTCGGCGAGTCCCGCCGTCGTGCCGACCACGCGGTGGGCGACGCCGTACGCCGCCGCGAGTGCCACAATATCCACACTGTGCGGGGTGCCGAAAAGGCGTTCGACGGCGTCACCGTAGCGGCCGGCCGCCTCGACCGCGCCGTGTTCCAGGAGCCCGAAGATGGCCCCGCCGGCATCGTTAAGCACCACGATCCGCAGGGCGGGCACGGCTTCCCCTGCCCCGAGCAGAAGCCCGCCGGCGTCGTGCAGGAACGTGACGTCCCCCATCAGCACCGTGGTTTCCTGGCGGCCGCCCAGGGCAATGCCGGTAGCGGTGGCCGTGGTGCCGTCGATCCCGGCCAGGCCCCGGTTTGCGAAGACCGTGGCGCGCGGTTCCGGCGAGGGTGCACCGGCGAGGTCGACGTCCCGGATGCCGTTGGAGGATCCGAGCACGAGCTGGCCGCGGGCGTGCGCCCAGACCAGCGCGCCCACGGACGGGCCGGTTGCGGCGGGGGTCCCTGACAGGACGAGGTCCACCGCGTGCTGTGCTGCGGCGCCGGCCAGGAGCCAGGCATCCAGCCAGGCCGGGGAACCGCGGCCGGCAAAGTCTCCGAGGTCCGCCAGGTTCTCCAGCGGCAGCTCGGTGCGGCGGCCGGGTTCGTACCAGGCCACGGGAACCGGCTGGTAAAGGGCCGAGGGGACGTCCGCACGCGCCAGCAGCTCACTGACCGGCCGGGAGAGCGTGGGCCGGCCGAACAGGACCACGCGTTCGATCGGCTGCGGGGAATCCGGCCCGAAATGTTCCAGCAGCAGCCGGTACGGCCCCACCGCGTTGGGCCCGAACCGGGCATTGGACGAGGGTTCGGCGAGCAGCGGCAGGCCGTGCGCACGGGCAAACGCCTCCGCGACCGGCCCGGCGTCGTGCCCGGCAAGGACGACGGTGCGCCGCTCAGGCAGGGCAGCGGAGGCCGCCGGAAAGTCCAGGGCCAGCGGGACATGGGCGGCCCGGTAGACCCGGCGCCCCGACTCGGCAGGAAGCGCCTCCCCGGGCGCCGGCACGAGGGGGTCGCGGAAGGCCAGATTCAGCTGCACCGGTCCCGGCGGGGAGTCCTCGAAGGCCCCGGTCGCGGCGCTCAGTGCTGTCTCCACGGCGCGCTGCGGGTCGCTGCCGGCGGGCACGTCGACGGCGAAGCGGACGTGCTCGCCGAAGAGGTCCAGCTGGATCGTGGTCTGGTTGGCGCCGGTCCCGCGCAGCTCCTGGGGCCGGTCCGCGGAGATGACGACGAGCGGCACGGCGGCGTGATTCGCTTCCATGACCGCCGGCAGGAGATTTCCGACGGCGGTCCCCGACGTTGTCAGCACTGCCGCGGGCGCCCCGGTTGCCAGGGCCAGGCCGAGCGCCGTGAACCCGGCGGAGCGTTCGTCGATCCGGACCAGCAGCTCCACCCGGCCGGCGGCGGCGGCCTCGGCCAGGGCGTAGGCCATCGGGGCGGACCGTGAGCCGGGCGCAACCACTACGTAGCGCACCCCGGCCTGGAGCAGCGAGTCGACGGCCAGGCGTGCGGCGGCGACGGATCCCAGGGCGCCAGCGCCGCCAGCGTCGGCGGAGTCCGGCGCTGTCACATGTTCTCCGGCGTCTCGATGCCCAGCAGTTCCAGGCCGTTGGACAGCCGCCGCAGGGCCAGGGCGCACAGGGCAAGCCGTGACTCCCGGACCGATTCCTCGGCCTTCAGAACCGGGCACTGATCGTAGAAGGCGGTGAACAGTTGGGCGAGCTCAAACAGGTAGCCGCAGAGGCGGTGCGGCTCAAGCGCTTCGCCCACTTTGCGCAGCGTGGCGCCGTATTCCAAGAGGTGAAGGGCGAGCGCGCGTTCGGCAGGCTCGACGACGGCGATCGCCGCGGCCACACCGGTGGCGCCGGCACCCCCGCTGCCGGCATCCCCGGCGCCGGCGCCCCCGCTGCCGGCACCAGTGTGGAGCTCCAGCACGCCGGCCTTGCGCAGGATGGACCGGATCCTCGCGGCGGCATACTGCACGTAGGGTCCGGTGTTGCCGGTCAGGGCCAGCATGCGGTCGAAGTCGAAGACGTACTCGGTGTCATGGCCCGTGGACAGGTCGGCGTACTTGACGGCGCCGATCCCCACCTGGCGGGCCGTCACGGCACGCTCCGCCTCGGTCAGCTCGGGACGGCTGGCGTCGATGACGGCACGGGCGCGGTCCACGGCCTCCTCCAGGAGGGCCATGAGCTTCACCGGGGCACCGGAGCGGGACTTCAGGATCTTGCCGTCCTCGCCCAGCACGTTGCCGATCTGCACGTGTGTGGCCTCCACGGTGTCCGGCAGCCAGCCGGCGTCGCGCGCTGTTGCCATGACCATGCGCAGGTGGACGTTCTGCGGGGCGCCCACGACGTAGAGGACGCGGTCGGCCGAGAGGTCGCGGACGCGGTACCGGATGGTGGCGAGGTCTGTGGTGCCGTACCCGTAGCCGCCGTCGGACTTGCGGATGATGAGGGGCAGCGGCTGGCCGTCGCGCCCGGTAAAGCCGGCGGGGAAGGTGCAGAGGGCGCCGTCGCTGACCCGTGCGATTCCGCGGTCCTCCAGTTCCTGGCACAGTTGTGCCAGATGGGCGTCGTAGGAGCTTTCGCCGGCGATGTGGTCGTCGGTGAGGCTGATGCCCAGCATCGAGTAGATGGCGTTGAAGTAGCGCTTTGACTGCGCCACGAGCCGCTGCCACACTGCAAAGGTTTCCTGGTCCCCGCCCTGGAGCGCCACGACGCGGAGCCGGGCACGGGTCGCGAAGCCGTCCTCGTCCGTGGCGGAAGCGTCGAACTTCGTCCGGGCCGCCTGGTAGAACGCGCTCGGGTCATCCACCAGCAGCGCGGCCTCCGGGGAGTCCTCGCCGATCTCCAGCCAGTGCTCGATCAGCATGCCAAAGGGCGTGCCCCAGTCGCCGATGTGGTTCTGCCGGATGACGGTGTCCCCCAGCGCTTCGAGGACCTTCACCAGGCTGTCCCCGACCACGGTGGTGCGCAGGTGCCCCACGTGCATTTCCTTGGCCACATTCGGAGAGGAATAGTCGACGACGACGCGCTGCCCCTGCGCTTCGGCGGCGCCTTGCGCTGCGCCTAAGGCTGCCTCTGCAGGAGAGGCCGCTGCCAGGGATGCGGCACCGGCGGCCTGTGCATTGAGCAGTTCCTCGATCCACGTGCCGTCGAACGTGAGATTGATGAAGCCCGGTCCGGAGATCTCTGCCGTGGTGCAGATGCCGTCGATGTCCAGGGCGTCCACGATCCGCGCGGCGGCGTCCCGCGGCGGCAGTCCGACTCTCTTGGCGAGGGCCATGGCGGCGTTGATCTGGATGTCCGCGAACTGCGAGGGCCTGATCACCGGGTCCGTCTGCCGGAATTCTTCGCCGAACGCGCTGGCAATAGCAGCCTGGACTCTGGGGACAACCAATTCGGCCGGATTATTCACAGTCCCAAATTATCAGTTCGGCTGATGATCAGTTCCCCGGGGGCTCCCCCGGAGCCGGACACCAGCCCTCGCCGCCGCGGAGTCCAGCCCACCGCCGCCGGCCGCCCGGGCCCGGGCC
Organism: Arthrobacter sp. 05T442; assembly: GCF_056395945.1. Lineage (NCBI taxonomy): Bacteria > Bacillati > Actinomycetota > Actinomycetes > Micrococcales > Micrococcaceae > Arthrobacter > Arthrobacter sp. 05T442. The sequence goes on along the minus strand of NZ_JBFTKM010000001.1, from coordinate 276,645 downwards.
GGCTGCGCCGCCGGCCGCTGGGCAGGCACCATGCTCCCTGGGAGTGCCGCTATCGGCGGCCCGAGGGGGCGTCTTCGCGTTGGACGTCCTTGCCGGTAACGGCGAGGTAGGCGACGAATCCGAGGATGGCTGCGGCCCATCCGAGGCTGACGGGTCCGGAACCCCAGTCGAGTCCGCCGCGGACCGGGGAGACTGCCATCCAGTCGGCCACAGAAGCCCCCAGGGGCCGTGTGGTGACGTAGGCAAACCAGAACCCGAGGACGGGGTTCAGCCCCAGCCGCCAGCAGGCGATGGCCGGAACCGCGATAATCGCCGCAAACAGAAATGCCGAGGGAAGATATCCGAGCTGCAGCGTCATGGCGGTGAGGTCCCCCGCGGCCGTTCCGAGGGCGAAGGTGGTCATGACGGCTGACCAATAGAAGAATTCCCGCCGCGGTGAACGGATGCTGTGGATGGACAGCGTTCGTTCCGTGCGGTGCCACACCAGGAAGACGACGGCGAGGACCACCGCGAAGAACGCCGTCGATGCCGCATACGGCACGCCGAGCCCCACGTGGACGACGTCGGCGGCCATGGTGCCGACGACGCTGACCATTACGACGGCGGACCAGTAGATCCAGGGAACATAACGCCGGACGGCGAACTGCAACACCAGCGTGATGATCAGTCCTGCCGCCCCGAGCGCGACCGCGATCATGGGATCGAGCCGGGTAACCAAAAAATCCGAGGTCGTCTCGCCCATCCCTGTAGTGAGTACTTTGGTGATCCAGAAGTAGGCCGAGACTTCCGGGACCTTGCTGGCGGCATACCCGGCGCCGCGACGAAAGCCGCGGGGTTGGCGGGTCGTCTGGACGCTGTTGTGGAGGAGTTCTTGAACCGGCTCAGTCATGGAGGGATTCTCGCAGATGAACCTTGGCGTTCCCGACTCAAGGACTGGGCCCGCCACCCCGCAGTTGCAGCCGGCACCGCACGCACCCGTCGCAGCTACTCCGGCTGTGCGTCCGAAGACCGCGCCCGGTCCTACCCGACGGTTGCGTTGGTCAGATTGGTCACGTCGGCAATCCACGGGAAGACCACCTGAACCAGCCCAACCAGGACCCCCGCGAGGATGGCCACGGAAATGGCCGTCCTAACCCAAAGAGGCCCGGGAAGGTGTCGAAAAACCCAGCCGTACATTGTTTAGCCCTTTCCCTGCAGGTCGGCAAGCTGTTTGGCGATGGCCGCCGGCGGTCCGGCACTGAGCGGCTGGAATGAATCGAAGACGGAGTAGGCGATGATGCGCTCCTGGGACCCAAAGCGCGGATTGCAGCTGGTCAGGGTCAGGATTCTTTGCTCGGGCTTTGCGCCGGGCTCAGTCGGCACCGGCGCCAGGACATCCGTCCGGTCCGGCAGCACGATCTCCTGGTTCCGGAAGACGTACGTGTAGAACCCGTCGGCAGTCTGGACATAGATCTTGTCGCCGGGCACGAGCGTATGGATGTTGTCGAGCACAGCGCCGTGGGTCTGACGGTGGCCAGCCAGCACGAAGTTCCCCACGCCGCCCGGCATCGCCGTCCCCTGGTAGTGGCCCAGGCCGAGCGTGTCCAGGACATCCTGGCTGGTGCCCTCGATGACCGGCCTGCTGTAGTCGGCTCCGAGCCGGGGGATGTAGATGACACCGATTGCCTGGCCGTGGCCCGGCGCCGCGCCCACCGGCGGGGCCGACGGCAGCGCCGACGCCGCTGGAGTGCCGCCAGCCGCCGTCGGGGGCTGGACCGTCGTGGCGGGTGCCGGGTGCTCCTGGACAAACTGTTTCACGGCGGCCCCCTGGACGGCATCGGCTTCAACGTTTGTCCACCACAGTTCCCAGGCGACGAAGAGAAGGGCGATCACGCCGGCGGTTATGAGCAGTTCACCCACGATCTGCACGATCACCAACATGCGGCTCCGTCGGGCGGGTTTCGTTCCTGCCCGAACCTCGGAGCCTCGGCTCAGTACCCTAGACATTCCACTCCTGTTGCCGAACCGTCCCGATTGTCAGCGCCGCTCCCGGCGGCACGCTGGATCTCCGTCTGAACACCACTGAACGCGCCAAACTAGCCGTCAACCCGGCCAATGAAGCAGCGCCCGTTCGTCAGAGCCGGCAACACCGATGTTTCCAGGTTTCCGGACCGGATCTGCGCCATCACGCATTGCCCCCCGCTCAGCACTCCGGCTTCCACCGCGTCCACGGCCAGCCCCGTCGGTGTCCGCGACGCGGCAACCTCCACGGCGGCCGGGGCAAACCCAGCGCCGGAAAGGCTCGCCAGCACCTGCTCCCGGCTCGGCTGCGGGGTCGATCGAGCCAACGCCTGCAAAGCGACCTGCACCTTGTGCAGAGCGTCCTCCGCCGCTGCTGTTGGGGACGCCGTGCTCGCGGCCTCCGGAACGCTCCGGGACGGACCCGACGGCGACGCCGTCACCCCGGGCGTTGCCACGGTACTCGGCGCGGCGGAGGACGGCAGGGCAGCCGGGGCCGAACACCCAGCGACGCCCATCATGATCAGCAAGGCCATGCAGGCCGGACCAGCGCCCCAACGGCGGCTGTTTTTGCGGAGCCGTTCAGCGTGGCGGGAAGTCATTGGAACATCTTGTCATATCGGATCGGGCCCGTTGGGTGCTGCTCCGCGCCGGGCGGCGTTGGCAGGAGCCCGCCCGGCGGTCGCCAGGTTGCCGGGGCGTCACGGACTGCGAACGTTACGGACTGCGAACGTCACTGTCGGGGAGGCCGTTGCCCCGCGGCCAGCACCGCATGGACGCGCCGCAGCCGGTCCAGCCACCAGTCCCGGCGGTCCGGGGCGGCGGCATGGGCCGCCAGCAGACCGGGGTCGGGGGTGACGTCGCGGAGGCGGATGCCGCCGTCGTCGGGGACCAGGGAGTCCCGGGTGACGTCGGCGGCAAACAGGGACACCGTTCCGAGCCCGCACGCGTAGGGAAGTTCGGGGAGCGCGGCGGCGAGCGCCAGGCCGGCGCGGATCCCCACCGAGGTGTCCAGCGCCGAACTGACGACGGCGGGGAGGCCCGCCTTGGCCACGATGTCCAGGGCGCGCCGGACGCCGCCGAGCGGTGCCACCTTGACGACAATCAGGTCGGCCGCGCCGGCGCGGGCAACCTTGAGCGGGTCATCCTCCTTGCGCACGCTCTCGTCCGCGGCGATGAGCACGGGGACCCCGGCAGCCCGCAGCCGGCGCCGAACCTCGGCCAGGCCGTCGATGTCCGGCACCGGCTGTTCGGCGTATTCCAGGCCGACGACGGCGAGCCGGGTCAGTGCGTCGACGGCCTCAGCGACGTCCCAGCCGCCGTTGGCATCCACGCGGATGGCCGCGTCCGGGAGTGCCGCGCGGACGGCCTCCACCCGGGCGGCGTCGTCGTCGAGACTCTGGCCGGGCTCGGCCACTTTGACCTTGACGACGTCCACCCGGCCGAAGCGGGCGAGGATTTCCGGCACACGGTCCGCTGGCACCGCGGGCACCGTGGCGTTGACGGGGATGGTGTCGCGCAGGGGTTCGGGGAAGCCCAGCCAGCCGGCTTCGACCGCGGAGGCAAGCCAGCGGGAGGCCTCCGCGTCGGCATATTCGGGAAAGGGGCAAAACTCCCCCCAGCCCAGCGGGCCGCGGAGCAGCAGGGCCTCGCGCTGCAAGATGCCGCGGAATTTCACGCGCATCGGCAAACTGACCACATGGGCGCCGGCGAGGAGTTCGTCCAGGTCAGGGAGAGGCCCCACGTCGATTCCCAAGGGATCGGGGGCGGCGGCGGCTTCGGTGGGCATAATTGCACTCTACCGGCGACTCGGCGGGCCCCAGTTTGGGTGGTGCCAATCTGGGTGGCACCAATCTGGCTGGCACGTGGAAGGCCAGTTGGGGGGTCCGCAGCACGGCGGTCGGCCGGCTTACGGGCAAGTCTTCGCGCAGTTGTTTGCCGATTCTCGACGGAATCGGCGCTAGGCCAGGCTGGGACCGGGAGCTACTCGAGGAGCCCTTTTTGCGGCACTCTTCTACGAGGTACTAGACAAAGCAGAGCACACGACGAGCACGTACCTGGCAAGGGCTGGTCGGCAACGCCTGCATCGATTCCCACATGTCGTATGCCATCTGCATCCGAGGTCCAGTTATATATCAACGACCACGCTCCTTGAAGGCTACATGGATAGCTAGACCTGCAGCTGCGAGCGCGGGCCGTCGCCCAACGTGGCCTACGTGGCCAAGGAAATGGGTGTTTCCCGGACCTGCGCGCCCCGGTGGTTCCGGCGCTGTCTGGAGCACGGCTGGGACGGCATGAAGGATCGTTCCTCGCGTCCGCTCACGCCGCCGCCGTGGCCAAAGAACGCTCGGCAGCCCTCTCTTCAGCCCGTGCCAAACACCCCGAACGCTTCACGACGTCCTACCCCAAAATCCTCTCGCTCCCCGGACCCGCGTGGATCAACCAACCCAAAGACAAAATCGAACAGTCAGCCGCCTAACTACCGTTGGTACCGTTCAGCTTGAAAAAATTCCGGGGGACAGCCCCAAGGTCGCGACAAACTGCGGGCCGAACTTCTGCACTACGTATTACAGCCGGGCCGCCACAGTGGCTGGGGCTGAAGACCTGCCGCCCATCCTCGGGAGTGTCGATGCAGTGTGCAGCGCGACCGACGTGCACCGGGCCACGCGTCGGTGTTCTCATCGAGGTGATTGATGCTGCTCTTCCCCGCTTGAGGCAACGCATGACCGACGCCGACCGTCAGCGCAGACACCGTACGCCTGAATATCACCAAACCTTGTTGGAAACCCAACACTTCATGTGATAGTACTTACATCATGTGTTCCACCTCACGGGAGTCGGGAGCATCCCGTCCGCCGCTTGGTGTGTTTCCACCCGCAGGAGAGCAGCTATCTCGGCTCACCAGCGGCCGCTCCCCTTACCGCGTCCGCAAGGGCGCCATCAGCAGACGTCTGTCCAGAACTACTTCCTGAAAGGCAGGGCCGCCTGTGCAGAAAACCAGATCATCCCTCCCCGTCGCTCTCGTCACAGGCGGTGCCAGCGGAATTGGCCGCGCGATCGTCGAACGACTCGTCCGCAACGGGTGGGCCGTTACTTTTGTCGACCGGGACCGGAACGCCGGTGCGGCGGCGGCCGCAGAGATCCACGAGCAGGGCGGTCAGTGCCAATTCGAGTGCGCGGACCTCGCTGACCGCAGCCAGCGGAATGAGTTGGTGGCGAAGACCCTCGAGGCTTGGGGCCGTCTGGACTTCCTCGTGAACAACGCGGCCGACATCGGTGCCAGACTCAGCCTGCTCGACCTGACGGAGGAGGACTGGGACCGGGTGATCGAGACCAATTTGACCGCGTCGGCGTTCCTTGCTCGGGACGCTGCCCGCGCGATGCTCGACGGCGGCGGAGCCATCGTAAACCTCGCCACTATCCAGGAGCGCCTGCCGCTGCCCGCCCACGTCTCTTACGTCGCGAGCAAAGGTGGCGTCTCGGCCCTGACCCGGTCCCTCGCTATCGAGCTTGGCCCTTATGGGATCCGTGTCAACGCCGTGGTCCCGGGGGTCATCCAGACAGCGGGCATGGCCGAGGAGCGCGAGCATGTCGGGCTCGGCTCGGCCATGCATGACGTAAGCCAGCCGTGGCTGCTTCCGCGAGCAGGCCTCCCTGAGGACGTCGCGGGAGCCGTCGCCTTCCTCGGCTCCGCCGATGCGGGCTTCATCACAGGGTCGACCGTCACGGTGGACGGCGGCCGCAGCCTGAGCAGGAAGACAGATCCCCTCGCCGAGGGATTGAACTCGCGGGCGTCCTCACCCTTCGGCGCTTCCGGGCCCCGCGTGGAAGGAATGTCGAAGTGAACCGGGACAAGATAGCCTCCGTGACGCCCTACCTCGTGGCGCCTCGCTGGCTGCTCATCCGGGTCGCGACCGCGCAGGGGCTCGTGGGCTGGGGCGAAGCCATCGTGCCGAAGCGGGCGAACGCCGTCGTCGGGGCGGTTGAGGACCTTGCCCTCAACGTCTCCGGAGCGGACCCCGATCGCATCGGGGAGCTTGCGCTCAGGATGGGGCACGGCGGGTTCTTCCGCGGCACGAGCGCGGTCGCATCGGCCGCCGCCGGCATCGAGCAGGCGCTCTGGGATATCAAGGGGCACCGCTACGGGCTTCCCGTTTACGAATTTCTGGGTGGCGCTGTCCGCGAACGCACGCGCCTCTACGCCTGGGTAGGCGGGGACCGACCCCATGACGTCGTTGAGCACACCCGCCAGCGAATGAAGCAGGGCTTCACCATGGTCAAGATGAACGCGACGGAGGAGTTCGACCACATCGAAACGCGGGCGCGGGTCAGCGAGGTCGTGGACCGAGTGGCGAGCATCCGCGACGCGGTGGGCGACGGCGTCGAGATCGCCTTGGACTTCCACGGGAGGGTCCATCGCGCGATGGTGAAGGTCCTGGTTCGCGAACTCGAGCCTTTCCACCTCGCCTGGATCGAGGAACCGCTCGGCCCGGGGTTCGAAAGCGAATTGCGCCATATTCTCAGTCCGGACTGCTCAATTCCCATCGCCGCTGGAGAGCGTCTCGTGCACCGCACCCAGTTCCGGGAGCTCTTCCGGCAAGGTGTCGTTGACATCGTTCAGCCGGACGTCTCCCTCACGGGCATCTTCGAGCTCGCTAAGATCGCGCACATGGCGGAGGCCTACGACGTCGCGGTCGCACCGCACTGCCCGAACGGCCCGATCTCCCTGGCGGCGTCGCTGCAGGTGGGATTCTCCACGGCCAACGTCGTGGTCCAGGAGCAGAGCGTGGGCCTCCACTACAACCAAGGCTACGAGGGCCTCCCTCCCGCGGAGATGTTCGACTACGTGCGCGACCCCGGCCCCCTGCAGCCAATCGAGGGGCATCTTGCACTCAACTCCAGGCCCGGACTGGGCATCGACATCAACGAGGAAGCCGTGCGGGCGTCGGCGCAGTGGGAGCTGCGCGACCCCCAGTGGCGGCACCAGGACGGAAGGATCGCGGAATGGTAAGTCCAACTCTGCCTTCGGGGGCGCTGGTCGCCCTCGCAACACCAATGACGACGGCTGGCGAACTCGACCTCGTCGCCTTGGATCGTCTGGTCGATCACGTCGTCGCGGGGGGAATCGTCGGCATCTCCCCGTGCGGGTCGACAGGAGAGGGTGCCCGGCTCACCGTCCGTGAGCGCCTCTCCGTGACGGGTCGTGTGATCGCTCGAGCCGGAGCCCTTCCGGTGATCCCGGGCGTCCCAGTCTCCGCCGTTCCCGACGCCGAGATGGAACTGAGGAAGCTCGGCGACCTCGGAGCGCGCGCTGCCCTCGTCGCGCCTCCGGCCTACTTCCCGATGTCAGATGCCGAGATCGAAGGCTTCTACCGTGGACTCGCCGACAGGTCACCCGTCCCGATCGTCCTCTACAACATCCCCGCCTTCACGCGCGTCCCGCTGCCCCCGTCGCTCGTGGGACGGTTGGCCACCCACGGCAACATTGTGGGGCTCAAGGACAGCAGCCGGGACCTCGAGTATCTGCAGGCCGCAGTGCAGGCCGTTCAGTTGCTACAGACCGGTCAGAGCGAGCTGGCGAACTACTTCCGCGTCTACACAGGCACCGACACGCTGCTGGTGGCCAGCGCGCTGGCCGGCGCGGACGGCTCCATCGCAGCGAGTGCTAACCTCGTCCCTGAACTGGGCGTGCGCATGCTCGAGCTCGTCTCGACGGACCTTCCGGAGGCGCTCACACTGCAGCGACACCTCATCGACATCGTAGCCGTCTGCCGAAAGGGCACTCCACCCTCGGGCTGGAAGGCTGCCCTGTCCATCGCTGGGCTCTGCTCCCCTGTGCCCGTGGCTCCCGCTAGTCCGCTAAGCGAGGACGCCATCCGTCGAATGAGAGAAGACCTGCTGTCAGTGGAGGCTCTCCGCGTCGCAAGACTCGGTGCGCACTGATGCACACCTCGCTGGAGCCGGTCCTAGAGTCTGGCGCGTCCTTAGGGGAGAGCCCCGTCTGGGACGACCGCACGGGCACGCTCCTCTGGGTCGACGTTCACCGGCGGCAGGTTCATCGCTTCGATCCGACAACATCGGTTGACCAGTCCTTCGCTCTGGACCAGCCTGTCGGCTCTGTGGCCCTGCGCGAGGACGGGGGCCTCGTCGGGGCGGTGGGGATGAGTGTGGGAGGAATCGATGAAGAGACGGCCTCCTTCACTGCATGGCACACCGTGCGCGAAGGCGACCGGATGAACGACGGCGCGTGCGACCCCTCAGGCCGATACCTCGCCGGCACCCTGACTGAGCCGCTCACTCAGGGTGCGTCCGCGCTCTTCAGCCTGGAGCCGGGCCCGCAGGCCGGCGGGCGAATCCGTCGGGTGCTTGGCAATGTGACCCTCTCTAACGGCCTGTCGTGGAGTCCGGACGGCCACACCCTGTACTACATAGACACCTTCCTTGAAAGCGTCGATGCCTTCGCCTACGACCTGGAGACGGGCGAGATCGAAGCCCGGTCAAGGCGGGTGGTCGTTGACCTCCACGAGGTGAAGGGGCGTCCGGACGGAATGACGATGGACGCGGATGGGAACCTCTGGGTGGCGATGGCACGGGGTCGCGCGGTGCGCTGCTACGACCGGCGGGGCCGCCTTCAGTACCACGTGGACGTTCCTGCACCGGTCGTCACAAGCTGCACCTTCGGCGGCCCGGATTTCTCCGATCTCTACATCACAACCGGTCAGTGGCCGGCGACCCCCGAGGAACTTCCCGACTGGCCGCACGCAGGAGCGATCTTTCGACTCACCGGGACGGGCGCCCGCGGCGCCCCAAGTCACCGGTTCGGGACGCCGAGCCGGTCCAATCGCCGGCCGGGGTGCATCGCATGACGGAGGAGCATCAGCGAGAGGCCTGGCCTCCTACAGTTTCCGCACCGTCGACACGATCGCATGTGTCCTGTCGTTTCGCGCGCAGGACAGACGGACTGTCGAAGAGGACAACTTCATCGAGACAGGCCGCCGCGGCAGCTGCGCCCAAGACAGCAAGGAACCTAGGCCGAAGCCGCTGAACCGGGCTAGCCCCTTCGAGCGGGCTCGAGAGAACGTATTACTTCGTGGACGAGGTCTTCGCGTCCGCGTCAGCCCGGTGGGGCCCACTTTAATGAAAAGGAAAATTCCATGCATGCCGAACACTTGATCGCCGGCCGCTGGGAGTCGAGCGCGGCTACGCGTCCCGTCCTCGACCCGGGCCTCGGCACTCCTGTCGGGGAAGTCGCTTGGGGCGGCCGTAAGGAGGCCCTTAGGGCAGCCGATTCGGCAGCAAAGTCTTTTGACGCCTGGTCCGAATTGACTGGAAGGAAGCGCGGCGACATCCTCCGCGATGCTGCCGATATCCTCGCCGAGCGCAAGCCCGACCTTGCCCGCACTCTGGCCCGAGAGGCCGGCAAACTCCTCCCCGAGGCCGAAGCCGAAGTCAGTTTCGCTGTCGAGTACTTCCGTTGGTTCGCAGAGGAGGCCCGCCGCGTCGGAGGCTCCGTTCGGGCCCCTGAGGCGACCGGGCGGCGACATCTCGCGATACGCCGTCCTGCTGGAGTAGCACTAAGTCTCACGCCATGGAACTTCCCCGTATCCATCCAGGCCCGCAAGCTCGCGCCGATGCTGGCCGCAGGATGTACAGTCGTCGCGCGGGTCTCCGAAAAATCACCATTGGCCGCAACGGAACTCTTCCGCGTCCTCATCGACGCGGGAGTGCCTGACGGGGTCGTGAACCTTGTCCACGGGCCCTCGCGGGAAGTGACAGCCGGACTCCTGGATCACCCTGCGGTCCGTATCATGAGCTTCACGGGATCTACCGAGGTGGGCTCAGCGCTTATGGCGCAGGGTGCCGCGCGTATCGTGCGGCCGCTGCTCGAACTCGGCGGCAACGCGCCGTTCATCGTTTTCGGTGACGCGGACCTCGATGCTGCCGTGGAAGGCGCTGTCACCGCCAAGCTGCGGAACACAGGCCAGTCCTGCGTCGCGGCGAACCGGTTCCTGGTCCACGAGAGCGTGGCCGAGGAATTCGGTGCACGCCTCGCGTCCCGCTTCGACGCTCTCACTCTGGGTCACGGGGTTCCAGATGCCGGCAACGAGATGCCAGGCCTGGGCCCCGTCATCGACATCGCGCGCGCCCGGGCCGTGATGGAGCTCGTCGAGGACGCGGTCGCACGCGGAGGGGTCCTCCTTACCTCTCCGCAGGAGATCCCAGGCGTCGGCTCGTACGTCGCTCCCGCCCTCGTGGCGGACGTTCCGGAGGACGCGCCCCTTCTTACCTCCGAAGTCTTCGGCCCCGCCGCGGGTATCGTCCGATTCCGCACTGATGACGAAGCACTCACTATGGCGAATTCGACGGAGATGGGACTGGCAGCCTATGTGTGGACCAGCAGCCCATCTCGCTCTTGGATCTTCGGGGAGAAGGTCGAGGCAGGCATCGTCGGCATCAACGACCCAGTGCCCTCCGTGGCGTTCGCCCCGCTAGGCGGTGTGAAGCAGTCGGGACTGGGCCGTGAAGGAGCCTCGGAGGGTCTGGAGGAATTCCTCGATACTCGCTACCTCGCCTGGCGCCCGTGACACCATGGAGACTCTCCTGCTCATTGTCGCGATCTTCACAGGTTCCCTGCTCCAACGGATCACCGGGATGGGCTTCGCCCTCGTGGCCGCCCCGTTCATCGTCCTGATCGCCGGCCCTGTGACGGGCGTGATCCTGGTGAACGTCTGCGGAGCGCTCACGGCGGCCATGGTGCTCGTGCGCGTCCTCGCCCATGTGGAGTGGAAGAAGTACCTGCTGCTCGTCCCAGCAGCTCTAGTCGGCATCGTGCCCGGAGCCGTGGCCGTTCAGCACGTGCCCGCCCCCTGGCTCGAGGTCTTCGTCGGCGCCACCGTGATTGCGGGACTGGCAACGGCCACAGCAATGGGCGCGTCACGCCGACGACCAGGAGCGAGAACCCTCCTGGTCGCCGGCTCGGTGAGCGGCTTCATGAACGCGACCGCAGGAGTCGGCGGCCCCGCTCTCAGCGTCTACGCCATCACTACCCGGTGGCGACAGACAGAGTTCGCCGCCACGATGCAGCCTTACTTCCTCACAATCGGGGTAGCCTCCATCGGCGCCAAGCTCCTGGCCAGCCCGTCCTCGGCCCCGGACCTGTCCATCGGAGTCTGGGCGCTGATCTTTGCCGCGATTCTCGGAGGGCTCTTCGCTGGCGATTTTCTCGCCCAAAGAACCGGTCTCCATACTGCCCGCCGGCTCATGCTCATCCTGGCCTATGTTGGATCGGCGGCCACGATCGTGCGGGGGATCTCAGACCTCGTCCACTGAGCCGGTTCAGGTCTCCCCTTTTGCATCGATTTGGTCCCGACCGTCGGGACATGGTCGCTGGACCCAACATGGCTTTCCTGCCCGGTCGGTGATGATCCCGGGGGCGTTGTCGCCTGGTTCGGAGGCACTTGTTGACCGCTGATAGGGACAAGGCGGCTCCCACGGCTCCAGGCCTCTTCGAAAGTGGGAGCCCGCAGCGGGTGTCGTTACTGCGGCCATATTGCGGTGCAAAGGAGCGCCAGTATGGATCGGGGCTTTGACGTTTACTTCGGACTCGTTGACGCAATCTTTACCGCGCTCGGAGAGCGGACCGTGACTGGTCGCAGGTACGGAAGTCGTCGAACTCGTCATTTCGCGCGTTGCCGCCCAGATCAAGGAACTCAAACGCTAGGGCACCATCATGGCGGGCGAAGTCGAAAAGCTCCTCGACGGCTCCCCTCTTTCCGGGTATTGAGGTCCATGCCGGGAGTCGGCATCAAGACCGCGGCGACGATACTCCTGACCATTGGCGACGCGAGCAGCTTCAAAACCGCCGCTCACCCCGCCGCCTACGCCGGCAACGCCCCGTCACCCGCCGCCCCGGCATCGCCATCCGCGGTGAATTCCGCGCACGCTCGGGCAATGAAGAACTCAAGAACGCGCTGTTCAAATCCGCATGGATAGTCTCGTGCCATGAGTCCAAGGCACGAAACACATCGCAGCCACCATCTGCCTCGCCCGGCGCCGCTGCGACGTCATTATCACCATGTTCAAGAACGGAATCCGCTACAAAGGAAGAAACTCCCCAAGTAGCTTGACCAAAAGCATAGGGACTCCCCCAAAGGACGCACGGGCGGAGCCGAGATCGGGCAAATCTCCAGCTCAGCACAGATCGTCCCCAAGGCATCTCGCCCAAGGTAAAAACTAACGGCTCAGGTAGTCAATTTCAGCCTTCGCCGAGTCGCGGCCAGCCACGTGAGATGTGCGCCCAGGCACGACGGCGGCGCCCAGGTGACCAGAATTGACCGCCACCCTGGCCGCCCACGATGGGCTATTGTGCATCACGGGAGCAATGCCCGGGACGGGCATTCCACCTTCAGGGTCCCGAAAATCCAGGGAGGTTCGGTTTGTTCCGCCGCAGTTCTGGTCGGCGGCGACAGCATTGCCGTTTCCCTTGCAAGGAAGGCCCGATGTTCCCGGCGCTCACGGGCGGAACCTCGGGAACATCGGCTGGGTCAGATTTCGAGCAGGGTCTTGATGGTTTCGGGCTGGGCCGCGGCCCGGTAGGCGTCCTCGGCTGCAGAGAGTGGGAATATCCCAGAAAGAAGCGGGGCCACGTCGATCTCCCCCCTAGCGAGCCGCGAGATGGCGTCGTTGATGTCCTCCGCGGTGTACATCCCGCTGCCGAGCAGGTCGACCTCGAAACGCTGCATGCGGGCCAACGGGATGTCCCATGATTGCTCGCGCGGAACTCCAACGGCCACAACCGCACCGCCGCCGACGGTGGCGTCGATGGCCGTCCTAAGCGTCCTGGGCGTCGAAACGCAGTCGAAGCTGGCGCCGAAGCCGCTCAGCTCTGGCATGTCATCTGGGGAGAAAGCCTGATCGGCACCGAGGCCGCGGGCGACGTTGCGCTTGCTGGCTATGGGTTCTATGACGGTGATGCTGCGTGCACCGAGTGCGCGCGCTGCAAGGAGCACGCAGAGTCCGATGGTCCCTCCTCCGATGATCAGGATGTCGTCGAGACGGCCGCCGGCCCGCCGCACCGCGTGCAGGCCGGCGGCGAGCGGCTCCGCGAAGACCGCTGTGCTCGGGTCGAGCCCCGCGGGGATCGGGTGGGCCTGTGCAGCCGGGATGATGCATCTCGTGCGGGCCAGCCCAGGAAGCCGGAAGCCCATGACCTTGGCATCTTCCTGATAGTTGACCGTTTCACGCCAGCTGCCCGCGGATCGCAGCGGGACGACTAGAGGGTTGACCAGAACTTGGCACCCGACCAGCTCCTGGTGGCCTGCTCCAGCGGCAAGAACCTGTCCAACCATCTCGTGTCCTGTCACGACCGGGGGCTTCATGAACGGATGCTTTCCGTGAAGGAGGTGCAGGTCGGAGCCGCAGATGCCCACTCGGAGAGGCGCCACCAGCAGCTCGTCCGGGCCGGGGCTCAGTTCCTCTTCGACCTCCATCACTTGGACCTCGTCGATACCGGTGAAGCGGACTTCCTTTACGATCATGAGCGGGCTCCGACCGTGCGTTCCTGGACGATGCCGTCAGCGATCGTGGCGAGAAGTTGGAGGCGCTGTAAGCCGTCTTCCTGGAGCGCGCGAGTACGGTCCTCGGCATTGATGCAAGTGCGCCATACTGCTCTGCCGGCGAGGAACCCCGAGGCACCGGCGAGGCATGCCAATTTGACCGCACGGGGGAATTCGTCCGCGGGGACTCCGCTGGAGAGTACTACCCAGGGGGATGTAATTGCGCCGTCGAGGGCCCGGCAGTCGGCGAGGATTTCATCATCAGGGCCGTGGCCTTTTCGAGGCACTTCTGCCTTGTATAGGTCTGCACCGAGATCCCCGAGTTCCTGGGCGGCCTTGAGTACGTCGCTGTTCCAGTCCCATTCACCTCCTCGGCGGGGGGCCTTCGCCACCGGTTCGATGATGCTGACGAGCCCGTGTGCGCGGCAGCTCTGGACGAAATCCTTAACCATGGCGATCCGCTGTTCCGCGGGTTCATCCTCGCGCCAGACGACGAGCAGCTTCATAGCGACCGCGCCTTGCCTGCGGACGGTCTCGGGGTCGACGTCCGGGTCGATGACAACGCTCGTGACCGGTTCTCCGTTGCCCGGGATGAAGAGGTCGGCGCCGGCAATCAGGGCGCATCCAGGGGCCACGACGTTTTGCTCGACCGCCGCGTCGAGGGAGAACTGCTTGTCGAGGAGGACAGCAGAAGCGTAGGGGGACAGGATCCGGGTGGCTTCGAGCTTGAACTCAGTGAGCATGGAGTCGGGAAACTGCTCGTCCACCCACGCAGGCGCGGTGCCGTCGGCTTCCGGCGAAGCGTCGCCGGCGAACATCAGCCGCATGGCCTCCCGCTGGTCGAGTGCCAGCATCGCGAACGCACCCGAAGGTCGGCGGAGCGGGGCGGTCGGATCGGTTGTTGGGTTGTTCACAGGCTCTCCTTGATGAATCGGTGGGCTTCTTGGTGGTTTGGTATTGCCGAGCGGCCGTCGATTCCTCGGCAGGAGAGGGCCGCGACGGCATTGGCGTAGCGAAGGGCCTGGCCGAGGCTGTCCCCCCTGCTGAACGCGGTGACCAGAGCGCCGTGGAATACGTCGCCGGCGCCGAGGGTGGTCTGCAGGTCGGGGATGCTGTATCCGGGCACCCGAAGGAACAGCCCGTCCCTGGTGCGTCCGACGGATCCGGCGGGCCCCATCGTGGCGACCGCCGTTTCGGCGGGGCATGCTGCCAAAATCTCTCGTGGATTATGACCGAGGTCGGTCTGCATCCGAATCAGCGGAGGTGCGTACAGCTGGACGTCTTGGATCTGGCACAGCCCCTCGTCGTCACCGACGATGCTGTTACCGGGATCGACACTCAGTAGCGGCCGGTCCTTCTTATTGATCCCCTTCAGGCCTTTCGTCACCGCCGGCCATCCGAGGTGGTCGGCATGGACCCAGTCGGCCTCCAAGACAGCGGCACGGGCCTCCTCACCCAGCGTGAACGGCCTAGCGTAACGGGTGACGATCGCCCGGGTGGCGGTGTCCCGCGAGCAAGTGACCAGAGTGGTCTGCGTCTGGCGGTCCCTCTCGAACCACACGAGCGAGACATCCACCCCTTCTTCCTCGAGGCCTTGGCGCACCCTATGTCCTTCGTCGTCGTCTCCGACCGGGGCGATCAGGCTCACGTCAGCCCCGAGACGCGCTGCGGCGACGGCCGCAGTCGCAGCCGGACCGCCGCCACCGGATATGATCGCCTCCGCAACGATCCGCTCATCGTTATGAGGATATCGGGGGACCAGAGCCACTGTGTCGTACGCGGCGGTTCCGACGAACACCAACTTGAGGGGCATTCTTGTTTCCCTTCCGAGATATGTTGGAAGTCTAACATTGCGTGTTCTTATTAAGCCATAACCTGATCTGGTATCATCATTCCACCCGGAAGGAGTGCTAATGATGTCCCAGACTGCAGCTGCTGCCGGGCTTCCGCCGCTGGAGCGCCGATCGCGCATCGCCTCGGTACTTGAACTTCGCGGCTACGTCTCGGTGCGGACTCTCGCCGATGAACTTGCGGTCTCCGACATGACCGTCCGCCGGGACCTTCGTCAGATGGCCAAGGACGGCGACGTTCGACTGGTGCACGGAGGTGCCACACTCACCCACGGAACGCTCCGCACCTCGGACTTTGTGGCGCGGGCACGAGTCGCCTCGGACGCCAAGCGCACTATCGCCCGGCGAGCTTTGGAATTCATCCAAGCGGGAGACACCGTTGCCCTCGATGCGGGGACGACAGCCTTTGCCGTGGCCGAGGCGATAGACGTCGAGGCACCTGTAACTGTGGTGACCAATTCGGTTCCCGTCCTGCAACTGTCCCTGAGCAGGCCGAATCTCTCGGTGCTCATGCTTGGGGGGGAGCTGGCCGTTGAGAGTCAGGCGCTGGTTGGTCCGCTCTCCGTCCAGGCGGCCGAATCCCTGCGCGTGAGGACCCTTTTCCTGGGTGCTGCAGCCGTCGACGCCCGCGGGGTCTATGTCGATACGGGCATCGAACGACCGACCAAGCGGGCGATGATGGCCATGGCCGATCGCATCGTCCTGCTGGTCGACTCAACCAAATTTGCAGGCTCGGCCCCGGTCCGGCTGTGCGAGTTGTCCGAAGTCGACTTCATCATCAGCGACACCGAGCCGGCAGCCGACGCGGCCGCCGAGCTCCAGCGCTCCGGAGTTCCCTTCATTCTGGCGCACTAGCGTTCCGGGCGGCGCTTTCCACCTGCATCGTTGCCAGCCTCCCGCCGGAGCAGGAGCTTGGCGCCCCGCGTCTCGTCGTACTTCCCGATGAGGACGTGGGGACGTCGCGCAGGTGGGAACATGCGGCCTTATGGCGGCAGGCCCGCTCTCTGCGAACCACGCGACGCCACTGGCCGCGAGTTTCTCCCCAGGTATCTGCGGAGCGCCGGATAGTCCGCCGGCAGCAGGGAACCGGCAAGGCCGGGACTGCTCAGGCGCCATGCTCCCGCACCGGCCCGGCACCTGGTCACGACTGTCGGCAGCTGGCCCGAAGTGCGGCCGGGCACAGGCGAGGCGGATTGAACTCACGGGACCTTGCCCAGAGGTTTCCAACTCCGGAAACCGGGTGCCCAGAAATCCTTGTACGGAAAAGTACCCGATGGTATCGTTACCAAAAGCTTGCTGGTCTTCACCAAAGACCATTGTCAGATTCACTTGCAGCACTCGAAAAGCTCGACCAAGGGATGGGACCGCGCATGATTGAAACTGTTCACGTCGTCTACAAGACGCACCTCGACCTAGGGTTCACCGACTACGCGCCGACCGTCATTCGAAAGTACATTGACCACTACATCCCCAGCGCGATAGCGCTGGCCAATCAGTTGGCCGCCCGCGGCGGACCGGAACGGTTCGTGTGGACGACCGGATCATGGCTCATCCGGCATTATCTGGCCAACGTGCCGGCCGAGCAGCGCGAGCTAATGGAAAAGGCCATTCGCGACGGGCATATTGCGTGGCACGGGCTCCCCTGTTCTTCCCACAGTGAGCTGATGGATGAAAGGCTGCTGGAGTACGGGATCTCCATTGCGCGTTCACTGGATGCCGAGTTCGGCAAAAGCACGATTGCCGCCAAGATGACGGACGTACCAGGACACACGCTTGGCCTCGTGCCGGTCATGGCCCGCTCCGGCCTGAAATATATGCATATCGGGGTGAATTCGGGTTCTGCCATGCCCGAGGTCCCTCGGACGTTCCTCTGGCGTGCTCCCGGCGGGGAGGAGATCGTCATGAACTACGACGCCGCCTACGGAGCCGCGCGGCCCGGGGAAGCGCTCACCGTCCCGGGCCTCGCCGATGCACTGTACGTCGCCCACACCAGCGACAATTTGGGGCCTCCGACCGCAGCCGACGTGGACGACCTCTTCGTGCTCCTCAAGCGGCGGTACCCGGGAGCCGAGATCAAAGCTTCCACGCTCGACGCGTTCGCGGAGCGGCTCTGGGAGGTGCGGCACACTCTTCCGGTGGTCGAGGAAGAAATAGGCGACTCGTGGATTCACGGTGTCGCAAGCGACCCGTTCCTGGTAGCACGCATGCGCGAACTCTTCAGGCTGCGAGATCGCTGGCTCGCCGAGGGGACAATCACCCCGGGCACCACCGAATACAACGCCTTTCACGACAACCTGCTCTTGGTGGCCGAGCACACTTGGGGCGCGGACACCAAGAGGTTCCTTCCTGATTTCGTGAGCTACTCCAAGGCAGCGTTCGGCGCCGCACACGAACGGGATGTGATCAAACCGCGGCTCGCACACGATATTTACTCGTTCGCTCTGCAGCGCTCTGACGAAGAGCCGCTGGACTCTTATTCCTACAGCGCTCTCGAACGCTCGTGGGAGGAGAAGCGGGGTTACATCGACGCGGCCCTCGAGGCGCTTGCGCCCGAGAAGCGGAATGAGGCGCAGCGGTCCCTGGATAATCTCACGCCCCGGCGGAACCCTGAGGCAACCATCGCGGCGGGCCCCCTTGAGGAGTATCAACTCGGCCAGTTCACTCTCCGGTTCGGGCCCGACGGCTCGATCGTGTCGCTTCTGGATTCCAGCGGCCGAGTGTGGGCTGACGAGCACCATCGACTCGGTGAGTATCGCTACGAGACGTTCGGGCTCGCCGAGTACCAGCGGTGGATCCGCGATTACTGCCGGACCACGGAAATCAATACCGCATGGGTTCTTGCAGACTTTGGCAAACCAGGGATCGAGTATTCTTCCCCCGAACCCCGGCACGCCGTCCTCCGCCCGAGCCTCGTCGGCATCTCCCGGACGCCAGCGGGTGACGGAGAAGGCATCTCAGTACGATGCGCCATGCCGGAGCACGCCGTCTCTGATTTCGGTGCTCCGCGGGAAATCGAGGTCACCTATCGGCTCCGAGAGGAATCGAATGCCATCGATATCGAGCTGAAGACATTCGGTAAGGAGGCAAATCGGCTTCCTGAAGCAAGCTGGTTCTCATTCTGCCCCAAGGTCGGAAACCCCAACCTCTGGCACATGGACAAACTGGGCACCCGCGTGAGTCCCCTCTCGGTCGTCCGGAACGGAAACCGTTCACTGCACTCCGTCGGCCACGGCCTGCATTACCGCGGAAGTGACGGCCAGGTCTCTCTGACGACCCTGGACGCCCCTGTCGTCGCCCCAGGTGCACCGCGGCTGCTGCAGTTCGACAACACGTTCGCGGACTTGGAGAACGGATTCCATTTCAACCTGCACAACAATGTTTGGGGAACGAACTTCCGCATGTGGTTCGACGAGGATATGAAATATCGCTTCACTCTCGACCTCACGTCGTGAATCCGTTGATGCTGTAGCCACACCCGCGAGTATCCACCAGATTCATTGTTCTGGAACTTCATCCAGCACGTAGTGAACCGTCTCGCGGGCGGAGCTCATGGCCTCCGGGGTAACGCCACCCGCGCGGTAGTCGAGCGGGTGGCGGCCCCGGGCCGGCCAGGGCGTCTGGGGCCTGCCGGCGCCGGTGGCGGTGGCGGGTCTTTTTGGCTGAGCTTTGAAGTGTCAGTGGCCGATTGGAACCAGGGCTCTTCGATGCCTGGACGCAGACTTCGCCCAGGGCGATATCGTTGAAAGTTGCTAACATCCGAGGTCGTGCGTCAGCCTTCCGGGGACACTTGCTTAAAGGAATGTTGAAATGAACGCTGGTCGTGTCGTTGCCGCTGTCGATATTGGCGGGTCGCATGCCACTGCGGCCCTCTTCGAGCTCACGGCCGGCAGTCTGGTCATGACCCGGCGGGCCGGCGGTGACCTGGATTCCCAAGCGCCCCTTCCCCAGCTCCTCGGAAGCATCCTCGGAACGATCCAGGGACTGGAGCCGCCGCCGGGCCTCGACTGGGCCATCGCGCTGCCAGGGCCGTTCGACTACGGGCGGGGTGCGGGGACGTTCGAGGGGGTGGGCAAGTTCCAGTCGCTGCAAGACGTCGACCTTCGCGCCGCCTTCTCGGCGGCCGTGTCCACGGAACCGGACCGGATCGGATTTTTGAACGATGCGGTTGCCTACGGAATCGGAGAGTGGACTTCGTCCGTCCACCGGCCCGCGCGCCTCGTGTGCATCACGCTCGGGACCGGAGTAGGGTCTGTCTTCCTCGAAAACGGTCGCCCCGTTGAGGACAGCCCAACGGTCCCACCGAAAGGCTGGGTCCATCTTCTGCAGATCGGGGCGCGCCCGCTTGAAGAGACCGTGTCCACCGATGCTATACAGAATGCCTACGCCGCAGCGACCGGATCGCATTGCAACGTCCGGGCCATCGCGGACGCAGCGCGGACAGGCGACAGAGACGCTCTCCAGGTCCTTGATACGGCAATGCGAGAACTGGGCAGCGCCCTCGCGCCATGGTTCCAGCGATTCGCCGCAGACGAGGTCGTCATCGGCGGGTCGATGTCGCGCTCCTGGGACCTCCTCGAGGCGCCTCTACGGGAGGCGATCACCGAGACAAATGGGCCGCGCGGGAGGCCGCCTGCACTCCGCAGATCCCGCTTGCTCGACAGCGCACCGCTCGTCGGTGCGGCCGACTGGGTCCTGCGGGCAGGAGACCGAGCTCTTCCAAGCGGCGGCGACTGAGATTCGCTGACCGAGGGAGCCCGCCAGCCGAACTCCGCGCCCCGGACCCGAGCCAGAGCCTGGGCCCTGCCCCGGTTGATCCGGACATGCTACCAGGGCGGCGAGGTCAGCCTCCCTGGTATCTTCGGCGTCGGATGCGATCACATTGCTGAAGGCCGGACCCGCGAGCTGCCCGCATGCGGCCGGCTACCGCGCCGGTGTCGCTGACGCCCGGCGGTCTTGTCCGGATGCCGCCCCTGGGTTCCCTGAACCAGGTCCGACGTTTGGTCGCATCCCAGACCCTGGCAGACAGACTACAGACCACGACTTCACTGAGCTTGCACGAGCCGCACTTGCCCGACCTTCACCTACCGAGGTCGGTCGCAGCGCGTTCGACCTTCCCGTGTCGAGCTGGGGACCGAGCCGCGGCAGCAGTCAGTCCGTCGTGGTCCCCCGCACGGATGCCTTCACTGTCCCCAGCCGCTGTCCTTCACCGGGGCCGTGCGGACGAACAGTATAGGCGCCGACCGCTGCCGGGACAATGAAGGTTTCGGCATAATGAACGACAAAGGGTTCAAACGCGTCGACGGGGCTCTCGACAATGGCCTGCGCGCCCTCGACCAAGTTGAGAACATTCAGGGTGCCCTGGGTGTCGTGCTGCACAGTTCCGGTGAACCAGTGCCGTCTCACCTCAAGGAACTCCAGCTCGTGCAGGCCCGTCTGTTCCTCGATCCAATCGGGCCCCCGGCCGACCTCTCTGACTTGGCCGATCAAATTCTCGTCGGTCCACTGGGTGTTGCGGTTCCAGTCGATGTTGTTCAGAGCATGGTCGACATGAATTGGACGGGGAACGCCGTCGAGGCCCACGCGCCCCCAGTCCCACATCTTGAACGTGAAAATGTATGGCGTGGCCGATATCTCAAGCACCATCGAGTTCTCCCCCGAGCAGTGCACCGTACCTGCAGGAATCGAGAAATGGTCGTGCTTGCGGGCCGGAAAGCTGTTCACAAAGCGTTGGACCGGGAACGGTTGCTCCCCTGCCGCAGCCGAACGAAGGTCGGCCGCCATCTCATCACGGTCGATGCCGTCGCGGAGCCCAAGGTAGACAACAGCGTCGTCCGAGGCGTCGAGGAGGTAATAGCTCTCGTCCTGGGTGTAGTGCATCCCGAAAGTGTTCTGGATGTACTCTGTCAGCGGGTGCACCTGAAGGGAGAGGTTTCCCCCCTCCATGGTGTCGAGCATGTCGAAGCGTATCGGGAATTCAGCGCCGAAGCGGTCGAAAGTCTTTTTTCCGAGTAGCTCTCGCGGATGGCAGAAGACGACGTCGATGGCGGGAAGCTCGACCACCTGACCACTGACCTCGAGAAGGACGCTGTTTTCCTCCGGAACGCAGTCGAAGCACCAGGCGTAATTCTGCCGGTCCTCGAGTCCGCATACTTCCCGCATCCACTGTCCTCCCCAGACACCGGGGTCGAAGAAGGGGACGACGCGGAACGGCTGGGTGGCGGCCATGCTCATTCCCAGGTTGAAGGTGCTTGCGCGTATGAGCTTGGCCTCAGCAATGGGCCCGTTGGTGTCGAGCACATAGTCCAAACGGTCCAATAACGTGCGTTTGTGCCGGTCGGCGATCCTCCAGTCGACGAAGTAGCCGCGTTTGAATTTGAGCAGCGCTTCTTGCTCTCCGTTGTCGGCCCTCCAGTTGGGCGCCCCGGCGCGCTGTCGGCGCTGGATCTCCCAACGGGCCATGTCTGCAAGGACGAGCCGGTCGAACGAATGCGGTGTCAGTGCAGCACCCCAGCCCACGAGCAGCACGGGAGTCTCGGCAGAAGCGATACGTCTCGCCAGGGCTGCAAGGCGTGCAGGGCTGTAGAACTCCTCGAGACTACGGTGGCTCAAGACCCCGAAGACGCGGTCATCGGTGAGATTGTCAGCGATTAGCGCCTCAATCTCTTCCTTTGGCAGCGCCGCCTCGGACTCGAAATCGAGAACGAGGGCGTCGGGGATCGCCGCCTCCAACGCAGCGATGAGCGCGGGCACGTCGGTTCCCGGGTAAGTATCGATGGCAATCGTGGACCGCCCGGCGCCAACCTCCTCGCGCAGGACCCGCCAGGCATGTTCCCCCGCCCACGCTTCGTGACCTCCCGGGATCCGGATGACCGGCGCCTTGTCGTACAGTCCTGATGGCACCAGGCCGGGCAGGTACTTGCTCGCGCTCTCCGTTGGACTCTTCATATGGGCATCCTCGTGTTCTCAGAGCTTTCACCCTTCAGCTTGTCCAAGCCGAAGAGATGTTAACGTTACCATTTGGCCTTTTCCCCTGCCGCGGGGCCTGCGCGTCCCTGTTCGGCTACAGGTCGGGACGCCTATCATCGGCGATTCATGGCCTTCAGGCGGCCCACCGGTCGGGTAATCCTTGGGGTGGGTCAGTACTGGCCGAGGGAGAGCCCTCGCTGGAAGAACTTCTGACTGAGCAGGAACAGGGCAGCGGTAGGAACGGAGACCAGAAGCGCTGCAGTAAGGACGACGGTGTAGCCGGGGCCTCCTCCTTCGACTGACTGCAGTGCGTTGAGTAGCGGCATGACCGGCCGAGTTGAAGGGCTCTGCGTCAGGATCAGCGAAACCAGGAGGTCGTTCCATACCCAGGTCGCCTGCAGGATGAAGACGACGGCAAGGGCGCTGGTCGACATCGGCAGGAATATGCGGGTGAAGATCTGCCACGCGCTGGCTCCATCGACCACCGCGGCCTCGAAGACGGTTTCGGCGATGCCACTGAAGAAGTTGCGCATCACAAATGCTGAGAAGGGCAGAGTCACGGCCGAGTAGACAGCTATCATGCCGCCGGTCGTGTCGTACAGTCCGGTTCGGGCGTAGACGTCGAACCACGGGATCACCATCATCTGCAAGGGGAATACGCTGCCGCAGAAGACTACGAAGAACCATGCGAATCCATGCTTGAGTTTGAGCACCACAACGGCGAATCCGATGGCCGCGCCCAGTACCACCGCAATGAGCGGTGCGGCCACCGAATAGACGAGGCTGGCTCCCAGGCCCGCGGGCACGTCGGTGGTGGTCAGAACTTTACCCAGATTCGCCCCAAGGTCGGCGATATTGCCCGGAAGCCAGAGTTGATCGCCGGAGTAGTCGGCGTCGGACTTGCCGGCGTTGGCAAGGAGCAGGTACACGGGAACCAGCCAGAGCAGTCCCATGATCGCCAGGATTGCTGGTCGGATTATTCCGGAGACCAGTTTCCGGCCTTTTTCGGCACTCCGGTGGGCTTGCTTGTGCTCGGCTGCCTGCAAAGATACCTGGGATACGTTGGCGCTAGATAGCTGAGAAATCATGCTCGGGCCCCTTTCCGCGCTCCGGTAGAGTCGCCTATGGCCAGTTGCCTGCGAAGGTAGATCAGCGAGGCCGCCACGGTGATGATGCTAAGGAATATGGCGACAGCCGATCCGAGGCCGTAGTAGCTGTTCACGAAGGTGTCCTTATACATCGTCACGGCAAGTGTCTCGGAGACTCGGTTGGGACCTCCTTGAGTCATCGTCTGGACGATGTCGAACGTCTTCAGGCTGTTGACGATGGCCAGTCCGACCACGACAGTCGTAGAAGGGCGGAGGAGGGGCCAGATCATCGTCCGGAACAGCGTCCAACCCGTCGCTCCATCAATGCGAGCGGCTTCGAGGGGTTCCTTCGGGATTGACTGCAGTCCGACGGTGAAAAGGAGAGCGTTCACTCCTGCCCCCTGCCAGGCTGCGGCAAGGATCATGACGAGCGTGTTCCCCGGCGCGTCCGAGAGCCATCGCGTGTCTGCGCCGGGCAGCTGGAAGAAGGCCAGCGCCTGGGAAAGTGCCCCCCCGTTCTGCAGGATGAAGCCGAATACGACGCCCACTCCGACCCCTGAGAGGGCGTAGGGCAGCAGGAATGGGATGCGCAGGAACGCCGCCCATTTCAGCCCGAACGAAAGCGACGCGACAGCCAGGCCCGCCCCCACTGGGACGAGCAAGGTTCCAAGCACCCAGATGGCGGTATTTGTCAGGGACGTCAGGAAGGCAGGGTCGGTGAACATCGTGCCGTAATTGGCCAGGCCGACGAATTGCGGACTGATAAGGCCGTCATACTTCGTGAAGCTAAGGATGACGGTGTAGACGACCGGGAGATAGAGGACCAGGACAACCACCGCGGCACCTGGTCCTACGAATGCCCATGCGGCGCGCTGGTAGTTCGTCGAGGATCGGGCCACCGCTTACTTGCTCGCTGCCCAGTAGGTGTCCGCAGCGCTCTGGATGCCCTGAAGATATTTTGCCGGATCTCCCGGATTCGTCATGAATCCTGTGAATTGGTCGAGTGCCGCAGTGAGAACCGGTGTGGGCGTCGCGTCGTAGTAGCGCACATAGAACTGGTACTTCGCCGTGTCGGAGAGTTCCTTGCCTAGATCCTGGAAGGTCGTGGTCGAGGCCTGGGCCTTGGGATTGAAGGGCAGGTTTCCCTGCTGTTTCGACCACGCGGTCTGGGCTTCGGCGCCCATCCACCACTGTGAGTACTTAAGGCCGAGGTCTCGCTGGGTCGAGTGTTCGGTTGCACACGTGGCGGAAGTCTCGATCGCGACCGGCGCCGCGCCGCCCTGGCTCTTGGTGGCGGGAATGGTGAAGACGCCCCAGTCCGTGCCGCTCTTGAGGCCGACTTGGTCAAGGGTGGTAGAGAACCACGTCCCGTACGGGATCATGGCGACGTTCCCGTCCTTCATTTGCGTTGCAGGAGCGGTCTTAGAGCCCGGGTCGCTAAAGTAGCCTTCCTTCTCCATCTCGAGCCACTGGTTCATGATGGAGACCACCCGGGGGTCCGTATAGGACGCCTTGCCCGACGAGAGGTCCTTGTAGAGTTGCAAGTCCGTCCCGGCGACAAGGATCTGGAACCAGACGAACGACCAAGTGCCTCCCGAACTCCAGAAAGGTGAGACACCGTGGTCCTTGAGGACGGCCGCATCCTTCATCATGTCGTCCCAAGTCGTGGGCGGTGTGAGGTTGTACTTCGCAAAGGTCTGCTTGTCGTAATACATCACCCAGTCGTCCACGCTAATAGGCGTGCAATACTGCTTGCCGTTCACCGTGTACAGATCCTTGATCGCGGACGAGACATCACCGTCGGTGACGGCCTTGTCCCAAATGCTGGAGGTGTCTGCCACCAGGTTCTGGTCAACGAGCTGCTTGAGCTGATCTCCGGTGTGCCACGTGAACATGCCCGGCGCCTCGGACGTCCGGAGGGACTGCTTCACGAATGCGGTGTAGGCCGTCTCGGGGAGATACGTCTTCGGATCCAGGCTGATCTGGATGTTCTTGTTGGAGAGGTCCGACAAGTCGCCGAATTTCCAGTTCTTGTCGTTGGCAAAGTTCAGCTTGCCGGTTGATGCGTTTGGAGCGCCGGCGGAGGAGCACGCTGTCAACGCGCCGCCCGCGACCGCCAGTACTGCGATAGATGCGAGAAATTTCCGAAGCCTCACTTGCGAACTCCCTTGTTCCGAGGGTTGGTATCGTTACCAGAAATAAGCTAACACGGGGCAGGCCCGACCACAATGGATATCAGAGATTGGAATTGAGAGCCGTCCGCACCCACGGTTGCCGGCATTCGACACCTGGGGGATTCGGAACACGACGGGCCCCGGCAGGGGAAAGTCTTCGCCCCGGGGCTTCGGGACGGAGGGCGTACTCATTCGAGCGACACCGGGAGTTCGATGTAGCGCGGGGGGTGCCCCTCGACGGTTCCATCGATGCGCTCGAACAGCAGGCTCGCCACCTGGCGCCCGAGGTCGCGTGGGTCGTGTGCGACGATCGAGAGGGGCACCGGCGACAGGTCCGCGAATTCGAAGGAGTCGAACCCGAAGAGGCGGATTTTCTGCGCAGCCGCGCTGCTGGCACCGGGGGATTCCCGACGGACTGACACGATGGCACGAATGGCTCCAACCGTATTGCGGTTGTTGGCGCTGAAGACGGCGGTCGGCGGCTCCTTCAGGGCGAGAAGCTCAAGCATGGCCTTCTCAGCAGACTTCACGTCTTGCTGGCCGGTCCGGAGGAGCTCTGGAACGACGGCAACCCCGTGTGCCTTGTGCGCTTGACGGAATCCTTGGTAGCGACGGCGTCCGGTAAACAGCGAGTTGCGGTTACCGAGGAATGCGATGCGCCGATGCCCTTCCGCGAGCAGCAGCGCGGTCGCTTGGAATGCTCCCCCCACGTCGTCGATCAGAACCGTGTCGGCATCCAGACCGGCCACGGCGCGGGAAGCGAGCACCAAGGGGGTCCCGGACAGTGAAGCTGCGGAAAGGTGCTCGCTCGGGCCCGGACCGGCCGGCACCACAATGAGTCCCTCGACGCGTCTGCCGAGGAAGTCGGCAACCAGCTGCTGCTCGAGGCTCACGTCCTCGCGTGAATTGCCAACCAGAATTCTTCGCGAATGCGCCGTTGCCACCTCCTCTATGCCCTGCTGCATGTCGGCATAGTAGGGATTCGCGATATTGGTGATGACTACGCCGATCAAGCCTGATCGATGCCCCGGGCGGAGACTGCGCGCGTTCTCGTTCCTGTGGTAGCCCAGCTCGGCGACAGCCTGTTCGACCCGTTCGCGCACTGGAGGCCTCACATTCTTGCCCCCGGAGAGTACCCGCGAAACCGTCATGGGGCTCACATCCGCGCGAAGCGCCACGTCCTGGACCGTGGGCCGCGAGCTTTGGCGACGTCGCGCTGGCGTACCGTCGTCCGTTCCGGTCTTCTGCATAAGTGGAACGCTATACCAGCTGCGGCTTCGGACGGGAGTCGGTATCGTCCGGCCTGGGCAGACCCCGCCATGAAGCGAGGCGATTCGCGGACATCCTGCTCGCGAGCTATCCCCCGGCAACTGCCCGATGCAGGGCGGCGTGGTGCCCCTTCTGGCGAGATTCGTCGCGGGCCTCGGTGGAGCGCGGAGCGGGCGGATTAGATGTCGAACAGTCCGGGTCCCGGGTCGCGATGTCGCCGCCCTCGCCCGTGAGGCGTGAACCTTGGAGACCGACACGGCCGGAGCGGCTCAGCTTCGATTGGCGCTGCCGTCATGCCCTGAGCCGTCCCCGCTTCTGCCAACCCGCAGGGGTTCTGCGCACCCGGACCGCGCTCCTTGCGGTCGGTGCAGCAAGTTGCCGGAGGGGCATGAGTCCTACGGCCGGGAAGACAAACGGCACGGTCGGGAGCCTAAGGCTCGCGGTGGGCAGCGAAGCGGTCCAGTCGCGATGAGCGCACATCGGGGCCGGCCTCCCTCAGGAGGAGCCTTGCCATCAAGCCGTCAAAGGGGGTTGCGGCGGTGCTTAGGGGCGGATTAGAGTAACGCACCAAGGTGGCTGTTAACGTTACCAACAACGAATTCATGCCGCCCGCTTTCCCGTCGCGTTGACGAACTCACCCAAACACCTAGGCCTTCAAGGAGGCTGGCATGTACTCATCCGACAATTCTGACAATGCAGACCAGACAGAGGAACAGCACTCGTCCCGCGCAGCGGGCCATGGCTCGGAGATGGCGAAGGCGCCTGGTTTTCCGCGCCGCAATTTTTTGCGCGGCAGCAGCCTCCTGGCAGTGGGCGCGATGCTGCCGGCAACCGCTTCGGCCGCGGCAGCCTCCCCCGGCGGCTCGTCAGGGGCCGTGGGCGCCCCCGTCAATCTGGTCGTGGACGGGGCCGCCACCGGCCGCCTGATACCACGCGACTTCACGGGGTTGAGCTTCGAACGTGGCGCGCTGAATCCGGGCAACGCAGGGGTTCCCGGATATTTTTTCAGCCCGGATAACACCGAGTTGGTTACGCTCTTCCAGAACGCAGGTATCAGGAACGTCCGTGTAGGCGCCGGGACGGCAGACCAGCAGATCCCGCCGGGCACCGGCCCCGATGGCTACACAGGTATAGATAAGCTGTTCCAGTTCGCCGCCGCGGCGAATACATCCGTGAGCTACGGTATGCGCCTCTACAATCCGTCGAACCAGCCAATTCCGGACCTTGTGTCTGACGACGCGGCGGCCGCCCGATACATCTGGCAGCGCTACAGCGGCGCCCTCAGTTCGTTCTCGATTGGCAATGAAACTGACTGGCACTCGTTCCACGTTGGCGATCCAGCGATCTTCGAAACTACCCCGGGAACCCCAGGTTCGGCATATCCGTCCTACCTGGAGGACTGGCGAAGGTTCGCGGCCGCTGTCCAAGACGCTGCGCCTGGCGCATTGATCTCAGGTCCGGACACTGGCAATTACGGTACTCGTGGCGGTGTGCCCTATGTAACCTTCACCCCGGATGCCGTCTCTGGTATCTCCTGGACCCAGAAGTTCGCCGAGGATGAACTCGCTTCACGCCGTATCAAGGACGCAACACAGCATGTCTACGTGGGCGGCAGTCCACTGAGTACGACCGCTGCCCAAGCGATCGACAACATGCTGTCCCGGGAGTGGGTCGAAAGCGACCAGATCGGCACGCAACCCGCGGGATCCGGATCCGACGTCACCTCATACGCCCCCTTACCCTGGCTGGACAAGCGCATCGTCTCGCCGACGGTCGCTGCAGGACTGCCCGTCCGGCTGTCCGAATCAAACGACTATTTGACGGGCGTTCCAGGGGCCAGCGATAGGTTCGCCGCCGCCCTGTGGGCACTTGACTACATGCACTGGTGGGCAGCCCGGGGTGTGAGTGGAGTGAACTTCCACAACAAGCAATGGATCTACACCGACACCATCACTCCCGCACTCGGAACCTACACTCCCCTCGCCGGCTCCTGCGGCCCATCGGGATGCGGCGGCTACCGAGTCAGCCCCAAGGGATATGCCATCAAGGCATTCGATCTGGGTGCGCAGGGACGAGTGAAGCCGATCAAGATGGCCAAGCCCCCGGAAGTCAACGTGACCGCGTACGCAGTCGGAGACGATCGCGATCTCTACGTGACCGTGATCAACAAGACCCACGGTGCCGGCGCCACCGACGCGCGGGTAAATATCGAACCCCGAAACTTCGGGTGGACCGAAGCGGCAGTTCTCATCCTCGAATCGGGTGAGCCAGGAGATCCTACATCGGAGACCGCAACGATCGGAGGCGAGGCGATCACAAACAGTGGCCCGTGGCAGGGAAAGTGGGCTCCGCTCAGTCCTGTTGTCCGGGGCCATCTCGCATTGAACGTTCGAGCGACCACTGCCGCCGTCATACGGTTCCACCGATAGGTGAGGGGGAGCCGAAGAGTAACGACACCCCACAGATGCGAAGTCCGAGCATGCCCTGGTCGTGAGGGGCTGGTGCGAAGGTAGGACGGCCTGGTCCTCGGTCATGTACGTGCCATAGCTGCAGGCGGTGACGGCGACCGTTGTCGCTGGGGCGTCCAGTGCCTTCCGGCTCTCTGTCTGGTCCGGGGTCGGGGATGACAAGGATGAACCCGCCTGATCATTGAAGTCTCAAATAATGAAGCTCCGGCTGGATGAAACCATCCCGCCGGAGCTTCATTCATTTGAGGATGCCCCGTCCCGGAGAAAGCCCTCGCGCAGGTTACGCCTGCCGCCGCCTCACGTGGCGTAGTAACGATAACTGGAGTGGACCGGGGTGCCGACCGCTGCTGAGGCACACGTTCAGCTGGATAGTTAGGTTCCAATAACGGCCAGCGGCTGAAACTGACGTCAGACAGCGGCGTTGTCGTCATCGTGTATGGGGAGGACGAACAACCCCTGTCCGATTCGGTCACCTGGCGCGGTTTACTTCCCATCCTTCGAGCCGACGTGCTTAATTCGGCAAGGACTTCCGGATCCGACGTCGTTACCTGGCAGCCGCAGTCGTGCGTGCGGATGGCAATCGTAGCGTGGTCACCATTGCTGCCGCCTTCGTCGGGACCGCACGCATGCAAGGCCCTCCAACCGGCAACACTGGTGTTCCGCTGCCATAGTCCGGTGCCCTTGCCCCCGGACACGGACGGGGCGTGGCTTGGCGCGTAGCCGTAGCCCCCTTAGCAGGTCCGGGAGTACCAGGACGAAGCCGTCCCAGGCGGCGCTGCCACGAAACACCGCGCTGACCCTGCCCCAGAGGCGACTGGATCGAAGGCTCCACAAGCGCATGGCCACTGAAGCGCTGCTTACGATAGACCGGCCAACATGGGGACCAACCTACGGGCGCCAGGGCGACATTTAGCGCTACGAAGACACCGTCGCTTAACACTGTGATCCACAGACCAGTCCGCAGGCCCGGTAGGTAACCTCGCAGGAGGCCCGTAGGCGCCTTGATGGGCCGGCGCGACTGGGGGTGAGACCCTGGGTTCAGGTGACTCGTCGCTGCCGGCCCCGCTCAAGGAGCGTGTTCCGGTGATAAAACCAACCGTTGAGTACGACTCTACGAACCTCACGCCGGCCGGGCACGAGTAGTCGCTACCTGTCTTTGCCCGGATGCCGGGCACGCCACTTACCGCCGTCGGCCGTCACTTGCCCGGATGCCGGAGTTCCCAGACGTCGGCCGCCGCGCCATGGGGCAACTCGAGCTGCCACTCCTCCCCGGCCGCTGGGTATTCGCGCACGGTCGCGGCCACGGATCCGTGGCGGTAGACCTCCACCACCGAGGAATCGACGAAGATCCGGAGCTCGTCCCCGCCGGCGACGGTATCGGCGAAGACCGTGCGGCGCTGCGTCGACGAAACGAGGACCAGCCGGAGTCCGCCCTCTCCGCCGGTGACCGCGGCTTCGGCGTGTGCCGGCAGGGGAAGGGTTCCGGCGGCGCTCGTGAACAGCTGCCGGCCCCTCAAGACGGCAAGTTCGGCCGCCGGTTCGACGGCAAGCACGCCGCCATGCACCATCAGCCGTCGCGGGAACGTCAGCACCCCGGCCCAGCCGGCATCGTCGATCTCCTGCTGGCTGCGTCCGACCCGTTCCGCACTGCTCCTCGCCTCAGCGGACCAGCCCCACAACAGGGCCCGGTCCGGGAGCGACAGAATCTGCGGGGCATAGAAGTCGGGTCCGAGGTCCGCCCTGCCTCCGGAGTCCGGCACATAGACCGGCAACTCGGTGGAGGAGTCCGCGGCGAGGGATCCGAGCAGGTAGCCGACCCCGCCGGAGTGCCCGGCCGGCGTCTGGGGGTCGGCGCCGGGGCGCCCGGCCGGCGTCGGGGGGTCCGGGGAGCGCCGCAGCGAGGCCATCAACAGCCACGTTTCCGCGCCGGATGAATCCGGGACCCGCACCAGCTGGGGACACGCCCAGATCCCCGCGGGAAGATGCCGGGCCGCGACTTCGTTCCTGGACGTGAGCCAGATGCCTTCGTATTTCCAGGCCCGGATGTCGTCGACGCTGTAGAGCAGCACAGCCGCATGACCGGAGGCCAGGCCCGCGCCCTGGATGGCGAAACGGCGGCCCTGAAAGCGGAAAATGTACGGATCCCGCACCTCGGTGAGCGGTGGCTCCCGGGGTGCCGCCGCGGCCACGTGGCCGTCCTGCCGCCAGACGGTGAGGGCCTCGACGGCGCTCGCGAGCACCACCGGGGACTGCCCGCCCGGTTCGACGCCGCCCGAGTACGCGGCGACCGGAACGCCGCCGTCGTCAGTGACCACACCCGTCCAGCAGCCGAGCGCATCAGGGCCGCCGGGCTGCGGCCGGAGCGCGACGGGTTCTTCCATCCACCGGAGGAGGTCGGTCGAACTCAGGTGCCCCCAGCAGATCGCGTGGTGACGCGCCGATTCCGGGTTGAACTGGAAGAACACGTGATAGCGGCCGCCAACGTAGCTCAGTCCGCAGGGATCACTGATCCAGCCCGCCGCGGGTCTCGGATGGAACCGCGGGAAAGCTGCGTCGGGATGGCTGGCCACCATGTCCATGGCCACAGACTACCCGCGCGGGGAACCGCTGTCGCAGCGACGATGCCGGGAATCCTTGCCGCGACGCCCCATCCGGACCGGTCAGGCGGCTCGCAGAGTTCTG
Organism: Arthrobacter sp. 05T442; assembly: GCF_056395945.1. Taxonomy (NCBI): domain Bacteria; kingdom Bacillati; phylum Actinomycetota; class Actinomycetes; order Micrococcales; family Micrococcaceae; genus Arthrobacter; species Arthrobacter sp. 05T442. The sequence goes on along the minus strand of NZ_JBFTKM010000001.1, from coordinate 244,595 downwards.
TGGGAACCTGTTAGCGATGATTTTTCGGCAGGAACGCACCAGCACGGACCCGTCTGCGGAGTACCCGCAGGCTCCGACGCGCGCCCCGGCACGCCAGCAGCGGATCCCCGGACGCGGCACCGGGACCCTGTTCCTGCTGGCGACGCTGGGCTGCGTCGCCGCGCTGGCCGTCACGTACTACTTCTTCGTGCGCACCACCACGGGCCAGTTCATCGACGAATCGGCGCTCGTGGAATCCGCAGGCCTCAACGGGACCGCCGGCAAGGCCGCCACCGGGCTCCTCGACTGGCTGCCCGCACTGTCCGTGCTGATTTCCACGATCGTGGTCCTCTTCGTCACCGTGCTGCGGCGCCGGTGGGCCGCCGCCGGCATCGCCGTCGCGGCCTGTGTGGGCGCGAACGTGGCCACGCAGGTCCTCAAAGACCTGGTACCGGTCCGGCCGGACCGCGGCATCCAGACACTGGAGCTCAATTCGCTGCCCTCCGGCCACACCACCATGGCGGCGTCGGCCGCGGCCGCGGTGTTCCTCATGGTGTCTCCCCGCTGGCGGCCCCTGGCCGGCTTCCTGGGCGGCAGCTTCGCCGTCGCCACCGGGGTGTCCACCTTGATCAACCAGTGGCACCGGCCCGCCGACGTCGTCGCGGCATTCCTGGTGGTGGGCGCCTTCATGCTTCCCGCCGGCTGGCTGATCATCCGCACAGGCCCGAGCTGGAACGTCTGGGAAGGTTACGGGGAGCATTGGGCCGCAGCCCGGCTGTGGGTCGCGCTTCCCGTGCTGGCGGGTCTCGCCTCGGCCGCCGTGGCCGCGTATTCCCTGCTGAAGATTGCACCGGGCCCGGGCCAGGAAGGCAGCACCACCAACTACTTCTGGGCCGGAACCTCGCTGATCGTCATCGCCGGGTACCTCGCGACGGTTGCGGGAATGTGGCTGTTCGGACACGCGGTCCGACGGCGGGACGCACCGCTGGGCTGACGGCACGGCCGAGCGGGTGCCCGGCGACGCGCAAAAGACCTGTCGCTGCGCAAATGCCCTGTCGCACCCGGAATTCCTGGAGCGTCAGGGCATTTGCGCGTCGAGGAGCAGGATGCGCGTCGCCCCTCCCCTCCCCGCAGTGCCCTTTACAGTGCGAATCCGCGAGGCCACAATGGGTCGAACCACAGCCTCCACTGGCTCAGCAGCGCGCTGGCACACCAGCTGTATTGACGAGCAGGGGGCTGCGGCATGAACGGAAGCGGCATGAACGAAGGCGGCGGGGCAACGGCGTCAGCACGGGCGAAGGCGATCGCGTCGGTGCCATCGCAGCGCAGAATCACCGAGTTCCTGGAATCCTCGGCCTTCGCCCGGCACCAGAACGAGCCCGGCATCTGCGACTTCGCGTTCGGCAATCCCCAGCAGATGCCGCCCGAGCGGTATGTCGAGTCGCTGAGGACCGTGCTGACACCCCGCAACGCGCAGTGGTTTGCCTACAAGACCAATGTTGCCGAGGCGCGGGCGGCGGCCGCGGCCTCGCTGCACCGCCTCCTCGGCCTGCCGTTCGAGGACGAGGACGTTTTCCTGACGACCGGCGCCTTCACAGCGATTCCCCTGGCGTTGAAGGCGGTCGCCGACCCCGGCGACGAGGTCATTTTCAGCCTTCCGCCGTGGTTCTTCTACGAGCCCCTGCTCATCGAGGCCGGGCTGGTCCCCGTCAAAGTCAGGGTCGACCCCGAGACGTTCGACCTCGATCTGGCGGCCATCGGCGCGGCAATTTCCCCGCGGACGCGGATGGTCATCATCAATACGCCGAACAACCCGACGGGCCGGATCTATCCGCCGACCGAGCTCGCCAAACTCGCCGCGCTGCTGGAGGAGGCATCCGTCCGCAACGGACGCAGGATCTACATTCTCTCCGATGAGGCCTACAGCCGGATTGTCTTCGACGGGACCCGGTTCCACAGCCCGGCCGAGTTGTACCCGTACACGGTGATCTCCTACACCCTCGGGAAGACCCATCTCGCGCCGGGACAGCGGATCGGCTACCTCGCGTTGCCGCCGGCCATGCCGGACCGCCACGGTCTCCGGGAGGTGCTGGCGGCGCTCCAAATGGCGCTGGGCTGGATCTACCCTAATGCCCTCATGCAGTACGCCCTGCCGCTGCTGGAGCAGTTCTCGATCGACATCGAAGAGCTGCGGCGAAAGCGCGACCTCCTCGTGGATGCGCTGACCGGGATGGGATACCGGCTCCAGTCGCCGGAGGGCTCGTTCTACCTGTTCGTCCACTCCCCCGTCGCCGACGACGAGGCGTTCGTTGACGCGCTGGCGGAAGACGGGGTGTTCGTGCTGCCGGGTGTCCTGTTCGAAACCCCGGGCTATTTCCGGATATCGCTGACGGCCAGCCAGGAGATGATCGAGCGCAGCCTCCCGGTGTTCGCCGCGGCAATCGCGCGCAGCGAGCAGGGAAGCCAGGGCAGTGCTGGGGCGCTGTGAACGGGGTCAGTAGTTCCGGCGGTGCTTGAGCCGGGGAATGGTGACGGCGAAGACGGCGGCGGCAGCGAAGCCGAGCACGCCGGTGGCGGCCACGCCGGCCCCGAGCGAGGCTATGGCGGTGACGCCTGACAGGAGCACGGGACCGCCGGTGGCGCCGGCGTCGGCCATGAACCGCCAGATTCCCAGGAACTGGCCGCGGCCGTTGTCGGGCGAAAAGTCGGCCCCGAGGGTCATGTTCAGCCCGGAACTGATCCCGTTGCCGAAGCCGATCAGGAGCGCCGCCAGCATCAGGCTTGCGAAGCCGGTGCTCAGCGGGATCAGGAACATGGCGGCGCCCATGATGATGTTGGACGGCACCGCAACCCACTGCCGGCCCTTGCGGTCCATCAGCTTTCCTGCCGGATAGAAGACCAGCATGTCGATCGCGCCGGAGATTCCGTAGATGAGGGACGCCTGGGTGGCGTCCATGCCCAGGTGCTCGGCCCACAGCGGGATCACCACTTGGCGGGAGGCCCGGATCGCGCTCAGCAGCAGCACGCCCATCCCCACGGTCAGGAACACCCCGGAATGGGAAACGGCGACGCTGCGGAGCGTGGGCTGCTGCATGGGAACGCCGTCCGCCGGTGCCGGATGCGCGACCAGATCGGGGATGGTCACGGACAGCGCCGCCGCGGCCGCCATGGCCACGACGCCGGTCCAGTACGCGCCGGTGATGCCGGAGAAGTGCATCACGGCGGCGCCGATGAAGGGCCCGATGAAGATGCCGATCCGGTTGACGCCGCCAAGCGTGGACAGGGCCCGCGCCCGCAGGAGCACCGGCACCGCTTCCGTCAGGTACTTCTGCCGGGCCAGGCTGAATACGCTCGCGGCCATCCCGACGACGACCATCGCCGCTGCCAGTAGCCACAGGCCCGCGGGGACGAAGGGCGAGATGGCTGCTGCCGCGAGTGCGAAGGCGCTGGCGACGGCGGCGCCCACGATCGCCCAGCGTTCGCCGAATTTCAGCGTGATGAGCGACGCCGGCAGGTTGAAGAACCAGGAGCCGAGGCCGATCAGCGTGACGATCAGGGCTGCGACGGCCACGGAGGCGCCCAGGTCGCGGGCGGACAAGGCGACCACCGGCAGGATCGCCCCTTCGCCGATACTGAACAGCAGCGCCGGGCCGAAGGCGGGGACGGCGATGCTGCGGAGGCTGAAGGAAGCTTGGCGTGTAGTGGTCATCCCCTTCATCCTAGGGCTGGCGGACCAACCCGTGGCGCACCCAAGGCGACACCCGTGGCTCCAGCGTGCCGGCCAACCTCGTCACCGCGCCGGCCAACCGGCTAGGCGTCGAAGTGGGTATGGACGTCGCCGCTGGTGAGGTTCCGCAGCACTTCCGCGGCGACGGCCCGGAGCTTTTGGTTCCGGTTGCTGGAGACGCGGGTAAGGATGGCCATGGCCTCGTCCTGGGAGCAGCGGTTTTGGGCCATGATGACCCCGCAGGCAAGATCGATGGACGTGCGGTTTTCCATGGCGGCCTGCAGGTCCTCGGCCCGGGACTGGACAGTTCCAATCCTGACTGCCAGGCGCAGGGCGCGGCCGGCAAGGTCCGCGAATCCTGCGGCCTCGGTGATGATTTGCTCGGTAAAAAGCCCCGTGTCCGCGCCGAAGAAATTCAATGCGGCGGCCGCGTCCTCACCGATCTCCAGCGGCACCCCGAGCGTGCTCCGGCAGCCGTGTTCCGCGAGCTGCCGCTGGTAGGCGGGCCACCGGGGGTCCGTGCTGACATCGGCCAGCAGGATCACGCTTTTGGTCCGCAAGGCCTCGATGCAGGGCCCCTCGCCGAGGGCCTGCTCAATCCGGTCAAGCGTGAGGGCCCGCGGACTGCTGCCGGCGACCGTCATGGTCCGCTTCCGGCGCTGGAGCGTCACGCCGCACTCGATCTCGGCACCGACCATCTTGCTCAGTGTGGCTGCGGAGAACTCCGCGAGACGGCCCAGGAAGTCCTCGACGCTCTCCGTCCCCATGAGAAGGTCCTGAAGGTGCAGGGCGGATTCGTCCCCGGCGTAGTTGTTGGCCATGCCTAAATGTAAAGCGGCGCCCGAAGGGCACACAACACGGATCGCCGCCGTTACGCCGTCGGCGCAGTCGCTGGCTAGGCGTACCCGTCCACGATCGCGGCCGCAATCTCACGGTAGGCGCGGCGCGTTTCCGGTCGAAGCACATCCAGGGTGACGAGGTCGCCGTCGGCCACTCCGCGGTCATGCGGAACCGCGATCAGCTGGCGGCAGATACCGGACAAGTGGTCCTCGATCGCATCCTTGTCCACCCGTGACGAGACTTCGTCCTTGTCCGTGATGACGACGACGGCGTTGCGCGCCAGTTCCTCGTAGCCGTGGCTGGCGAGCCAGTGCAGCGTGCTGCGGGCGCGCTTGGCACCGCTGACGGCGTAGCCCGCCGCGATGATGAGGTTGTCCGCGGACTGCAGGATGCCGCTCATCGCATTGTGGGTGACGCCGGTGCCGCAGTCGGTCAGGGCCACGGAATAGTAGCCGGAGATGAGCTTGCGGATCCGCAGGTACTCTTCGGCGGTCAGCGAGTCGGAGACCTCGGGGTCCTGCTCGCCGGCGATCAGGTGCAGCCGGCCGGCGTGGTGCATGTACCGTGCCAGTGCCGTGAGGGAGTCGACGGACTCGATGTTCTTGAGCAGATCCGTGATGGTGCGCGGGGTCTGCTGCTGGTAGATGCCCTCGCCGAGCGCACGCTCCACGAGATCACCGGAGTCGGGGTTCGCGTCGATCGCGCACGGCGGATCCCCGCGGAACTCGGCGAGGGTCAGCCCGACGCCGACGGTCGTGGAGGTCTTGCCGATACCGCCCTTCAGGCTCAGGACGGCCGTGTTGTAGCTGCCCTGGAGCTGCCGCGAGATGCGCCGGGCGAGCTCGTCCTCTTCCCGCTGGCGGGCGCTCGGGCCAAGGTTCAGGCCGCCGCCGGTGAGCTTGTAGAGGGCGCCGCGGACGCCGCCGACGGGGCGTGGCTTTTGTTCCCGGACGAACAGGCCCGGGGAGCTGATGAAGTCGGGCACCGGGCCCGAGGCCAGGGCCGCCGCCCGGCTGGCCGACCGGGTGGAGCGTGCGGGCTGGGCGGGCACGGAGGGGGCCGTTTCGGGCGCGGCGGGCATGGCTGCACGCGGGGGAAGCGGCGGAGCCGGATCAGGAGCAGTGCGGCCGGTGGCGGCCCGCGCTGGAGCCTGGGTCGCGTCCGCGGCGGCTGCGGCTTCGGCCCAGGATCCGCTGCGGACCGTGCTGGCCACCGGGGTGTCGACGTCGTCGGGCGAGATGCTTGGCATGGTTCCTGTCGGGGGGTCGGAGTCATCGCGCCGGCGGTCCCGCCGTCGCCGGAGCTCGGGTAGCTCCGCCTCGAGGGCAGCGTTAGCAGAAGTGTTGTCCACCGGTTCCGGCATAAGTGTTCCCCTAGGACTGACAGCGCAGACCGCTGCGGCGCTCGTTTGAATAGGTCCAAAGAGCAAGTCTAGGCGCAAGACGCATCGGCCCCCGACAAGGAAGCGTTGCGGAGCGGGGAAAAGGGTTGCGTATTGACCGAGCTAGAGGATGCCGAGCGCCAGCACGACGATAGCGGCCGTGGCTACGGCCAGGACCACCAGGCCCACGTACGCAGGCCACTTGGGGCGCGAACGGTGGGGGTTGATGTCGAGGTACGGCACGGTCAAGGCTCCTGGTGTTGAGGGGTGGGTGCAAGGCGCCGGCGTTTGAGCCGAAGCATCGCGTAGAAAACAGCACCGGGAAGCATAAGGATCCCCAGCAAAGCGGACAGGGCAAGGAAATAGTCGAGCAAAGTCACAGGTGAGACCTCCTGGATTCAGCGACATCGTCTGTGGCGTGCCGCGGATCCCCATCCACCGGGCGAGCTGAGCGCTAACGAGAATTGAAAAGCTTGGTGAGATCCTGATCTCCCCCCAAGAAGTTACCGTAGGACCGGACCAAGATACCCGAGCATTGACGTCTTCAGGAAACCCTGAGGAAATCCTTGCACTTCCTAGTGTTTGCCTCGGTGAGGTTACCCGGAAACACGGAGGGTGTCAGCCGCAGGCAGCGGCTCAGTGGTGGGCCCGCGTCTCCTGCAGCCGCTTGATGAACCACCGGGACTGTTCCGGACCGTACGGGAGGATCGGGATGGCCTTGGTGGCGTCGTCGGGGGTTTCCCGGGTGGCCTGGGTCGCCTGCCGCACCGCCGTGGTCATGGTGTTGGCCATGGTCTTGACGAACTGGTCGCTGCACGGCTCTCCGTGCCCCGGAATCAGGAATTCGTAGCGGTGGCGCAGCGCGGAGAGATGCCGCAACGCATCGGCCCATTCCTCTGGGTAGGAGTCCTCGAAGGACGGATGCGAGCCTTGTTCCACCAGATCGCCCGCGTAGAGGGTGGTGGCCGTCCCCACCAGCAGATCCCCGTCGGTGTGCCCGCGTCCCAGATAGAAAAGAGTTGCGTTAAGGCCGCCGAGATCGACAAGGACAGGCTGGTCCTTGACGATGGCGTTCGGCACGACGAGCTCGACGTTGCTGCCATCCCCGACGGCCATTTCCGGCTCCTCGACGGCGACGAGGGGGCGCTGGCTGTCGCCGTTGTCCTCGATCTCCGAGGCGCAGTTCTGGTGCGCCCAGAACTCCGCGGCCCCGTCCTCGGCGAAGACCGCGTTGCCGAAGAAGTGGTCGAAGTGGGCGTGGGTATTGACGACGACGAGCGGCAGCTGGGTCTTTTCACGCACGGCATCGAGGATCTCCCGGCCCTGCCGGGGCCCGCCGCCGGTGTCAATCACCATGGCGCGTTCGGTGCCGACAACCAGGCCGGTGTTGAGCAGGGAACCTTGGGTTGTCAACACGTAGTTGTCGGGGCCAACCTCGAGCCATCGTGACATTAAATCTCCGTATTCCGGCGTGGGCGTTGCGGTGTTCTGGCCTCGATTCTACCAACGCACCGCTGGCAATTCGCTGGAGGCAACGGCTGAACACCACCCCGGAATTCGCGCGGGAGGACCAACGCCCGGCCGGTGGCCAGTGCTGGTTCTCTCGCACTCGTCGCGGGGCCGCCGCTAACGCTGCAGTGCCATGACCACAACGACGGCGGTCACGGCGGCCAACAGGGCCAGGCCCACGTAGGCCATCGCGTGGAGCCGACGCCGGCGGAGCTCGCGTTTGACGTACGGTTCATAGTGTCCACTCACGTTGGCCGCCTTCGATGGGTGCGCGCTGGCCAGGTTCCGCCCCGGCATGCTGTTTGTCGTCATTTGCCGAAGCTATCGTTTGGTTTGAGACGGGGTCAGAGTGCCAACTACTTGTCTTTGGCCCGGACAATACTTGGATCCTCAGGCTTGCGCGGCGGCGGCAGTTCCCGTGCGGACGGCGCCTCAGGGCATGGCAATCATCCGGGCTGCACGCGAAGAAATCAGGGCTAGTTCAGTGCGATGAGCAGCATCTGGTTCGTTCCCGGGATGCACGTCTGCAGGATCGCCCGGGGGAAGCCGCCGAACACGGCGGCAACGTCGTTGGTGGTTCCGTTCTGGGGAACCTGCCCGCGGCCCGTGGCCGTATAGGTTCCGAAGCCGGGGATGGCCACCGTCTCACCGACCCAAATCCCGGAGAAGCGCGCCCATCCTCCGCAAAAGTCGTGTTCGGTGATGAACAGCGAGTATGCGTCTGTCGGGGTGAAGTGGATCGGGCCGATGCAGCGGTCCACCATGGCCTGGCCTCCTGCTCCGGCGACGTAGATGGTCCGGACCGTCGGAGCGACAGCGGCGGCCGCCGGCACAGCTGTGGTTTGATAGGGAACTGTGAGCTCGGGAGCAGGTGCAGGAACATCGAGTGGAGGGCCCGAAAGTTTCAGCGTCTGGCCGGGGAAGATCAGGGTGTACACGCCCAGCCCGTTGGCGGCAAGCATCTGGTAGGCATCGACACCGAAACGGGTTGCGATGGCACTGACGGTATCGCCGGGCGCCACCACGTACTCGTTGGTGGCAGGTGCACTTGATGCGGCCCCGTCCGGCACGGCTGCGGGCGCGGGCTCCACCACCGCAGCTGGGACGGCTCCCGTATCGTCGGCAGCCGGAGGCGGGACCTCCTCAGGAACGGCCTCGGGTGTGGTCGCCGGGACAGCGGCAGCCGGAGAGCTCGGGGCCGGGGCCGGAGGGTCTTTCGTGGGCTCCACGCTTGTGGCCGAAGGGCTCTGAGTGGTCGCTGCAACCGTCATTCGAGCGGCCGGTTGAATCGCCAGGAACCCTGCCATGGCACATACGAGCAGGAGGCCTGCAGTGGTGATCAGCAGAGTGAGAGTATTTCGTGCAAACCGGCGGCTTCTCGGAAGCGCATTTTCCTTCGGGTCCATCTGAACCAGCCCGATCCCGTGACTCGGCGGCTAACCGGAGACCATATCCTGGAATCCCGCTCAAGGTGTCCAGACTGTTCGGTCCAGACCCGATGGCCTATGGTCCAAGATGCGGTTAGGGATAGCCCGGGCCCAGCGCCGGATTAATGCCGAGTCTAGGGACGCGGAATTTGCTTCACACGCGTAGCCCGCGCCTCAATGATCCTGGCGAATTACCCGGTATCCGGGATCGGGCTACGCGCATGGTGCCGAAGTGCCGAAGAAATGTCGGAGGATGCGACCCCCTGTGCCGCATGGTGTTCTCCAAGAAGAACACGATCATCGAACAACTTCGCCCACACTGAGCAGAATGTTGCCAGTGCTCGCGTAACAATTGAACCGGAAATTCCCGAAGCAGAGTTCCGGCTGTCTCCATTATTCGCACCGGGTCGCTACTTGACGCAGCCTCACATGTCTGCCAGCACGGTCCCCGGGTTCTCGATCGCGTCCGCCACGTAGCGCAGGAAACCGCCGGCCGTCCCGCCATCACAGACCCGGCGGTCGAAGGTCAGCGTCAGCTCGGTGACCTTGCGGACCGCGAGTTCCCCGTTGACCACCCAGGGCTTGTCGATGATCCGGCCGACACCGAGGATCCCCACCTCCGGGTGGTTGATGATCGCGGCGGAACCGTCCACACCGAACACGCCGTAGTTGTTCAGGTTTAACGTGCCGCTCCCCAGCTCCACGGATGCCGACAAGCTCAGCGCCCGCGAGCTGGAGGCCGAGAGCCGTCGGCTCACCGCCGTCGTCCGCGAGGGCAAGGCGACCGCCCCGTTACATTTATTGGGTTCCCGATGGCCGGGGACATGGTCGCTGGACCCGGTATGACTTTCCTGCCCTGTCATTGATGATCCGGGGGGTGTTGTCGCCGGGTCCGGAGGCACTTGTTGACCGCTGATAGGGACAAGGCCCGGGCCAGCGGGTTCAGGTCTCTTCGTAACGTGGGTGCCGGCATCGGGTGTCGTGACTGCGGCCATATAGTGGTGCAAAGGAGCGCCAGTATGGATCAGGGATTCGATGTTTACTGCGGACTTGATGTCGGCAAGAGCGAACACCACGCCACTGCGCTGAGCCGCGCCGGCGAACGCCTTTTTGATAAGCCGCTGCCGCAGGATGAAGCCCGGCTTCGGGAGCTTTTCACGACGTTGCAGCAGCATGGGAACGTGCTGATGGTCGTGGACCAGCCCAACACCGTCGGGGCGCTGCCCGTGGCGGTGGCCCGGGATTGCGGCTGCGAGGTCGCCTACCTGCCGGGCCTGGCGATGCGCAAAGCGGCGGATCTGTATCCCGGGAATTCAAAAACGGATGCCCGGGACGCGTTCATCATCGCCGAGACGGCCAGGGCGATGCCTCACGCGCTGCGGGCCGTTGACCGGGACAGCGAGGTCCTCTCGGCGCTGAAGGTGCTCTCCGGGTTTGACGCCGACCTGACCCACGAATGCACCCGGGCGATCAACCGGCTTCGGTCCCTGCTGCTGCAGATCTTCCCGGCTCTGGAACGCGCCTTTCCCGGCACGGTCCTCACCCGACCACTGGTCCTGGACCTGCTCATCAAATACGCCGGTCCCACGGGCCTGCGCACCGCAGGCCGCACCAACGTGCTGCGCTGGGCCCGCCACCACAGCCGGAAGGACCCGGCCAAACTCATCGACGCCATCTTTGCCGCGCTCGGAGAACAGACCGTGACGGTCGCCGGAACCGAAGCCGTCGAGCTCGTCATCCCCCGCGTTGCCGCCCAGATTCAGGAACTCAAACACCAGCGCACGATCGTCGCCGCCGAAGTCGAAAAACTCCTCGATGACTTCCCTCTTTCCCGGGTCTTGATGTCCATGCCGGGAGTCGGCATCAAGACCGCAGCGACGATACTCCTGACCATCGGCGACGCGAGCAGCTTCAAAACCGCCGGGCACCTCGCCGCATACGCCGGCATCGCACCCGTCACCCGCCGCTCCGGCACCTCCATCCGCGGCGAATTCCCGGCCCGCTCCGGCAACAAACAACTCAAGAACGCCCTGTTCAGATCCGCCTGGATAGCGTCCTGCCACGACCCGCTCTCAAAGGCCTACTACGACCGGAAACGCGCCCAAGGAAAGAAACACAACGCCGCCGTCATCTGCCTGGCCCGCCGCCGCTGCGACGTCATCTTCGCCATGCTCAAGAACGGAACTCTCGACCAGGCAGAGACTCCCCAGGCCGCTTGACCAAAAGCATAGGGACACCCCCCCCGATCCTGGCCACAACCCAAGCGAACCTGACCGCCTTCTGGAACGCCATCGATGCTGGGGGAATCCGTATATTGACCGGGACTAACCCGTCCCGGCTCAGCTATACCGGGACCATGCAGAATGACACACTGATCCTGAACCAGTGGATGAGGGCTCAGGGACGCACGCGCCGCAACCTCGCCGTCATTGGCTGCTTCTCCACCATCGTCGCCCCTGGTCTGGCAACCGCCCGCACGGACGTAACGGCGATCGATTCAACAGACAATATCCGCTTCACGGCTACGGGCGCAGGCATCGCAGGGCGGGAGCTTGCCACTGTCATATCGGGGCTTGTTCCGGCATCGTTCGACCTGTCCACAGCAGAAAAAATTGACGGTGGTTGGGTCCCCAGATAGAAGTCCAGTGTTTGTGTGAGTTTCGTGTCCGAGAATGGACACAGGAGGAAATTCACGAATCATGGCACGCAGACACACCCCCGAGCAGGTCATCGCCACGGTCCGGCAGGGCCAGAAAATGCTCAATGACGGGCGCCCGATGGTCGAGGTCATCAGGGAGCTCCAAGTCACCGAAGCGACCTGGTACCGCTGGCTGAACCAGTACGGGTCAGAGAAGAACGCCGAGGCGTCCAAGTGGACGAAGGAGCTGGAGAAGGAGAACGCCCGCCTCAAGCGGCTGCTGGCGGAGAAGGAACTGGCCATCGACATCCTCAACGAGGTGGCCAAGGGAAAATTCTGAGCCCCGAACCCCGCCGCCGTGCCGTGCGCATGGCGGTGGAGAAGTTCGGGGCGTCCGAACGCTTCGCCTGCAAGGTCATTGGGCAGAACCGGTCCGCGTTCCGCAAAAAGAAGCCCGACATGGGTGTCGAGGAAGCCCGGCTTCGTGCAGCCCTGCGCGCAGTCGCCGGCAAGCATCCGGCATGGGGTTGGCGGAAGGTGCGCTGGCATCTGCTGGCCCAGCCGGAGTGGGGCGGCGTGGCGCTGAACAGGAAGCGGGTGCGCCGGCTCTGGCGCGACGAAGGCCTGGTCTGTAAACCAGGGCGCGGAAGAAGCGCCGGACCGGGCCCGGCGCCGGGGAGCAGAAGCGCCTCACCGCCGAGTACCCGATGCACGTGGTCAGCTTCGACTTCCAATCGGATGTGACCTCCTGCGGCCGGAACATCCGCTTCTTCTTTCGTCTCGACGAATACACCCGGACCGCGTTGGCGATCATCCCGCGCCGGTCATTCAAAGCCACGGACGTGGTCGCAGTTCTGGAGAACATCATCGCCGAAACCGGCACCGCTCCGACCTACGTCAGGTGTGACAACGGCCCGGAATTCACCGCCGCCGCCCTGATCGAGTGGTGCAACACGGCCGGGGTCGACACTGCCTTCATCGACCCGGGATCACCCTGGCAGAACGGTTTCATCGAATCCTTCAACGCCCAATTCAGAAGGGAACAACTCTCCGGAGAAATCATGGACAGCATGGCCGAAGCGAAGTATTTGGCCGAGGAATGGAAAGCTATCTACAATCATGAACGGCCCCACGGATCCCTGGACGGCATGACGCCGAAACGCTACTGGGAAAACTGGACGCAAGAAATCCAATCAGATATCGCATAGACGCTGGACTGCTAACGGGGGCCCAACCAACGGGTCCAGCAACCTCATGCAGAACTGGAACACGCTCCGACTCGCCACCGACATGACCGCTGGCCCGCCGTCAGGCTGGGTGCAATCATGGACCGGTACACCACGCAGACCATTTCCGGTGAAACACGCACGGATACCATCCCGGGCAAATGGCAGAAGATGGTCGTCCCAGCCAGGTTCGAAGGGTCAGATTGAAGCGTTCTCATACCCTTACGCTGCTGGCACCATCATGCCTGGTGACACCGTATACGCCACCGTGGAGTACGATGCATCCGCATTGCCCCAATCCCCGTGGCGGCACGAGCGGTTTGGGATTGATCCTTTCCACAGCTACTGCCCTGACAGCAAGTGGGCCGCGTTCCGATGACTGGGCTATTTTGCAAGTCAGCCAAAACTACCCAGTCTTTGACCGGACCGGGGTGTTCCGCACACCGTCGTTTGTAGTCCCATCAGACGGGGACACGGCGGTGTTGCTCGGGATTTACATGACCGAAGGCACGTACAAGCTGGACCGCGTAGGCATCTTCAAGGCGCAAAGGTCCGGACACCTAAGAGCCGCGCTCTCCAACGATGGAGAGGGGGCGGATTGTACTCGTCCGGCTAGGTTATGGTCAGCTTGGCGGGAAGAGTAGAGACCGAGTGAATTTCGTCCGGCTCCTTCCATGTCACGAGCACAACAAATGCGGCCAAGACGACGTGAAGGTGAGGCTGGTAGGGGGAAAACAGGATGTCCCATGAAGCCGCGAGTGCCCAGAAAACCGACAGGGGCAGTAGCTCCCCACCAGGCCTCCGATGTGCTATCGCACGCATCCCAAGGTAGATCATGAAGGCCCATGGGAGCGCCCCAAGAACTCCTGACAACGTCCATCCCGAAAAGAGTAGCGAATGGCTGTTGACACCGTCGCCGAACAGCCGTATCTGCTGCTCCTTGGCTATCATGGCGCCCGAGTTGTAAAGCAGATTAAGCGCTGAAGTCTGCGAATCCGGGTCTAGGTGACCATGCGTGCCCAGGCCAAAAAGCGGGGCGGAGCCAACAGCATAAAGGGACCCGACGATCTCGGGCCGGGCTGCAACCAGCAGGTTTCCCTCCTGGATCTGCGTCTGATATTTTGCGGCTGCCTCAGAAGGCAGCAGGCCATCGCTGGCAGCCAATGCGTAGAGCCCGTAACTCGCGTAGACAAACACCAGCAAGCCAAGGAATAGCTTGATCATCGGATGCTTCCGGCCGGGTTTCCGAGGGCGCCGCATCACTAGCATGATCACAAGGGCTGCGAGAGCTATGCCGGCCATGCTGCGGAAGCCGTTGAAGAAGCTGTAAGCCGCTGAAACTGCCAGCACTGCACCGGAAAGGGCAGAAGACGCCTTGGTGGGGCCGGCCACCAGCGCCAGTGCCAGCAGGGTTATGGGCAGCGCCAGCCCATACTTCCATGGATTCACGTCATAGTCAGTAGTTCCGTTGGCGAGAACAAAGATCAGATGGGACAACACGGCCCCAATGATCACTGCCCGGAGCTGAGTGCGGCTGCCCCTCGCGATCCAGCCGAGCATCAAAGTGCTTAGCCCCAGCAATGCAGGCAGAGCGAGGCTGCTCAGGGTGTCGCGCACACCAACGCTGTGGATTTGGTCCGAGACCACTATGGATGCGAGCCAGAGCACGATAGTTACCAGGAACCGTCGCATGTCTTGGTGCTTCCACGCCCACGATATGAGCAGGAAAATAATGGCGGCCGCGCAAATCTCAAGTGCGGTAGCCCAGCCAAATCCTCTGAAGCTGATCGCTGCTAGAAGCGTGACGCCGATGGCTGTCTCCAAGAACCATCGCTTATCCCGTGGTTTAGCGGGAATATGTACTGGCCGCACGGAAGTTGTCGCCATTCCTGAATACCTCGCATCGTCCCCGGGTGCCCGCTTGGCACTCTGCGGGCGTACCGGCTAAGTCTACGGTCACTAAAGACCGGTTAAGTGACGACGTCCGCCAATGTTCCCGACGCCCATGGCGATTAGCCAAGACGGTGTGAGGCGCATCCCGTTCTTTCGTTCTTACATATCCGCCAGCACGGTCCCCGGATTCTCGATGGCGTCGGCCACGTAGCGCAGGAACCCGCCGGCCGTTCCGCCGTCACAGACGCGGTGGTCGAACGTGAGCGTCAGCTCGGTAACCTTGCGGACGGCGAGTTCCCCGTTGACCACCCAGGGCTTGTCGATGATCCGGCCGACACCCAGGATCCCCACCTCCGGGTGGTTGATGATCGCGGCGGAACCGTCCACCCCGAAAACACCGTAGTTGTTCAGGGTGAAGGTGCCGCTGCCCAGTTCCGCAGGGGTCGCCTTGCCCTCGCGGACGACGGCGGTGAGCCGGCGGATCTCGGCGTCCAGTTCGCGGGCGCTGAGCTTGTCCGCGTTGCGCACGGACGGGACCATGAGTCCGCGGTCGGTCTGCGCCGCGAAGCCAAGGTTGACCCCGTCAAACGCGACGATCTCCTGCATGGCGCCGCCGGCGGTGTCCTCGGTGGTGACGACCCGCGTGTTCAGCTCCGGGAACTTCTTCAGCCCGGCGGTGACGAAGCGGGCGATGAACGCAAGCAGCCCCGGCGTGTCGTGCGGGTCCGCCTTCTTCAGCGCCGCACGCATCTCCACGAGCGCCGTGGCGTCCACATCCACCCACACGGTGGCTTCGGGGATCTCGGACCGGCTGCGCGTCATGTTCGCAGCCACGGCCTTGCGCACGCCGCGGACGGCCGTCCGCCCGGCAATGCCCAGGCCGGTGCGGGCGTCGGTGTCGCCGGTTGTTGAACTTGCCAGCGCCGCGGGCCGTCCGGTGGCGACGGGCTCCACTGCGGCGGCGGGCTTGATCACGGCCTCGACGTCGCGGCGCATGATGAGTCCGCTGGCACCCGATCCCTGGAGTCCCCCCAAGTCAACTCCATGATCGCGGGCCATTTTCCGGACCAGCGGGGAAATAACGGCGCCCAGCTTCCCGGGAACGCGGGTCCGCATCAGCAGCAGGTCATCGGCGGCCTTCTCCTGGGCCGACACCGTGGTGTCAGCACCAAGCGCCTCAACGGGAGAGGCCTCCGGACGCTTCGGGGCCCGGGTCCGTCGGGCAACCCCGTGCCCGCCGGGGGTTCCGTACCCGATGAGGACGTTGCCGGAGCCGGCTTTTTCTTCCTCGCGGTAGACCTCGGCCGCGACGTCAGCAGCGGACTCGGCATCATCGCGGGTGATCTCATTGGGAACGCGGGAGCCGGCCGGCGTCACCGAGATCAGCGGCTTGCCGACGTCGAGCGTCTGGCCGGGCTCGCCGTGCAGGACGGCGACGGTGCCGGCGTACGGGGAGGGCACCTCCACCATGGACTTGGCGGTCTCGACCTCGGCGATCGGCTGGTCGACGCGGATTTCGTCGCCCACCTTCACGAGCCAGCTGACGAGCTCGGCTTCGGTGAGCCCTTCGCCCAGGTCCGGAAGGAGGAATACTTTCGGTTCGCTCATGGTCAGTCTTCCCACTGGAGGTCGTCAACGGCGTCGAGGATGCGGTCCACGCCGGGCAGATAGTAGTGCTCAAGCTTCGGCGCCGGGTACGGCACATCGAAGCCGGTAACGCGCCGGATTGGCGCGGCCAGGTAGTGGAAGCAGCGCTCCTGGACCCGGGCCACGATCTCGGAAGACACGGAGGCAAAGCCGTGGGCTTCGGCGATGACCACGGCGCGGCCGGTCTTGCGGACCGAGGCGCAGACCGTCTCGTCGTCGAACGGCACGATCGAGCGGACGTCGACCACTTCCAGCGACCGGCCTTCCTCGGCGGCCGCTGCAGCGGCCGCGAGTGCCGTCGGGACGGAGGGGCCGTAGGCGATCAGCGTGGCGTCGGTGCCGGGGCGGGCGACGGCGGCGCGGCCCTCCGAGGAGGTCCCGCTTTCGGTGTTCGCCGCATGCTCGGCCCGCAGCGCGTCCAGGTCCACCTGGTCCTTGGACCAGTAAAGCTTTTTCGGCTCCATGAACATCACAGGATCATCGGAGTCGATTGCTTCGCGGAGCATGCGGTAGCCGTCCGCGACCGTGGCCGGGGTGAAGACTTTGAGACCTGCTGTGTGGGCATAGTAGGCCTCGGAGGAGTCGCAGTGGTGCTCCACTCCCCCGATGCCGCCCGCGTACGGGACCCGGATCACGATGGGCAGCTTCACAGCGCCCTTGGTGCGGTTGTGCATCTTGGCCACGTGGCTGACGATCTGTTCGAAGGCAGGGTACGCGAAGGCGTCGAACTGCATTTCGATGACCGGGCGCATGCCGTTCATGGCCATGCCCACGGCCATCCCCACAATGCCGGACTCCGCCAGCGGGGTGTCGAAGCAGCGGGTCTTCCCGAACGTCTTGGTCAGCCCGTCAGTGATGCGGAACACGCCGCCGAGCATGCCGACGTCCTCGCCGAAGACCAGAACCGAGGGGTCCGCGTGCATGGCGTCGGCCATCGCGGTGTTCAGCGCCTTGGCCAGTGTGATGCTCTGGGGTCCGGTCTCTGCGGCGGTGGCCGCTGCCTTGGCGGCGGCGCGGGCGGTCGCGGCGCTGACGTTGCCGTTCGCCTCGGACGAGGTGGTGATGGTGGGGCTCATTTCGCGGCCTCTTCCCGGGCGAGCTCGTCGGCGAGCATGGCGGACTGTTCCTTCAGCTGCGGAGTGGGGGTGGAGAAAACGTGCTTGAAGAGGTCCTGCGGGTCCACCGGGACGTCTTCGCCCAGGCCTTCGCGGAGCTGGGTGGCAACGGCCTCGGCCTTGTCGGCGATCCGGGCGGCGACGTCGTCATCGAGCACCCCGCGGTCGGTCAGATACTTCTTCATCCGGCTCAGCGGGTCCTTGGCGACCCATTCTGCCACCTCGCTGTCCTGGCGGTAGCGGGTGGCGTCGTCGGCGTTGGTGTGGGCCTGCATGCGGTAGGTGTGGGCCTCGACCAGGAGCGGGCCGGACCCTTCCCGGGCCAGCTTGACGGCGCGGCCCAGCACGGCGAGGAGGGCGACGATGTCGTTGCCGTCCACGCGTTCACCGGCCATGCCGTAGCCCACGGCCTTGTGGGCGAGCGACGGTGCGACCGACTGGTGCGCGAGCGGCACCGAGATGGCGTACTGGTTGTTCTGGACGAAGAAGACCACGGGGAGGTGGAACACGGCGGCGAAGTTCAGGGCCTCGTGGAAGTCGCCTTCACTGGTGGCTCCGTCGCCGCACATGGCCAGGACCACGGTGTCCTCGCCGCGCAACTTGGCGGCGTGGGCCACGCCGACGCCGTGCAGCAGCTGGGTGGTCAGCGGCGTGCACTGGATGCCCACCTTGTGCTCGGCCGGGTTGTAGCCGCCGTGCCAGTCGCCCCGGAAGAGCGTCATGGTCTGGACAGGGTCGACGCCACGGGCCATGACGGCCACGGAGTCGCGGTAAGTCGGGAACATCCAGTCGCCCTCGGACAGGCACAGCGCAGCGGCGACCTGGCAGGCCTCTTGGCCGTGGCTGGAGGGGTAGACGGCCATCCGGCCCTGGCGGACGAGGGCTGAGTTCTGGTCGTTGACGCGGCGTCCGACGACGAGCTGTTCGTAGGCGGCCAGCAGTTCCGCCTCGCTGGGCAGGCTGTACTCGTGGCCGGGCTGGGTGCCCTGCTCGGTGTGCGGGTTCAGGGTGCCGTCCGGGCCCACCATCTGGATCTGGTGCCGGGCGGGCAGCATGTAGTCCTCGACCGTGATGCCGAACTTGCGCACGGCCTCGCTGGCGGCGTCTTCTGCCCCCTGGCCGGGCATGGTGCCTGCCGCGTTTTCCGCCGGCTCGCCCGCCTCGGGGTGGTGCGCAGTGTGGTCTGCGGAGATCGTCATTGGTCCGTCCTTCTGTAGCCACTAGTCTTTCCCAGTATGGCCCGGGCGATGTTTCGTATCCACCTCCGGGAGAAATCGTGGAGAAGTCCAAAATTTGGGCCAAATCTGGAAGACAGATTGTAAGTGTGAGCTGGATTACCGGCGGGAGTTGAAGACAAATGGCAGACCCTGAGTCCGAACAGGCGGCGGTCCCGCTGGATGATGTGGATCGGAACATCATTGCCGAGCTGACCAGGGACGGCCGGATGTCCGTGACGCAGGTGGCAGAGAACGTCCACATTTCGCGCGCCCACGCCTACACAAGGATCGCCCGGCTGACGGGCGAGGGCGTCTTGACCAAGTTCACGGCACTCGTGGACCCCATTAAGGCGGGCCTTAAGTCCTCGGCGTATGTGACGCTGAAAGTCCGGCAGCATTCCTGGCGGGAACTGCGCGAACTGCTGCGGACCATCCCCGAGGTGCACCACATCGCCCTGGTGGGCGGGGACTTCGACGTCATCCTGCTGGTGCGCGCCGTGGACAACATCGACCTGCGCCGGGTGATCTTCGACCAGCTTCAGTCCATGCCGGGGGTGCTGGACACCCAGACGTTTTTGGTGTTCGAGGATGTAGATACGCGGTAAGGCGTTGACGACCCATGTGTCGGTCCGGTCGGGCCCGTGCTGGTCCAGGGCCAGCTGCCAGTCCTGTTTGTCGTTGATCCAGTCGAACATGTGCACTTTCCGAACGGGAGGGGGTGTCAGATACTTTGTGCAGGAGGGCTGTAGTCATTGATTAATCGGAGAATCATTGTGGCTATGAATGAACCCCGTGAACTGCTCCCTGAGGAGCTGGGCCGCAGGGCGGTTGCGGCCGGGAGCATGGATGCTTTGAAGGCCTCCGGCGCCTTTGATGAACTGGCGCAGATCGATTCGGGCAGTTGGAACTCGATGGCAGAGACGGCTTCATCCAGCAGCTGATCAAGGCCTCGCTGGAACGCGGGCTGCAGGCCGAGCTGTCCGGGTACCTGGGTTATGACAAGGGTGATCCGGTCGGGCGGTTCCTGCCTAACGCCCGGAGCGGGCCCTATCCGAAGACTCTCGGGACTTCGGCGAGGGACGTGGGTCTGGCCATGCCGCGGGCAGCCGTCGGTGATTCTTCCTGGTCCCGCCACCGGTAGTACGAGACCCGCGGAATGCCCAGCCGGGCGCACATCGAGGTGACAGGGAATCCGGCGTTCTTCTCCTGAACAAGGCGGTAGAGGTCCTCTACCGTTGTTCTTGGGCGAAGAGCGCCGGAACTTCTTTCAGGAAATCATTCTCCCTTTCCAGCTCCCGCAGCCGTGCCTCCAACGCCTTGTAATTCGAGGGATCCAACGGATCATCAGGCCTGCCGCCGGCCCCGGCCTCCACTTCCCGATGCAGCTGCACGCACCGCTTCAGCGCCGCAACGGAGATCCCCAGCTCGGGGGCAACTGAGGCGGGCGAACGGCCAGAGGCAATGACAAGATTCACAGCGTCGGTTTTGAACTCATCGGAACAACTGGGACGGGAGGAAAAGGGCACAATCCTTTCAAACTGTCTCTCACAGCAGTAGTACACCTCACCCCGGGCATCCGCCGAGGTCGGAAGCGTCATTGCGGCACCCGGGAACCGCAACGGAGCAGGCAACAACATACCGCCACCGCACAGACCCTTCAGAACACCCGTCGACACAGAGCCCGCGGCATGCACCCGACATGACCTATAGCCCAGTCGAAACCGCTATGTGACTTCGAGCTCGAGCCCGGCACACATGTGACCATCGAAGGCGAACTCGAAATTCCACAGGTACAATTGGCGAGAGCGTGCGATACCGCCGTTCAGGGGAATGGGCCGCTAGGTCTTCCCGGTAATCGACACAGGGGGAAACCGGTTTGGACTTACGCGACTATCTGCGCATTCTGCGACGAAACTGGATCTTGATCGTTGCAGCGACGCTGGCAGGCCTCCTCGCCGGAGGAATGGTGTCCGTGCTCGCCAAGCCTACATACACCGCTGAGACTCAGCTGTTTGTCGCTATACAGGGTTCCGGGTCCATCCAGGAGCTCCAGCAGGGCAACACGTTCGGTCAAGCGCGGGTTCAGTCTTACGTCAAGACGGTCAACTCCCCCATGGTGCTTCAGCCGGCAATAGACACTTTGGGGCTCTCATTGACTGCAGAGCAGCTGTCCGATCGCGTGAAGGCAAGTACGGACCTAAATACGGTTCTCATTAACATTTCCGTTGTGGATGAATCCCCCGTGCAGGCGGCGGCAATCGCTCAGGCGGTCGCAAGTAGTCTCATTAGCGGGGTTGACAGACTCGAAAAACCAAAAGTTGGTGATTCGTCGCCAGTAAGTCTCTCGGTCATAAACCCAGCGACGGCGCCGGCTTCACCATCTAGCCCGAACACCCGCCTGAACCTAATTCTAGGACTCCTTATCGGACTTGCCATCGGGGTTCTCGCCTCCGTGTTGAGAACAACACTCGACACGCGAATACGAGGTGAGGCCGATCTCCGAGATGTGACAACCGCCCCGCTGTTGGGCGGCATTTCTTATGACCAAGATGCCGCTAAGAAGCCCCTACTGACCCAGGCGGGCCCGCAAAGTCCCCGAGCGGAGTCGTTCCGTCAGTTGCGAACCAATCTGCAGTTTGCCAACGTTTCAGACAAGGCCAAGACCGTGCTGGTTACTTCGTCGCTCCCTGGCGAGGGCAAGAGCACGACCGCAACAAACTTGGCCATCGCCCTCGCCCAGGCCGGCCAATCCGTTTGTCTGATTGATGCCGACCTAAGACGACCGATGATTAGCGAGTATCTGGGTCTGGACCGCAGCGCTGGACTCACGACGGCACTGGTCGGGCGAGCCGATATCAACGACTTGCTTCAGCCATGGGGCGACGACAACCTCTATGTTCTGACTTCCGGTCAGATACCGCCAAACCCGAGCGAGCTTCTTGGCTCTGCCGAAATGAAAGACCTAATCCTTCGTCTCGAGCAAGCTTTCGACACCGTCGTGGTTGATGCCCCACCGTTGCTGCCTGTCACAGACGCGGCCGTCTTATCACAGCATGTTGGAGGCGTCGTAGTGATAGTCGGATCCCAAAAACTTCGTCAACAGGATCTCAAGAAATCTATTGGTGCTTTGGAATTGGTCGGCTCGAACATTCTGGGAATCGTGCTGAACCGGCTTCCCGCTAGGGGACCTGATGCATATTCATATGGTTACTACAGCCACGTCGACGCCGCTACAACCAAGCCTGGCAGAAAGGTCTCCTCTGGGAGCCTGCATGCGCCAGAAGACCGTCCTTACTCCAGTAATGACTTTGACGAATTCGATCGCGCGATTTTGGCCTCAGCTCCACAACCAGCCCGGCGCTTTCTTGAGCCCAAATTGGATCATGAGTAGATGCCCGAGTTAAAAGTGCGAGCTAATCGCGACCGCCAACTGGTCAGTATCTCGGCCCTGCCCACCCTCTTGTGTCGCAAGTATTAACCTCCATGTGTGCCGCCGGAGTTCTAATCGTCGGCCACGATCATCGCTACTTGCAATTACAGCGTTTTGGCTTGCGAACCCCGCAGATAGGTTTTTAAGATGATCAAATCAGAAGTGCGGTTGAGAGGCCTATCAACATCTGTCAAACGATCTCTGGCAAGAGTTGGCCGTGCGGGACGCCTGCTAGTGGCGAATCTCACAGTCCGTTTACCGGCTGGTTTATTTCGCCCAGGCCGAATGGAACCCGGAGTCATTGTGAGTTTGACGTCGTACCCGGGACGGATCGAGACCCTTTGGATAACTTTAGAGTCAATATATCGGCAAAAAGTTCGACCAGAGCAAATTGTGCTGGTCCTGTCAAAGGAAGAATTCCCTGACGACCGAGTCCCGCCAAGCGTCTCAGCCTTTGTTCGTCGCGGACTGAAGATCATTTTCCATGACGGCAACATACGAAGCTTTAAGAAATTGATACCTCTGCTCGATAATTATGCCGACAAGGTCATTGTGACGGCCGACGACGACGTCATTTATCCCCGCACTTGGTTCAAAAAACTTGTAAACGCACACCACGAAAGGCCCGACTACGTTCTGGGACACCGGGGCGCATCGATACGCAGGGAAGGCACGGAAGTCGCGCCTTACATCCGATGGTCCCGGGCTCGTCCTGATACGCCGTCCACACTTGTCTTCCTGACGGGCATGGGCGGTGTACTGTACCCGCCTGGAGCACTGCCGGCCATAGCGGTCGACGAAAAGTTGGCGATGAAGCTTTGCCCGACGACGGATGACATTTGGTTTAAGGCGATGACGCTTCTTAAAGGGACACCCGTAGCTAAAATCGGCTGGGCGTCCGGAAACTTTCCGGTTGTCCGCTCATCCCAAAAGACGGCATTGCACCACGAAAACGTTCAGGCCGGTCAGAATGATCTGCAATTCAGAGCGGTTATGGAACATTTCGATCTTTTGGGCAAGCTGCCCCCGCTCAGTTGACGCTTGGAGGAGCGAAAATCGAGAGCCGCGCCCGACTAACCGCCGGAGACCTCTGTCTGAATGCTTTCCGATGGGCAAGAGAGAATTATTCGCTTCCCCAAGCGCAGTCTGGTGTCGAACCTAGAGTCACTGCCTCTTTCTAACGTAGAGAAGCGGAGCGATAGAGCGAGGAAATATATGACTTAGATTGCAGACTTTTTATACTATCGCAAATGACCCTATCAAACTTGGAGTATTGGTTGCCCCCGTTAATTCTCGTAGTAGTTCCCACACTTGGTACCCGGAAAGGCTGGCTGCGCGCTAGCATTCGGTCCATACTCAGCCAAGAGGGCGTCAACGTTAGAGTGCGCGTCGTAGCGCCGTCTCATGCATCGCTCGGATCTCTCTGCTCGGCCCTCGGGGTTGAGTTAGTCGAGTGCGACCAAAAGGGGCTCTCTGTCGCAATTAATGAAGGATGGAAAGACGCCGGCGGAGCCGAATTTGTCACCTGGCTCGGAGACGACGATCTCCTGGCCCCGGGCTCGCTAGCAGCAACAAGCGCGGCCTTGGCTGCTAGTCCCAACATAGCTATGGTGTACGGCGCAGTTCGCTACATAGACGCCGACGGAGGTTCCCTGTGGCTACAAAGGCCTGGGCGATTCGCCGCGTGGTACTTGCAATACGGCAAGAATTTGGTCCCACAACAAGGGAGCCTGCTGCGGAGATCGTTCGTGATTTCCGCAGGCGGCATTGACGAATCCTTCAGGTCAGCAATGGATCAAGACTTGTTCTCACGTCTTCTGGACTGCGGTTCCTTTTCCTACGTGCGGCGGGAGGTAGCTGCTTTCCGCATGCACGACTCGAACATCACCGTCACGAAAGGGGAGAACGGCGCCGACGAAGGGGAACGGATTCGCGGCCGCCATGCTGGAAAGTTTTACCCAATGATAAGGCGACTGACACTAATATCTGACCGGATGATCTACGCGCTGATCCGTCGATGGCCATATGGATCGCCTGCTACGTTGAATGGACGACCGTACACGGTTGCCCATGGAGCACCAGACGAGGATATCGTCAGCAACCAAGCGACCTGACTGCCCGGATACGCGAATACCTAGGCGCCCTTAGCCCCACGCCCGAAGCCAATATAGAACGGATTGACATGTGTAGGAGGGTTCCTGTATCGGAGTGGCGGCTCAGATCGAGGTGTCGATAGAATCACCTCGATGCGCGGGTAGTAGGCTTTTACTGGTTTTCTCGCGGTACATGAACGTTCCGCAACGGCTATATTCGAAAAAGTTCGGGGATTGGGCTTCCTCTATTGCAATAGTCGCGTGAAGTCAGTTTGCGCGCGCCCTGGTCGACAGCCACCGCATCCTTTTCGGTACCCAGAGCCCAACAGGATGGCACTTGCGAGTTGAGTGGATAAGAAATAGCGAAGCCGGAATCGATAATTCGCGACCTAGGATTTCAGTAAGTAATGCCGAGTGAGATTTTGAGAGTGAGACATCAATGTCGATAGCGGGCCCCATGGGGAAGAGCTTGCTAACAAGGATAATAGTGTTCCCAATTACGGCCGCGACAGCCCTATTGACGACTTCTATTGTTGTTCAATCAGCCGGTGGATTACTATTCGGCATTATCGCGTTGATTTCCACAATTGCCCAGCTCGTCCCATTTGCAGATTTGGGGTTAGGGGCAGCGGTAATTAACGAAATTTCCGGTACCACCGACGCGCGTCGACGAAAGGCGGTGCTGCGCACCGCGACGAAGAAACTACTGATTCCAATGGTTGTGGTGCTTCTACTATCGCCCACTGGTACAATATTTTTCTCATGGGGAGACTTATTAGGTCTCGCAGACACGTCGGTAAAAGATATTAATTTAGTGACATCTCTCGTGATCGCAATTTTCGGCCTATCGATTCCCCTCGGGCTCGGCCAAAGAGTTCTAGTCGGACTCGGCAAGAATCACATCGGAGTGGCAATCGCCATCGTCACAAGTTTGAGCGCGCTGTCGTTCACTTGGCTGATGTCCCTCACACCAGTGAACCCTATTTTTCTCGCCGTCTGCCCTGCCGCAGCGAGTTTCGTGGGTGCGGCAACAGCCTATATCTCGGCGCGGAGAATGCTGAGCCCCAATCCGCGCATCGTGGATGACTATAAGTCGGTAGTAGTAAGTGGCCTTTTTCGTCAGGCCACCCCTATGATCTTAATTATGATTGGCATACCTCTTGCCTTTCAGACCCATCGAATATTGCTTTCCCTAAGATCTAGCCCCTTGGAACTTTCTGAATATAGCCTTACCATGCAGTTTTATTTACCGCTCTGGTCTTTTATATCGGTCGCTGCAACGAGCCTGTGGCCCGTATTCTCCCGGGGACGCAGCGACGGCAAATCCCAGTCTAGAACCGTCGTACATAGTGCGATTGTTCTTGGTTTGCTGGGCGCCGCGTTCGCGTTATTTCTTAGCGGCTTTGGCTCGTGGATTGGAAGTATTGTCTCTCACGGGAAGATAGAACTCGAATCCAATGTGTTAATTGCAGCCTCGGCACTGTTATTCGTCCAGGGTCTGCAACAGGTTCCCGGAATGTTCTTGACTGACACATCGGGGCTTTGGTTCCAAGCTGTCTGTATCGTATTGTTGAGTTTTTGGACTATTGGAGTGGGCTGGTGGGCCACTCCATTCCTCGGCGCGTCCGGTCCGTTATTAGCAACGGCAAGCGGCGTAATAATATTTCAACTCGTCCCGGGCGTCATGCGCGTGACTCAAATTTTGAGGCGATAACTGTTCCCAAGCTGAATCCTAAAATTCTCAGCATTGTCATTCCCACCGGACTACCCCTCTCGGCCTTAGGATTTAGGGCCCTTCGCATTTAGGCATGGTTGGTTGTTTCGCCCGGTAGGGTCGGTGGCCGCCGGCTGCGAGTAGACATCTGAGCCGGTAGTTGGTGAAGTTGCGGAAGCCGCGGGCGATTCTGCGGGTGGTTTCGATGACGCCGTTGATCGCTTCGGTGGGTCCGTTGGAGGCGCCGCTGGTGTCGAAGTAGGCCAGGATCGCGGCTTTCCATTGTTTGAGTGTCCGGCCGAGGCGGGCGACTTCCGGGATGGGGCAGGTCGGGAACGACGCGATCACCGGCTCTTCAAGGTTGGTGGGGAATTGATTCCGTGTCGTAGCTAAAAAAGGGGCCCGTGGCCCTGCTGGGATGAGTGTGTCTGGCATTCAACCAGGAACAGGACCACGAGCCTTGACTGAGCCTACCGGGGCGGCCGCCGACGCTGCCACCAGCATCTTCAACCTGCCCGACTACAGCGTCATTTCGGCCACCGTGCTTACTGATGGCCGGCGCCAGATCATCGTTGAAACCGATCAGCCTCCGGGCTGCCCCATCTGCGGTGTGGTGGCGACGCGGCGGAAGGAACGGCGCTTCCAGCGGATCCGCGACATTCCCGTGGCCGGCGCCGTGGAGGTGCTCTGGTCTAAGTACCGCTGGCACTGCGAGGAACCCGAGTGTCACCGGCTCTCGTTCTTTGAATCCACCTCCCAGGTCCCGCGCCGTGCCCGGTCCACAACCCGGCTTCGCGACCACGTCGTTGATGCTGTCGTCCGGTCCGGACGGGCCGTGTCCGAGACCGCTGCCGCGTTCGCGGTGTCCTGGTGGTTGGTCCGTGCCGCGCTGACAGAAGCCTGCGTCCTCACTCTGCCGGACGTGGATGAGCTCAGTCCGCGGATGCTGGGCATCGATGAACACCGGTTCCGGTCCGTGCGGTACTTCCGTGACCCTGGCTAAACGTCGTGGATCCGGTATGAGGGCTCTTCGTGGTTGGTGGGGAAATGATTCCGTGTCGTAGCTAAAAAAGGGGCTCTTCGTGGTTGGTGGGGAAATGATTCCGTGTCGTAGCTAAAAAAGGGGCCCGTGGCCCTGCTGGGATGAGTGTGTCTAAGCATTCAACCAGGGACAGGACCACGAGCCTTGAACGAGCCTACCGGGGTGGCGCCTGACGCTGCCACCAGCATCTTCAACCTGCCCGACTACCGCGTCATCTCCGCCAGTCTGCTGGCTGATGGCCGGCGCCGGATCATTGTCGAAACCGACCAGCCCCCGGGCTGCCCCACCTGCGGTGTCGTGGCATCGCGGCGGAAAGAGCGGCGTCTCCAGCGGATCCGCGACATTCCCGTGGCCGGGGCCGTGGAGGTCCTCTGGTCCAAGTGCCGCTGGTACTGCGAGGAACCTGCCTGCCCGCGGCTCTCGTTCTTCGAATCCACCACCCAGGTCCCCCGCCGTGCGCGGTCCACCGGCCGGCTCCGGGACCAGGTCGTTGACGCGGTCATCCGGTCCGGCCGTGCCGTCTCGGAGACGGCGGCCGCGTTCGGAGTCTCGTGGTGGACGGTCCGAGCCTCGTTGAACGAGGCCTGCCTGCTCACCCTGCCCGATGTGGATCAGCTCAGTCCGCGGATGCTGGGCATCGATGAACACCGGTTCCGGTCCGTGCGGTTCTTCCGCGACTCCGGCTCCAGCTCGTGGATCCGGCACGAGCCGTGGATGACAACCATCGTTGACCTGGACACCGGACAGGTCCTGGGCGTCGTCGATGGCCGGGACCACAAGGGCGTCGGAGACTGGCTCTTCGCTCGCCCCCTGGCCTGGCGTCTGGGCGTGCAGGTCGTGGCGATCGACCCGTCGGCGGCGTTCCGGAAGGCGTTGAGGATGTGGCTTCCACGCACCGCCGTCGCGGTTGATCATTTCCACCTCGTCTCCCTTGGCAACCAGGCCATGACCGAGGCCAGGCAAAACCTGTCCCAGCAGGTCAAGGGCCGCCGCGGCCGCGGCGTGGACAAGGCTTGGGCCCATCGAATGCTGCTCCTGCGAGCCGGCGACACTCTCACCGGGAACGCGGCACACCGCCTGGCGGAAGTCTTCGCCACCGACGACCCGACCGGCAAGCTTGAATCGGTGTGGAAGGTCAAGGAGCAGTTGCGGATACTGCTGCGCACGAGCTCCCTCTCCGACGCCGCCACCGCGAAGGAGGACCTCAAAGTCCTTGTTGAGGCCGCCGCACGGCCGGAGACGAACAAGCTCTACCGGACCGTGTGCCGATGGTGGAAGGAGATTGGAGTCCTCATCGTCACCGGCGCCACCACGGGAAAAGTCGAGGCCAACAACACCGGCATCAAACACATCAAACGCACCGCGCGCGGCTACCGGAACCCTGGCAATTACAAATCGGTTATTCTCATGAGAAGTGCCGTCCGGACGGCGGCATGACACTCATCCGGGAACCCATTCCCCATGAACCGTGAAGAGCCAAAAAAGGGGCCCGTGGCCCTGCTTGAGTATTTGAAGCTTTGAGCGCCACATGTTCGTGTGGTTCAGCGCCGGGCTTCGTGCGAGAGAGCGCCAGCGGTTGCGTGGCCTGGCGCCGCTGACGCCCTCCGTGACGGTTGCTAGGCGGTTACGAGTGCCGTGTGCTCGCGCATGTTGTAGCTGCCTGTCTCGACCCAGATCGTGTTGTGGATGATCCGGTCCATGATCGCGTCGGCGTGAACGCCGGAGCCGAGCCGCTGGTGCCAGTCCTTCTGGGAGTACTGGGTGCAGAACACTGTTGACGTCTCCCCGTAGCGGCGTTCCATCAGTTCCAGCAGCATGGTGCGCATCGATTCCGTGGGTCGATCCAGCAGCCCCTCATCAATGACCAGCAGGGTAAACGCCGCATATTTGCGCAGGAACTTGCCGGATCCGCCAAGGGTGTCCTGGGCGGCGACCCAGGCTTCCTCGAGGTCGGGCATGCGGACGTAATGCGCGCGGATGCGGTGTTCGCATGCGCGTTTAGCAATCGCGCATCCCAGGTAGGACTTCCCCGACCCGGTGAACCCTTGGAAGACAACCTTCTGCTGCCGGGCCACGAACGAGCAAGTGCCGAGCTGGCTCAACAGCGGCCGGTCAAGACCTCGCTCGTCAAGGAGGTCGATGCGGCGCAGGTCAGCGTTCGGGTAGCGCAGCCCCGCCCGCCGGATCAGGCCGGTGACTTTGGCATGGGTGAACGACGCGTAGGCGTCGTCGACGACCAGCCGGATACGGTCTTCGAACGGCAGGCTGATGCTCAGCGTCTCGTCTTGGGTATCGATGGCCTCCAGCAGCTCGCCCGCGTTCATCTCCCGCAGCTTGCGTTTGGTTTCCGTGTCCAGACGGCTCATCGGGTCCCTCCTGCGTAGTAGGAGCTGCCGCGCACGTATCCGCCATCTTCGTCATCAGGGTCCTCGACGTGCCCGGTCTTATCCTGCCCGGTGTCCAGGATCGGCCTCAGGTGGGCGTAACGGGGCGATCGTATCGGCCCGCGCAGCGCGAGCTGGCATGCGGCTTCCACCCGGGCTGGTGAGAACCTGCGAGACAGGCGCAGGACCGCCAGGGCCGGGTCGTAGCCGGCCTCCTCGATGCGGACAGACTCGAAGATCTTCTCGATCACGGTCCCGGTCGCCGGTCCCATCCGTAACGCCCAGGCGTCGATCCGGGCCCGGTCCCAGGCTTGCCAGCTGTGCCCCTCGGGAAGGTCGGCTTCGTTCGTCCGATACTGATTCGTCGTCGTCACGGGCAGCAGCAGGTGGCTGGTCAGGCGCTCATCACCCCGATAGATCTCGACCATGGTGTCCGTGACGCGAAGATCAACTTGCGCGCCGATGTGGGTGAACGGGACGGAGTAGAAGTTTTTTGCCCAGACCACGTGTCCGTTCCGGCCTACTTTGCGCCCATAGGTCCAGGTGCTGATCTCGAACGTCGCCGCCGGCAACGGTTGCAGCAGCGGCTTCTCCTCGGCCGTGAACACGCTCAGCCGGGAGCCCTCCCGCTTCTGGAACGGCTGTCGGTTGTAGGCGTCGATCTGCTCCCGAATCCGGGCCCGCAGCTGCACCAGGGACGTGAACTGCTCCTGTCTCAGACCCGCAATCACCCAGGTGGCGACGTGGGAGACAGTGTTTTCGACACTGGCTTTGTCTCTCGGGTGCCGCACCCGGCCCGGGAGTACCGCCGCCGAATAATGCGCCGCCATCTCGCGATAGGCGTCATTGAGGACGACTTCGCCCTCGCGCGGGTGAGAGATCACCCCGGTCTTGAGGTTGTCGGGGACGAGCCGGGGGACCGTGCCGCCGAAGAATGCGAACATACCCGCATGCGCGCGCAGCCACGACTCCTGCCGCATATCCAACGTCGCCTCCACGAACGCATACCTGCTGAACGGCAGGCACGCGACGAACAAATACACCTTCGAGACCTCTCCCGTTGCCGGGTCAACGAGCTGCATCGTCGGCCCGGACCAGTCGACCTCGACGCTGCGGCCGGCCTTATGGCCGACCCGGGACGACGCGCCAGTGACGTTGGCGTAATCGCCGTAAAGCCTGCAGAACCGGTCATAACTCATCGCCGCCTGCCCGGTCCGACTGCACCCGTCGAGATACTCCTGGTGCAGCAGCTTCAACGTCACCCCGACCCTGGCCAGCTCACGGTGCACCTGGACCCAGTCCGGCTGCGCGAACACGCTCTCCCGCACCCCGCGACCGGGAAACAGGCTCTTCGTGGTTCGTGGGGAATTGATTCCGTGTCGTAGCTATAAAAGGGGCCCGTGGCCCTGCTGGGATGAGTGTGTCTAAGCATTCAACCAGGGACAGGACCACGAGCCTTGACTGAGCCTATCGTTGTGGCGTGCGACGCTGCCACCAGCATCTTCAATCTGCCTGACTACCGCGTCATCTCCGCGACCGTTCTGGACGACGGCAGGCGCCGGGTCGTTGTGGAAACGGACCAGCCACCGGGGTGCCCGAGCTGCGGTGTCGTTGCGACGCGGCGGAAGGAACGCCGCTTCCAGCGGATCCGCGACATTCCCGTGGCCGGGGCCGTGGAGGTCCTCTGGTCCAAGTACCGCTGGTACTGCGAGGAACCTGCCTGCCCGCGGCTCTCGTTCTTCGAATCCACCACCCAGGTCCCCCGCCGTGCGCGGTCCACCGGCTGGCTCCGGGACCAGGTCGTTGACGCGGTCATCCGGTCCGGCCGTGCCGTCTCGGAGACGGCGGCCGCGTTCGGGGTCTCGTGGTGGACGGTCCGGGCCGCGCTGACCGAAGCCTGTCTCCTCACCCTGCCGAACGTGGATGAGCTCAGTCCGCGGATGCTGGGCATCGACGAGCACCGGTTCCGGTCCGTGCGGTTCTTCCGCGACCCCGGCTCCAGCTCGTGGATCCGGCACGAGCCGTGGATGACGACCATCGTTGACCTGGACACCGGACAGGTCCTGGGCGTGGTCGATGGCCGGGACCACAGGGGCGTCGGCGACTGGCTCTTCGCCCGGCCGCTGGACTGGCGGCTGGGCGTGCAGGTCGTCGCAATCGACCCCTCGGCCGCATTCCGGAAAGCCCTGAGGATGTGGCTGCCGCGCACCGCTGTCGCGGTCGATCATTTTCATCTGGTCTCCCTGGCCAATCAGGCTGTGACAGAGGCCCGGCAGAACCTCTCCCAGCAGGTCAAGGGCCGCCGCGGCCGCGGCGTCGACAAGGCCTGGGCGCACCGGATGTTGCTCCTGCGGGCTGGCGGCGCGCTCTCCGAGAAGGCGGCCCACCGCCTGGCTGAGGTCTTCGCCGCCGACGACCCGACCGGCAAACTCCAAGCCGTGTCATCTGCGGAGGCCCCATAAGCCGCTAGCATGACCACAACTTTCCATGAACACCAGTTCGATAGGCCAAGGAGTCAATAGAACCGGCGGCGGTCCCGCAGTCCTGATGCAGCCATCGGACGATGATGCCCTACATCCAACCATGTGAGAACCAACGGTTCACTAGAACCCACTCCGCCTCTGGCGGTAGTCCAGGGCGCGTGAATGTGACGTGCGCTCTTCATCGTTGGCGAATCTCTGCCCGAGAATCTGTGCAGGATTTCCCCCAACTATGGAGAAAGCGGGTACGTCCTTGGTGACCACGGCACCCGCGGCAACGATGGCTCCTTCTCCAATCGACAAACCGCTTAGGACTACACTCCCGCCCCCTATCCAGACGTCCCGACCAATCGTCACGACGTCTCGTTGCGTCCCCACCCGCTCCGAGGTACGCGTCGCTTCACACATAGGAACGCCTATTTCATCGATTGCATGATCATCTCGTCCGACTATTTGGACGCCCATGCCAATGAGCGCGTAATCACAGATTTCTCCATCCACTTGGATAATGGATCGGGGACCCACTGAGACGCAGTTGCCAATTACGAGACCGTGGGGGGAGCTAATCACCGATCCTCGCCCCGCCCTGAGCTCTTGCCCAATTGTGACGTTTTCGTGGACCGCAAGTCTCCTTGAGACTATTCGAGCAATTTTGACCAATGAACGAGGGAGCCCAGTACTTTTGGCGGCGTTGCTAACTCTCATCAGACCTCAGTATCATTCCCGTCGTGCTTCCGATTCAGAAGCGCATCGATTATTCCATTGGCCATCGACTCAGCCGAATATCTGTTTCTAATAAATTCCGATAAATGAATATCTGGAACTTGGTGGCGTCGGGCCCAAGATTCGGCTATTGCGCTTGCAAGTCCGTGTGGCGAGTTGGAGGAGAACCACGTCACCCCGCCCGAGTCTGCAAGCTCAATCTCTGGCGAGTGTGGTTCTTCATCGGCCACAATCATTGGCACTCCAAACCCGAGACTCTGCGTCAACCCCAAGCCCGCGAATCCTGGGGACACGCTGCAGAACGCGTTCGCATACACTGAACGGAGTCTGTCGGCACCCTCGACCCAACCGTCGAAGGTGACTTTGCCGCAGATTCCTAGACGGCTCACGAGGGCCTGGATAGACTCCTCCGCGTGCCCGCTCCCAACTAGCCGAAGCCGAATATTCTCATTCGACTCCGCCGCAATTGCGAACCCTTCCACCAACAACTCAACCTTCTTGGCGTTCACAAATCGACCGACGTAGAGTAAATCGGTCCTTTCTGTCTTCAGACTATCCAGCCCTGGGACCATGTCGGCGCTTCGGTAGAGGGCATTCGGTGCCACCCAAACCGGACGTCCCGGCAGATCTGTTCGCGCTTTCTGCATGTCGTTATAAGTGTACGAAATGGTTCCTTGCGCAAGCTTCCTCATGGCTATTCGGAGCCTTGCACTCCGCGCACCGGCACCTGCCTGCGGATGGATATGCCCCCACACCAGCGTCCTCCTCCCCAACGTTCGTCGCACGAGCAAGATCCACCAAGCAGTAAGACTTCGCGGGTTAAGGTCCACAATAACTGCGTCCGCCGTCAGGACCACGGGACTGGATGTCACTTGAATGAATGCACGGTTCCGGACTAACCTGAGCATGCTTACTCGCTGAAAATAGCTCGCTGGTATCCCTGTCTTCACAGACGAGTCCAAATGCGCAGCACTCACAAGTAATTTGACCGATTCACCCAGCTGCTCTCTGACCAGCCGAACGCACTCTAGCCTGTAGGCGGGTAATACAGCCAGGAAAAGAACAAATTTCGGACCATTAGAGTCGCTCACTAACTTGCCCCTTTCGGATCGATGCTCTGAGCTCGCGAACTTTGAGCCCAATCTGCCAGTAGTATGTCGACAAAGCAATGGCGTAGTCGAGACCCGCGCGGCCATCGCAGAGTCCCCCTCGCAAGACGTAAGAGTAAAGAAAGAACGCCAGCGGCTTGAGGGGAACAGCATCGAAGATTCGGCCTTGGAGACTCCGCCTACTCCTTGTCGCTTCCATTGTGTGCGGATTAGTCCGCAGGTAAGCTTCCCAATCTGAGTATCGGTTGTGCCTGTCGAACCATGTCCGAACAGGGTCCTTATCTTCGTGGACGA
The DNA here is from genome assembly GCF_056395945.1 of Arthrobacter sp. 05T442. Classification (NCBI taxonomy): domain Bacteria; kingdom Bacillati; phylum Actinomycetota; class Actinomycetes; order Micrococcales; family Micrococcaceae; genus Arthrobacter; species Arthrobacter sp. 05T442. Next base: position 210,727 of record NZ_JBFTKM010000001.1, on the reverse strand, counting down.
GTCTCCCAGCAATTTTCAGCACACGGCCAGAAGCCTCTGGTTGATAGTGCCCCTCGAGTTCTCCCATTCCGGGGGCATTCAAGTCATCAATTTCTGCATAGCGGACGAACTCACGATTCAAGAGGACCCGTTTCACAACACGGTGTCCGTATTTCAATACACGCCCTGCGAAAACATAATCTAACTCCACGTCACATGCAGCAATCGCGACGGCTTGCTGCGAACAAACCAAAGACCTGATTGATTCCAAAAGTTCGACAGTGGGCGACTCGTCGGCATCTAGGAACAGGACCCATTGATTCCGCGTGGGAACATTATCCAATTGCCACTGCTTCTTCTTTGGATATCTTTTGTTCCAAGTGAAATTAACTACAGGAACGCCAAGAGCTGAACAAATATCCTTGGTTCGGTCCGTACTATTCGAGTCCACGACAATGACTTCATCAAAAGCGGCCAGATTTTCAAGACAATGACCAATCCCAGCCTCCTCGTTTTTAGTCTGAACGAGGACAGAAACTGGCAATTTAGTGGATTTCATACTGACAGTCCTTAGTAAATTATGCTGGCTTTTACTTTTTTCGCTGCTTGTTTCCAATTTACTAGCTGCTAGTGAATCGGGGGCCCTCAATCTTGGAAGGGCCAGACCCCACGATCAAATTGGGTCCAACATCGCCCGACACGAGGGTCATGGGCTTGATTAGTGCTGAGTCGCCAATAGAAACACCCCCAGTCACAAGACATCTGGCAGTTATCCAGACACCATCCCCGATTCTCACTGGCTTTGTGATTAACGCCATATCGCGCCTATGTGCGTGGCTCCCAGTCGTGATCATGGTTTCCTGCGAAATGACAGTGTCATGACCAATAACTACTTCATCCTGGTTATGAATCCACACGCCTTCTCCGATCCAAGAACGGTCTCCGATCTTTAACTTCCATGGAAACTTGACTCTCGTCCTTGGTCTCATGATGACGCCTTTTCCAATGTGCGCGCCGAATAGGCGAAGAACCGCGGCTCTAAGACCGGAATTCACCTGCCACGGATTGGTAACGAAAATCAGTTCAACCGCTGCCCAGAGATAGACCACTGCCTTCGGCCGATCCCAGGCTGCCCGCTCCCCTGGCGCGCGGGACAGATCAATAACCCTCGGTGACATGTTCATGTTGATTCCATCGGCGCTCGTTTGCTCCCCTGTGTGTCTATGACTTGGTCTGATATAGACGTTTCGCACTATTGTTGCACCTGTGAACCAACCAAAACTGCGCATCACAGTGCTCGGCCTGAACTACGCCCCTGAACCCACTGGCAACGCGCCGTACACGGCCAGCCTGGCCGAAGGGCTCGTCGCTGCGGGCCACACCGTCCGGGTGATCACGGGCTACCCCCATTACCCCGAATGGCAGCTGAAGGAAGGGTACAGCGGCTGGTCTCACGATGAGTTGATGGGCGGAGTGAGCGTCAAGCGGCGCAGGCACTTCATACCTACCGCCCCAACCGCAGTTCACCGGATGCACATGGAACTCAGCTTCGGTTTGCGCCTGGTCTTTGCGCACTGGGGTAGGCCTGACGTGGTTTTGATGGTCAGCCCGGCACTGTTCGCATCCGCCCTCGCCCTTCTCCGTGTACGCCTCAGCCCACGCCGGCCAGCGGTTGGACTGTGGGTCCAGGACCTCTACAGTCTCGGCGTGGTCGAGACGGGGACAGGAGGCAAGAAGCTTGGAGGACTCATAGGCAAGGTTGAATCCTTGATCTTGCGCTCCACGGATGGTGTCGTGGTGATCCATGACCGTTTCCGCGAGTACATCGTCAACTCCCTGGGAGTACCGCCCGAAGCTACAAAGGTCATTCGCAACTGGACGCATCTCCCCCCGTCTCGGGCGTCCGGGAACGAACAGATCCGTGCCCGGCTCGGATGGGCTGCGGACGATGTGGTGGTCCTCCACGCCGGAAATATGGGCAAGAAGCAGGGGCTGGAAAACGTCGTCGAAGCCGCCCGCTTGGCGCAGGAGCGAAACAGCAAAGTGAAATTCGTCCTCATGGGTGACGGAAACCAACGCAAGAGGCTTCAAGAGAGCGCCGAAGGGATCACCCACATCCAATTCGTCGCGCCGCTACCGGCCGAGGAGTTTCAGCTAGCCTTGGCCACCGCTGACGTCCTTCTGGTTAATGAACTGCCCGGCGTCAAGGACATGGCGGTCCCGAGCAAACTAACCTCGTATTTCAACGCCGGAGTTCCTGTGATTGCGGCCACGGATGGCGGAAGCGTCACCGCCATGGAAATTAGCGCGTCCCGCGGCGGCATCAGGATCGATGCCGCCGCTCCGGAAGCGCTCCTTGAAGCTGCGGAAGAGCTTGGCCGCGATCGGGAAGGTGCCGCGTCCCTCGGCACCAACGGTCTCCGATTCAGAAATGAAATATTGTCCGAAACAGCCGCCGTGGGCGACTATGATGACTTCATTACACGTCTGGCATCGTCGCACGGCCGATAGGCCGGGCGACTCTTTTTGCCACACCAAGTTTACTTTTTTATGGGGGTTCCATGGCTACGCGCGCGCTGATCACCGGCATCACAGGACAGGACGGCTCCTACTTGGCCGAACTCCTGCTGTCAAAGGGCTACGAGGTGCACGGCCTCATCCGCCGGGCCTCTACATTCAATACGGCACGTGTAGACCACCTGTACGTCGATTCGCACGATCCCGAAGCCAGGCTATTCCTTCACTACGGTGATCTGAGCGACGGTGCACGGCTGGTCACCCTGCTGGCCCAGATCAAGCCGGACGAGGTCTACAACCTGGCGGCCCAGTCCCATGTCCGGGTGTCATTCGACGAACCGGAGCACACCGCGGACACCACCGGGGTCGGGACGATCCGCCTCCTTGAGGCAGTGCGCATGTCAGGGATCGAGACCAAGTTCTACCAGGCGTCGTCGTCTGAAATGTTCGGTGCCACCCCTCCCCCGCAGAACGAAGAAACCCCGTTCTACCCGCGGTCCCCCTACGGGGCAGCCAAGGTCTACAGCTACTGGATCACCAAGAACTACCGTGAGGCCTACGGCATGTTCGCGGTCAACGGCATCCTCTTCAACCATGAATCGCCCCGACGCGGGGAGACGTTCGTGACCCGCAAGATCACGCGCGCAGTGGCGGCCATCAAGGCCGGAAAACAGGATCTGCTCTACATGGGAAACCTCGACGCCGTGCGTGACTGGGGATACGCAGCAGAATACGTGGAAGGCATGTGGCGCATGCTCCAGGCCGATGAGCCCGATGACTTTGTCCTCGCAACCGGCGGCAACTACACCGTCCGGGATTTCCTGCAGATCTCGTTCGAGCATGCAGGCCTCAATTGGGAGAACCACGTGCGCTTCGACGAGCGCTACCTGCGCCCCACCGAAGTCGACGCCCTGGTAGGAGACGCCTCAAAGGCCCAGGAAAAACTGGGCTGGAAGGCCTCCGTTCACACACCGGAGCTGGCACGCATCATGGTGGACGCAGACATTGAAGCCCTCAAACACGCCGGCAATCACTGGATTGACAGCGTGAGTCTCGACAGTTGGAAGAACTAGTGACCGCGGAAATCAATTTCGTTCCGGCCAAACTGGAACGTTCGTCAAAGTTCTATGTCGCCGGCCACCGCGGACTCGTCGGCTCCGCGATCTGGCGGAACCTAGAGGCAGAGGGCTTCACGAACCTCGTAGGACGGTCCTCTTCGGAACTGGACCTGAAGAATCGCGATGACGTTTTTGCCTTTTTTGCAGAGACCAACCCGCGCTATGTGGTCCTTGCAGCAGCCAAAGTCGGCGGGATCCTCGCCAACAATACGCATCCGGTGGACTTTCTCAGCGACAACCTGCGAATCCAGGTCAACGTCCTCGATGCCGCGCGCGAGCACGGCGTCGAAAGGCTCTTGTTCCTCGGTTCATCGTGCATCTACCCGAAATTCGCCGAGCAGCCAATCCGGGAAGACGCGCTCCTCACCGGACACCTGGAACCGACGAACGACGCGTACGCCATCGCCAAGATCGCTGGCATCATGCATGTCCAGGCGACCCGCCGCCAGTACGGCCTTCCATGGATCTCCGCGATGCCTACCAATCTCTACGGGCCGGGGGACAATTTCTCGCCGGAAGGTTCGCACGTGCTGCCCGCCCTCATTCGCCGCTACGACGAAGCCGCCAGATCCGGGGCTACGAGTGTGACGAACTGGGGCAGCGGCTCCCCGCGCCGAGAGTTCCTCCACGTCGATGACATGGCCACGGCCTGCCTTCACCTGCTCGAACACTATGACGGACCGTCACAAGTGAACGTCGGCACCGGAACCGACGTCACCATCAAGGAACTCGCGTCGATTGTGGCTGAAGCTGTCGGATATCAGGGAGCCATCGAGTGGGATTCCTCCAAGCCGGACGGCACACCGCGCAAGCTCCTTGATGTTTCCAAACTCGCCGAAGCCGGCTGGACCGCGTCGATCGGGCTCGATGAGGGCACCCGGGAGACGGTGCAGTGGTACCGGGCGAACATGGCGACCATACGGAGCTAGCCGACGCCGCGCATGGCGGGTCCGCGAAGTACATTGAACAAGTTGGGGGAATTCAGTTGAGCGGAGACGCGCATTGGCGGAGGCGCACCTCCCGCCTCCTGGGCGCCGTGGATGCCTTCGTGGTCACCTGGGCCATTATCGGGGCATACGTCGTGCGGTTTGGCGTAGAACCCGGCGCTGCTGTTTCCGGCCAGGACTTCAACTACACTTGGGTCTCCGTCGCTCTGGCCATCGCCTGGTGGCTGATGCTCGGCGGATGGAACAGCAGGCAAAGCCGCATTCTCGGCGCTGGACCCGACGAGTATAAGAGGGTCGCCGCTGCGTCGCTGTGGCTCTTTGGATTGGTTGCCACATTCTCCTATGTCCTCCGGATGGACACGGCCCGCGGATACGTTGGGATCGCGCTGCCCGTCGGACTGGGCGGCCTCCTCTTGTCACGCTGGCTCCTTAGACAGCACCTGAACGTCGAGCGCCAGGGGGGCCGGAGCATGTCACGGTTGTTGCTCGTCGGAGGCCCAAGCTCCGTGGCGCACCTTGCCTCATCCCTGGAGCGCGCCAAAGGCGCCGGCTATTTGCCCGTGGCTGCCTACACTCCAGGCGCCCACGATGGACTCGATGCCGAACCGGAGTCCGGCCTCCCGATTCTTGGCCACCGCCCGGACACTGCATCGATATTGGCGGCCATCAACGCCTGCAGCGCCGACGCGGTGGCCGTGTCCGCAGGAGTCCAGCTGCATCCCCAGACGCTGCGGCACTTGGGCTGGGAACTGGCCGCCCGAAACATCGGCCTCATCATGGCTCCGGCCCTGACCGATATCGCGGGCCCACGCATCCATACCCAGCAGGTTGCCGGGCTGCCACTGATTCACGTCACAACGCCCGCGTTGGAGGGCGGCCAGGGGGTGGCCAAGCGTCTGTTCGACATCTTGGCCGCCACGGCCATGATCATCGTGGCGTCCCCGGTCATGGCGTGCGTGGCCCTTGCCGTCAAGCTGGACAGTCCCGGCCCCGTCCTCTTCAAACAGGAGCGCGTGGGAATCGAAGGCGCACGTTTCGGAATGCTCAAATTCCGCTCAATGGGCGTTGATGCGGAACAACAACTTGAAGGTCTCGCTGCCTACAACGAAGGAACGGGCGTGCTCTTCAAGATGAAGAACGATCCAAGAGTCACCCGCGTCGGCGCTGTGCTGCGGAAGTTCAGTTTGGATGAGCTTCCTCAGCTGTTCAACATTGTTGCCGGATCCATGAGCCTCGTGGGTCCTCGGCCACCGCTGCCATCGGAAGTCGAGGCGTACGAACAAGACGTGCGCCGCCGTCTGCTCGTGAAGCCAGGCCTCACAGGGTTGTGGCAAGTAAGCGGCCGCTCGAATCTGTCGTGGCAGGATGCGGTCAGATTGGACCTCTACTACGTCGAGAATTGGTCGCTAGCCGGCGATTTGATCATCCTTCTGCGGACCCTTCGGGCTGTCTTCGGCCGCACGGGCGCGTACTAAACAGCACCGGCATTAAAAACCCCTCAGGGGAAGGAACGAAGTAGCATGCGCATTTCAGTCATTGGTTGCGGGTATCTGGGTGCTGTCCATGCTGCCTGCATGGCCAAACTCGGCCACGAGGTAGTGGGCATCGACGTCGATGAGCGGAAAATTTCCGAGCTGTCCCAGGCGGAAGCACCGTTCTACGAGCCTGGACTGGCTGACTTACTTCGCGACGTCCAAAGAACTGGGCGGCTGACGTTTACTACGGACATGGCGGCCGCTACGGGAAGCGCCGTCCACTTTATTTGTGTGGGCACCCCGCAGCTGAAAGGCGAAAACGGTGCTGACATGAGCTACGTTGACGCCGCGACCGTCGCGCTTCTCCCCCACCTCCAGCCCGGCAATGTCGTCGTCGGAAAGTCCACGGTTCCAGTGGGTACGGCCGCACGGCTCGCAGAACTGGTCCGGGACGTTGATCCAACGGCGCATCTAGCGTGGAACCCGGAGTTCCTTCGTGAAGGCCACGCAGTTTCTGACACCCTGCAGCCCGACCGCTTCGTCTACGGCGTAGAGAGCGGCTTCGAAGAGCATCCGGCCGTGGCAATTCTTGACGAGGTCTATGCCGTGCCCCTGTCCGCCGGCACGCCGCGGCTGGTGACGGACTTGGCAACCGCGGAACTAGTCAAGACAGCCGCCAATTCATTTCTCGCCACCAAGATCTCCTTCATCAACGCCATGGCTGAGGTCTGCGAAGCTGCTGGCGCGGACGTCACCCAGCTGGCCGACGCAATCGGCCTGGATGACCGCATCGGCCGGAAATTCCTCAACGCAGGAATTGGGTTCGGCGGAGGATGCCTGCCCAAGGACATCCGGGCGTTCATGGCCCGTGCAGGCGAGCTGGGCGCGGACCAAGCTCTGACGTTTCTCCGGGAAGTTGATGCGATCAACATGCGGCGAAGGACACGGGTCGTGGAACTCGCAAGAGAGCTCTGCGGCGGAACCTTGATGGGGCAACGAATCGCCGTGTTGGGAGCGGCATTCAAACCAGAGAGCGACGATGTACGGGATTCACCCGCGCTGAGCATTGCCGCCCAACTCCAACTCCAAGGAGCCGTAGTCACGGTTACCGACCCGAAGGCGCTACCAAACGCCGCCAAAAGATTCCCGGAGTTGCATTATGAATTCGATACCGACGAGGCGATACAGCAAGCAGATGCTTTGCTGCTCCTCACCGAATGGTCGCAATACCGCGCCCTGGACCCCTACGAACTTGCCGGGATGGTGGGTTCTCCCCGGATCCTTGACGGCCGCAACGTGCTTGACGCCGCAAAATGGCGCGCGGCCGGATGGACCTACCGCGGACTTGGGCGTCCGTAGGCCATGACCGACACCAAGAACTTCCCGGAAGCCGGCGCCTCGGGCCCCGCACCACGGGACCGCAAGGGCACAACCCCTCGCCGAATCCGCCGTCGTCGATTGATTATCGGCCTGGCCTCGCTCGCCGTCGTGGTCATCCTGGCCGTTGCAGCCGCGGCGTGGCTCGGCTCCAGGGCTAGCATTATCAAGACTGAACTTGAAGCCTCGAACCAGCTCATCCCCGTGCTCAAGGAGGACATTGCCGGCAACAAGCAGCGGGAGGCCAGCGCCACCGTTGAACAGCTGCGCTCCCACACAACGGCGGCCCGCGCGGCTGCAGGGGATCCGCTCTGGACCTTGGCGTCGGCCGTCCCCGGACTCGGCGCGAACTTCAGCGCCGTCGCTGAAGTTGCCCGTTCAGCCGACGATGTCTCCACATTGGGTGTCGCACCGCTGGTGAAGGTGTTTGAATCCCTCAATTGGGACAGCCTGCTGCCAAGCAGCGGGGGAACGGACCTCGGTCCCATCCGCGGCGCCTCCCCCAGTGTTTCGGCCGCAGCCCACGCCGTCCGGGCCTCTGCCGAACGGCTGGGCAACATCGATGCCGGCAGTCTCTGGCCGCAAGTAGCTGAACCGCTGACGCGCGCGCGGGAGCAGCTGCAGGCCGTGACCGGAGCCTTGGATGCCTCGGCGAGCATCGCAAATATCGCGCCCGGCATGTTGGGAGCGGACGGGCAACGGAACTATCTGCTCATGATCCAGAACAACGCTGAGACCCGGGCATCCGGAGGCATTCCCGGAGCGCTGGCGGTTCTCACGCTGGACAAGGGCAAGCTGACGCTGGGCACGCAGAGCAGCGCAGCCGAGGTGGGGATCATGTCCCCGACGTTGCCGGTGGATCCGGAGCAGCAGCAGATCTACTCCACACGCTTGGGCATGTACATGCAGGACGTCAACCTGACGCCGGACTTCCCCACCGCGGCCAGCACGGCGCAGGCCATGTGGGAGAAAAAGACCGGCCAGCACGTGGACGGGGTGATTTCCTTGGATCCCGTGGCGCTGGGTTATGTCCTCGACGCGACCGGGCCGGTAAAGATCACCAGTCCAGAATTGCTTGCGTTGACCAAGACCGGCCTGCCGGCTGAGCTGAACGGCAAGAATGTTGTGCCGACGCTGCTTTCCGACGTTTACGCCAAAATCGCACAGCCCCAACTTCAGGACCTGTACTTCGCCGGGGTGGCAAAGGAAATCTTCGCAGCCCTTTCAAGCGGAAAGGGAGAAGCCAAGGGCCTGATCGAAGGCCTCTCGCGCGGAACGGCGGAGGGCCGCGTCCTCGTCTGGTCCGGCATTGGTGACGAACAGTCAGTTATTGCGAAATATCCTGTGAGCGGATCCATCGCAGGCCCCAGCGTCACTCCTGCACAGTTCGGCGTCTACTTCAACGATGGCACCGGCGCAAAGATGGACTACTACGTCAAGCGCACTGTGCAGCTCGTCCAGGAGTGCACAGGCGATGCCTACGGGCAGGTCAAGGTCCGCATCACCAGCACCAACACGGCCCCTGCGGACGCAGCAGCGTCACTTCCTGCGTATGTCACCGGCGGCGGCGACTTCGGCGTTCCGGCGGGAACAGTCCAGACGAACGTCATTGCCTACGGCCCCGTCCAAGCTAACGTGATGACGGCCATGATCGATGGCAAGAAAGTGAGCTTTGCGGCTAACCAGCACGCCAACAGACCGGTGGGATCTGTGACCCTCACCCTGGCACCGGGCCAGAGCAGCACGGTGGAGCTGACATTCGGGAAGATTGTCCAGCACACGGAACCTAACGTGGTTGTCACGCCCTCCGTCCAGGACGTTAAGGACGTTGTTTTGGACTCAAAACCGGCCGAATGCGGCTCGGGGAAATAGCCGCAATGTTAACAGTAGGTAAAGACGACTCCACTCACTTTGGTAACACCCGTTAAGGGTGCTATCGTCTGCTTGGGCTTAACAAATGAGATTTCAGCCTTGAGGCCACTCGGGGGGACTCGGAAATCTCCACATCACGTGAAAATTCGAATTTACGGTCTCAGGGGGACACTTGAAGAAGTCACTTGCAGTAATAGCACTCGCAGGATCCATCGCACTCGCCGGCGCAGTGCCGGCAATGGCACAAACTCCTTACCCGGCCGCTCCGTCGCAGGGCACGGTTTCCGATGGAACCGTTGCACCCGGCGCGACCTTCACGTTCTCCGGCACGGGCTTCCTGGCCGGTGAAACCATCACCATCACGGTCACGCTGACCCGCGCTCCGCAGGCAATCGGCGGCGGCTTCTCCGGTGGCGGCGCCAGCATGGCCGCCCCCGTCAAGATCAACCTGCCGATGGCACCGCAGACGTTCAGCACCAAGGCCGACGCCAACGGAAACTTCGCGTTTCCGATGAACATCAGCGACGCCGGAACGTACGCGCTGGCCGCAACCGGCCAGACCTCGGGTCACACCGCGAACGCAAGCGTGACTGTGGCCGGTGCCGCAGTCGGCACGGGCACCGGTTTGGCCAACACCGGCGGCGGCACTGCCCTCGCCAACACCGGTGCGGACGCCAGCCTGGTTCTCTGGTCCCTCGTGGGCGCAGGCGCACTGGCTGCAGGCGTTACGTCGGTAGTTGTGGTTCGCCGCCGCGCCAAGGCTGAAGCCGCTGCGTAAGCACTGAAACACTAAGCACAAAGGAGGTGGGTGGTTCTCCGGGAAACCGGAGAACCACCCACCTTTTGCATTTCCCGACGACAACGCACGAAGACCCCGGCAAGAGGCCCATGTGACGCTTTTAGACAAACCCAGGTTCTGGCGTGGAGTCTTGGCCGGGTCCTTCGCCTTCCTGGCGCTCATTGGGTTTTGGCCCACTCCGGTGGATCAGCCCATCCAAGGCGGACTTGCAGAAATATTGGCCTTCCTCCACGCCCTCGGCATCCCCGGCTGGATTGATTACCCGTTCGTCGAAAAGTCCGCGAATGTCGCGCTCTTCATCCCCTTCGGCATCGCAGCCTCATTGGCATTCCCGAAAAAACAGTGGTGGCAGAACGCCGCACTCGGAACAGCTGTCTCCGGCTGCATGGAGCTAGGGCAGCTGCTGTTTCTTCACAACCGTTTTTCGACCCTCGTTGATGTTGTCACTAACTCAACGGGAGCTGTCATAGGAGCCGTGGCGGTGGCGGCAGCATTCCGTCTCCGCCAACGAAAACAGGCCCAGCACCCTCAGCGCTGAGCCTGCCCGAAAAGTGACCTGCTAGTCGAGGAAATCCTTCATCCAGATCCTGAGCTCCTCGCCGAACTCAGCCCGCTCGGAGGCGAGCGTTATAACGGCCTTCAGGTAGCTGAGTTTGTCCCCGGTGTCATAGCGGCGGCCCTTGAAGACAACCCCGAAGACCCCGGGCCCATCGCCGCCAGCGACCGCCAGGGTCTGGAGCGCGTCCGTCAGCTGGATTTCTCCGCCGCGGCCGGGCTCCGTCCGCTCCAGGACGTCAAAGACTGCGGGGTGGAGCACGTACCGGCCGATCACAGCCAGGTTCGACGGGGCCTCCGCTACGGACGGCTTCTCCACCAGACGGTTGACCCGGACGTAGTTCTCGCCCGCCACGGCCGTGATGTCTGCACAGCCATAAGCACTGATCTGGCAGGGATCCACCTCGATCAAGGCGACCACCGAGCCGCCGGTCCGCGCCTGGACATCCATCATGAGGGTGAGCAACTCGTCCCGCTCGTCGATCAGGTCGTCGCCCAGCAGCACGGCGAAGGGCTCGTCGCCCACATGCTGGCGCGCGCACAAGACCGCATGTCCCAGGCCTTTCGCCTCGCCCTGCCGCACGTAGTGGAGGGGCCCGAGTCCGGAGGCCTCCTGCACGGCGTTCAGGCGGGCCGTATCGCCCTTCAACTCCAGCGTGCGCTCCAGGGTCGGTTCACGGTCGAAATGGTCCTCCAGGGAGCGCTTGTTGCGTCCTGTGATCATGAGGAGATCAGTGAGGCCGGCATTGACCGCTTCCTGCACCACGTACTGGATGGCAGGCTGATCGACGACCGGCAGCATTTCCTTGGGCATCGCCTTCGTGGCGGGCAGGAAGCGAGTGCCCAATCCGGCGGCAGGAATGACGGCTTTTCGTATAGAGTTCCCCAGAGTCATAACCGAACCTTACAAGTGGGCATTCAAAATGAGAATGCCTGCACCGAAAGACAAGTATCCGGACCCGCTGTCCTCCCCCGGCGCCTAGCCCTTGAAGACCGGGCTGCGCTTTTCCTGGAAAGCGCGGAAACCCTCGGCGTAGTCCTCGCTCTTGCACAGCCGCGCCTGCTCGGCGTTCTCTTCCTCCATGGCTTCCCAGAGGCCCAGCCGCTGGTCCCGGATATGGGCCACGAGTTCCTTGCTGGCGTTGAACGCGCCGGTGGCGCCCGCGGCCACGGTCGCGATGATGGCCCGGGTGGCGTCCAGCAGTTCAGCCGACGGCATGGCCCTGCTGAACATTCCCTGTGCCACGGCCTCCGCGCCGCTCATGAGCTCGGCCGTGTAGATCAGGTCCAGGGTCCGGTGCATGCCGAGGCGCTCGGTGAAGTACCAGTGCCCGCCGGAATCGAGGGTGGCGCCCAACTTGGCGAAGGGCGAACCGAACTTCGCGTTCTCCGCGACGTACACCACGTCCGTGGCGAGCAGCAGCCCGAGGCCCACGCCGAGGCAGGCGCCCTGGGCCGCCGCAAAGGTCGGGGCGGGGAAGGCGCTCAGCTTCTTCAGCAGGGGCTGGACGAGCCCGCCGAGGTAGGCCTGCGCGTCGTCGTCCTCCGGTGTGACTCCCGCGATGTCGCGGCCCGCGCAGAAGGCGCGCCCCTCACCGCGGAGCAGCAGCGCCCGCACCTCCCCGCGGGCGGCGGCGGCAGCGGCGTCGTCGTACGCCTGTGCCAAATCCGCCAGCGCCTGCTCGTCGAGCGAATTCAGTTTGTGGGGCGCATTGAGGACGACCTCGGCGATGCCGCCGGCGATGGAGAGGGAAATCATGGAGCTCCTTGGATGGGAAAAGGCCTAGACGTCGAAGTCGACGGTGACTTCCGGGGTGGTGGGGTGCGACTGGCAGGTCAGGACATAGCCCTTGTCCAGTTCATCCTGCTCCAGCGCATAGTTCTCGTCCATCGTGACCGCACCGGTGACCACCTTGGCGCGGCACGTGCCGCAGACGCCGCCGGCGCACGCGAAGGGAACGTCCGGGCGGACCCGCAGGGCCGCGTTGAGGATGGATTCGCGGGCATGGGTGGGGCTGGCAACCTCGCCCTGCAGCCCGTCCAGCTTGAACGTGATCTTGTACGTGTCCTTGGACTCGTCGGCAATGACAGGGCGGCCGATATTGCCCTCGGGCCGGTCGGGCTTGCCGGAGGTGAACAACTCAAAGCGGATGTGCTCGGGCTTCACGCCGCGGGCGGCAAGGGTGTCGCGGCACAGCTGCACGAGCTCGAAGGGCCCGCACAGGAACCACTCGTCGATGTCGTCCGCGTGGATGGCCGCGCCAAGGAGCGCTTGGAGCTTCTCGGCGTCGATCCGGCCGCTCAGCAGGGGCGCGATGCGCTGTTCGCGGGACAGTACGTGGTGCAGCGCCAAGCGGGCCGGATACTTGTCCTTGAGGTCGGCCAGTTCTTCGAGGAACATGACGTCCATCGCCGCCTTGTTGGCGTAGATCAGGTCAAAGCGCGTGTCCGGGTGCGCCGCCAGCAGTGTCCTGGCGATGGCGATGACGGGGGTGATGCCGGAACCGGCGGCGATGGCGACAAATGATCCCGGCTCCCCCGCGAGGTCCTTCGGATCATTCATCGAGGTCATCACATTTTGTTCGATCGCCTTGCCGTCGCGGCCGTGCTTGGAGACGAACGCGCCCATGGGGCTCATGACGTCCAGGGCGTCCCCGGCCTTGAGCTCGGCGTTGGCCCAGGTGGAGAACAGCCCGCCGAGGTCCTTCTTGATGGCGACTCTGATTTCGCTGCTGCCGTCCGCAAAGCTCCGGGGTTCGGCGCAGATGGAGTAGCTGCGGCGGATCTCGTGCGGCTCGCCGTCTTCATCCGGCAGCGTGGTCCGCAGGGCAACGTACTGGCCCGGGAGGTAGTCGAACTGTCCTGCGAGTGCGGCCGGTACCCCGAACGTGACCTCGATGGCGTCGTCGGTGAGCCGGCGGACTTCGTCCACGGTCAGCGAGTGGAAGGACGCGCGACGGCGACCGGTGGCTGCGGCCGACTCGGCGGCGGTCTGGCGGACAACAGTCATGGGGGCACCTGTTCCTTACAAAACTTTGAAGTAGTCGAACGGTTCCTTGCAGTCCTGGCACACGTAGAGGGCCTTGCAGGAGGTGGAACCGAAGCGGGTGAGTTCCTTGGTGTTCAGCGAGGAACACTGCGGGCATTTGACGGCCAGGGACAGGCGGACCGGCCCGGAATGCCGCATGGCGGCCGAGTGGCCGGACGGCGGCGCGATGCCGTACTCCTCCAGCTTGGCCTTGCCGGAGTCGCTCATCCAGTCGGTCGTCCACGCCGGGGAGAGTACGAGCTCCACATTGACGCTCGGGTAGCCTTCCCGCCGGAAGGCCGCCGTGAGGTCATCCCGGATCGCGTCCATCGCCGGGCAGCCGGAGTACGTGGGCGTGATGGTGACCTGCACGGCGGGAACCATGCCGCCGTCGTCGTACAGCCGGACGCTGCGCAGGATGCCCAGGTCCTCAATAGTGAGGACCGGGATCTCGGGATCACAGACGGTTGCGGCGATGGCCCGTGCCTTCTCCTCGGCAGTGGGGTGATCCGCCAAAGTGCCGGTGCCGGCCGTCGGGTGGCTGACGTACATGTCCATGTTCCTTACCAGCTCGCTCCGGGGTACTCGCGGGCGAGCACCTGCATTTCCGCGAGGATGTACCCGAGGTGCTCCGAGTGCAGGCCGCGGCGGCCGCCCCCGGGGGCCGGCCGCACCTGCGGGACCTCAAGTTCCGCTTCGGCGAGGACCTCGCCGGTCAGGCGGTCAAAGTCCGCCCGCAGGCTGGAAGGCTCGACGCCGGCACCGGAGGCGCTGAGGCGGCCGGTGAGCTCGTCACCGCGGAAGAGCTCGTCCACGTACGGCCAGATGGTCCTGAACGCGTGGATCATGCGCTGGCGGGACTCGTCCGTGCCGAGCGCAAGGCGCAGGACCCACTGGGCGCTGTGGTCGCGGTGGTAGTCCACTTCCTTGACGGCCTTGGCGGCGATCCCGGCCAGGGTGGCGTCCGTGGACTGGGCAAGCCGGCGGTAGAGCTCGAACTGGTAGTAGCTCACGACGAACTGCCGGGCGATCGTGTGTGCGAAGTCGCCGTTGGGCTGTTCGAAGATCTGGACCGAGCGGAATTCCGGCTCGCGGCGGAAGTAGGCGAGCTCGTCCTCGCTCCGGCCGTCCAGTCCGCCGGCGTAGCTGAGGAAGGACCGGGCGTGTCCCAACTGGTCCAGCGCGATGTTGCCCAGCGCGATGTCTTCTTCAAGCTCGGGTGCGCGGGAGATCCAGTGGCCGAGGCGCTGGGCGAGGATCAGGGCGTCATCGCCCAGGCGCAGGGCGAGTTCGGCGACGTCCTCGCTCGGCTTGGCGGTGCCGCGGCTGACGGCCAGGGCGATGTCTTCCGGGCGCAGCGCGTTGCCCGGCGTGATGCGGGTGGCGCTGGCCGTGGCCTCGCCGCTGCCGCTGGCGCCCTTGACGCCGACGGAGATGTCCCCGTGGCCGCCGTCGTGCGCGTCGTTTGTCTGGGTGGCTGCTTCGGGGGTGCTCACAGGTGCTTCACGCCCTCGCTCTTGGTGTAATACGTCGCGTGGCGGTAGTCCTTGCCCTGGGGTGACTCAAAGAACGCGCCCTTCGAGTCCGGATCACTCGAGGCGATCGCGTCTGCCGGGACAACCCAAATGGACACGCCCTCGTTGCGGCGGGTGTAGAGGTCTCGGGCATTGCGCAGGGCCATCGCCGCGTCAGGGGCGTGCAGTGACCCGGCGTGGACGTGCGACAGGCCGCGGCTGGAGCGGACGAAGACTTCCCAGATCGGCCAGACGTTGCCTGCGTGGGGTTCGGGGGTGGTCATGCGGATACCTTCTCTGCTTGCTTCTTTGCCTGCTTGTCCGCGTAGGCCGCTGCGGCTTCGCGCACCCAGGCGCCGTTCTGGTGAGCTTCGCGGCGCCGTTCCAGGCGCTGGGCGTTGCAGGGGCCGCGGCCGGCGAGGACCTCGTGGAATTCATCCCAGTCCAGCGGGCCGTGTTCCCATTTCTTCGTTTCCTCGTTGAAGCGGATGTCCTTGTCCGGCAGCGTCAGCCCGAGGACCCTGACCTGCTCCACCATCATGCCGACGAAGCGGTTTCGGAGTTCGTCGTTGCTGAAACGCTTGATGTTCCAGGCCATCGACTGCTTGGAGTTGGGTGAATCATCATCCGGCGGGCCGAACATCATCAGCGCCGGGGCGTACCAGCGGTTCACGGCCTCCTGGGCCATCTGCTTCTGCTCGGGCGTGCCGTGGGAAAGTTCCAGCAGGATCTCGAAGCCCTGGCGCTGGTGGAAGGATTCTTCCTTGCACACACGGACCATGGCCCGACCGTAGGGGCCGAAGGAGGCGCGGCACAGCGGCACCTGGTTGGCGATCGCGGCGCCGTCGACCATCCAGCCGATCGCGCCCATGTCCGCCCACGTCCGGGCCGGGTAGTTGAAGATGGAGGAGTACTTGGCCTTGCCGTCCATCAGGTCCTGCATCATCTGATCCCGCGGCTGGCCGAGGGTTTCGGCGGCGGAGTACAGGTACAGGCCGTGGCCCGCCTCGTCCTGGACCTTGGCCATGAGGATGGCCTTGCGCTTCAGGCTCGGGGCGCGGGAGATCCAGTTGGCTTCCGGCTGCATGCCGATGATCTCCGAGTGCGCGTGCTGCGAGATCTGGCGCAGCAGGGTCTTGCGGTAGGCCGCGGGCATCCAGTCGCGCGGCTCGATCCGCGAATCCTCCGCCATGACCTTGTCAAAGTAGGCCTGGCCTTCGGCGTCACGCCGGGCCACGTCCTCGAGGCTCTGTTCATGCCGCGTTTCGTGCCGGGCCGGAGAGGGCTCGGCGGGCACTGACTGCAGGGTCTGCGATGCCATGGTTGCTCCTATGCGTTTCCGATAAATAATTACCGACCGTTCGTTCAGGATATGCGGAAGGCGGGAGATGCGTCAAGCACCTGGTCATGCCAGCCTCGCTGCTGGCGCGACGGCGTTCAGATGGCGGCGTCGGAAGCCGCCCCGCGCACAAGGCGCGCACGAAGGGAGGGATGCGCACCTTGTGCGCACCCCTCCCTTCGGCCGGGCAGCGCCCGGGCCATATTGCCGGCTCTATGGCAGGCGCTTCACGAGTTCGAAATTGTCCGGCAGCGCCCACAGCGTGCCGATCTCGCTTTGGGCTTTCACGAGGTCAGAGAACTTGGCAAAACCCGCAGGGTCGTTCTTCACGGCAGGGCTATTGAGCAACTGGTCCCAAGGCCCTCCGGTCGTGGAACCTCCCACCACCGCAGTAGGCCCATCCAGCATGAACATGACGTCACCGGACTCCGGCGTCGTGTAGTAGTCCAGCTGTCCGTCCTGGTTTTCGTCCGTGAAGGTTACGTCCGCGATGCCGTCACCGTTCCGGTCAATCAGCACGGTTTCGCCAACTCCGTTTTGGTCGTGGTCGAGGACCGTGGCGTCGAAGACGCCGTCGCCGTTTGAATCAACGCTGAGGCTGTCGACGACTCCGTCCTGGTTACCGTCCTGGACCATGGTTTCCGTGTACCCGTCCCCGTTGCCGTCGAGGCGGTACGTGTCGAAAACGCCGTCGTAGTTCGAGTCGTCGGCGAAACCGTCAATCCGGCCGTCGTAATTCGAGTCGACGGCAACCGAGTCGATCCGGCCGTCGCCATTGAGGTCTGCCGTGCCGACGTCGCCCTGACCGTCGCCGTTGTTGTCGGTCCAGGAGTAGTTTTCCAGTGACATGATGATCTCCTTCGGAAGCGGAAGTGGGTCTTCCTTATTTGCTGATGATGATTAGAGGCCCCGCCCCCCGGGAAAGTTCCCTGAAAAAGACTTGAATTTTCCGGGAACTTTCCCGGCCGCTGGCGCATCAAACTGACAAGGAGATTCGTCCGGAAGGAGGTTTGCGATGGACGCTTTTACTAGCTACGAAGATCTGCGCTCCAGTGCAGAGCAGTTGTTGGACGACGTCGAATCAATGCTCGGGCTGTCCGCGGCGCCGGTGCTTGACGACCTCCGAAGCGCCCTGCGAAGGCCGGCCGTCATCGCTGTGGCGGGCCGGGTGAACACGGGCAAGTCGACGCTGGTAAACAGCCTGGTCGGCGCCAAACTGGCGCCCACCTCGGCCCAGGAAACTACCGCCCTGCTTTGCTGCTATGTGTACGGCGCACCGGCCCGCGCGGAAGCCGTGCTGGACTCAGGGCAATTGACGCCGATTCCGCTCGGCGACTCCGGGCCCGTGATCGGGACCATCCGGCCCGAGACCATCCATTACCTGCGGGTCTACGTGCAGGCTGCGGCCCTGCGGCCCGTCACGATCGTGGATACCCCCGGGCTGGGCTCCGCGGTGACGGACAACTCCGCAAGGACCGAGTCCCGGATCCTCGGGGGCCGGGATCCCCAGGGGGGCCCGGACGCGCTGCTGTACCTCATCCGGGATTCTTTCCGCCCGGACGATGTGGAGTTCATTGCCCGTTTCAGGGACCGGCACGCCAGCCGGCCGGGCCACGGACCAGCGCCTGTCATTGGCCTCGTGGCGCATGCCGATAACTATGGCGGAGGTCCGTGGCACAGCCCAGAGCCGGTGGACGAGGCAACGAGGGCAGCGGCTGCACTCGCCGGCAGGATGCCGGCGCTCACCGCCGTCCTTCCAGTCTCCGGTCTGCTCGCCGAAACTGTAAGGACCGGGGTCTTACGGGAGCAGGATGTGCGGAACCTTCGCCTGCTTCAGGGCTCGGACGATCCCCACCTCCAGTTTGCCGAACATCTTGGCCCTCCCCCCGGCATGCCCATGGAGGATTTTCGGCGGCTCACCGGGCTGATCGGAGCGTACGGGATCAGGTACGGGAGGGGACACTGCGGTTCTGCCGGCCAACTCACCGAGTGGCTGCACGAACGGTCGGGGCTGGCCCAGCTGGAGCGGACCCTGCAGACCGCAGTGACAGGCCCGGCCGGGATTGCCCGGGTGGAAGAACTGCTCACCGGCCTCCTCGCCGCGGCGCGCTCCCAGTCCTGGCGGCCTGAAGCGCGGCGACTGATCGAATCGGCAAGGCATGCACCGGCGTTTCACCGCCTGCAGGAAGAAGCCGCGCTGGACCTGCTGAGGGCCGCTGCGCCGGGGCACGAATTCGTAGCGGTTCTGCAGCACCTGACACAGCCAGATGCCGACCTGGAGGCAGTCCTGCCGACGGCGCGCGAAGGCAGCGGCTACCTGGGGCTGGCCGCGCACTACCAATCGATGGTCGGCACAGCGTCAACCGGTGCAGAGGCGCGGGCTGCCAGGGTAATAGCGCGTTCCCTGCTCATCCGCTCCGGAACTGCCGGGACCCGGCCATGACCGGCCCGGCATCAGCGGGGACCCGTGGCAACCGCTGCCTCGAAAGCCTGGCGCGCCCGGCTGATCCTGCTCTTTACCGTAGGGACACCCACGCCCTGGTATTCTCCGATCTGCGCATAGGTGTAATCGCACAGCTCCCGGAGCACGAGGGCCACGCGGAGGTCCACGGGCATGGTCTTCAGCGTCTGCTGGACAAGGTCAGCCTCCGCGAGCTTTTCCGCGAAGTCACGTTCCGGGGCGAAAGCGTCGTTGACCTCGATCTCCGTGCTCCGTCTCGACCGGACGATGCCCAACGCCGCATTGGCCGCAATCCGGTACACCCAGGTCCCGAAACCGGATTCACGGCGAAACCGCGCCATGCCGCGCCAGGCAGCCAGCAGGGTGTCCTGAAGGGCATCTTCGGCGTCGTAAGTGTTCCCGGTAATCCGCAGGCACACAGACCAGATCATGGTCCGGTACTGAGTTGCCAAAGCCTCAAAAGATTTCGCATCTCCCCGGATGGCGGCATCCAAGAGTTGCTTCTGGGCCACGGTCGCGTCCATAGGTCCCCCGCTTGGGTTCAGGTCGCCGTGCCCCCCGCACTAGCCGATATAGGGGCCACTCTAGACCTGACCGAAATGTTCGACTACCCCTACCCGATGGAAATCTGAAATGAGCGCTGAGATGCCTGAAATATCATTCAAGGACATGCTGCTGGTCCCCGGGGGACCGCCGGAATCCGTCTGGGAACGCGCCCTGGACGCTGCGTTCACCCATCCTGACCAGGACGACGTCCCGGACGATGCTTTCGCGGAATCTGCCGGGCCGGGCATGGTGCTGGATCCGGCCGTGGACTTCCTGCCAAACGACGACCATGCCGTCGACTCCCACCCGACGACGCACGATGACAGTTCTGCGGGCACCGCCTGGGACGACGGGAACGGAGGCCCGGACGGCGGCCACGATGCCGGGGACGGAATCCCCGACAGCGGCCACGGACTTACGGACAGTGGCGACGGATTTACGGGTACCGGTGATGACGCCGGATACTGAATCGCAGCAGCTGTCTGCCTTGAACTCGGCCAGGGCGGTGCTCAGTACGTCCACGCGGGTGCTGCGATCCGCGGGACGCGCGGATGCCGCGGACCGGATCATCCGGCAAGCCACCGGTACCAGCAGCACCCCCGTCGTCGTATTTCTCGGGGAAAGCGGGAGAGGCAAATCCTCCTTGGTCAACCTGCTGGTCCCAGAGCTGGACGATACCGGCGGCGAAGAAGGTGGACTGGCGCTCTACCGGGTGATCAATCCGGCCACGGAAGGCGGCAACGGTGCCGGCACCGTCTGGGTCTATCCGGATGGCTCCCGTTCAGCGGACCGTGCGGCGGACCACCCCATTGGCGTTGAACTGGAAACGCACAACGGGTTGCTGGGTGAAGTGATTCTGCTCGACGCCCCCAGCGCGGGAGGGCTGACAGCGCCCCAATCGCTCTTGAACCTGAAGATTCTTGAGGCGGCATCCGTGGCGGTCTTTGTCACGGACGCCGGTGCGCTGCTCTCGAGTGCAGAGATTGCTTATCTGGAGCAATGCTCCGCCCAAGTGGAATCAGTTGGGGTGGTCGTCACCAAAACGGATCTCTACCCGGGCTCCTGGCAGGACGTCGTGGCGGGAAATGCGGCACTGCTCAGGGCCCGCATTCCACGGCTGGCCGACTCGTTCGTCCTCGGCGTTTCGCCCGTCATCGCCAAGGCAGCCAACTCCGCGACGGACCCCAGCGTGCGCGAGGGCCTCTTTATCGCCTCAGGACTCTCGCGTCTGGTCCAGGCCCTGAAGCGGGAGCTCGCCCGCGCCGGCGCTGCCCCAACAGCCAATGCCCTCCGGCTTGCGCGCACCGTCCTCGACGTAGACCGGCAGGCTCTGCTGACCCAATTGGCCATAACCGAGGCCCCCGCCGAAGCGCGGGCGGGCATCATGGCCCAAAGGCAGCGGCTGTCCGAGCTGAAAGAACAACAGCAGCGCTGGACTTTGGATCTGGAGCGGGACCTCGGGGACCTGCGTGCCGGCGTGATGCGCACTGTAGTTGCAAAGCTTGACGACTGGGCTGCCCAGTGGCGAAGCCGCGTCCAGTCGATGCCAAGTTTTCGGATGGGGAAGTTGACGCAGCAACTTACGAACGACATCTTCGCCGATCTCCTGGTGCTCCGCGCTGACGTCATCGATGATGCCGAGGAACAGCTCGGCGAGCTGTTGCATGTGTTGTTCCAGGAAATTCCGTTTCCGGCGGTGCTGCACGACCTCCTGGCGTCGGATGAGCGCCCGGCAGCCAGTCCCCATATGGGCAGCGAAAAGCACCACGGCGGATTCGACCCCGCAGTTGCCATGTCCCTGGTCATGGGATCCAGCATGGGAAGGTCGGTCGCCGCCCTGCTTCCCGCCTTGGGCATGGGCGGCGTTCTGTTTGGCATCCCGATTGCCGCCGTGGGCATCCCGCTTACGGTAGCGGGGGCAGGCGGATGGTATGCCGTCAACCGGTACTACCGCCCGAACATGCAGGAAAAAACGCGCCTCCTGACGGAAATTCCGCGACTGGCACAGAGTGAGCGTGCCGTCATCTCGGACTACTTGGATTCACGGCTCCGTCATCTGAAACCGGAAATCGTCGTGACATACCGCGCGAAACTGCAGGATTCCCTGGCGCATCTGCAGCAACTTATCCAAGAGTGCCAGGCCCAGGAGCAACTTTCTGCCCAAGCGTCCATGCAGCGGATCGACGCGCTGAAACACGACGTGGCCATGATCGACAAACTACTGACCGACATTGACGCCAGCCTGGCAAACCTCCGCCGGCCCTGACGGAATTCTTCGCCTACAACCCGGCCCCAGCAGCCGCCATCGAACCCAGGAGAAACTCACGAACGCAACCCCAGACGCCGCCGATGTGCAACACTACAAAATCCTGCTGCAGGCTCTCGTGGGAACCTACGACCTGTCCTCCAGCGACGTGGTGAGGGCCCACGTCCAAAAGTCCCTTCGGGCTGTTGGCATCACGCCCATCACCCCCGATCCGGGCGATCCTTTCGACGTCGGGCTGCATAACGGGGTCGCCGGGGTCGCGGCACCGTCGCCAAGCCTGGTCTTCCGGATTGCCCGGGTCCTCAGGCCAGGTTGGCGCTCGGACGACGGAGTGCTGCGCCCGGCCGAGGTTGAGGTGTACAAGGATGAGACCAGATGAAACATCAATGGACCAGAAACTCCAGCCACAACGAAGGAAGGCGGATCTGCTATGGAGAGACTCCCCTGGCGCCTGGCCATCGACTTTGGCACGTCAAACTCGGCTGCCGCCGTCGCGCCAGACAATGGCGGCGTGCATGCCCTGCGGTTGGGAGCCCGCTCTGACGCCATCCCTTCCTGCGTGGCTGCCTATAACGGCGAAATCCTCACTGGGGAAGCAGCCCTCCGAATCTCGGGTATCTATCCGGCTGCCTTCGAACCAACGCCTAAGCGGCGCCTGGGCGAGGAAGCAGTGGTCTTGGGGGGCGACATCTGCGATCCCGTGGACCTTGTCGCGGCGGTGTTGGAGTTCATTGTTGGCCAGGCCATCCGGTTCATGGGCGGCGGCCCCCCGGTCCAGGTGGTTCTGACCCATCCGGAAGCTTGGGACGAATACCTGAAGGGACGTCTGGCAGCTGCCGCCCTTAAGGCGGGCATACCCGAGGAGAGCATCCTCCTGATGCCCGAACCCGTGGCGGCCGGCTGGCATTACGCAGACACTTCCGACGTCGGCCCGGGAGCATACGTCACCGTGCTGGATTTCGGGGGCGGCACCTGTGACGCTGCCGTGCTCGAACTTGCACAGACGCCGGACGGGCCCGGCTTCCACGTCGTCGCATCAGGCGGAATCGACCCCCTGGGCGGCCACGACTTTGATGCCCAGCTGGAGCGCTGGGTGTACTCGCAGCTGGCCGCTGAAGGCAAGAACGAACTGCTGAAAGGCCTGGCATCGGAGCATTCCGGCGCAGACCGAGCCGTGCTTCGCGACCAGATCCGAGAGGCCAAACATGCCCTGAGCTTTCACGGTTCAGCCCCCATCGGCGTACGTTCGGGGGAGCACGAGTGGGTCTGTACGGTCACGCGCGCCGAGTTTGAGCAGCTGATTGAACAGGAGCTAGCCAGGGCGACGGACCTCGTTCAACGCGTCATCCAGGAGGCCCTGCCATCGGCGGAACTACTGCACAGGGTCTACCTCACAGGCGGATCCAGCCACATTCCGGCCCTCCAGGCCAAGCTCAGTGAGATCTTGCCTATGAAGCTCGGGCTGATGGGCGATCCGAAGCAAGTCACCAGCATCGGCGCGCTGGAGGCGCCCGCGTCCGGAGGCACCGGTACCGGCGCCGGCACCGAACCGGTCGATGTGCCCGGTCTGAAGGCTAAGGCACCGGCCCGCGGTCCGGCCGGAAATCAGGCCTCCAGCCGAAAGCACCGTTCCAGAGGTCTGCCCCAGAAAGTGCTGATCGGAGGCGGAGTGGCCGCCTCGGTGGCAGTCCTTGTTGCAGCGTTAGCGCTGGGTTCCGGAGGAGGGACACCGCCGCCGTCCCCGCCGGCATCAAAGGGAACCACTGTGACGCCGGCCAGGGAATGCGCGGGCAAGGAACGGCCGGACTTGCGGGCTGGTGAGTGTAACCTGCTCACCAACGTCGCACGCATGGGACGCGTGTCCCCGGATACCTGTGTCGCCAAAAAGGACCTGGCCGGAGCCAGCTCCGGCCTCATCTGCGACCCGAACGCCGACAGCAAATTCAGCTCATCCGAACGTCCCGCGGTGAACGTCTACGGCTACCCGTCCCCCCAGTCACTGACGGCGGCGTTCGACGAGGCCATCAAACGGTTCAACGCCTCCCCGCGATCGGCGACGAAGCCTCCCGGATGGGAGACGTGGCACCTGACGGATGACAAGGCGCAGACGGTCAAGGGACGCGTCCTCAGTGCATCCGAGGCGGATATGAACTACCTGATCTGGACCGACGATGAATCACTCATGATGGTATCGGCCGAGTCCAAGGACGCCGATCTCCCGAAGCTTTATGACTGGTGGCACCAGTAGGCCCGGTGGCCGGACGGTCCTCCCGCCCGGCGTTGGGCGTTGTGGTTTCAGTGCTTCCCAGGCACAGCGAACTCCACATGGAACTGCTGTCCGAAATGAGCCGGGTCCGAGAGGAGATTGAGTCCATCAACCTCTGCGGCTGAACCGGGGAGGATGGACTCAGCGATGGCGCACATCTCTTGGAGGCTAGCGACGGAGGTGTTCTGCAATCTCGTCAGCAGCATGCCCGTCTTGATCCCGGCCTTGCTGGCTCCCGAGCCGGGATCAACAGCCTTGACGTAGAGACCTCCCTTGACTCCCGCCTGCGCCAGCTGGGCGTCAAGGGCAGGACCCCGGGTGCTGTCCAGGCCCGCGAAGTATCCGGGGTAATACTCCTCGACCGCCCATCCCATGTTGTTCGGGGAATCACCCTTCAGCAGCTTGTCGACGATCTCCCGCTTGGCCGAATCGCTCGATATGGAGTAGTACTGGCCCTGCGCGGGTTGATCCCGCGAGCCGAAGTTGATCAAGGTGTTTATCCCGACGAGACGGCCATGGTGGTCCAGCAAGGGGCCACCGGAGTTTCCGGGGTTAACGGTTGCCCCGTGCTGGATGGTTTCTGCGTATTCAGGCAACCCGGCCGGCCTCGCCGGCACCTTTGTCGCGTTTACCAGACCCGAGGTGATCACCAGTTTCTGCTCCGCAGGATTCTGGGTAAGAGTGGCCGGGTAGCCGAGCACGGCAACTGAATCGCCCGGCATGACCTCGGACGAGTTGCCGAAGATGAGAGCCTCAGCCTGCGGCGGCAATTCGGACGAGAAGTGAACGACTGCAAGATCGGTGCACGGGTCTGAAGCGATCACATGGAGGGCCGCCTTCTCCCCGGTGTTAAAGCGACCCGAGATGGCCGAGAGACCTGCTACCACGTGCGCGTTGGTGACACCCATCGAGCCTTCTTTGTCCACGAGAAAGCCGGTGCCAGATCCGATGAAGTCATCGGGCCGGCGTCCCTCAATCGAGAACACCGACTTTTCGCCGATCGCGTACAACTGTTGTGGGGTTAAGTCGGCCGGATTCTGCGCGCCTGACGGCAGGGGGTCAGCCGTAGCGACTCCGCCATCCATGTGATGCATGTCCGCAGGCGGCCCAGCAGAGGCGCTGGCTGAGGACGGGGATGAGGGTGGTTGACCCGGCGTGCCAGGTGGCTGACACCCTGTGACTAGCAGCGCTATGACCCCAAACACCGCAATGTACCGCGGGAGCGCCTGGCCGGACGTGTGTGGTTCCATGATTTCCTCCTGGAGACCGCTACTGGGCGATGACTCATTATCATGTATTCGGAATGGAAGGCAATAGGGTGCGGGGGTCGCGAGCGACGCCCGCACTGACTGCCGAAGGTGCCCAGCTCGATGTCTCGCTGATCGAGGAAATCACGATCGCAGCGGCGGGGATAGACTCGGACCCTATGTGGCAGCCACGAATCCCCGAGCCGGAAGCCAAGAGCGATGCAGCGTCATTGCCCATCCGGATCCTCACCGTCTGTACCGGAAACATTTGCCGCTCCCCCGTCGCAGAGCGCCTGCTCCAGGCCGGTCTGGACCAGGTGCAACCGGGCGCCTTCCGCGTGCGGAGCGCCGGGACAAGGGCCATGGTGGGAGAACCGGTCCAGCCGCTCTCGGCTGACATGATCCGGACCTACGGCGGAACGCCCGACGGCTTTGCGGCCAGGCAGCTGACCCCGGCTATCCTGCGCGACACCGATCTGGTGCTGACGATGGCCGCCAAGCACCGCGGCGAAGTGTTGCAGATGGACGCTTCCCTGCTGAAACGGACGCTGACGATCCGTGAGTTTGCCCGGATGCTGGAAATCCTGGAGCAGCGCGACGGTACAGCGCCCGCCCCGGCCGATCTGCCTGCCGTGTGGCGCGGGCTTCCGGCCCGTGCGGCCTCCGTCCGGCATCTGGCGCTAGCCGCGGACGCCTCGGACAACGACGTCATTGACCCCTACCGCCGCGGCCAGGAAATCTACTGGCAGATGGAGGACGAGCTCGCGCCGGCCATCCGCACCATCCTGCGGTTCGCCCGGCTCCACAGCTGACGCGGCCGTCGGGCCTTTGCCGGGGCGGCGGGCGTAGGGGCAGCGCGTCTCTTTGCCCCACCATCCGGCGGTGGTAGCGTCCGCTTATGGTCACCCCGCCAGATCCCGCAAGGGTACGGTCCGCGCCGAAACCCGGACGGACGCGCCGCCGTCGAATGCTGGTGGCGCTTGCAGCGGCGCTGGCCCTTGCGCTCGCCATCGGGGCGTACGTGCTCACCCGGCCCCGCGCCGACGAGCCGCAGCAAGCCCAGACGGCGGCCACCCCGTCCGCGGAGCCCTCGGCAAGCCCGGCCCCCTCCCCCACCCCGGAGCCTCCCGCCGTCGATCTGAACATCCTGCTGTTGGGCAGCGACAGCCGCGCGGACGCACGCCAGCAGGAAGCCCAGGCCGCCGCCGGCACACCGGCCGACCAGCGTTCGGACGCCATCATGCTGGTCCACGTCCCTGCGGGCCGGCAGGGGATCTACGGCATTTCCATCATGCGTGACTTGTGGGTGGACATCCCCGGCCACGGGCCGTCCAAGATCAACGCCGCACTAGGGCTTGGCGGCATACCGCTGGCGGTCAGGACCGTGGAATCCATGTTTAAGCTGCACATCGACCACACCGTCATGGTGGACTTCGAGGGGTTCAAGGGCCTGACCGACGCACTTGGCGGGATCGATGTGGACGTCCAAGTGCCGTTCACGTCCTCACTCCCGGGCGGCCGTGCGTTCCCTGCCGGGGTCAACAGGCTGGACGGCGCCGCGGCGCTGGATTTCGTCCGCGAACGCTACGCATTTCCCGACGGCGATTACCAGCGGGTGCGCGACCAGCAGCAGTTCCTGCGCTCCGTCATTGCCAAGGCCATGAGCGCGGGCACGCTGGGAAGTCGCGACACCGTCCGCAACATGGTGGTCTCGGTGCTTCCGTTCATGAGCGTGGACCAGGGCTTCACTGCTGAAACCCTGGTCAGACTCGGGTCAAGCCTCCGCGGCCTGCGCCCGGAGGACGGCGTGTTCTTCACGCTGCCCACGGCCGGCACCGGATTTTCAGCGGACGGCCAGTCCATTGTGCTCCCGGACAACGCCGCGATCGCCGCGATTTCTGCCGCACTGGCCGACGGCAAGCTGGCAGATTATGTGGCCGCCAACGGCTTCGAACATGGCAACTGAGCCACGGAAACCGAGGCGGACTACGCCGCCAGGCGGAGGGCTGCGGCCCTGGTCCCTGAGGTAAACCCGAAAGTGGCGACGTCCTCGGCAGGAGCCAGGATGCTGAGCCTGCACTCCGACTGCAGCGGATCGATGGAAGCGGGCAGATGGTGGGATTCCGAACACGCGTGCAGCTGCTCGAGGGCGGCCGCTTCCACGCGGGCATGGCTTACATCCAGAACCAGGTGGAGGCCTTCCCTGAGGTTGTTGGCCCGCTTCACAACCACATACAGGGCCTGGAGGCTTTTCGCCGTCACATGGCCTTGGGCTGCTACTTCCGCTTCTCCGCAATCGAGGTCGAGCCGTACAAGAACCTTGAGCTTGTCATTCAAATGCTTCCCCTGTCACGCATTTTGGTGCCGGCCGCGACGCTGCGGCCGGTTCCCAGCCTAGGGAGCGGATGTGACGTAGGCAACATTTACCGTCATATCCGGAAACCCCGCGTTATGAACGGCGGCAGCCCTTGCCTGGAGGCACACGCTGCTGTACCGCTCTGCCGCAGCGGCGGGTATGCCGCATTGAGGGCCGGCGGTGCCTGGGGAAGCCTCGGTCTCATAAGGCTTGTCACCGCCGGCCCCGCTCAATGCGGTCCGGCTGATTTCCGGGCCCCTGTCCTGCCGCCTGGCCCCTTCGGGGGACAGGATGACCAGCGGCCGACAAGCCAAGGCTATTGACCCGATACAGCCTCCGCGCGAGTAGCCATTACCTGTCTTTCCGGGCCCCGTGCGGCAATTCCGGCCGGCACTACGCGGACCGGGATCTCGACGCGATACCCCGGTAGCGAACGCGGACCGCCCGCAGGTGAATACGTTTATATATTGGGTCCATGACCCAGACTCCCGTGCAGCCATCCCCGCAGCCTCCCGTCGCCAAGAAGGTCCGCACCGTGCGCACCCACCACGGTGACGAGTTCGAAGACAACTACGAGTGGCTGCGGGACAAGGAATCGGCTGAGGTCGTGGCACTGCTCAAGGCAGAAAATGCCTACCAGGAGGCAGTGACCGCCCACCAGGAGCCGCTGCGTGAGGCCGTCTTCCAGGAGATCAAGAGCCGCACCCAGGAGACCGACCTCTCCGTCCCCAACCGCAAGGACGGCTGGTGGTACTACACCCGCTCGGTCGAGGGCAAGGAGTACGGCATCCATTGCCGCGTGCGCGGCCAGGACACCGGGGACCGCGTCGCGGACTGGACTCCGCCCGCCGTCGAGGTCGGCGTCGATATCCCCGGGGAAGAAATCCTGCTGGACGGCAACGTCGAAGCCGAGGGCAAACCGTTCTTCGCCGTCGGCGGGGCTGCCACCACCATCGACGGGAACCTCTACGCCTACGCGGTGGACAACGCCGGCGATGAGCGCTTCACGCTGCGCGTCAAGGATCTGCGGAGCGGCGAGCTCCTCCCGGACGTCATCGAGAACGTCTTCTACGGAATCTCCTTCTCCCCCGACGGCACGCGCATCTTCTACACGGTCGTGGACGACTCGTGGCGGCCGTACCAGGTGAAGTCGCACGTGCTTGGCACGCCGGTCGCCGAGGATGAGGTGGTGTACCAGGAGGACGACGTCGCCATGTGGCTGGGCTTCGAACTCTCCGCCGACCGGCGCCACCTCGTGCTGAGCATCGGCTGTTCAGAATTCAGCGAAACGCGGCTGCTGCGCTTCGACGCCCCCGACGCCGGGCTCCGCACCGTGATCTCCCGGGACGAACGCATCCTGTACGAGGCCGAACCGTTCCTCCTGGCCGGCCCGCAGGGCGGGAAGACAGAGCAGATCCTGCTGACCCACAACAGGGACGCCATCAACTCCATGGTCTCCCTCGTGGACCCGGCCGAACTCGCCAAGCCGCTCGTCGAGCAGCACTGGACCACCGTCGTCGCGCATTCCGACCAGGTGCGCGTCAACGGTGCCGGGGTAACCTCGACGCACCTCATCGTCTCCGTCCGCAAGGACACGATCGAGCGCGTGCAGGTCATCGCTTTGGCAGGGCTGGGCAGCGCTGAGCAGGGCGCACCGGTGGAGCCATCCTTCGAGGAGGAGCTGTACACGGCCGGCGTCGCGGGCTCCGACTACGAGGCCCCCGTGATTCGCATGGGCTACACCTCGTACTTCACCCCTTCCAGGGTCTACGACTTCGTGCTGCCCACCCCGGAGCAGCCGGCGGGCGAACTCCTGCTGCGCAAGGAAAGCCCGGTGCTCGGCGGCTACAGTGCCTCCGACTATGTCGCCACGCGGGAATGGGCCACCGCGGAGGACGGGACCCGGATCCCGCTCTCCGTCCTGCGCCACGCCTCCGTGCAAAAGGATTCGACGGCGGCCGGCCTCGTGTACGGCTACGGCTCCTACGAAATGAGCATGGATCCGGGGTTCGGGATCCCCCGGCTCTCCCTGCTGGACCGGGGAATCGTGTTCGTCATCGCGCACATCCGCGGCGGCGGCGAGCTGGGCCGGCACTGGTACGACGACGGCAAGAAACTGCGCAAGAAGAACACGTTCACCGACTTCATCGCCGCCACGGACTGGCTGGCGGCCTCGGGCTGGGTGGATCCTGCCCGGATCGCGGCCATGGGCGGCTCCGCCGGCGGCCTGCTGATGGGCGCCGTCGCCAACCTGGCCCCGGAAAAGTATGCGGCGGTTGTTGCTGCAGTTCCGTTCGTGGACGCGCTTACCACCATCCTGGACCCCGAACTGCCGCTCTCCGCCCTCGAATGGGAGGAATGGGGAAACCCCATCACGGACCCTTCCGTGTACGCCTACATGAAGTCGTACACGCCGTACGAAAACGTCCGCGCGGTGGCCTACCCTAAAATCGCCGCGGTGACCTCGTTCAATGACACTCGGGTGCTCTACGTGGAGCCCGCCAAATGGGTGCAGCGGCTGCGCGAGGTCAACACCGGCAGCGAGCCGATCGTTCTGAAGATCGAGATGGAAGGCGGCCACGGCGGAGGCTCAGGCCGTTACGTGCAGTGGCGCGAACGGGCCTGGGATTACGCGTTTGTCGCGGATTCACTCGGCGCCACCTCGCTGCTGCCGGGCGCCGGAGTTCGGTAAGACCCGTTACCCCATCGATTGCTCCGTAGGCGCCCTTTTGGTCGCCCATAAGGGCCGTTGCGGAGCAATCGATGGGGCTATCCGGCGGCGCGGCGCCACTCTTGGCTGGACCCGGCCGGACCAGGGACATCCGATGTCCGGGAGCCCTCTATCGCATAAATGGTCATCATGCTTACTATTTACTGGCATGATAGGCATTTCGACGTAAAACCCGTCCGCTGGGGGCGGGGCGTCGGAGCACTGTGACCGGGCACCAAGGTGCCGGAGATGGAGTTTCTTATGAGCGTTGAGCGGGAAATGGCCGCATTGTCCGACGAAGAACTCATGTCCCAGGGCGGAACCGCCCTGCCGGACAAGGAAGTGGCGTCCGTACTGGACCTGAACGCGGACCTGAACCTGGGCATCAGCGCTGCGGCACCGATCGACCTCGGCGTCGCGGCCAATGCAAACGTCGCCGCACCGATTGACGCCGGCGCGTCCGCGAACGTCCTTTCGTTCGGATCCGAATCCCAGGCGCTGGCCGATCAGGGAACCCTCATCAACCAGGGCATCACCGGCGACGCCACGGCGCATTCCGTGCAGGACAGCGGCATCGACCAGGGCACGGGCACCGACGCCTCGGCCGCTCCCGCCACGACGGACCCGGCAACGACGGATCCCGCCGCTGCGGCAGCGGCTCCGGCTGCCACTGTTCCGGCCGGCACCGTTCCGGCCGGCACCACCGACGGCGGTCTCGTCCCCGGCGGCGTCCTGCCGCAGGGCACCACCCCGGACCTGGGTGCGGCGGGCGCGGGTGCCGCTGGAGCCCTCAACGGCAACCTTCTTAACGTCAATGTGAACCTGGACGCCAACGCGGGCATCGCAGCACCCATCAACGGGGCCGTTGCTGCCAACGCCAACGTCGCAGCACCCATCGACGCGGCCGTCGGAGCGAACATCGGCTCGATCGACAGCAACGCATACGCTGTTGCCCACCAGGACGCCATCATCAACCAGGACATCCACGGCAACGCCACGTCCTCGGCGGACCAGCAGTCCACCCTGAAGCAGTAGCACCTAGATGAGCACTCTGCACGGAGGGCCGTCCCGGCAGGACGGCCCTCCGGGTTCTTCCGCGCCCGGCGGCGAAGTACCCGGCGACGCCGTATCCGGCGCGCCTGCCGGCGCTGTTCCCGGCGCACCTGCGGCGCATCCGGCACCTGCGGCGCATCCGGCGCATCCGGCGTCGGCGGCCCATCCGGCGCACGCTGCCGATCCGGCGTCGGCGGCCCATCCGGCGTCGGTGGTGGCGCTCGCCCAAAAACCTGTTCCTGTCCGGGCGGACGGCGTCCAGCTCCTCGGCGAGACGAAGGGCTCGGGCTACAAGGAGGCCCCGTCCCTGGTGCGCCGCGCCGACGGCCAGACGATCCAGCTCACCCGGCTGCTCTACCTGGTCCTCGAGGCGATCGACGGCCGCCGTGGCCTGGACTCCATTGCCGAACACGCCAGCAACGGCTTCGGAAAACTGGTCAGCGCGGAGAACGTCCAGACCCTGATCACCTCACAGCTCCTGCCGCTGGGGCTGCTGCAGCTCGCTGACGGTTCCCAGCCCGAAGTCAGGAAGTCCAACCCGCTTCTGGGCATGCGCTTCCGGTACTCGGTCACGGATCCGGAACGCACCCGGAAGCTCACGGCCCCGTTCGCCAGGCTGTTCAACCCGTTGATCGTTGTGGCCGTGACGGCCGCCTTCCTGGCCTCCTGCTGGTGGGTGCTCATGGTCAAGGGCCTCGCCTCGGCCACCCATGAAGCATTCGCCAACCCGGGCCTGGTGCTGCTGATCCTGGCGGTCACGGTGCTCTCGGCCGGCTTCCATGAATTCGGCCACGCCGCCGCCGCCCGCCGCGGCGGAGCCACCCCCGGGGCCATGGGCACTGGCCTGTACCTGATGTGGCCTGCGTTCTACACCGACGTCACGGATTCCTACCGGCTGGGCCGGGGCGGCCGGATCCGCACCGACCTCGGCGGCCTGTACTTCAATGCGATCGTGGCCGTAGCCATCATGGGCATCTGGTGGGCCACCGGCTACGACGCCCTGCTGCTGGTGGTGGTCACCCAAATCCTGCAGATGGTGCGGCAGCTCATGCCCATGGTCCGCTTCGACGGCTACCACATCCTGGCCGACGCCACCGGGGTCCCGGACCTCTTCCAGCGGATCGAACCCACCCTGCTGGGCCTGCTGCCGTGGCGCCGGACCGACCCCGAGGCCCAGCTCCTCAAGCCCTGGGCCCGGGCAGTCGTCACGATCTGGGTCCTGGTGACGGTGCCCCTGCTGGTGTTCAGCATGGCGACCATGGTGCTCACCCTGCCGCGCGTGCTGGGCACTGCCTGGGACAACGGCTGGAAACAGCAGGCCATGCTCTCCCACAGCGTCTCCACCGGGGACTTTGCCGACGCCGCCGTGCGGATAATCGCGATCGCGTGCATCGCCCTCCCGATCCTTGGCATCTTCTACATCCTGCTGCGCCTGGTCCGCCAGTTCGTCACCGGACTGTGGACAAGGACCCGGGGCAAGGCCCTCCAGCGAGGGACCGCGGTCGCCGCAATCGCTGCCTTGATCGCGGGTCTCGCCTGGGCCTGGTGGCCCGGCGCCGAGACGTACCGTCCGGTCCAGTCCTATGAGCGCGGCACCCTGTCCGACGCCACCACCGCCATCTTCCCGGCATCCTCCGCGGGCCGGATGAAGGAGGGCCAGGCCGGCCGGACCGTCGCCCTGTGGCCAAAGGATGCCAGGAAGCCTACCCGCGAAGACCCCCAGCTGAGCATGGTCCTCGTCCCGAGACAGTCCGGCGCGGCCGCTCCGGCGGGTGCTGCGGGTTCCTCACCGGCTGCGCCGCCTGCCCCTTCCTGGGTCTTCCCGTTCGACAAGCCCCCCGCACCTCAAGAGGGCAACAACCAGGCGCTGGCGGTCAACACCACTAACGGATCGGTGACCTATGACGTTGCCTTTGCGCTGGTCTGGGCCGACGACGGCCAGGACGTCCAGACCCGCAACGAGGCCTACGCCTTCGCCAGCTGCGCCGATTGTGCTGCCGTAGCGGTGGGCTTCCAGGTGGTCCTGATCGTGGGCCAGACTGATGTGATCGTCCCGGAGAACCTCTCCGCGGCCGCGAACTACAACTGCGTCCGATGCCTGACCTATGCCCTGGCGAGCCAGCTGGTCCTGACCCTCGACGGCCCGTTGAGCGCCGATGGCATGACAAAGCTGGACGCGCTGTGGCAGCAGATCGCCGACTTCGGCCGGAACCTGCGCAACGTCCCGCTCGCGGAAATCCAGGACCGGTTGAGCGCCTTCAAGGCACAGATCGTGGAGGTCATCAAGGCCGACCCCAGCGCCACCAAGGGCACGGCCCCGGGTACGTCCCAGACGCCGGGCGCAACCACGCAACCCACGCCGGGGAGCACTGCGGCGCCGTCGCCGGGCGTCACGGAGCAGGCCCCTCCGGCCGGTGGAGCGCCCACGATGGAACCCGCTCCGGCCGGCACGGCCGCAGCGCCGGCACCGGCCCAGACTGCGCAGCCTGCGCAGTCCGCGCCGCCCGCGCCGTCCGGAGGAACGGGGGCGGGCACGGGTACGGAACCTGCGACTGCGCCGGCTCCCGCACCGGGAACGGCGTCGCCCGCCCCGACCGCTACGGCGCCTCCCGCTCCCTAGGCCTGGCACCTGGGCCCGGGCCCATGGATCCGCGGGATTCCCTGGGTCCGGGGTGGTCCGGGCAGCAGCAACTGGGCAGGAGCGCCGTTTAGGCGTTCAGCCGCCGGAGACCTGCTGCCGGGCCTGCCACTCCTCCGCGAGGATGGCGTAGACCACTTCCGTGGCCCACTCCCCCTTGTAGTGCCACTTGTCGACCTGCGTGGACTCCAGGCGCATGCCGAGGCGTTCGCACAGTGCGGCGGAGGCGGTGTTCAGGGCATCGAGTTTGGCGTCGATCCGGTGGAAGCCGAGGTCGTCGAATCCGAGCTTGAGCAGCGCCCCGGCCGCCTCCGCGGCTATCCCCCGGCCGCGCGCCTGCGGGGCCAGGCTCCAGCCGATCTCGGCCTGCCCGCAACCGGGCAGCCACTTCAGTACCACTTCACCGAGGAGGCCGGGCGAGTCGGCGGCCTCGATGGCCAGGGCAACCCAGTCGCCCTCCTTTTCAAACTCGAAGTTGGCGTATTTGCCGACCGTCTCCATCGACTGGGTGTAGCTCTTGGCCTCACGCGGCAGGAACCGGGCGGTCTCGGGCAGCGAGTGGTACGCGTGGAAAGCGTCGAGGTCGGAGGCTGCGAAACGGCGCAGCACGAGCCGTTCGGTGCGGAGGGGAAGATTCAGTTCCGTCATGGCCCCAAGGCTACCCATCGATTGCTCCGCAGGTGCCGTTTTGGGCCGCGAAAAGGGCCGCTACGGAGCAGTCGACGGGTGGGTGAGGACGTCGGCAGTTGCCTCGGCGATCGCGCGTTCCTCGTCCGTGGGCACCACGAGCACGGGCAGGGCCGAGCCGGGTGTGGAAATCACCCGGGGTTCCTTGGACCGCTCACGGTTCAGGCCGGCGTCGAGCTGCACGCCCAGGGCGCCGAGCCGCTCCGCAACGAGCGTCCTGAACTGGTGCGAGTTTTCGCCGATCCCCGCCGTGAACACGAGTGCCTTGGCCCCGCCGACGGCCACGTGGTACCCGCCGATGTACTTCGCAAGCCGGTAGGAGGCGACGGCGAGCGCCATGGCCGCCTTGGCGTCCCCGGCCTCGGCTGCTTCCACGACGGAGCGCATGTCGTTGTTGCCGGCCAGGCCTTTGAGCCCGGACTGGCGGTTGAGCATGGCATCGAGGTCCTCCGGGGACCAGCCGGCCCGGCCAAGGAAGACGAGGATGGAGGGGTCCAGGTCACCGGAGCGGGTGCCCATGACGAGGCCCTCCAGCGGCGTGAAGCCCATCGAGGTGTCAACGGACTGGCCGCCCCGGATCGCGGTCACGGAGGCGCCGTTGCCGAGGTGCGCTATGACGGCGTCGAACTCGTCCAGCGGGACATCCAGCAGGGCCGCGGCCCGGTGCGCGACGTATTCGTGCGAGGTGCCGTGGAAGCCGTAGCGGCGGATTCCGTGGTTGGTATAGAGCTCGTCCGGCACCGCGTAGCGCCAGGCATGCTCGGGCAGGGTGCGGTGGAAGGCAGTATCGAACACCGCGACCTGCGGCATGTCAGGCCACTTCTTCGAGATCGCGCGGATGCCGAGCACGTTCGCCGGGTTGTGCAGGGGCGCCAGAGGGTTGAGCCTTTCGATGGCGCGGGTGATCTCGTTGTTGATCAGGACCGGGGCGGAGAAGCGTTCCCCGCCGTGCACCACGCGGTGCCCGACGGCGTCGAGCGCACGGTCGCCCAGCGCGGCGTGGATCTCGGTGTCCACCAGTTCCAGGGCCTCCGCGTGGTCGCGGGGTCCCTCGATCTGGCCGTCGCCCTCCCCGCCGTTGCCCATTCCGATCTTCTCGACCAGTCCTTCGGCGAGCACGCTTCCGGCCTCGACGTCGCGGACCTGGTACTTGAGCGAGGACGAGCCAGAGTTGATAACGAGCACGAGCATGGGGGCCTCCTACGCCTTGGCTTCTGCGCTAACCCGTGTGGGCGCATCGGGAGTGGCATCACGCCGGAGCCTGGCGGAGCACTCCATGGGACCCACTATAAATTGCCGGACCGTTTCTTGCCGGACGGGCGAGCGCGCCAATCCGTTGCGAAAGCCGCGGCGGGCGCCTAGAGTCGGCGGACCACCTCGACAACTCACGAAGGGACTTCCATGACTGACGACGCGACCCAGCCAGAGAGCACCGAGCCCGAGAGCACCAAGCCGGAGAGCGGGGCCGGCAAAGCGGATCCCACCGGCGTCGAAGGCGCGAACCCGGCCCTGGACGACACCGGCAACTTCAAGGCCGCCGAGACCGGGGAAGCCGCTGAGGCCCCCGAGAATCTGGAGGACCTGGATCTCACGCCGGCGGGCCTGGCCGATGAGCCCGCCAAGCAGGAAGATC
Source organism: Arthrobacter sp. 05T442 (assembly GCF_056395945.1). Taxonomy (NCBI): domain Bacteria; kingdom Bacillati; phylum Actinomycetota; class Actinomycetes; order Micrococcales; family Micrococcaceae; genus Arthrobacter; species Arthrobacter sp. 05T442. The sequence continues at coordinate 174,344 of NZ_JBFTKM010000001.1, read as the reverse complement.
CCGACAACCCGGCGAAGCCGGAGAACAGCTGACGGGAGAACAGCTGACTATGCATGGACAGCCGCCGGTGCCGGCTCGGTGGCGGATTCCACGGACTGGGCCTGGATCGCCGTAATGGCCACCGTGTTCACGATGTCCTCCACGGTGCAGCCGCGGGAGAGGTCGTTGACCGGTTTGCGCAGTCCCTGCAGGACGGGCCCGACGGCGACCGCCCCCGAGGACTGCTGCACGGCCTTGTAGGTGTTGTTGCCAGTGTTGAGGTCCGGGAAGATGAACACGGTGGCCTGCCCGGCGACGGACGAGCCGGGCATCTTGGACTTGGCGATCGCGGCGTCCACGGCGGCGTCGTACTGGATGGGGCCCTCGACGGCAAGGTCCGGACGGCGCGCCTTCACCAGTTCGGTGGCCTGCCGGACTTTGTCCACCGCCTCGCCGGTGCCGGAGCCTCCCGTGGAGTAGGAGAGCATGGCCACGCGGGGCTCAACGCCGAACTGGGCCGCGGTCTCGGCCGAGGCCAGCGCGATGTCCGCCAGCTGCTCCGCGTTCGGGTCCGGATTGACCGCGCAGTCGCCGTACACCAGGACCCGGTCCGGCATCAGCATCAGGAACACCGACGAGACGATCTTCACGCCGTCGCGCGTCTTGACGAACTCCAGCGCGGGACGGATGGTGTGGGCGGTGGTGTGCGCGGCCCCGGATACCATGCCGTCCACCACGCCCAGCTGCACCATCATGGTGCCGAAGTAGCTGCCATCCAGCATGGCCTCCAGCGCCCGGGCGAGGTCCACGCCCTTGTGTGCCCGCAGCTGCGCGTACCTCTCCGCAAACTCCTGGCGCAGCCCCGACGTCGCGGGGTCCACGATGCTTATGCCGGAGAGGTCGATGCCCTGGGTGGACGCCAGCTCCCGGACCGCGGACTCGTTGCCCAGGATCGTGAGATCGCAGACGTCCCGCCGGTGCAGGATCTCGGCGGCCCGCAGGATCCGCACGTCGTTCCCCTCCGGCAGGACGATGTGCCGGCGCTGCAGCCGGGCCCGCTCGATGAGGTCGTGCAGGAACCGCAGCGGCGTCATCCGTTCCGGCCGGGGCAGGTGCAGCCGTTCCAGCAGCTCCGCCTCGTCCACGCGCTTGGCCCACAGGCCCAGGGCGGAGGCCACTTTGCGGCGGTGCCCGGACCAGATCTCGCTCCGGACCTCGGAGACCCGCTTGGCGGTTACGTAGGTGTCGTCCGGGGCGGCAAAGATCGGGAACGGGGCCTGCGCCAGCAGCGAGTAGATCGTGGGATCGGGAGCCAGGCCGCCGGTCAGGATCAGTGCGGACGGGACCGGGAACTCCGGCGAAAAGGACGACGCCAGGCAGGCGACCAGCACGTCGGCCCGGTCACCGGGAACGATCACCAGGGCGCCGTCGTCGAGCACATGCAGGAAGTTGGCGACGTTCATGGCCGCCACCTTGACCGAATGCACGTCCCGTTCCAGGTCCGGCAGCCCGGCGACCTGGCCAATGCCGAGCGCGGAGGCGACCTCGCCGGTGGTCGGCCTGGCGATCGACTCCAGCTCCGGCAGGACGTACACGGGCCGGCCCGAGGCGCCGGGGCGGACGGCCGCGGCAATGCCGTCCAGGTCCTCCGGATCGGCCCGGTTCACCATGATTGCCAGGAGCGTGCAGCGTTCGGCGAGGAGTTCCTTCCGGGCAACCTCGACGGCGTCGGCCGCCTCCGCGACGGTCCGCCCCTTCGCGCCCACGACGGCCACGATGGAGGCGGCCAGGTTGTTCGCGAGGCGGGCGTTGAGGTCAAATTCGACGGCGGCGTCCTGGCCGGTGAGGTCCGTTCCCTCCACGATCACCACATCGCAGTGGCGTGACATCTCGGCGAAGATCTCGACGCAGCGGGCGTCGATCTCGGCCCTGTTGCCCTCGGCCAGCAGCCCGCGGACCTCGGCGAACGTCAGGCCGCCGCGGCAGCGCTGGTCGTCAAGATCGAACCGGGCCTTCATCAGGGCCACCATCGGGTCCGCCGCGGCGTCGTTGCCGTGAACCACCGGCTTGAAGAAGCCGATGCGGTCCGCATGCCGGTGCAGCGTGTCCGCCAGCCCCAGCGCTATGAGCGACTTCCCGGATCCCGGTGTGGTCGCGCTGACGTAAATCCCCTTGGCCATGATCCGCCCTTAGGTCGTGTCGTGGTGGTGCTCCGTTCCTCCATACTTCCACTTGTTTCCGTGGTTTCTCCATGACGCCCGGAGCCTGCCCGCAGGACTGGTCCCGAAATGTGTCTGCAGTACGGGCGTAGAGGTCGCCGGCTCTTGACAGCAGGTATCACAATGGGATTACCTAATGAACATTCGGTAAATAAAGCTGGAGGCAATGACGCATGTCTGAACTGACGATTTCCGGTGACACCCACCCCATCCTGAAAGACGACTACGCCTCGGAATGGATGGGCATCGAAGTTGTGGCGCTGGACGACGGACACGCCACGATCCGCATGACGCTCCGGCAGGAAATGCTCAACGGATTCGGCATGGCCCACGGCGGAATGATCTTCGCCTTCGGCGACACAGCCTTCGCGCTGGCCTGCAACCCGGCCAGCCCGAACCCCTCTGGCGAGGACACCATCACCGTGGCCTCCGGCGTCGACATCAACTTCCTCAAGCCGGCCTTCCGCGGCCAGGTCCTGACCGCCGTCGCCAACCGCCGCGCCAGCACCGGACGCAGCGGCCTCTACGACATCCAGATCTACGCCGCCGATCCGGGCGCAGGTGCGCCTGCGACGCCGACGGCGTCACCCGCCGGCCCGGCTCAAGCCGCCACCGTCCCGACCGCCACCGTCCCGACCGCCACCGTCCCGACCGCCACCGTCCCGACCGCAACGGTCCCGGGCGAACTCCCCACCGACGTCGCCCCGGGCGAACTCGTCGCCGAGTTCCGCGGCCGCAGCCGCACCATCTCCAAGAAATAGAAACAGGGAACCCCAGATGACCCAAGAAACCGTCGCCCCCACCAGTGATGCTGTCCTGGACCGCGAAGAAACCATCTCCCGCGACGAGCTCGAGGCATTGCAGCTCAGCCGCCTGCAGCACACCGTGGCGTACGCCTACGACCGCGTCCCCCTGTACAAGCGCAAGTTCGACGAGGCCGGCGTCCACCCCACGGACCTCCGCGAGCTCTCGGACCTCGGAAAGTTCCCCTTCACCACCAAGGAGGACCTGCGCCTGGAGTACCCCTTCGGGATGTTCGCCGTGCCGCAGCACGAGGTGGCCCGCATCCACGCGAGCTCCGGCACCACCGGCCGGGCCACCGTGGTGGGCTACACGAAGAAGGACCTCGCCGACTGGGCCAAGCTCGTGGCACGGTCGCTGCGCGCGTCCGGCGTCCGTCCGGGCATGAAGGTCCACAACGCCTACGGCTACGGCCTGTTCACCGGCGGCCTGGGCGCCCACGCGGGCGCCGAGGCCTTGGGCTGCACCGTGATCCCGATCTCGGGCGGCCAGACCGAACGCCAGATCACCCTCATCCAGGACTTCAAGCCCGACGCCATCCTGGCCACCCCCACGTACCTGCTGACCATCGCCGACGCCATGATCAAACAGGGCATCGACCCGGCCTCCACCTCCCTGAAGTACGCCGTGCTGGGTGCCGAACCGTGGACCGAGGAAATGCGGCATGAGCTGGAAATGACCATGAACATCAAGGCCTGCGACATCTACGGCCTCTCCGAGGTCATGGGCCCCGGCGTCGCCGGCGAGGCCGTGGAAACGCAGGACGGCAGCCACATCTGGGAGGACCACTTCCGCCCGGAGATCATCGACGCCTTCAACCCCGCCATCGGCGTGGACGCAGTCCTGGGCGACGGCGAACCAGGCGAGCTGGTTTTCACCTCGCTCACCAAGGAAGCGCTGCCGATCATCCGGTACCGCACCAAGGACCTCACCCGGCTGCTGCCGGGCACCGCGCGTCCGGCGCACCGCCGCATGGGCCGCATCACCGGGCGGAGCGACGACATGATCATCCTGCGCGGCGTGAACCTGTTCCCGTCGCAGATCGAGGAAATCGCCCTGCGCATCCCGGAGCTCAGCCCGCACTTCCAGCTCGAACTCACCCGGCCCGAGGGCCATCGGATGGACCAGATGACCGTCAAGATCGAGCGCCGCGACGCCGTCACGATCGAGGGCGGCGCGGCCGCCGCCAAGATCCTGCAGCAGCAGATCAAGATCCACGTCGGCTCCTCCTGCACCGTCGACGTCGTCGACCCGGGCACGCTGGAACGCTCCAACGGCAAACTGCGCCGGATCTACGATCTGCGGCCGAAAGCCTGAGCCAGTCCCGCAGGTTCAGCAGCCTGGCCGGTCCCGTCCCCCAAGGGCGGCCTGGCCGGGCTGACCGACCGTTCATGAGAAACTAGCGAGTATGCCCAGCACAGCAAGCACCACCAAGCGCGGCCGCCCCGGCTATGACCAGCAGTCGGTGCTGGTCATCGCCGTCGACGTCTTCAACCGCCACGGCTACGACGCCACCTCGATGGGCATCCTTGCCGAGAACCTGGGCATCTCCAAGTCCGCGATCTACCACCACGTGCCCTCCAAAGGCGATCTCCTGAAACTGGCCCTGGACCACGCCCTGGGCGGTCTCGAGGCCATCCTGGACAAGCCGGAGGCGCGGAACGGCTCCGCCGAGGAGCGCCTGGAGTTCGTGGTCCGCCAGACGATCTCGGTCCTCGTGGAACGGCTGCCGTTCGTTACGCTGCTGCTGCGGCTGCGCGGCAACACCGAGATCGAGCGCGACGCACTGGAACGCCGGCGCACGTTCGACCACAAGGTGGCGGCCCTCATTTCGGCCGCCCGCGACGAGGGTTCGCTCCGCCAGGACATCGATCCGCGCACCGTCACGCGGCTTCTTTTCGGCACGATCAACTCGATCGTGGAGTGGTACAAGCCGGGCGGCTCCCTGTCCCCCGAGAAACTGGCCGACGACGTCATCACCATGGCGTTCCACGGCCTCCACGCCCCGAGCTAACGGCCCGAGGAGCCAGTCAGAAGGCTCCCGGAAAACCCTTGGTGGCGGCAAACCAGGTCATGTAGGCGATCACGGCGCACAGCAGCACCACAGCCAGGCCAAGAAGCAGCGCGTGGTCCTTGGCGCGGAGCAGAGCCAGCAGGTTCACCCCGAGGGTCCCGGCCACGACGACCGCCTGGAATAGGCTGTTCGCCGCCACCGCTCGGGGCGACTCAAACATGCCGCCGGCGCCCACCAGGAACGTGACGAGGTACCACGACGGCAGGACCCAGACCGGGAAGGCCACCATGGCCAGGTCCAGGCCCAGCGCCACCTTGCCGATTCTGGTACGCGGCAGCCACGCCCTTTTGCGGCCGCGCGCCGCTGGATTGCCCATGGCCGCGCACCTCCTGCCGCCTGCGTTGAAAATGAGCCCAGCGTACCCCGAACACCATCGACCGGGTCCCCGGGCAGCGAAAAGGCGCCCCGGGCGGGCCGGGACGCCTTACTGTCCGCCGATCAGGCTCCGGAGCTGGACTTCAGAGCTGGTAGTCAGCCTTTGTGGTGATGTTCTCGTGGACGCAGAGAATATTGTGCTCGGAGTCCATGAACCAGGCGCACTTCTCCGAATCGGTCGTACAAATGTGATTCTCGGTCTTGAGATCCGGGAGATCGTAATCCTCGAACTTCACGCCCTTGGACTCCATCTCCCGTACCGTGCGTTCGATCTCGCTGACTTCGAAACTCAGGGTGGTGTGATCGGAATGCTTTCCATCCGTGACAGGCATCAGCTGCAGCATGGGGCCGCCTTCTGAGCCAAACATCTCGCTGCCGTCCTCCGCCACGCCGCGGTGAGGGAGTCCAAGAGTTTCCGCGTAGAAACGGCGGGCACGCTCCCTGTCATCCACGGGCAGGACGGTTGTGGCTTTGTTGAGTACTAGGGTCATTTTGCCACCTCCTACGTTGCAAATTTTACGCCGGAGCGGACCGGAAAGAGCCCGCCAATTGCTCCCCCGGGCACGGACGCTCCCGCACTACCGGCGGCCCAACAACCGACGCTCCCGCACCACCGGCGGCCCAACAACCGACGCTCCCGCACCACCGGCGGCCCAACAACCGACGCTCCCGCACCACCGGCGGCCCAACAACCGACGCTCCCGCACTACCGGCGGCCCAACAACCGACGCTCCCGCACTACCGGCGGCCCAACAACCGACGCTCCCGCACTACCGGCGGCCCAACAACCGACGCTCCCGCACCACGTGCGGCCCAACAACCGACGCTCCCGCACCACGTGCGGGAGCGTCCGGACCGGAACTGCACCACGWGCGGGAGCGTCCGGACCGGAACTGCACCACGAGCGGGAGCGTCCGGACCGGAACTGCACCACGAGCGGGAGCGTCCGGACCGGAACTGCACCACGAGCGGGAGCGTCCGGACCGGAACTGCACAACGTGCGGGAGCGTCCGGACCTGAACTGCACAACGTGCGGGAGCGTCCGGACCGGAACTGCACAACGTGCGGGAGCGTCCAGTGGGGTTACTTTTCGACGAGGGTCAGGACGTCGTAGGTGGCCACGATTTCGTCGTTCTGGTTGGTCAGGACGGCATCCCAGGCCACCTCGCCGTACTCGTCGGTCTCGCGCGGGGTGATCTTCTTGGCCGTCAGCGTGACCCGGATGGAGTCGCCGGCCGCAACGGGGGTGATGAACCGCAGGTTCTCCAGCCCGTAGTTGGCCAGCACAGGACCCGGAGCGGGTTCCACGAAGAGGCCGGCGCCCCAGGCCAGGAGCAGGTAGCCGTGCGCCACGATACCCGGGAAGAACGGGTTGGCGGCCGCGGCCTCCTGGTTGGTGTGGGCGTAGAAGGTGTCGCCGGTGGAGTTCGCGAACTTCGTGATCTCCTCGAGGGACACTTCGCGCAGCTCCGAACGGATGGCGTCGCCGATGTGCAGCGTGCTCAGGTGCTTCCGGAACGGGTGCTGGCCTTCGGTGTCGAGGGTGAAGTTGCGGTCCGCACCCGTGTGCCACACGCCCGTGACGGCGGTCAGCATGTTGGGCGAGCCCTGGATCGCGGTGCGCTGCATGTGGTGCATGACAGAGCGGATGCCGCCCAGTTCCTCGCCACCGCCGGCACGCCCGGGTCCGCCGTGGACCAGGTGCGGGACGGGTGAGCCGTGACCGGTGGAGCTACGGGCGTCCTCGCGGTTGAGCATGAGGACGCGGCCGTGGTGGGCTGCGATGCCGGTGACCAGTTCACGCGCCACGGCCGGATCGTTGGTGCAGACCGAGGCGACGAGCGAACCGCCACCGCGGGCGGCGAGGCGGACGGCGTCGGCCAGGTCCGTGTAGCCGATCACCGAGGAAACCGGGCCGAACGCTTCCAGCGAGTGGACCTCCTCGGCTTCCGGATCGGCCCAGCTGAGCAGCACGGGCGACATGAAGGCGCCCTCATCGACGACCCCCACTGTCCCGTCCGCACTGGTGACCTTCGGCGAATCGAGGGTGCCGTACGCGAGCTCGCCGCCGGCGTCGAGCATGGCCTGGACGGCGGCGCGCACATCGGCGAGCTGTTCCCGCGAGGCCAGGGCGCCCATCGTGACGCCCTCGGCGCGGGGGTCGCCCAGCACGACGCGCTCCTTGATCCGGTCCCCGACGGCGGCCACGACGTCGGCGACCAGCTGCTGCGGGACGATCGCACGGCGGATCGAGGTGCACTTCTGGCCGGCCTTGGCGGTCATCTCGGTGACAAGGGACTTGATGAAGGCGTCGAATTCCGGAGTGCCCATGACGGCGTCCGGGCCCAGGATGGCGGCGTTGAGGGAGTCGGTTTCGGAGGTGAAGCGCACCCCGCCCTTCACCACGTTCGGGTGGGACTTCAGCGTGTTGGCGGTGGAGGCGGAGCCGGTGAAGGCCACGAGGTCCCGGTAGTCCAGGTGGTCCAGCAGGGTGCGGACCGAGCCTGAAATGAGCTGCAGCGAGCCCTTGGGCAGGATGCCGGATTCGTCGATCGCCTTGACGACGGCGGCGGCCACGTAGCCGGTGGGCGTTGCTGGCTTGACGATGGTCGGCACCCCGGCGATGAAGGCCGGGGCGAGCTTCTCCAGCATGCCCCAGACCGGGAAGTTGAAGGCGTTGATCTGGACGGCGACGCCGGGGATGCGGGTGTAGATGTGCTCGCCGGCGAACGAGCCGTCCTTGGACAGCACCTCCATGGGGCCGTCCACCACCACCTGGGAGTTGGGAAGCTCGCGGCGGCCCTTGGACCCGAAGGTGAAGAGCACGCCGATGCCGCCGTCAATGTCGATCATCGAGTCGATCTTGGTGGCGCCGGTCTGCGCCGAAAGAGCGTAAAACTCCTCGCGGCGGCCGTTGAGGTACTGTGCCAGTTCCTTGAGCTTGAGCGCGCGCTGGTGGAAGGTCAGCTTGCCGAGTTCTTCCTGCCCGGTGGTGCGGCCGTAATCGACGACGGCGGCAAGGTCCAGCCCCTCGGTGCTCACCTTGGCCAGGAGCTCGCCGGTGCTGGCATCGAGGACGGGTGCCGCGCCGGCCGCGGTGGCGGCATCGGGAGTCCACCAGGAGCCCCGGACGAAGCTGGGGACGATCTCTACAGTGTCTACTGTGGGTACGGCAGTGGTGGTCATCGTTGACGGGTCCTTCCAACGCGGGGCAAGATCAACACGGCCAGAGCATTACTGACCGTCCGTTCGGTAATATGTCTACAGTACATGAATGAGGCCTTCCGCACACTAGCTGCGGCGGCACTGACCGGCCCCGCCATCGGCGGAGGCCACAAAGGAGACGCAATGACGCCCGAGCCCGGCAGCACGGAGCTGTGGAAGATCACCCTCGGCGAGCTCGACGAGAAGATGGGCGTGAAAATCGTCGAGGAATCCGTGGAACGTGTCGTGGCGACCATGCCGGTGGAGGGGAACCGGCAGTCGTTCGGGCTGCTGCACGGGGGTGCGTCACTGGCCGTCGGCGAGGCCGTGGGTTCCTGGGCGGCCGTCATCCACGCCAGCACGCTGGGCAAAACGGCCGTCGGCGTGGACGTCTCGGCCACGCATCACAAGTCGGCGAGGGAGGGCCTCATCACCATCACGGCGACCCCCATCCATCTTGGCGGGACGGTCACGACCCACGAGGTCCTCATCACCAACGACGCCGGCCAGCGGTTGTGCACGCTGCGGATCACCAACCTGCTGCTGGACCGCAAGGCCTGAGCCGGGGCGGTGCCAGGCGGTGCCACCGGAGTCGCGGTATATCTGCGGGTCGGCCCCACCGGAGTCGCGGGAAACCTGCGGGGTCGCCGGAAACTCCCCGGCGGAGCCACCGGGGTCGCCGGAACGCTGCCAGTTCGCCGGAGCCTTCCGGCGAACTGGCAGCGTTCCGGCGAGCTCGGGGCCGGAGTGCTGCTACACCGACCGCCCACGGCGCCGCAGGACCAGCAGCGCGCCGCCAAACAGCAGCGCCCCTCCCCCGAGGCCGGCGGCGGGAAGCAGGCCGCCTGCTCCCGTGCTGGCCAACAGCGGGGAACTGCCAGGCTGGCCCGGAGCCCCCGCAGCAGCGGGCATGGCCCCCGGGGCTGTCGGCAATGCGGCGGCCGGAGCGACTGCTGCGGCGGCAGGGGATGCGGCTGCCGGGATGGTTGCCGGCACATCGATCGTGAACGAAGACACAGCCGAAGAGGACGCAATCCCGTCAACCGACTGCGAGACAGACAAGGTGTGCGGACCTATGGCCAGCCCGGCAGGGAACGGCACGCTCCAGCGCCCGCCGGCCACCAGGACCTGTGGGGCCAACGAACGAACCACGGTCTTGCCCCCGATGCCGGACCCGCCGCCCGTCTGCGCCGCCGCCACCCGGACCCCATCGATAAGCACGGCCACATCTGCGCCGTCAACGCCGGTCCCTGAAATGGCCTCGGGGAGCGAATCCTGGCGCAGGTGCTGGCCGTCCTGGATGCTGGTTCCGGCAGGGGCGAGCGGAATGACCGTAAACGTTGCGGCGGCCGAAGGACCGTCCGCACTGCCCGGGGACGTCAGGATGGCAGTCGCCGCCACTTTTCCAAAGACGGCCGGGCCGGCCAGGGGGATTTCCCAGCGGCCGTCGAGTCCGACAGCCCCCGAGCCGGCGACATCGCCGGACAGCACGACGGTGGCGCCGGGCATGCCGGTGCCCGCGATGCTGGTCAATGCCGGAAGGGCTGCGCCCGTGGGGGTCGTTATGCCGGGGGCCGGCAGGGAAACCGGCGCGACGGTGGTGGTGAAGGACTCCGATCCGGAATGGCTGAAGCCGTTGACTGTCTCCGCCGAGAAGGCCAGCCGCCCAGCCGGAAGCGGGGCCCGGAACGTCCAGTTCCCGGCAGCATCCACCGGCACTTCCAGTTCCTGCGTCCCGGCCGTGATGCGCACCTTGGAATTCGGTGCCACGTCCGAGGCAGGGGCCGCGGGAACGTGTCCTGTGATGACCTCTCCGGCCACTACCGTCCCCGAATTCGCGGGCGCCACCAGTTCTGGCTTGTTCAGGAAGAGCTGGAGCTGCACGCCGCCGGGGATCTTGGACATGGAATCTTCAAGCGTCGCGGCGATGGCGCGAACCTGTTGGCCATCCACGCTCTCGGCGCCGGTGTGGGTACCGACAGCGAAGTTTCCGCTGATCCAGGGGCCGCCGGAGTCGCCCCCGCTGGAGGTGACCGACGTCGAGTCGAACGCGTGAACCGCCCGGAGGTCGTTGTCATAGTTCGGGGGCAGCGATTTCGGGCCCGGGATGACCCAGATGCCCACGGAGTCGACGGTGCCGCACTTCCAGCCGCTGGTGCGGCCGGACCGGCACACGTGCTGGCCCTGCAAGGGCGCGACGGTCCCGACGATCTTCACTGCGGTCGGGGCCGGATTACCCGGGTTATCCCACTTGGTGGCGGCGGGCTGGACGCCAAGACCCTGCCTGAGGGATTGCAGGACGGCAATATCCGTGCCGACATTTGTTCCATCCGCTGCGGCCTTGGAGTTGCCCGGACCGCCGAACTGGCTGAACCCAAACGATCCGAGGGAAAGGAGCGGGCGCGGCAGCGGCGTCGTCGACCCGCCGGCCGTCGCCGAACTTGCGGGCTCGATGTCTGCCGCCTTGGCCAGTCCGTCGCCAGCGCAGTGCCCGGCTGTGAGCACGAGAGGCTGCCCGGCCGCGCTGAACGCCCCGAATCCAGCCGAGCAAATGGTGGAATTATCAATGATGAAACCCTGGCCGCCGAAGAAGTCCTCCTCCGTCTTTATCGCGGCACCTTTTTGCAGCTGCACATTCGCGTAGCGGGCCACGAATTCCGCCGGTGAGACCTTGCCCGGAACAGCCGCCGGCGTCGCGGACGCGGTTCCGGACGGGGTTCCGGACGGGGTTCCGGACGGGGTCGAAGGGAGGTGGGGGTCCACGACCGCTGGAAGGCCTGATTCGGGAGTGTTCGTCCCCCCGGTGCGGATCACGAAGTGCCCGTCCGTGTAGGCCACCGCCTGCAGTCCGGCCAGCCCCACCTCCCGGACGTAGGCCTGGAACAGCTGATCGATGTTCGCGGCCACGCGCTCCGGGGAAGAGGGAGCTGACGCAGCCGGCGCCGCCCCCGGCGCCGCGGCGGGCGCAGCGAGCACGAAATCGGCCGGGGCCGCCTGATTCAATTCATCGATCCGTGCCGTCAGCTCGGCGCCGCTGCCCTCGACGACGATCTTGCCGCCCTCCAGCCTGATCCCGACATAGCCGGGAAGCCCGCGCAAGGAGGGCGCGGCGTCGGCGGCGCGCCTGGCGACCGCACCCGCTGCATTGAATTCTTCGAGACTCATGCCGAGGTCCCGCCGGACAGCCTCGGCGAGACCGGCGTCGCTGATGACGGGCGCCGGCGGGGATGACACGGCAGCCGCCGGGGCCACGGACGCGGCAGGCGCCGCGGACGCCGCCGCGGCAGCCGCCGAAGCGGTCGCCGCTGGCGCGGGGCTTTCGGGTGAGGGCGATGAAGAGGACGACGCCGGCGCCGAGGCCGAGGGCGCCGGCGATGAAGAAGGCGCCGGCGACGGGTCCGCCCCGGCTTCCGCCAGCGCTGGAACCGCACAGAACGAACCGGCAAGCGCGATGGCAACGGCCGCGGCGGCCCGCACTGCCAGCTGAATCTTCGGAGTCTTCACCCGGTTACTCTAGCGCCCCAGTTTGGCCAGAATGGCCGTCAGCTCCCGGTCCGTTATGCCATTGTGGCGTAAGAAATCGCCGGTTTTCACGTTGCGGACGAAGCGCAGCAGGCTGTGGCCACGGCTTTCCAGCATGGGCATCAGGACCTCGTCCGGCAGGTACCGCTCGTGCGGATGCGGGATCGCGGACCTGCGGTGGTGCTCGTTGATGCCCCGCATTGAACGCTGGTAGCCCCGCACAATGGCCTCGTCGCTGTCCCCGGCCAGGTCCTGGAGCATGGCCGCAATCATGCCGCTGCGGTCCCGCCCTGCGGAGCAGTGGATCACGACGCCGCCGTGCGCAGCGGCGACTGCCTTGAAGACGCCGGCCAGCAGTTCCGGGAAGAGCCTGGCGTTGTCGGCGTAGGACGCCGGGTCGTTCAGGTACGGTCCGCAGAGCGTGCGGAACTCGCTGTTGGCAGGGTCCTCCGTGGGGGCGCGCACGACGTCGAAGGCCGCCATCGCTTCCGCACGCACCGGCGGGTCGCTTTCGCGCCGCCGAATTTCCTCCTGGTTGCGGAGGTCAATGACGGACCGGACACCGCCGTCGTATGCCTGCTGCCAGCCCGTCTCGGTGAGCCATTCGCGGCGTCCCATGCGGTAGACCGCGCCGGCGACATGCCATGCGTTGACCGCCCCGTCCCAGCCCGCGGGCCTCCCAGACTCATCCACCCGGCCAGCTAACCACAGGATCCGGGTAGCCGGCAGCCACATGCAAGGTAGGCAAAGCGTGGCTCTTCCTGAATTAACGGGTAGGGCCCACGGTGTCCGGCGGTGCAGCCCGCGCGTACGGTGACCGCATGACTGCCCCTGGACGGGCGCCTTGGCCCTCCGCACAGTCTGTCCGCCAGCCGGGTTCCGGGGAGGCTCCGCTGGCCGCCACCTGTCGGTGAGCCCGTTAGATTCTCCCGCAGCACCGACCAAAGGAAATCCATCATGGACAACACTGTGTCAACCAGACGCTGGTTCGGAAGGCTGGCAGGCAGCCTGGCCACCATTGCACTCGTCGCGGGTTTCGCGGCCGCTCCCGCTTCAGCAGCGCCCGCGCCCGCACCCGTCTACATCGCCCTGGGCGACTCCTATGCCGCAGGCACCGGCGGCGGCAGCAAATATGACGACGGCGGCTATGTCGCACCCCCGGCCCCCCTTCCGTTCAGATGCCTGCAAACGCGGGCGGCCTACGGCACCGTCCTGGGCGCCACGCTCAATCTGGGCTGCTTCGGTGCCCAAACAACGGACGTCTCCGCCACCGTGAAGACTCTCTATGGGTCCGAACTGGCGGCAGCCACGGTGGTCACAATCACCGTGGGAGGCAACGACATCAATACCGGCCAGGTGGCCCAGTCATGCACCGTCTCTGTCAGTTCGCCAGCCTGCAGTGCCGCACTCTACGACTCGCTCGTGGTGAAGCTCCGCGATCTGCCGGGCAAAATCAACATGATGCTGAAGGATGTCAAGAACAAGGCTCCGAACGCCAGGATCGTGCTGACCGGGTACCCCCGGCTCTTCACGGTCAGCGCCGGGCTCACCACGCAGCAGGCCCTGGCGGCCCGGTCGATGAATTCGGCGGCTGACCTGCTCAACGCGACGATCGCCTACTCGGCGCTGGTGAACCGGGTCCGGTACGTCAGCGTCGCGGAGCGGTTCTCGGGCCACGGTATCGGTTCCGCGGATCCGTGGATCGTGGCTCCGGCGGGGCAGTGCATCGCCGGCGTCAATTGCAGCATGAGCTCAGCTGACACGTTCCATCCCACCGCGGTCGGCTATTCCGGCGGCTACGTGGCGGCGCTGACGGCGGCGCAGGTCCCGTAGCCGGGGCACCACGGCTGGCCGGGTCCCGCTAGCGCGCCCTGGCCAGCCTGGCCTCCAGTCCGTTGCGTACCATCGGCCATTCGTGCTCGAGGATCGAGTACACCACCGTGTCCCGGAGGGCTCCGTCGCTGGTGCGGGTGTGGCTGCGCAAGACGCCGTCCTGCTTGGCGCCCAGCCTGGCGATCGCCTCGCGGGACTGGTGGTTGAGCCAGTGCGTCCGGAACTCGACGGCGGGGCAGCCGAGCGTCTCGAACGCGTGCCGCAGCAGCAGGAGCTTCGAGTCCGGGTTGGTGCCGCTGCCTTGCGCGGACGCGGCGTTCCAAGTCGAGCCGATCTCCACGCGGGGCGTCTCGGCGTCGATATTCATGTACGTGGTCATGCCGATCACCTTGCCGGGCCCGCCCGTGGCGGCATCGATCAGGCGGGCCGTGAAGGGCAGCATGGAGCGGCGCTCCTGGAGCTCCAGCCGCCGGTCGATCTCGGCGCCCATCTCCTCCGGCGCGGGCACCCCGGTGTACCAGAGCCTCCACAGTTCCCCGTCCCGGACGGCCTCCACGAGCCCGGCGTGGTGCGTGTGGCTCAAGGGCTCCAGGACGACGTACTTGCCCGTGAGGGTGATCGGTGCAATGGCGGGCCTGTCAGGGGAAGTCACGGGACCCATCCTAAGCCCGGGCGTAATCCTGAGGCCCGGGCAGCAATCCTGAAGCCCGGGCGGCGATCAGTCCGCCCAGTCGAAGAAGCCCTTGCCGCTCTTGCGGCCGAGTTCCCCGCGCGCCACTTTGTCACGCAGGATCTGCGGCGGGGCAAAGCGCTCCCCCAGCGTCGATTGCAGGTATTCGGCGATGCCGAGTCGGACGTCGAGGCCGACGATGTCCGTGGTCCGCAGCGGGCCGGTGGGGTGCTTGTAGCCGAGCACCATGGCGTTGTCGATGTCCTCCGCGGAGGCGACGCCTTCTTCCACCATGCGCATGGCTTCGAGGGCGATCGCGACGCCCAGCCGTGAGGAGGCAAAGCCGGGAGCGTCATTGACGACGACGGCGGTCTTGCCGAGCGCTGCAACCCAGCCGCGGGCGGCCTGGGCCAGCGGCTCGGCGGTCTGGTCGCCGAGGACCACCTCGATGAGGGTCGAGGCGGGCACGGGGTTGAAGAAGTGCAGGCCGAGGAAGTTCTGCGGCCGCTTCAGCTCACGGGCCAGGCCGTTGACGGACAGCGACGAGGTGTTGGACGCGAGGTAGGCGCCGGCAGCGAGCCGGTCCTCGATCCCCCGGAGAGCAGTGACCTTGAGGTCCCAGTCCTCGGGGACGGCTTCAATGACGAGCTGGCGGTCCGCGAAGTCGTCGTAGTCGACCGTGACCGAGAGCCGGGAGACCATCTCGTCCAGGTTGGCGTCGGTGGCGCCGCGTTCAATGCTTTTGGCGGCGGCGGACTCGACGCGTTCGCGGGCCGCCTCGGCCGCTTCCTCGTCGCGCTCCACGACGAGGACGTTGCCTCCCTTGATCAGGAAGGCGTGGGCGATGCCGGCGCCCATGCGCCCGCCGCCAAGAACTCCGACGGCAGCGGGAAGGTTGGCGGGGAGTGCGGAATTGCCCATGTCTATTTCTTCTTCCGGTCTGATTTTTTGGCTGATTTCCTATCCAAAAAAGCCTGCATGCGGTCAAACTTGGCCTGGGATTCGAAGAGGATCCCCTGCGCCAGCTGGTCAATGAGGGGGTGCGCCTCGGCCGGGGCGTGGAACACGGATTTGGTGATGCGGACCGCGAGGGGATCCTGCGAGGCGATCCGGTCTGCGAGCCGGTGGGCGGCAGCCATGAGCTCGGGGGCCTCGTGGATCTCGGTGATGAGGTTGACGGCCAGGGCCCGCTCGGCGCGCAGCACCACGCCCGCGAGCAGGATTTCCTTCGCCACGGGCTCCCCCACGAGCTCCTTGAGCCGCCAGCTGGCACCGGCTGCGGCGAGGATGCCCAGCCCGGTCTCGGGGTTGCCGATCCGCACGGCAGGCGTGCCGATCCGGAAATCCGCGGCGTAGGCCAGTTCAGCGCCCCCGCCGAGGCAGAACCCGTCCAGGGCCGCGATGACAGGCATGGGCAACTTGGCAATCCGGACAAAGATGGTGGAGTTGATGCCCTGCAGGGCGTCGTCGCGGCGGCGTTCGCGCAATTGGGCGATGTCCGCGCCTGAGGCAAAGACGCCGTCGGTGCCGGCGATGATCAACACCTTGGGCCTCTGCTCCAGATGGGCACAGACCGCATGGAGCTCATCGACCATCTGCTGGTCGATCGCGTTGCGGACGTCGGGGCGGTTGAGCAGCACCACCAGGCGGTCTCCGCGTTCCTCGATCAGGAGCGTGCTGAAGTGGCCCGGATTGAGGGCCGTCTCCGCGGCTGCCATTAGACGCGCTCCAGCAGCATGGCCGTGCCCTGGCCGACGCCGATGCACATGGTGGCGAGGCCGATCGCGGCGTCCTCGCGTTCCATCCGGCCCAGCAGCGTGATGGCGATCCGTGAACCGGACGAGCCCAGCGGGTGGCCCAGGGAGATCGCGCCGCCGTCGCGGTTGACAATCTCGGGGTCCAGGCCCAGCCGGCGCATGCTCGCGAGCGACTGGGTGGCAAACGCTTCGTTGAGTTCGACGGCGCCGAGGTCACCGGCGCTGAGCCCGGTCCGGGCCAGCACCTTCTGCGTGGCCGGGACGGGGCCGATGCCCATGATCTCCGGCTCGCAGCCGGCGGAGGCCCCGTCGATGATGCGGGCACGCGGGGTGAGCCCGAGCCTCTTGATCGCGGCTTCGGAGGCAACGATGATGGCGGAGGCGCCGTCGTTGAGGGTAGAGGAGTTGCCGGCCGTCACAATCGAGCCGCCGGCGACGACGGGGCGCAGCCCGGCGAGCACGTCCATGGTGGTGCCGGCACGGGGGCCTTCGTCGGTGTCGACGACGGTCTCGCCCTTGCGGGACTTGACGGTGACGGGAACGATCTCCGCGGCGAAGCGGCCCGCGGCGATGGCGGCAAGGGCACGCTCGTGCGATCGGACCGCGAAAGCGTCAGCATCCTCCCGGGAGATGCCGTCCACCCGGCCGACTTCCTCAGCCGTTTCAGGCATCGAATACGTCATCTTGCCGTCCCGGGAGAGTCCGCCCTTCTTGAACAGCGGGTTGACGAAGCGCCAGCCGATGGAGGTGTCAAAGATTTCACCGGGCTTGGCGAAGGCGGTGCGGGGTTTTTCCTGCACCCAGGGGGCCCTGCTCATGGATTCGACGCCGCCGGCGATCACGACGTCCGCGGCGCCGGACTTGATCATCTGGCTGGCCATGATGATGGCGCTCAATCCGGAGGCGCAGAGCCGGTTCACGGTGATGCCGGGGATGTGGAGGGGAAGACCGGCCAGGAGGGTGGCCATGCGGGCCACGTTGCGGTTTTCCTCGCCGGCGCCGTTGGCGTTGCCGAGGATCACTTCGTCGATGCTGTCCGGGTCCAGGCCGGCGCGGGCTACGGCTTCGCGGACCACGAGGGCGGCGAGGTCATCGGGGCGCACGGCGGAGAGGGCTCCGCCGTAGCGCCCCACTGCAGTGCGTGCACCGCCCACGAGAAATGCCTGCGGTCCTGCAACTGCTGATGCCATGGGTACACCCTTCACGCGATAAACGTCTCTGTCATCGAAAATCTGTCATCGAAAAAGAATTGTCCTCGAACAGCTGCCGCCGGCTTCGACGTGCCGGCGGCAATTTACCGACCGTTCGTTCTATAAAGATTACACGGCGAGGCAAGGGGGTCAACCGGACCGGGAAGGATTACGCCACCACTACACCGAGGTGGCCGGCCAGCAACGGCGCCAGCAGCGTGAGCTGGTAGTCATCGATCACCAGTCCGGCCAGGCTCCCCAGTCCGTTGATCGTCCGGAAGTCCGAGCCGCGGATATCGAAATCCTTCAGCCGGGCGCCACTGAAATCCAAGGTTCCGACGGTGCAGTTCTTCAGTGCAACCCGCGTCGCGGTGCAGGAGCCGAGGTCCAGTTCATTGATGATGCAGTCGCTGATCTGCACGTCCGTCAGCTTGGACCCGCGGAGGTTCACGTAGTCGAGTTTGCCGCCGTCGATCCGCACCGATTGCCAGCCGCTTTCGTAGAGTTCCGCGGAGCCCCACCGGGGATTGCCGATTTCCACGTCCCGCAGGCTGGTCCGGGCCGCCGTGAACACCGGGGCGTAGACCTCGGTCAGGATGCAGTCACGGAAGGTGGCGCCGCGCAGCTGGGTCTCGTTGAAGGAGATCCCGGTGAATTCGCACTCCGCGAAATCCGTGCCGCTGAGCTCCAGCCCGTCCGCGGACGCGCGGCTGTACCGGACGCCGTCGTACCGCTCCCCACGCTGGAAATCCGGCGAGGGATCGTCCCGCAGCTCAGCCGGCTGGACGGGCGTCAGGCGCGGAGGGGTGACCTTGGACGCCTTCGGGGCCGGCGTTCGCCGGACCATCAGAGCGACTCCGCCTTCGCCGCGATGTCCGCCAGGTCCCTGGCGAGGGCTTTGCGCGTGACGCGCATTCCGAGCGGGCCGGCCACGGCCAGCAGGATCCTGCTTATCCGGGTGGGCCGCACCATCCCGGCGATGAACGTCAGAGTGAGGTCCGTTCCCCCTTCCCGCTCCGCCAGGGCAAAGCGGGACGTGTAGTCCATGCGGCCCTCGAGTGCCTTCACCGTGGTGCTGCCGCCATGGCCGGCCGCCGGCGGGTCACAGTGGGAGACCCACATCTCCACGGTTTCGGCGCGTCCCATCATGGTGCGGGTTTCCTTCCAGCGGGTGCCCTCGGCGTAGGGGCCTTCCGTTAGCATCTGGATCGAATCGATACCGGACAGTGTCGCGGCCGAGCCTGGAATGTCCGAGATGACCGACCACACTTTGTCGGCCGGCGCGTGGATGTGCCTCGTGAGGCTCGTCTTGTGCTCCATGAGCTCGAGCCTAGCCGGGGGCGGGGACAAATTTCACCCGCCGGAGCCGCCGCGCTGTGCCCGGCCGCGACATTCGGCAGCAACAACCGATGGAATCCCTTGATTTAGTAAGCATGCTTTGTGTTAGTGTGAATAAACGTTGAATTTCAACCGGAAACGAAAGGTGGGTTACACCATGGGTATCGGAGACAAGATTCAGAACGAAGCAGAGCACCTCGGCGGCAAGGCCAAGGAAGCCACTGGAAACGCCACGGACAACGACCAGCTGCGCGCCGAAGGCCAGAAGGACCAGGTCGTAGCCGACGCGAAGAAGGTCGGCGAGAACGTCAAGGACGCCGTCAAGCGGGACTAGTCCCCGACATGATTCGCGGCGCCGGACTTTCCTTTGGGGGATGTCCGACGCCGCTTTTTTGTGCCCGATTCTTCCCGTTTTTCTCTGGCGTCCTACGAAACCGGGAAGGTTTGTAAGAATGGCCCGAAGACGCCGACCTGGAGGAGTGCCATGGCAAGGACCGATCCGCACGATCCAGCCGGCGCCGGGCGCAGCAGCAGCGGTCGACCGAGCGTCGACGCCGGCACGGCC
Organism: Arthrobacter sp. 05T442; assembly: GCF_056395945.1. Taxonomy (NCBI): domain Bacteria; kingdom Bacillati; phylum Actinomycetota; class Actinomycetes; order Micrococcales; family Micrococcaceae; genus Arthrobacter; species Arthrobacter sp. 05T442. The sequence continues at coordinate 154,817 of NZ_JBFTKM010000001.1, read as the reverse complement.
GATCTGTGCAATGCGGACCTCAGTGCCGCCAGCATCGCTGCCGGGGGCTCGCCGTCGCTCCGGGGCTACCTGGCAACACCCGAGGGCGAGGGCCCCTTTCCCGCCGTCGTGATGATCCACGAAGCCTTCGGCCTGGATGAGATCACGGTCCGGCATGCGGACCGGATGGCCGCGGCGGGGTTTCTGACCCTGGCGGTGGATCTGTTCAGCGACGGCGGGCCCCGACGGTGCCTCGTCTCGACCATGCGCTCGCTCGCCGCGGGCCAGGGGCGCCCTTTCACGGACCTGGCCACGGCAAGGTCGTGGCTGCTGGCTTCAGGACGCGCCACGGGCAAGATCGGTGTCATAGGTTTCTGCATGGGCGGCGGCTTTGCCCTTCTCCTGGCCAACGACGGCTTTGATGCCGCGGCGGTGAACTACGGGCGGCTCCCCAAGAACCCGGACGAGGCGTTGTCGGGCGCGTGCCCGATCGTGGCCAACTTCGGCGGGAAAGACCGCACCCTGCGCGGTGCGGCGGCAAAACTCGCGGCGGTCCTTGACCGGCTCGGGGTGGAACACGATATCAAGGAGTTCCCGTCGGCCGGGCATGCTTTCCTGAATGACGTGGCGGCCGGTCCGAGACTGCTGCGCCCGCTGTTTCGCGTCATGGGCGTCGGGCCTGATCCGCAGTCCGCACCGGAGGCCTGGCAAAGGATCGAGGACTACTTCGCCAGGCATCTGAACGCCTGAGCGCCCGGCCTATCCTCATCGATTGCTCCGTTGCCGTCCTTATGGCGTTCCAAAAGGGCGGCAACGGAGCACTCGACGGGGACAGTGGGACGGGGGCAGTGGCGGTTCCTAGCTGAAGAGCTCGTTCTTGGGCCCGTTGTTCTTGACCTTCTGCCAGCCAAGCCACAGCACGAGGGCGAAGAACGGAACGGTGGCCAGGGTCCACAGGCCCAGCTGGAAGACCTCGCCGGTTGCTTTGTCGGTCATCGTGTCGAAGCCGATCAGGACGGTGATCGCCAGCAGCGCGACCAGTCCGGCCCAGCTGGTCCAGGGCGAACCCGGCATGGGGAGCTCGGAGACGCGGCCCTTCTGGTGGCGCAGCGCGATCTGGCTGGCGAAGATGGCGCCCCACGTGAAGATGACGCCAATGGAGGCGGTGTTCAGCGCGAGGTCGAAGGCATGCGAGCCGCCGAGCCAGATGTTCAGCAGGATGCCGACGAGGTAGAACGCGGCGATGGCGAGGATCGCGGCGTAGGGCACATGGCGGGAGGACATTTTGGTTAGCCACTGCGGGGCGTGCCCGTTGTTGGCCATGGTGCGGAACACGCGCCCGATCGAGTAGAGGCCCGAGTTGCACGAGGACAGCGCCGCGGTGATGACGATCATGTTCATCACATCGCCCACCCAGCCCAGGCCCATCTGGCCGAACACGGTGACGAACGGCGAGGTGCCGGCCTTGTACTGGTCGGACGGCAGCAGCATGGCCAGGAGGAGGACGGAGCCGACGTAGAAGACCACGATGCGGAGCACGACGGCGCGGATCGCCTTGGGAACTTCACGCTTGGGGCTCTGCATCTCACCGGCCGTGATGCCCACGAGTTCGATGCCGTTGTAGGCGAAGATGACGGCGTTCAGGACGAGGACCATGACGAGCGCCCCCTTCGGGAACATCCCGCCGTCGCTGGCAAAGAGGTTGGCCGCGGAAGCGTGCCCGGTGCCCACCTTGGCGTTGGTGACCACCATGAAGGTGCCGACGGCCAGGAAGATCAGGATGGCGCCGACCTTGAGGCAGGACGCCCAGAATTCAAACTCGCCGAAGGCCTTGACGCTGAGCAGGTTCACGGCGACGAGCAGCGCCAGCGCCGCGATGGCGGACGCTTCGACCGGCACGTTGGGGAAAAAGAACTGGAAGTACAGGCCAATCGCGATCAGTTCCGCGATCCCGGTCATGCCCCAGTTGATGAAGTACATCCAGCCGGAGATGAAGGCCCCCTTCTTGCCGAACATTTCCCCCGCGTAGCTGACGAAGGAGCCCGACGTCTGCCGGTACATGATGAGCTCGCCCAGTGCCCGCATCAGCAGGTAGGCAATGACCCCGGCGACGGCGTAGGAGAAGATCAGCGCCGGGCCGGTGGAGGCCAGCCGGCCGCCGGCACCCATGAAGAGCCCGACGCCGATGGCGCCGCCCATGGAAATCATGGTCACGTGGCGGCCGCTCAGGGTCTTTTTGTAACCCTCGGCGCTGAGAGTGGAGTCGACGACGGCGGATTGCGCCGGCGCGCTCTTAAGTTCGGTGGCAGTACTTTGTGGCACAACTATTCCTTGCAGGTCGGGGTATGGCCGGGACTGGACCGTGGATCCGGGTACACGAAATTCGGGTTGAGGCCCGGAAAGGGCAACAATGTGTACCGAACCTCACAAAGGGTCGAAGCCTCGCGCGGCACGTCCATCGTACTAGCTTTCGCGGCGGCGCCGTGACGCGGGCAACATCCGGCCCCGACCCGGGCGCTCCACCCGCCCGCCCTGCCGCTCCCCTGCTCCGGCGCTAGGCTGGTGGCATGGGCACAGCTCTCCGTACACCACCCGCGCCGCAGCCGGAGCTTTACCGGTTCTCGGGGCTCGATTTCGCCACTGCCGGACTCTATGTGGCTGTGGCCGGATTTTTTGCCGTGGCGGGCGATCTGCTCGCGCCGCTGCTGCTGCAGTTGTCGCCGAACCCCGCCGTGGCGTCCTACGCCGTGAACCTGATTTTCTACGGAACAGTCGGCCTGCTGGCCCTCGCCGCCGCGCGCCGCATTGCCCGCCGCGACCTCCGGGTCCTGGCCACCCGGCCCTGGTTCACCGTGTTCATGGTTCCGCTGGCGGTGGTGGCGATGCTCATCCTCACCGCGGTCCTGGTGGCCCTCAGCGGGCCGGTACAGACGTCCGCCAACCAGGCAGGCCTCCAGGCGCTCATGCAGCAAGTCCCGGCCTGGCTCATGGTGCCCCTGCTGGTGATCGTGGGGCCCTTCGTGGAGGAGTACATGTTCCGCCACCTGCTGATCGGCAAACTCAGCCGGCGCGTCAACCTGTGGGTCTGCTGCGCAGTGTCCGTCGCGCTCTTCGCGGCCCTGCACGTTGTCGGCCAGGAGCAACCGACCCTGCAGGTGCTGATGCCGTACCTGGCCATGGGCGCCGTGCTTGTGTTCGTGTATGTGTGGACCGGGAAGAACGTGATGTTCTCGTACTTCGTGCACGCCACGAAAAACCTCATGGCCGTCGTCTTCATCTACGCCATCCCGCCGGAGATCCTGGAACAGCTGCAGCAGGTCCACGGCTAGCCGCAGCACCGAGCGGGGCAAGGCTTCGCACCGAGCGGGGTAGGGATTCGCACCGAGTGGGGCAGATCCTCGGCGGCATTCCACGCGGATCCCCTCTAGTTCTTCGCCGGCGTATGCGCTATCTTGAGGGCACTTCGCGATAGCTTGGGTGGGCTGGAGCGGCAACCTTGTATTGGGGATGACTGCCATGAAAGCCCACGCCCATCGAATGTTCGCACTACCGGCCGCTACGGCGATGTCGACGCTTCTCGCGCTGACCGGCTGCGTGTCCCCTCCCGCTGCGGCACCGGCCGCACCGGCGGCACCCAACACCCCGACGGCCACGTCTGCAGTCCTGACGCCCCCGCCGCGCACCAGCGAGGCGTCCGCCACGGCACCAGCGCCCACCGCCAGCCGCCAGCAGGGCGGGTGGGCCGGCACCGTCGCGAATGTCAGCTCCGGAGTGGCAAAAATCAACGTCACGCTGTGCGATGCCGGCGGCGTCGGTACCGGCTTCCTCATCGCCGACGACCTTATCGTCACCGCCGCGCACGTCGTGAAGGACCAGGCAGCCATCAGCATCAGCCTCGGCACGGAGATCTCGAGCGCGCAGGTGCTCGGTATTGATGAGACGGCCGACCTTGCTCTTCTGCGCACCGCCCATCTGGTCCGCGGCCATATCTTCGACTTCGTCAGCGCTCCGCCGGCACTGGGGGAAGACGTCGCAGCGCTGGGCTTTCCACTCGATGCCGACCTCACATTCACCGCAGGACGTGTCAGCGGGCTGAACCGGGAGCAGACAATCGGCACAAGAACGGTCAGCAACCTGATCCAGACCGACGCCGCCATCAATCCGGGAAACAGCGGAGGCCCGCTGCTGACCATGGACGGCAAGGTGGCGGGGATCGTGAGCTCCAAACGGGCCTGGGTTTTCGGCGCCGGCAGCGAAGGCAACTACAGTGCCGAGGGCACGGCCTTCGCTGTCGACGCCCGCAAGGCTGTCCTCGCCGTCGAGAGCTGGAAGAACCGCACCACTCCGCTGCCCGCGACCAGCTGTGGCCTGCCGGCACCGGCAGCCACCAGCGAGATAGCCGTCACGGTGAATTCCGATCACCCGCAGGCCGCCAACATCACCCAGAGCCTGGTCTTTCACGGCCAGTCAATCAACCGCGGTGCATACGACCTCGCCTTCGCCATACTCACGCCCGAGATGCAGGACCGGATGGGCGGGCTTGGGACATGGAGGGAGGGCCTCGGCTCGTCTTTCTGGCGAACACTGGTCGTCGAGGACGTGGCCGCCGCCGGACCCGATCTCAAGGCATCCGTCCGGCTAAGGACCGTTCAGGACGCGCAGCACGGACCCGGCGGGCAGACATGCTCCGAATGGGATCTTGACTACCTGATGACTTGGGATGGATCGATCTGGCGGATCGCGGATTCCGTGACCCCGCAGGGGCCTCCGGCGCCTTGCACGGCCTAAACCCCTTCCGGTGCGGGCCCCGGCGCCGTAGTTTTCTTTCCATGACACTGAACATCCAGATCGCCGTGGACTGCATCAACCCGCACGAGCTCGCCGACTGGTGGGCCGAAACCCTGGACTGGGCCGTCGAGCCCCAGGACGAGGGCTTCATCCGTTCCATGATCGAGCAGGGCTTCGCGACGGAGGCGGACACCCTGCGGCACAACGGCAAACTCGTCTGGGGTGCCGGCGCCGCGATCCGTCCGCCCGAAGAGCTCGACGCCAAATCGCCAGCCCGCCGCGTTCTCTTCCAGACAGTCCCGGAGCAAAAAACCGCCAAGAACCGGGTCCATTGGGACGTCAGGCTCGCCGGCGCGGACAAGGACGAGGTGCGCGCGGCCCTGGAAGCCCGCGGCGCAACGTTCCTCTGGACTGCAAACCAGGGGCCGCATTCCTGGCACACCATGGCCGACCCGGAGGGCAACGAGTTCTGCATCAGCTGAGCCGATTACTAGACTCGGACTGTGAGCAACGAAATCCCCGCCAAGGTATCCGACGTCTTTAACCCCACCCGGTGGCGCACCGTGTCCGGTTTCGACGACTTCCAGGACATGACCTACCACCGGCAGGTGGAGCGCACCGCCGACGGCGAAGTCGTCCGGGACCTGCCCGCCGTCCGCATCGCCTTCAACCGCCCCGAGGTCCGCAACGCCTTCAGGCCCGGCACCGTCGATGAGCTCTACCGCGCCATGGACCACGCCCGGATGACCCCGGACGTCGCCACGGTCCTGCTGACCGGCAACGGCCCCTCCCCCAAGGACGGCGGCCACTCGTTCTGCTCCGGCGGGGACCAGCGGATCCGCGGCCGCGACGGCTACCGGTACGCAGTACAAGACCCAGCCGAGGGTGAGACGAAGGAGACCATCGACCCCGCACGCGCGGGCCGGCTGCACATCCTGGAGGTCCAGCGGCTCATGCGGACCATGCCCAAGGTGGTCATCGCCGTCGTCAACGGCTGGGCGGCCGGCGGCGGCCATTCGCTGCACGTGGTCTCGGACCTCACCATCGCCTCCCGCGAGCACGGCAAGTTCAAACAGACGGACGCCACCGTGGGAAGCTTCGACGCCGGCTACGGCTCGGCACTGCTGGCCCGCCAGATCGGCCAGAAGTCCGCGCGGGAGATCTTCTTCCTGGCCCGCGAATATTCCGCCGAGGACATGGTCCGGATGGGCGCCGTGAACGAGGCCGTGGACCACGCACGCCTCGAGGACGTGGCCCTGGAATACGCCGCCGACATCGCCCGGCAGTCCCCGCAGGCCATCCGCATGCTCAAGTTCGCTTTCAACCTGGCCGACGACGGCCTGGCCGGCCAGCAGGTCTTCGCCGGCGAAGCGACCCGCCTGGCCTACATGACGGACGAGGCCGTCGAGGGCAAGGAAGCCTTCCTCGAAAAGCGTGATCCCGACTGGTCCAAGTTCCCGTACTACTTCTAAGGCGGAACCCATGACATCCGGAGCTGTGAACATAGAACCCGCGCTCAAGGCGCTCGCTGCTGCCCTCCACGGCGAGGGACCCGCCGTCGAACTCTCCGCCGGACCGGACGGCGACCCGGTCCTGGCCTTCCGCGAAACGCCCGGCATTGAGGATGCGGCCGTCGTGGTGCGGACCTCCGGGTCCACCGGCGCACCGAAGGCCACCGTCCTCACCGTGGATGCCCTGGCGGCCTCCTCGATGGCGACCGCCTTTGCGCTCAAGGGCGAAGGCCAGTGGCTGCTGGCACTACCCGTGCAGTATGTGGCCGGCGTCCAGGTGCTGGTCCGCTCGCTTTTCGCGGGGACGCGCCCGTGGGTCATGGACCTGACCGGCGGGTTCACTCCGGAGGCCTTCACCGCCGCCGCGCTCGAGCTCACGGACAAGATCCGTTTCACCTCGCTCGTCCCGACCCAGCTGCAGCGGCTCCTGGACGCCCCCTCGGCCGAGACGCTGGCCGTGCTGCGTCGCTTCAACGCCATCCTGCTCGGCGGCGGACCTGCGTCTGCGGAGCTACTGGAGGCTGCCCGGGACGCCGGCGTGCGCGTGGTGGGCACGTACGGCTCGGCGGAGACCTGCGGCGGCTGCGTCTACGACGGCTTCCCGCTCGAAGACGTCCTGGTCCGCGTGCAGGACGACGGCCGCATCCTCCTCGGCGGCGCAACCATCGCCGCCGGATATCTGGGCGCCCCCGACCTCTCTGCCGAGACCTTCCTCGAAGAGGACGGCGTCCGCTGGTGCCGCACCAATGACCTCGGCCATCTGGACGCTGAGGGCCGGCTCACCGTGCTCGGCCGGGCCGACGACGTCATCATCACCGGCGGCGTGAAAGTCTCCGCCGCTCACGTGCAGGCGGAGCTGGAGAAGCTCGACGGCGTGCTGGCCGCTTTCGTGGCCGGCGTCCCCTCGGCCGAATGGGGCCAGGCGCTGGCCGCCTACGTCGCGGTCGCCGACAACTCCCCCGAAGGAATCGAAGCCTTCACCGCCCGCCGCCACGCGTCCTGGGGCCCGGCGCTGGGACAGCTGGCACCGAAAACCGTCCTTCCGGCGGCCGGACTGCTCATGCTACCCAACGGAAAACCGGACCGGCTGGCCATGACAGTTCTGCTGGACTCGCTGCATCAGGGAAAATAGACAAGCCGCACCCGGCTTTTGACGAACCGACACCAAACCAACACGAGGTACTGACCGTGGCCACAGCCGCACAATGGATCCAAGGCGCCCGACTGCGCACCCTGCCGGCCGCGATTGCGCCCGTCCTGATCGGCACCGCGGCCGCCTACGAGATGGACGCGTTCCGTCCCCTCAACGCCGTGCTGGCCGCGCTGGTGGCGCTGCTGCTGCAAATCGGCGTCAACTACGCCAACGATTACTCGGACGGCATCCGCGGCACGGACGAGGACAGGGTGGGGCCGCTCCGGCTCGTCGGATCGGGCGCCGCCACCCCCGCACACGTCAAGTGGGCGGCGTTCAGTGCGTTCGGGCTCGCGATGCTCTTCGGACTGGGCCTGGTGGTCATCACCGAGACGTGGTGGCTGATCCTGGTGGGCGTCGGCTGCGTCGCGGCAGCCTGGGGCTACACGGGCGGCAAGAATCCGTACGGCTACCTTGGCCTGGGCGACGTCTTCGTCTTTGTCTTCTTCGGCCTCGTGGCCACGCTGGGGACCACCTACACCCAGGCCGGCCAGCTCAGCCTCGCCGCCATCATTGGCGCCATCGGCACGGGACTGATCGCCTGCGCCCTGCTCATGGCCAACAACGTCCGTGACATCCCCACCGACAGGAAGGCCGGCAAGAAGACCCTGGCCGTACGGCTCGGGGACAAACATGCCCGTGAGAGCTACGTGCTGATGCTCGCCGTCGCGATCCTGCTGGTGATTGTTTTGGCCCCGGGGCGGCCCTGGATGCTGATCGTGCTGCTGCTGATCCCGGCCAGCCTGATGCCGTCCTGGCTCATGATCGCCGGGCGGCGGCGCAAGAGCCTGATTCCGGTGCTCAAGCAGACCGGGCTGATCAACCTCGGCTACGCCGCCCTGTTCTCCCTCGGCCTGGTCCTGAGCCACGGGTTCTAACGCGGGTCCGGCGCGGGCCTGACGGCACTCAGCCTGCTGGCTGGGCCGCGTGCCGCAGGGTCCTAGGAGTCCTCGTGCCGGCTGTCCGTGCGGACGGTGATCTCCGGGTTTGCGTCCACCAGGCGGTCCTCGGCGTCGGCGTCCGCCACTTCCCCTGCGCTGCGCAGGGGCTTGGCCTTGCCGGAGAAGCGGTGGTGGAGCGTCGCGGTGGCCGCGTCCCGCTGCTTCTGGAAGAAGAGGAAGCTGATGGCGAAGGACATCATTCCGGCGCACAGGACAGCCAGCAGCCATCCCAGCTGCAGGTAGACGAACAGCGCGAACAATGGCACGAAGAGTGCCAGCCGGATCAGGGTGTATTTGAGGAAAGCCACGCTCCAAGTTTAGCCGTCCGGCGGCCGCCCGGACCCAGCCAGCGTTCCCGTACCGGGTTCGACTCCCTGCGGCGTCCGCCGGGACCCCGGGGCCACCGCCGTCGGCGCCCCCGACGGCTAGACTAAACGTATGCTCCGTGTGGTGGTCCCGATCGTCGTCCTCGTCGTATTTGTCTACGGACTGATCGACGCAATTCGGACTGACCCGCAGCTGACGAAGGGCATTTCGAAGCCGGCTTGGATCGTGGTGCAGATTGTCCTGCCGGTGATCGGCGCCGTGTTGTGGTTCATCATCGGCCGGCCGCGAGGCACCGGCCCGGCGCCGGCCAGCTACGGCCATCCCGTCGCCCCGGATGACGACCCGGACTTCCTGCGCAACCTCGAAATCCGGCACCGCCAGCAGGCCGAAGCCGAACGGCTCAAGAAGCTCAAGGACGAACTCGGCGCCAAGGAGCGCGAGCTCGACGCCGGCACCGGTGAAGCGCACGGCAGTTCCGGGGACGCCCACGAATCCGGCGACGCCGGCACGCAGGGCACCGACGAGGTCAAGTAGGCACCTTGTAGGCGCCGGCCCGCAGGCCGCGGCCGCGGATCCACAGGCCGCACGTGCAGATCCGAGGCCGCGCCTACAGTCCCGGGCTACAGTCCCGGGCTACAGTCCCGGGCTGCAGTCCCGGGCTACAGTCCCGGGCCCGCGCCTACAGTCCCGGGCTACAGTCCCGAGTAGGAGTGCAGCCCGTTGAAGAACTGGTTGACGATGGTGAAGTTGAAGACGACGCACAGGTAGCCGACAATCGACAGCCAGGCCGCGCGGGTTCCGGTCCAGCCGCGGGTGGCGCGGGCGTGCAGGTAGCCTGCGTAGACCACCCAGATCACGAAGGTCCAGACTTCCTTGGTGTCCCAGCCCCAGAACCGGCCCCACGCCTTCTCGGCCCAGATGGCACCGAACATGAGCGTGAAGGTCCAGCCCACGAACGCGATGGCGTTGATCCGGTAGGAAAGGTTCTCCAGGCTCAGGGCGTTCGGCACGAGGCGCATGAAGCCGAGCTTGTCGGCGCCGCCTGCCGCGATGGTCTTCTGGCGGTGCGACTGCACGAGCTGCAGCGCTGACATCGCGAAGGTCAGGGTGAACAGCGCGGAGGACATCACGGCGATGGAGACGTGGATGAGCAGCCAGTAGCTTTGCAGCGCAGGCACCAGGTGCCCGACGGGCGTCCAGAAGGCGATGGAGGCCGCAACGAGCATGATGATGGCCAGGCCGATCACGAACGTGCCAAGGAAGCGCAGGTCGCGGCGGATCAGGACAAGCAGGAAGACGGCCACGGCCACGAACGCGCCGGTGGTGAGGAATTCATACATGTTGCCCCACGGCACCCGGCCTGCGCCGAAAGCCCGCGTGATGACGCCGGCTGCGTGGATCGCTGCGCCGAGGACGGTCAGCGCGACGGCGACCCGCGCGGGCGCGCGCCGCTCGCTGCCGTAGCGCATGCCGCCGTCGGCGGTCAGGCCGATGCCTTCCTGGGCATTGCGTGAGGACGGCCGCTCGGCGCGGCCCACAGGGCCGCTAACGTCCGAGTCGGCGCGATCGGCGGGCCCGGCCGCGTCCGATCCGACGCCGCCCGCTCCGACGCCGGCTCCGACAGGTACCTTGGCCGCCTGGACGCCGGCGGCTGCCCCGGAGAGCTCCGCGGCCCTGAGGTCCACGGCGCGCAGCATCTTGCTGCTCTTGGCCAGGTCCCAGGCGAAGGCGATGAAGGCCACTGTGTAGGTGCCGGCGGCCAGCAGCATGAAGAGCTCGCTGTACTGGCCCATGGTTTCGTTGATGGGGAACATTACTGGTCCTTCTTTGGCTCGTGCGAGCCGGCTGTTGACTGGATGAAGTCTGCTTCGGGATGTTCCAGGAACGTTTGCCCTGCACCGGCGTCCGTCGCGGCAGAATCCGCCCGGTCATTATGCACCGTTCCGCTGGGAGCCGACTGGGAATCCCGGCCGGCAGCTGCGGCGGAGGGGTCGTCGTCGCCGAGCTGCCATGCGTTGACGAGCAGGGAGCGCAGGGCGGCGGCTTCTCCGGCGAGCCGGTGGTCCTCGCCGCGGGCCAGCAGGCCGTATTCCACCATGGTGCGGCCGTCGGCATGTGTCCCGGTCCGGATCCAGACGCGGCGGCGGTTCACGTACAGGGACGTAACGAGGCCGGCAACGGCCACGAGCGCGAAGATCAGCGCATAGAGCTGGCCCGGGTTGTGGTGGATGTCCACGCCGACGTACCGCTTCACGCCGTCGAAGCTGATGGAGCCCTTGCCGTCGGGCAGCGTGTAGCTGGCGCCCGGGGTCAGGACAATGCCCTTGGTGGGCAGGTTGCGGGCGTTGAGCGGGGTCAGTTTCTGCACATCGAGCTCAAACACGTTCTGCGCGGTGCCACCGTTCAGTCCGAGGTCGCCGAAATACGAGTTCAAGGTCAGCTGCGGGTTGATGAGCTCGGGATCAGCGCTGAAAGACACGCCCTGGTCCGTGACGAAAGCGGTGGGCAGGAAAAACCCGGCAAAGGCAAGCTGCTCGGGCTTGGCGTCCGGGACCTTGATGACCACGGAGGAATAGTAGTTCTGGCCCTGGAGCTTGGCCACGACGGGGCCCTGCATGGCGATGTTTCCGGCACCGTCGCGGACGGTGACGACCGGCGCATAGCCGTTGCCGGTGAGGTAGACACTGGTGCCGCCCAGGCTGAGCGGATCGTTGACCTTGAGCACTTCCTTCTTGGCGGGGGCGTCCGGGGTCTCCTTGGTGGTCACATCGGCTTTGAAGTCGATGGGCTGGCCGAACTTGCCTTTTGATTCGCGGTCGAACGTGATGTCGAACTTGTCCAGCTGGACCGAGTAGGGCTGGAGCTGGCTGCTCTGGAAGTTGGTGCCCGGGGTGAACTGGTCGTAGCCGACGAGCGTGTTCACGAAGGTGTCGCCCTCCACCAGGATCCGCTGGCCGCTGTAGCCAAACAGGCCGCCGGCCGCTACCGAGACCAGCACGCCGATCAGCGCAGTGTGGAAGAGAAGGTTGCCCACTTCCCGCAGGAACCCGCGCTCCGCGCCCAGGGACGGCCGCGCGCCGTCGCGGTCCCTGATGTCCACCCGGTATCCGCGCTTTTTCAGCACCGTGGCGGCGCCGGTGATGGCGTCCGACGCCGGGATCCCGGCGTCGGCGGGAATCACCAGCGTCCCGTACTCGGGCAGCCGCGAGAGCCGTGCCGGCGTGCGCGGCGGCTGTGAGCGCATGGCCTTGTAGTGCGCAATGGCCCGGGGTATCACGCAGCCGATGAGCGAGATGAACAGCAGGATGTAGATCGCGGAGAACCACGCGGAGGAGTACACGTCGTAGAGCTGCAGCGAGTCCAGGAGTTTGCCGTAGTCCGGGTGGTCCTTGATGTACTGCGTCACGATCGAGGGGTTGGCGGGGCGCTGGGGGAACAAGGATCCCGGAACGGCGGCGACCGCCAGCATCAGCAGCAGGAACAGCGCGGTGCGCATGCTGGTCAGCTGGGTCCAGGCCCAGCGGAGCATGCCCACCGGGCCGAGCGACGGCAGGACGGCCTCGGCCTTGGCTGTTGCAACGGGGTTGGCGGCGTCCGGCTTGGCACCGGGGTTGGCGGCGTCGGCCGGGGACTTCTTCTTTACGTTCACTCGCTCGCTCATCAGATCGGCAATTTCACATCGGTTTGGAACCAGTACTGCAACCCGGAAACCCAGGCCCCCCACACACCGCTGGCCATCAGCAGGCCCAGCACAATCAGGATGCCGCCGCCGGTGCGCTGGATGGCGAGGCGGTGTTTGCGGAAGAAGGACATCACTCCGACGCCGCGGCGCACGGCCAGGGCAATCAGAAGGAACGGGATCCCCAGCCCAAGGCTATAGACGAAGGCCAGGAAGGCGCCCTTGGCCGCAGAGGAACCGCCCGAGAGGCTCAGGAGCTGGACGGCGGAATAGGTGGGGCCGATGCACGGCGCCCAGCCCAGCCCGAACGTGATGCCCAGCAGCGGCGCGCCCCACAGGCCTGCCGGCGGTTTGGCATGGATCTTGGCGTCGCGCTGGAGCCAGCCGAAGCCGCCCATGAAGACGACCCCCATGACAACCACCAGAATCCCGAGCAGCTGGGTGATCCACTTGTTCTGCGAGCCGGTGATCAGGGTCCCCAGCTGGCCGAACGCCCCGCCGAGCAGGACGAAGACCGCAGAGAAGCCCAGGACGAAGAGTCCGATGCCGGCCAGCATGCGGCCGCGCTTCTGTTTCTGCAGGTCGACGCCGGTCAGCCCCGTGACGTAGCCCAGATACCCGGGCACGAGGGGCAGCACGCAGGGCGAAAGGAAGGAGACGAAGCCGGCCAGCAGCGCCACGGGCACGGCAAGCAGCAGCGAACCGTTCAGGATTGCTTCGGCGAAGGGGCTGTTCACGCAGGCCGCCGCTACTCGGCCACGGCGGCGTCGATGAGGGACTTGAGGGTCCCTTTCTGGATCTCGCCGAGCACGCGGGAGGCGACGCGGCCCTGCTTGTCCAGCACGAGCGTGGTGGGGACGGCGCCCGGGGGCACCAGGCCCGAAACGGCCAGCAGCACGGCGCCGTCCTTGTCGTTGAAGCTCGGGTACGTCAGGTTGAACGACTTCTCGAACGCGTCCGCCGTTGCCTTCTCGTCGCGGAGGTTCACGCCGAAGAACTGCACGCCCTGGCTCTTGAAGTCCTGGTGCAGGGCCTCGAGCGACGGCGCTTCGACCCGGCAGGGGGCGCAGGCGGCAAACCAGAAGTTCAGGACGGTGACTTTGCCCTGGAAGGCCTCCGGCGTCACGGCGGTGCCGTCGAACAGGGTCCCCTTCACCGCCACCGGGCTCTTGCGGTCGGCGGCGGCGAACTCGGTCACGGATCCGTCACCGGCCACGTAGTTCTTGTTGTCCCCGGCCTTCGCCTGTTTTGCGAGCGCATCCTCCTGGGCACAGCCGGAGAGCCCGAGCACTACCGCCAGGGCGGCGCCGCCAGCAGTCAAAATGCTGCGGCGGGACGGAGTTGCGTTCCGGTCGCTGCCTCGCACGCTCAGGCTCCCGGGGTGCTGGCGGCACCGGGCAGGAGGGCGGCGGCGGGCTCACTGTAGTCAACACGGAGGAGGTTGCCGGCGTCGTCGAACACGAAGGACGTCAGCGATGTCAGGGTGCATTCGCGCTTGCGCGGATCGTGCCACAACGGCTTGCCCTCGGCGCTGAGCCGGGTGGCCCAGATGGGAAGCTGATGGCTGACCAGGATGGCCTCGGCACCGTCGCCGCCGAGCTCGATGGCGTGCAGGCGCGCATCCTGGACCGCCGCGATCACCCTGGCAGCCTGCTCCTGGTAGGGCTCTCCCCAGGAGGGGCGGAACGGGTTGCGCAGCATCGGCCAGTGCTTCGGCTTGAGGATCTCTGCCTTGGTGACGTGCATTCCCTCAAAGTAATTGGCGGCCTCAATGATCCGGTCCTCGGTAACAACGTCGAGGTTGAGTGCCTCGGCGATGGGCCGGGCGGTCTCCTGCGCACGGGTCAGCGGCGAAGCCACGAGGTGAACGATTTTCGCCCCTTCCGCGGCGCGCTCACTGAAGTGGTCCGCGAGCACCCGGGCCATCTGCCGGCCGAGCTCGGAGAGGTGGAATTCCGGCAGCCTGCCGTACAGGACGCCGTCGGGATTGTGGACCTCGCCGTGGCGGAGCAAATGAACAGTGGCTTGGGGCATGTGTACCAGTTTCGCAAAGATGTCGGGCGATTTGAAATCTTCTACGAGAAGTAGAACTGAAGAGTTTCAAGAAATGTTCCCCGGAGTTGGAATAAAAGATGCAAATGCATGTTTATACTGGGTGAAGCGGTTAGTTGAGACTTCAACCAATGATGCTTCAACTAACGATCAGACGAACACCGGCACGACCCACCCGACCCAAGGAGAACCACCATGGCACTTCCCACCAACGTCACCACCGGAACCTGGACGCTCGACAACTCGCACAGCGAGATTGGCTTCACCGTCCGCCACGCAGGCATCAGCAAGGTCCGCGGACAGTTCAAGGACGCCGAGGCGACTCTGGACCTGGCCGAGAACGTGGCCGATTCCAAGGTCAACGCCACCATCAAGACCGCCAGCTTCGACTCCGGCGACGTCAACCGCGACGGCCACGTCCGCGGCGAGGACTTCTTCGACGTCGAGAACTTCCCGGAAATCTCCTTCGTCTCCAGCACCATCGTTCCGAAGGGCGACGCCTACGAACTGCAGGGCGAGCTGACGATCAAGGGCGTTACCCGCCCGGTCGCCCTCGAAACCGAATTCAACGGCGTGGCCGTGGACCCCTTCGGCAACACCCGCGCCGGCCTCACCGCCGAAACCACCATCAGCCGCAAGGACTTCGGCTTGACCTGGAACGCAGTCCTCGAAGCCGGCGGCGTGCTCGTCAGCGACAAGGTCGCCATCAACCTGGAACTGGCTTTCATCGCTCCGGCAGCCTAGTCAGCACCTCCCAGGACTGACCGGCCGACGCCGGACGTCCGCATCCAGCGCCCCGTTTCGTCACGTGATGAAGCGGGGCGCTGGCTTTTTCCCTCGGGGGCCCGTGCGGAGCGCTTGAGGGTTCGCCGGACGCGTGCAGGTGCCGCGGTCGACCCGCCCCGCAGCTGGCCCAAATTCCCTAGAGAACAGGGGCACCGCGGTCTAGAGTGAACCTCATGACCAACCCCAGCGACGTACCCCCGCCGGAGTACGGTGGCGCCCGTCCCGCGCCGGCAGGCCATGTCCCGCCGGCCGGTTCCGAGCCGCCCAGGATGAACCCGCAGGGTCCCCCGGGGTATCAGCCGCCGGGCCCGCAGGGTCCCCCGGGGTATCAGCCGCCCGGCCAACAGGCACCGGCGGGCGGGGTCCTCTTCGGAATGCCGGCGGACCGCCCCAGGAGCTTCAGTGACGCAATGCCCCACGGGGGCCTCTCTGGCATGTTCAGCGCCACCGCCATGCCGAACGAGCTCAAAGTCTCCTACTGGATCTGGCTCATCGGCGGGCTCCTCGGCCTTCTCGGCGGAGTCATAGGCCTGTTCGGATCCTTTGTCATCTTCGCTTTCGCCCCGGCTGTGGGCCTGCTGGTGCTCCTGCTGGTCCTGGTGGCGCTCACGCTGGCGGCAGCCCAGATCATCCTGGCCATGAAGATGAAGGAAGGCAGGGAGTGGGCCCGCTTCGCCCTCACGATTGTTGCCGGCATCTCTTTGGTTCTCGCTGTCGTCAACGCCAGCGCCGTGGCCGGCAGGGGCGGCGGCAGCATGCCGAGCTTCGTCATCAGCCTCGTGGCGACCGTGCTCATGTGGCTGCCCAACTCCCAGGCCTGGTTTGCCGGGCATCGGGGCCGCATTTAACGCGCTCGCGCCCCGGAATTCCAACCGTGACCGCCCCGGGGTTCCAGCCGTGGCCGCCCCAGGGCACTTGTCCCTGAGCAACCTCATGGCCTTCCGGACCGGGACCGAGAATACCTGTCCGGAATGATCCGCACGGCGGCACGGCCGCGGTACGGTGGAATTAAACCATGCTGGGGGCAGGGCAGGATCGCTGGTCCCGGTGGCCTATTCAGATGCCGATACGCAAAGGACCGCTTAATGAGCAACCCCCCAGTCCAGCCTCCGACTCCGGAAGCCCCCGAGCCGGGCGGACGGCCGGAGCCGGAATACGGCCAACAGGCCCCGCAATACGGCCAGCAGCCGCCCCAGGCCCCGCAGTACGGGCAGGCACCGTCCGCCCCGCAATACGGCCAGCAGCCGCCCCAGGCGCCGCAGTACGGGCAGGCTCCGTCCGCCCCGCAATACGGGCAGCAGCCGCCCCAGGCGCCGCAGTACGGACAGGCACCGTCCGCCCCGCAGTACGGCCAGCAGCCGCCCCAGGCGCCGCAATACGGGCAGAACGCTCCGCAGCCGCCGCAGTACGGGCAGCAAGCACCCCAGCCGCAATACGGGCAGAACGCTCCGCAGCTCCCGCAATATGGCCAGCAGGCGCCCCAATACGGGCAGCCCGCATACGGGCAGTCCCCCTACGCCCAGTACCCCTCCGACCAGGCGCAGGTTCAGGGCGGCATGCCTAAGCTCGTCAACACCGCCTTCTGGCTGATCGTCGCCTCGGGGGTCGTATGGGTGGTCTCCCTGCTCATCGGGTTGGCCACGTTGGACACCCCCGACGTCCGGAACATGTTCGACCAGCAGATGGCTGCCAGCGGGACCAAGATCGACTTCAACGCCATCAAGGGTTTCCTGGTCGGCACCATCGTGGTGTTCGCCGCGGTCAGCGCCGGGCTGTACGCCCTTGTGGCCATCAACGTCCGGAAGGGCAAGAACTGGGCGCGCATCCTGGGCACGGTCTTTGCCGCACTCTCAGTGTTCAGCATCTTCCCGCTGAGCATCGGAACTGTGGCGGCCCTGGCCGGCATCGCAGGAATCGTTTTGCTGTACCTGCCGGCAACCTCGCCATATTTCCGGAAACCGGAGCCGTTCACGCACCCGTACGGCCAGCCGGGAAACCCCTTCGGCAAGTAGCCCCAGGGCGACAGCGCACAGGGCGCGGGGCCGGACGATCTGGCTGGAGCTAGTCAGCATCCTCCGGGTCCTGCGCCCTTTGTGCGTGGTAGGCGAGGATCTGCAGTTCAGTGGCCATGTCCACCTTCCGCAGGTTGACCCCGGGCGGGACCTGCAGCATCACCGGGGCGAAACTGAGGATGCTCCGCACGCCCGCGGCGATCACCCGGTCGCAGACGCCTTGCGCCACCGCAGCGGGCAGCGCAAGGACCACCATATTGGCACCGGTCCGCTGCAGGACGGGCTCGAGGTCGGCAGCATCACTGACCCGCAACCAGCCCACTTCACTTCCCACCACCATCTGGTCGGCGTCGAAAATCGCCACGATATCAAAGCCCCGCGACTCAAATCCGCCGTAGCGCGCCAGGGCCTTGCCAAGGTTGCCGGCCCCGACTATGGCGACCTTCCAGTCGTGCGTCAGGCCCAGGGCCGCGGCGATGTGCCGGTTGAGGTACTGCACTTCGTAGCCCACGCCGCGCGTTCCGTACGAGCCCACGTAGGAGAGGTCTTTGCGGAGCGTGGAAGAGCTGACGCCGGACGCCTCGGCCAACGATTCGGAGGAGACGCGGTCCACGCCTTCGGCCAGCAATGTGGTCAGGGCGCGCAGGTAGATGGTCAGCCGGGCCACGGCCGCGGGTGGAATCTGCTTGGCGGCAGTCCCTGCTCCCCCGGGCACAGCCTCGGGGGATGAATCCAGCGAAGTCACTATCTGCTCCATTGCGTCGCGTTGTGCTTCCCACTCTAGAGCCCCCGCACTTCAGGCAACAAAGCAGCCAAGCCGCCGGGACGGCGGCGTATCAGGACTGTTGGCTGAGGGCCCGCCGCAGTGTCCGCGACAGGCGTTCTTCGTCGATCTTCCAGAAATCCCGCTGGACGCCGTTGACCAGCACCACGGGGATCTCCTCCGCGAAGCGCTCACGCAATGCGGCATCATCGTCGATGGACTGCTCAGTCCAGTCAAGGCCGAGAGCAGCCGTGACACGGCCGACGGCCTCGCGCGCGTCGGCGCAGAGGTGGCAGTTGGCTTTGGTGATGAGTACTACATCGGGGAAAGACGCGGGCTTGGCCATGCATCCACGGTAGCCCGGCGACAGCTCCGGCGTCGACGCGCGGCTCGTCCGGAGCCGGATCGGAGGCCTGTGGGGCCGGAGGACGCCGGGCATTGACTAGACTCGTGGCATGCCCGAGGAGAAGTACGTCGCTGTGGCCACCACGCCCGTTGCGTCATCGCAGCATGGCGAAGCCGCCTTTTTCGACGTCGACAACACCCTCATGAAGGGCGCCAGCCTTTTCCATGTGGCCCGCAAGATGCACCAGCGCGGGGCCTTCACCCTTCGCCAGGCTGCCGGCTTTGCCTGGAAACAGCTCATGTTCGTCCTGCGCGGCGAAAACATGGATGATGTCCACGCTGTCCGTGATTCTGCCCTGTCCCTGGGCGCCGGGATCACGGTTGAAGACATCAAGGCGCTCGGCGAAGAAGTCTACGACGAAATGATTGAGTCCCGGATCTGGCCCGGGGCCAAGGCCCTGGCCGAACAGCACCTCCGGGTGGGACGCAAGGTCTGGCTCGTGACGGCGACGCCGATCGAGGTCGCCACGGTCATCTCAACCCGGCTGGGCCTCACCGGCGCCCTTGGCACGGTGGGCGAGATCCAGGACGGGTCCTACACCGGTCGGCTCGTGGGAGAGATCCTGCACGGCCCGGCGAAGGCGGTGGCCGTGCGCGGAATTGCGGCCGCCCAGGGGCTGGACCTCAACCGGTGCTGGGCCTACAGCGACTCGCACAACGACATTCCGCTGCTGAGCATGGTGGGGCATCCGGTGGCGATCAACCCGGACTCCAAACTGCGCAGGCACGCCCGCGAACACAACTGGCCGGTGTACGACTTCCGGTCCGGACGGCGCGCCGCCACGCTGGGGCTCAAGGCCGCCACGGTCGGCGGGGCCATCTACGGCCTCTGGCGGGGATTCTCCCGTTTCCGCGGCCCCATGCCCTAGGCGGGGCGCTTTCTCGCTACAGATTCGGACCCCGGCCGCGTTTTCGGACCCGCGCTGCGGGGCTTTTCGCTACAGATTCGGACCCCGGCCGCGTTTTCGGACCCTCGCCGCGGGGATCCGGTCAGCGCACGTCCGGAACCGGCGCGAAAATCCAACTTCCGCGCAGTCTCGGGCGAGGTCAGGCCGGCCCACCCCCTCAGACCCGGGCTGGGCGTACAACAAAAATGCCCGCTGCCGGGATGGCAACGGGCATTTCACGCAGTGCGAAGTATTGCTACTTCTTATTGCGGCGCTGGTGGCGCGTCTTGCGAAGCAGCTTGCGGTGCTTCTTCTTGGCCATACGCTTGCGACGCTTCTTAATAACTGAACCCACGAAAGTTCCTTACCGGCTAGATGCAGTACCTGCCTGTTGGAAGGGGTCCGCGGGCTAAGCAGCAGACTGAAACAACTGACAGGTTCTTACAATGACGTAAAACGTTCCTTAACAGGGTACCGCCTCTCGGGGGCACCCCACGACCGCAGGCCCTACGGCGGACCTGCTGCCGCCGATTCGGACCGCAGGCGACGCCATGACCGCTTAACCAGTCTCCGTATGACCGTCGACAACGGCACCCTTGACATACTGTTCGACGGCGTTCTCCGGCACCCGGTAGGAGCGGCCGAAGCGGACGGCCGGCATCTCGCCGGAATGCACGAGCCGGTACACGGTCATCTTTGACACCCGCATAACTTCCGCGACTTCAGCCACAGTCAAGAAGCGGGCCTTGGAGAAGTTGGCCTCCGTAGACATTTTTTCCTTGTTCCTTTGCTCAATCGACCGGCAACCCCACCTGGTGACATGGCGGTGTGCCGATGCTGAGCCATACAACGACCATGTGCTAGTAACTCTAGAGGCTCATGGTGCCAATGTGAAAGGCTTCCGCAGGAATCACCACACGCGCTCCGCAGGAATCCCGAAATTGCGCTCGGCCCGACGGCTACGCCTTGTCCGGTCCGGCTTTGCGCACGGGCGCCACAGTCCCGTCGGTGCCGTAGTCGCCCTCGGAGTACTGGCCGACTTCCGACTCGGCGCTGCGCCCTGGAGTTGCACCGGCATCGCCATAGTCGGCCTGCACATAGCGCCCGGATTCCTCGGCCTTTGTGCCCAAGGGTTCGGGCAGGCCGCCTTCGCTGCCGGCGGCACCATAGTCACCCTCGGTGAACTGGCCTTCCTCGTCGTCCGAGTGGCGTCCTGCCTGCGTCCCGGCCTTGCCATAGTTGCCTTTGACGTACCGGCCCCGGAGTTCGGGGGCTTCCGGCTTCTCTCCGTTGCCCGTTGCTTCCGTGGGCTCGTCGAACTCGCTGCTGCCGCTCATCATCTTGCCTTTCCCGAGATGAACTCACGCGTCGTCTTTGGCGCAATTTAAGTCTATCGAGGGCCTCTTCGCCGCAACAGGGCGGCACTGCCCGCGGACCGGCCGATGGCGGTTATCCGGCGCCGGCCGGGGCGCGACCGGCCGGTGCCGACTAACCGGCGCCGCCAGGCCGGCGCTGGCGGGGCCGGTCAGCCGCGGGCCCGGCGCGTGCGAGCCGATGCCGCCAGTTGGCCGATCACCGACGCCGTCACGTCCCATTCCATGCACGCATCCGTCACGCTCTGGCCGTAGGTGAGTCCGTCCGTGCCGGCGGCGTGGCGGGCCACGTCCAGGTCCTGCGCCCCGCCCACGAGGAAGCTTTCCAGCATGATGCCGGCGATGGCGCCGGCAGCGGACCCGCCGTTCTCCAGCTGGGCGCCGATTTCGAGGGCTACTTCGGCCTGGCGGTGGTGGTTCTTGCCGCTGTTGGCGTGGCTGGCGTCCACGATAAGCCTCGGGTTCAGCTGCTTGGCCGCCAGTCGGGCCGAGGTGGCCTCGACGTCGGGTGCAGAGTAGTTGGGACCCCTGCGGCCGCCGCGGAGGATGATGTGGGTGTCCGGGTTTCCGGCCGTGGCCACGAGCGCGGCCCTGCCGTCGTCGTCGATCCCCAGGAACGCTTGCGCCGCCGCTGCGGCGCTGCACGCATCAAGGGCCACCTGAAGGTCGCCGTCGGTGCCGTTCTTGAAGCCGATCGGCATGGACAGCCCGGATGCCAGCTGCCGGTGGATCTGGCTCTCCGTCGTGCGGGCCCCGATGGCACCCCAGGAGACGAGGTCCGCCATGTACTGCGGGCTGATGGGTTCGAGGAACTCGGTGGCGGCGGGCAGGCCGAGGGCGGTGACCTGGCGCAGGAACCGGCGGGCGGCGCGCAGGCCCGCGGCGATGTCGTGGCTGCCGTCGAGCCGGGGATCATTGATGAGCCCCTTCCAGCCGACCGTGGTCCGCGGCTTCTCGAAGTACGTCCGCATGACGATCAGCAGGTCCTCGCGGTGCTTCTCGGCCTGGCTGACCAGCCGGCGGGCGTATTCCAGACCGGCTTTGGGGTCATGGATGGAGCAGGGACCCACGATCACGAGGAGCCTGTCGTCGACGCCGTCCATGATTGCGCGGACCTCGTCCCGGCCGCGTCCGATGACCTCCGCCATGCGGGTGTCCAGCGGCAGTTCCATGATCATGTCCTGCGGGCTGGGCAGCGGAGTGAATTCGCTGACGCGCAGATTCGAGGTGGACTGCTGGGTTGCGGGGGCTGCTTCGATGCTCACGTTCGGGTCCTGTTCCACGTGCGGAGCGGGCCCTGATCAGAACCCGCCGGAGAAATGGCGAAGGGCAGAGAATGATCTCTGCCCTGTTGGCTCTGAAGGAAAGTTGGATGCGTGTCAGTTAGACGCGGGCCCCTCCAGAGCCAACGAAAAATACGCATACCAACGCTTAGTCATGGCTTTGACGATAGCCCCGGCGTCGGCGACAGCGCAACCTTGCCGGGCTGATCCACGTAACACAACAGCGCCGGGGCAGCCGGCGGTGAGCCGAAGTGGCGGTTCGCGAGCGCACTGCCCGCCGGGCCGCGCCCCGGCAGTGCCCGGGCAGTGCCCGGGCCCGCCGGGCCGTGTCCGGGCCGGAACCTACCCCGGGGCGGACCGCTCCCCCTACAGTGTGGTTAGACCCCAGACGAAATGTCCGCCCGCCACACATCCCCAGATCCGTTCCGGAGGCCCGCCATGACCCACACCGTCCAGCCCAGCAACCCCGAGGTAACGCCCGGAGCGGAAACCGCTTCTGTGGCTTCCGCACCGGCCGCTCCCCGCGCTGTCCCCGCCGCTCTGAGGCGCAGGGTCCCCAAGTACTCGGATCTCGCGCCCCTGATGCAGTTCAAGAAACCCGAGTTCAGCCGGGCAGCCAGGCTCCGCCGCGCCAGCACCATCTGGGACCTGCGCGATATGGCCAAACGCCGCACCCCGCAGGCCCCGTTCGACTACACCGACGGCGCGGCCGAAGCCGAGATCACTTTGCGGCGGGCGCGCCAGGCGTTCCTGGACATCGAGTTCCGGCCCGGCATCCTGCGCGATGTCTCCAGTGTGGACCTGCGCACCGACATCCTGGGGAAACCGTCCCGCCTGCCCGTGGGGATCGCCCCGACGGGCTTCACCCGGATGATGCAGTCCGAGGGCGAGTACGCCGGTTCCCGGGCCGCCGCGGCCGCCGGCATCCCGTACACGCTTTCCACCATGGGCACGGCGTCCATCGAGGATGTGGCGGCAGCCGCCCCGGACGGCCGGAACTGGTTCCAGCTCTACCTCTGGACGGACCGCGACCGCTCGCTCCAGCTCATCGAGCGCGCAGCAAAAGCCGGAAACGACATCCTGATGGTCACGGTGGATACCGCCGTCGCGGGCGCCCGTCTCCGGGACGTGCGCAACGGCATGACCATCCCGCCGGCCCTGACCCTCAAGACCGTGCTGGATGCCTCCTACCGCCCGGCTTGGTGGTTCAACTTCCTCACCCACGAGCCGCTGACCTTCGCCTCGCTCTCCCGCTACACGGGCACGGTCGCGGACCTGATCAACTCCATGTTCGACCCCACCCTGACCTTCGATGACCTGGACTGGCTGCGCGAGACCTGGAAGGGCAAGCTCGTGGTCAAGGGCATCCAGACCGTGAACGACGCCCGCAAGGTGGTGGACCACGGCGCCGACGGCATCATCTTGTCCAACCACGGTGGCCGCCAGCTGGACCGGGCACCCATCCCGTTCCACCTGCTGCCCGAGGTCAAGGAGGCGTTCACCAAGGACAACACCGACGCGGCGATCATTCTGGACACCGGCATCATGAGCGGCGCGGACATCATCGCGGCGCTGGCGCTGGGCGCGGACTTCACGCTGATCGGCCGCGCGTACCTCTACGGGCTCATGGCCGGCGGCCGGGCGGGCGTGGACCGCGCGCTGCAGATCCTGGAATCGGACATGCGCCGCACCATGGCGCTGCTCGGCGTCAGCAAGATCGCGGACCTCACCCCCGACCACGTGCGGATCCTCGGCACGTAACCGGCCCGACCACCCAACTGACTAGCAGCAGGGGCCGTTCTCAGCGCTCAAAACGGCCCCTGCTGCCAGCTAGTTGGGTTACTTCTTGCGGCCGAACTTGGGCAGGTTCGCCAGGAGATCGGCGGCCCTGGTGGCGGCGCGCCCCACCGTGCGTCCGATCTGCTGCGGCATCTTGTCCTCGCCGGCCGTGCCCACCGGGATGACGACGGCGGGGCTCAGCGGGCTGCCCGCCGGACGGCTGGCCAGCGCCGCGGCTGCCTGCAGTGACCCGGCGGCGGCCGGTGACGCGGCGGCCGCTGCGGCAAGGCCGTCCGGGGAGGCCTTGGGAACGGTCGGTGGCACGCGCCCTGGCGCGGCTGATGCGGTCGCCGCGGAGCCGACGTCGAACGTCTCCAGCCAGCTGGCGATTCCGGCCAGGGGCTTCGGGTTCAGTGCGTAGTAGCGCTTCTGGCCCTGGGCACGCATGCTCACAAGGTCCGCTTCCCGGAGGACTTTGAGGTGTTTGGAAATGGTGGGCTGGCTTGCCTCAAGCTCCTGGACCAGTTCCCCCACTGCCTTGTCCCCCTTGCGGAGGGATACCAGAATGTCACGCCGGGTTGCCTCAGCAATGACGGCAAATACGTCGTCTGTCACCATGGCATCCACACTAGCGACATATACGCCGGATGGCATCCACTATTTGTTGGGGCCTGACCAGCACCGGCTAGTCGAACCAGGGGTCCAGCCCGTAGAGGGGAAAGACTTCCTTGCGGGTGGCCATCACAGTGCGGTCGACGTCGTCGTTGGGGTCGAAGCCGACTTCCCAGGAACGCCACCAGAGGTCGACGTCGTCCCCCATGACGGACGGGGGCTCCACACCGAACTTGGCGCCGTACTTTTCCCGGACATAGCTCCGCCAGTCCTCGGGAACCGGTGTGCGGAGCGGGACGGGACGGCCGGCCGCAATGGCGATGAGGTGGCTCCAGGACCGCGGGACCACAGTGACAACGTTGTAGCCGCCGCCGCCCGTGGAAATCCAGCGGTTGTCGCAGTAGCGGGCTGCCAGATTGCCGACGGCGGTGGCCGCCTCACGCTGGCCGTCCACACTGATGTTGAGGTGGGTAAGCGGATCCAGCCGGTGGGAGTCGCAGCCGTGCTGGCTGACGATGACTTCCGGTTCGAAGGCACCGATGAGCTGCGGCACCACCGCATGGAACGCCCGCAGCCAGCCGGCGTCCCCGGTGCCGGCCGGGAGCGCCACGTTCACGGCACTGCCCAGGGCGTTCGGGCCGCCGATCTCGTTGGCGAACCCCGTGCCGGGAAAGAGCGTCAAGCCCGTCTCGTGCAGCGAAATGGTCAGGACCCGGGGATCGTCCCAAAAAATGCTCTGCGTTCCGTCGCCGTGATGGGCGTCGACGTCGACGTACGCAACGCGCTGCACGCCGCCGTCGAGCAGCCGCTGGACCGCCAGGGCGGCGTCGTTGTAAATACAGAAGCCGCTGGCACGTTCGCGGGCGGCGTGGTGCATTCCGCCACCAAAATTCACGGCGCGGACCGCGCTGCCGTCCAGGATCGCAGCGGCCGCCAGGAGCGAACCGCCGGCCAGCCGTGCGCTGGCCTCGTGCATGCCGGCAAAGGCCGGGTCGTCCTCGGTTCCCAGGCCTCGCGCCACGTCGGGGGTGCCCGGATCTTCACTGACCCGGCGGACGGCCGCAACGAACCCGGCGCTGTGGACCGTTTGAAGTTCCTCATCGCTGGCCACCGGCGGAGCGGCCACCGTAACGTGCTCCAGGGCCAACAAACCCAGGCTGCCGGCCAGCCGCGCGGTCAGTTCCATGCGCTCCGGCGCCATCGGGTGGCTGTGGCCAAAGTTGTAGGCGGTCATGGCGGGATCCCACACCACCGTCGTCGGCAGCGCGGCCTGAGCGAGTCCGGGCAGGAATGTCATCAATCACAGGCTACCCGAGCGTGATGGGGCGCTCCCCCGTCATTGCGCGGGGTTTAGTGGTTTACTACTGAAGGAAGCAGTTTCAACCGAGGAAAAGCCACACATGACGCAAAGCCAGTCGAGGTCCACGAGCCCGGCCAGCTGGCACCCCGGAATGCCGGAGCGGGATGGCCTCTGGATCTTCACCCGCCTGCGCGACTTCATCGACAACATTGCCAACAGTTCCCCGGCGCGCCTGGCACTGACGACGTTCGGTGTGGTGATCGTGATCTTCACGGCCCTGCTCTCCCTGCCGCTGGCTTCGGCCACGGGCCAGGTCACACCGTTGCATGAGGCCCTCTTCACCGCGGTCTCGGCCGTCTGCGTGACCGGCCTGACGGTGGTCTCCACCGCCGCGCACTGGTCCTTCTTCGGCCAGTTCGTCATCCTGTTCGGCATTTTCGTCGGCGGCCTCGGCACCTTGACGCTGGCGTCGTTGCTGGCCCTCATGGTCAGCAAGAAGCTCGGCGTCCGGGGCAAGCTGATCGCCCAGGAGGCCATGAACAATGCCGGCCGGCTCGGCGAAGTGGGCACCCTGCTGCGGATCGTCATCGTCACGTCCGTGACCATCGAGGGCGCGCTGGCCGTGACCCTGGTGCCGCGCTTCCTGGCCCTCGGGGAGAGCTTCGGACAGGCCCTCTGGCATGGCGTGTTCTACGCGATTTCGGCGTTCAACAACGCCGGGTTCACACCCCACTCCGACGGCATCGTCCCCTATGAGACGGATCTGTGGATCCTGATCCCGCTCATGATCGGGGTGTTCCTCGGAAGCCTGGGCTTCCCCGTGGTCATGGTCCTCCAGCAGAACGGTCTGCGGTGGAAGAAGTGGAACCTGCACACCAAACTGACCATCCAGGTCTCGCTGATCCTGCTTGCCGCCGGCGCGGTGCTCTGGGGACTGATGGAGTGGAACAACCTGCGGACCATCGGCGGCATGGATGTGGGCGACAAGGTCACGCACTCGCTGTTCGCGTCCGTCATGCTGCGTTCGGGCGGCTTCAACCTCGTGGACCAGAACCACATGGACTCCACGACCATGCTGCTCTCCGATGCCCTCATGTTCGCGGGCGGCGGCTCGGCATCCACGGCCGGGGGCATCAAGGTGACCACCATCGCCGTGATGTTCCTGGCGATCGCCGCCGAAGCCCGCGGTGACGCCGACGTGAAGATTTACGGCCGCACGATCCCGGAGGGCACCATGCGCGTGGCCATCTCGGTGATCGTTGCCGGCGCCACGCTTGTCTCGGTCTCAGCCTTCCTGCTCCTGCAGATCAGCGGGGCGTCCCTTGACCGGGTCCTGTTTGAAACCATCTCCGCCTTCGCCACGGTCGGCCTCAGCACCAACCTCAGTGCTGAACTGCCGCCGTCGGGCGTGTACGTCCTGGCCGTCCTCATGTTCGCCGGGCGCGTCGGGACCGTCACCCTTGCCGCTGCGCTGGCCCTGCGCCAGCGCAGCCAGCTTTACCACTACCCGGAAGAGAGACCAATCATTGGCTAGTTCCTCAGGCGCCGTCAACCGCCCCGCCCACAACGCACCGGTGCTGGTGATCGGGCTGGGCCGCTTCGGCGCGTCCACCGCAGAGCAGCTGGTCAAGCAGGGCCGCGAAGTGCTCGCAATTGAACGCGACCGCGCCCTCGTCCAGAAGTGGGCCGGCGTCCTGACGCACGTCGTGGAGGCCGACGCCACCAATATCGATGCCCTACGCCAGCTCGGCGCGCAGGAGTTCAGCTCCGCCGTCGTGGGCGTGGGAACCTCGATCGAATCCTCCGTGCTGATCACGGTCAACCTCGTGGACCTCGGCATCGAACACCTCTGGGTCAAGGCCATCACGCCCTCTCACGGCAAGATCCTGACCCGGATCGGCGCCAACCACGTCATCTACCCGGAGGCCGACGCCGGCGTCCGGGCCGCGCACCTGGTCTCCGGCCGGATGCTGGACTTCATCGAGTTCGACGACGACTTCGCGATCGTCAAGATGTACCCGCCGCGGGAGACCGTCGGCTTCACGCTGGACGAATCCAAGGTCCGGTCCAAGTACGGCGTCACAATTGTGGGCGTGAAGTCCCCGGGCGAGGACTTCACCTACGCCCGGCCGGAGACCAAGGTCTCCTCACGGGACATGCTCATTGTTTCCGGGCACGTGGACCTGCTGGAGCGGTTCGCCGCCCGCCCCTAACCGTGCCCCTGGCCACGCCCAGGGCCGTCCCCCTGGCCGTGGTCCCCAGCAGCGCCGCTGTGACCGCGGTCAGGCGAGCTGTGTGGTGATCTCCGCCGCGCGTGCAGCGGCCGCGCGTGCTCCATCGGCAATGATCGACGGCAGTCCGCGCTCGTCGAACGTGGCGATGGCTCGTTCCGTGGTTCCGTTGGGGCTCGTGACCGCCTTGCGCAGCCCGGCGGGATCCGCGCCAGGCTCCGCCAGCATGAAACCGGCCCCTGCAACAGTTTCGCGGGCCAGCAGCAGCGACAGGTCCGGGTCCAGGCCCAGCTCGACGCCGGCTGCCGCCATTGCCTCAGCCAGGTAGAAGGCGTACGCCGGGCCCGAGCCGCTGATCGCGGAGAGGGCGTCCACCTGCTCTTCGGGAATCTCGACGACCGTGCCGACGGCGGACAGGATGTCCTTCGCCTTCTGGAGCTGTTGGGCGGAGCAGTTGGTCCCCGGCGAAACGGAGACGACACCGCGGCCCAGTCGCGCCGGAGTGTTCGGCATGGTGCGGATGACCGGCTGTCCGGCCGGCAGGGCCGCCTCAAGCTGCCCGAGCGAAACCGCCGCGGCTACACTGATGACGATCGTGTCCGGCGACAGCGCACCACTGATCTCCCGTGCCAGATCCGCAACGCCCACGGGCTTGACGCCCAGAATCACGACGGCGGAGCCGGTGGCGGCCTGTTTGTTGTTGTCCGGCTCTTCTTCGCCCGCGATCGCCGTGATGCCGTGATGCCGCTCGGCAAGCTCGGCGGCCCGCTCGGCGCGGCGGACCGTTGCGACGATGTCGGCGGGATCGGTTCCGCCGTCGATCAATCCGGCCAGGATTGCCTCGTTCATTGACCCACAGCCCAGGAATGCGATTCGGTTGCTCATGCCCCCATCATTGCAGTCCGGCGCGATTCACAGCCAGTTCCCATCTTCAGCGCAGTCTGCTCCCAATCTCGGCCGTTACGTTGGAAGTACCTCATTGAGGGTGCGAGTGATGCGGCAGGCATGCGGATGTCTGCCCGGCACCGGCGATCTGCAGCGGGTTTTCCCATTTTCCCGCGGCGGAGAGCCGGTGCTTCGTCATTTAACGGCGCCTGTCTGGCGAACGCATGGGGGCCCGGCAGTTGGCGTTCCGAACTGCCAGCCGACGCACAGGGAAATCTTCCGGTACGCCCAAGAAACACCGCTAGCTTTGTAGGTGCCTCAACAGGTGCGAGTGATGATAGCCGGTCCCCCGGGATCGGCGGTGCGCCGGACGGTCGCAGCAGAGTTCCCCCAAGTCCTGCTGTAACCGCCCGGCGTTTCTCGTTTAAGGCTTCCCGCGGCTAGGGCTGGAGGGGGCGCACTTCGACGGGAAGGGTTGTGGTACGTGCCAGCTTCCGCGCCCAGCCAAGCGCCATGTCCCGGTCCTGGGCTTCGATCACCGTGAAGCCGCCGAGATGGTCGTTTCCTCCGGTGAACGGCCCGTCATTGATGAGGACTTCCTCGCCCTGGGGCCGCAGCACGGTGGCGGTTTGCGCCGGGTCGACCCCGGCTGCGAAGACCCAGGCCCCGGCAGCCCTCATCTCACGGTTCAAAGCTTCAAGGTCGCGCATGATCGGTGCGAGGAACTCCGGGGACGGGGCCGGTCCGTCAGGCTGGTAAATGCTGAGCAGGTACTGGGACATCTTGTGTGCCTCCTTGTCGGTTCCGCCGGCACCATGCCGGCCTCTCAGCTGCTTCACGAATGCGGCACCTGTCGGATCGACACTCGCATTCACCGGAAGCCTATCGGCTCGAGATTTCGGCGACGGGCGACTGCAGCTCCGGCGGAGGCGACTGGGTCACATGGGGTGCAGGCTCCAGCGGGCCGTCGAAGACCAACTGGTCCAGGCGGCGGAGGATGAGTCCCTCGCGCAGCGCCCACGGGCAGATTTCCATGTTCGGGGACTCGAACATCTCCAGGGCCGCTTCGGCCACCAGCGCCCCGGCCAGAAGCTGGGGCGCACGGGCCTCAGAGACGGCGGGCAGGTGAAGCCTGTCCTCGATCTCCATGGCCGAGATCCGTTGCGCCCACAACCCCAGGTCCGCGGAGAACAGCTCCCGCTTGACGTAGGGCCCCGCGGCGCTGGGCGCTGCGCCGGCGATCCTGGCCAGGGACCGGAAGGTCTTGGACGTGCCCGCCACAAGGTTTGCCCTGCCCAGCTTCTCGAAGCTGCGCACGGCGGGCTTGAGCGTCGCGCGGATGTGGCGGCGCAACTCTTTGACGCTTTTGGCCGAGGGCGGATCCTCCGGCAGCCAGTCCCGGGTCAGCCGGCTGGCACCGAGCGGGACGGACATCGCGAGCTCGGGGAGTTCGTCCTGCCCGAAGGCCATCTCGAAGGAACCGCCGCCAATGTCGAGGTTCAGGATGGGCCCGGCGCCCCAGCCGTACCAGCGCCGGACGGCGAAGAACGTCATCGACGCTTCCTCGCTGCCGGTGAGTTCCCGGAGGGTGACGGTGGTTTCATGCTTCACCCGGGCCAGCACTGCGGGGCCGTTGGTGGCCTCGCGGATGGCCGAGGTACAGAAAGCCAGGAGGTCGTCCGCCTTGTGCTTGGCCGCGAATTCCCACGCTTCGAGGACGAATTCGATCAGCTCACGCTGTCCGGCGTCGCTGATGTTGCCGGCACCGTCGAGGAACTGCACGAGCGAGAGGGGGCGTTTGTGGGCCGCGAAAGGAACCGGGCGGGCGCCGGGATGGGCGTCGACCAGCAGGAGGTGGACGGTATTGGAGCCGATGTCGAGGACGCCTAGACGCATGCTGCCATTATTGCCCCAGCGCAAGCGGCCGGCCTAACTGCGACGGCCGCCCGACTTCTGCGGGCAGCCGTCATTGACACACCGTGGCGTCAGGCGGGGTTGCTGTCCGCTTCGACATCGTCGGCATCGTCAGCGGGCTTGAAGTCGCGACGGATGTTGGCGACGCCTTCGGGATCGATCTCGAAGCCGAACGCAGCACCCGGGTTGATCACCATGCCGAGATCGTCCCCGAGGTTCCCGAGGATGGCAGCGCCCTGGGTTCCCAGCACGTTGGGAGCGGCGGCCAGGTACTGCTCGGCGACGCGGCTCGGGTGCGAGAACACGGCCAGGACCGGCTGGCCCGAGGAGTTGGCGAGCACCAGCGGCTCGACCTGGGAATCGGGACCTTCGAGGCCTTCGGAGCTGACGATGTAGACCTCGTTGTTGAGGAACGCGAGGATGACGTCCACCGGGTTGGCGTCCGGCTGCTCTCCGCGGGAAAGCTTTTCCTCGAGGTCGTTCAGCGGCTGGGGATCCAAGTGCTCGGGCTGTTCAGTCATGGTCCTACTCGATCACGTCCCGGGCCGGTCCGCAAACGCGAAATCGCCGGAAAGCCACGGGGTCGCCGGAAGTTTCCGGCGACTCCGCACGTTTCCGGCGACCTCGGAGCACTGGGCCGCAACTACTTGGCGGCGGCCTTGCGGGCCGGCGCCTTGCGCGCCGTCGTCGTGCGCTTGACCGGTCCCTTGGCGCGCTTTTCCGCGAGGAGTTCGACGGCGCGTTCCCGCGTCAGCTCCTCCAGCGCGGTGCTGCGCGGCACGGTGATGTTAGTGACCCCGTCGGTGATGTACGGGCCAAAACGGCCTTCCTTCACGACGATGTTCTTCTCCGAGACTGGATCCGGTCCGAATTCGGCCAGCGGCGGTACGGCGGCACGGGCGCCGCGCTGCTTGGGCTGCGAGTAGATCTCCAGCGCCTGCTCCAGCGTGATCGTGAAGATTTCCTCCTCCGAACCGATGGACCGGGAGTCCGTCCCCTTCTTCAGGTACGGACCGAAGCGGCCGTTCTGGACCGTGATCGGGTTGCCCTCGGCGTCCTGGCCGAGGACCCGGGGAAGGCTCATGAGCTGCAGGGCCTCGTCCAGGGTGACGCTGTCCACGCTCATGGAGGCGAACAGGGACCCGGTGCGCGGTTTGGCCTTGACGGGCTTCTTCGGCGGTTTGGGCTTGCCGTTCTTGTAGTACTCCACCGGCTGGTTGGCGAGCTGTTCCTCGGTCATCTCGGGGATGATCTCAGTGACGTAGGCGCCGTAGCGGCCGTTCTTGGCGACCACTGTGTGACCGGTGTGCGGATCTGCGCCGAGCACGCGTTCCTCCGGTGCCGCGGTCTCCATCAGCTCGACAGCTTTGGACGCCGTGAGTTCGTCCGGGGCCAGGTCCTCGGGGACGTTGGCGCGCGCAGCCTCGACGACTTCGCCGGTCTTGGGGTCAATGGTCGGGACGGAGCTTTCCAGATACGGCCCGAACTTTCCGACCCGCAGGGTGATGCCCTCGGTGATCGGGATGGAGTTGATTTCCCGGGCGTCGATTTCACCGAGGTTGTTGACAATGCTCAGGAGCCCCGGGGCGGAGTCTTCGCCGTAGTAGAAGTGCTTCAACCAGGCGGGACCCTCGGCCTGGCCGTTGGCGATCTTGTCCAGGTCGGCTTCCATGTCGGCGGTGAACTCGTAGTCCACGTAGTCGTGGAAGTGCTGTTCCAGCAGCCGGATCACGGAGAAGGCGATCCAGCTGGGGACCAGTGCTGACCCCTGTTTCCGGACGTAGCCGCGGTCCTGGATGGTGGAGATGGTGGAGGCATAGGTCGACGGGCGCCCGATGCCCTTCTTTTCCAGTTCCGCCGTCAGCGAGGCTTCCGTGAAACGCGGCGGCGGGGACGTCTCGTGCCCGACGGCGACGATCTCGGAGGCGGTCAGGGCGTCGTCCTTGGCCACGTTCGGCAGCCGGCGTGCTTCCTCGGAGTCATCGTCCCCGCGGCTTTCGTCCTTGCCCTCTTCATAGGCGGCCAGGAAGCCGGGGAAGGTGATGACGGTGCCGGAGGCGGAGAATTCGGCGTCGCGGCTCTCGCCCGGACCCGCAGTCACAGCGCCGAGGCGGATCGTGGCGGTGGAGCCCTTGGCGTCGGCCATCTGGGAGGCGACCGTGCGCTTCCAGATGAGCTCGTAGAGCCGGAATTCGTCGCCGGAGAGCTGTTTGGCCACCTGCGCCGGGGTGCGGAAGGAGTCACCGGCGGGGCGGACGGCCTCGTGGGCCTCCTGCGCGTTGGCTGCCTTGCCGCTGTAGACGCGCGGTGAGGCCGGCACGTACTCCGGGCCGTACAGCTCGGATGCCTGGCGCCGGGCAGCCGTGACGGCCTCGTTGCTCAGCGCGGACGAGTCCGTACGCATATAGGTGATGTAGCCGTTTTCGTAGAGGCGCTGGGCCACCTGCATGGTGCTCTTCGAGGAGAAGCGCAGCTTGCGGCCGGCCTCCTG
Source organism: Arthrobacter sp. 05T442 (assembly GCF_056395945.1). Taxonomy (NCBI): domain Bacteria; kingdom Bacillati; phylum Actinomycetota; class Actinomycetes; order Micrococcales; family Micrococcaceae; genus Arthrobacter; species Arthrobacter sp. 05T442. Next base: position 121,627 of record NZ_JBFTKM010000001.1, on the reverse strand, counting down.
CTGCAGGGTGGAGGTGGTGAACGGCGCAGCCGGACGGCGGGTGTAGGGCTTGGTGTCGACGGACCGGACACGGAAATCGGCGCCCTGCAGGCCCGCGGCGAGGGACGTGGCGAGTTCCTCGTTCAGGTGTATGACGGTGCGGGAGGTGAGCTCGCCGCTGTCGTTGAAGTCCCGGCCGCTGGCGACCTTGGCGCCGTCAACGGAGGCGAGTTTCGCCTTGAAGGACGCCGAGCCTGCGCCGAACTGGCCGGTCAGGTCCCAGTAGGAGGCGGCCTTGAACGCCATGCGCTCACGTTCCCGGTCCACCACCATGCGGGTCACCACGGACTGCACACGGCCGGCGGACAGGCCGCGCGCCACCTTGCGCCACAGCACCGGGGAAATCTCATAGCCGTAAAGCCGGTCCAGCACGCGGCGGGTTTCCTGTGCGTCGACCAGGTCCTGGTCCACATCGCGCAGGTTGTCCATGGCGCGGTGGATGGCTTCCTTGGTGATTTCACCGAACGTCATCCGGTAGACCGGGACCTTGGGCTTGAGCACTTCCAGCAGGTGCCACGCGATGGCCTCGCCCTCGCGGTCCCCATCAGTTGCGAGATAGAGGGCGTCGGCATCCTTGAGCGCAGCCTTGAGCTCGGTCACCTTCTTCTTCTTGTCCGGCGACACCACGTAATAGGGCTTGAAGTCGTTTTCAATATCGACGGCGAACTTGCCCACCGAGGTCTTCTTCAGATCCGCGGGCAGTTCCGAGGGCTGCGGGAGGTCCCGGATGTGACCGATGGAGGCCTCCACAATGAAGCCCTCGCCGAGGTACTTGGCGATGGTCTTGCTCTTGGCTGGAGACTCTACGATCACGAGTTTCTTGCCGGTTTTGGCCTTGCTTGGCACGGTGCTCCTACAGAAAAAGGTGGCTCGGGCAGATGCGCCCATACCCGCCTAGTTCACCATATTTTGCGGGATCCCGCGCATCCGTGTGGAAAAGCGGGGCTCCCCGACGCGACTTCCGCGCGTCATGAACAGGCCCCTCCCGACGTCGTGACGGCCTGTTTCAGCGAGTGCCGGCGGGGCTCCCCGCGGTGTCCGCGGGGCCTTTCGCGGTGGCGGGTCCGCGGTCATCCGGAATCATCGACCACATGGTCGCCATCCGCTGGGTGCCCTCCGGAATGTGGTCCGGGTCCTCGAGCTCGTAATCCTTGAGGAGGTCGAAGAGCCTGTTGTTCAGCTCCGCCCGCTGGGCCGGCGTCAGGTACAGCAGGTTGCTGGCCAGCACCACGGAGGAGGGGCCATCCGCGGGCTCGCCGCGCTGGCGCCGCCCGTCCCGGACCCTGGCGTAGGCGTTGACCCGGCGGCGGTAGGCATCCAGTTCCAGGTCCAGGACAGCGAACTCAGGGCTGGCCACTCCCCCGCCGGAGTTGATGCTGAAGTCGGTGCCGGCGGCCTGCCAGCGCCGTTCACGGGCGTCGCCGGCGGTGGCGGCCGGCACCACGATGCCCCACTTCTGCAGGGCACGCAGGTGATAGCTCATCGCGCTGGGCGTCAGGCCGGTCTGGGCAGCGAGCTCGGTGGCCGTGCGGCTCACCTGGGTGGAATACAGCTCGGAAATGACTTCCAGCCGCGCGGCGTGGGCCAGGGCCCGGATTGCCTTCGGGTCGGTGATTTCCACTTTCTTTTCCGGACGCGGCCGGCGCTTGGCGGCCGGCGGTACCGGGGACTCCGCCGTTGGGGTTTCTGCATTCACCCCACCAGTCTACCGAGCACCGCCAAACTATGAAAGAAATGCTTGACACCTGATCCGCGGGCGGAGTAGTTTCCCTGTTATGAAACAAACACTTCATAAATTGCCGGGTGACTCCCGGGCACCGCGGTCCGTCTGGCGCAACCGCGACTTCCTGCTGGCCAGTGGCGCCCGGTTTGTGGCCACCGCCGGCATGGGCGCTGTTGTGGTGAGTGTCATGCTGCATCTGCAAAACCCGGCCGCCGGCAGCGGGAACGCCGCTGCCGGACCATGGCTCGTGGCCGCCTACCTGGCCTGCTCGGCGCTGCCGCTCGTGCTGCTGGCCCCCTGGGCCGGCCGGCTCGCGGACACGAGGGATTCCCGCACTCTCGCGACGGCGTCGTCCGTGGTCAGCGCCGCCGCCGTGGCCGTCATGGGGCTCGGCATGCAGTACGTGCAGAACCACCTTCCCGTCCTCTTTGCCATGACGTTCCTGCTGGACGCAGCCCAGGCCGTGGCCGGCCCGACCTGGCAGGCCCTGCTGCCCCGGATCGTGGGCGAGGACCGCACTCCCCGCGCCATGGGCACCATGCAGGCCACCATCATGATCGCTGGCATGGCCGGTCCCGCTGCGGGTGGACTCCTCAGCGGCTGGGGCGGGTCCCCCCTCGTGTTCACGGTCGCCAGCGTCTGCTACCTGGCGATGGGCGTCGGCGCCCTGCTGATCCGCACCCGGCGCGGTTTGGCCGCCGAGCGCGCCGGCAGGGAAAAGCCTGCCCTGCTGGACGGACTCCGCCTGATCCGCCGGGACAGGCTGGTGTGGGCCCTGGTCCTCGGCGCGCTGTTTTTCATCGTCGCCGGCGAAGCCACCAATGTCCTCGAGGTCTTCCTGGCACGCGGGGAGCTTGGCGCCACGGAAACGCAGTACGGGCTGCTCGCGGCCGCGTTTGGCCTCGGCATGGCTGTGGGAGCCGCCGGGGCCGGCCGGATCAAAACCCCGCCGGCACGTCTGCGGGCGCTCCTGGCGTCCATGACGTTGACCTCGGCCTTCCTGGCGATGATGGCGCTGGTTCCTACCGTGGAACTGCTGTTTGTGGCCTACACCGCGATGGGGGCGGCGTGCGGCGTGCTGAACGCCTGCTTCGGCGCGATCGCGATCCTGCGGATTCCGGAGAGCGGCCGCGGCCAGGCAATGGCCATCATCGGCGGACTGACCCGCGCTGTTTCGATCGCCGCGCTGGCCCTGGGCGGTTTGATGGGAGCGCTGGTTCCGGTGCGCCTGAGCTTCCTCATCACGGGCACAGCGGGGGTCCTGGTGGCCCTCGCGGCGGCCGCCTACGTGCTGCCCCGCTTTGGGAAAGAGGGTGCGGTTCCCGGCACTGAGCGGCCGGCGTCAGGCGTGCCGGCGTCAGGCGGGCAGGAGGAAACCGTCGCGGACCAGGTTCCCCACTTCGGCGAGGAGGCCGCTGCGGAAGATCTCGGCGTCGAAGCCTTCGTAGCCGCCCAGGAGTGCTTCGAGGGCGCCGACGATCTGCCCGGCGGAGAGGTCGCCGTCGCACGCTGAGACAAAGCCGGCCAGCTCGGTGCTCAGCAGGTTGGTGCGTCGCAGCCCGGCACCCTGGCGCAGCAGGATCACGCCGGGGTGTTCGGCCCCGGGACGCTGGTGCCGCTCCTCGGTGACGTCATCGGCCACCAGCAGGTGGGCCGTCTCCACCTCGTTGGCGGCCAGCCAGTCGGCACGCTCCACGGCTGCGCCCAGGTGCGGCCCGACGGGCTGCTCGATCGGATAGGTGATTTCCTCGAAGCGGGAGATCACCGGCCCCTTGCCCGCCGCCGGCCGGCGCAGCCAGATCATGCCGAAGCCGATGCCCTCCACGTTTCGGGACGCGAAGTCGTCCAGGTACGCCGCATAGGAGTCCTGGTAGAGCCGGCGGTCGCGGGATTCGGAGGCGTCCTGAAGCCACGTCTCGGCGTACTGTTCCGGCCCCACCTGCTCGCGCTGGATGATCCACACGTCCGTGTCCGGACGGGCCCAGCTTTGCGGGCGTTTGGCCCAGGGTGTGCCGGCGGCGATTTCCCAGTTGCCCAGGAGCTGGGCCGTTCCGCCGGGGGCGAGGACCGACGGCAGGGTCCGGACCAGCGTGGCGACGATGTCATCCCCCGGGAGGCCGCCATCGCGGTAAGTGAACCGGTCCGCGGCGCCCTCGCCGAGGCGGCGGGGCGTGATGACGAACGGCGGGTTGGAGACCACGAGGTCGAACTCCTCACCCGCCACCGGTTCCAGCAGGGAGCCCAGCCGGAGGCTGACGCGGCTTTCGAGATCGGCCGGATCCACCTCAAGCGCCGCAGCGTTCAGCACGAGGTTGAAGCGAGTGAACGCGAGGGCGCGCACGGAGATGTCCGTGGCGGTTACATGATCGGCGTGGTGCAGGAGGTGGAAGGTCTGGATGCCGCAGCCGGTGCCGAGGTCCAGGGCGCGGGTGGCATGGCGGCGGGCGGTGACCTGGACCAGGGTCGTGGAGGCCTGCCCGATCCCCAGCACGTGGTCGTTCCGGAGGACGCCTGGCCGCTGATGGGCCGCGAGGTCGCTGGCCACCCAGAGGTCCGCCCCACCGCCGCTGGCAGCGCCTTCCCCGGGGGTTCCGTCCCACCCGTACGGCCGCAGGTCCACCTTTGCCTGGACCCGTCCTTCCGCAGCCGGCTCCACGAGTCCGAGTTCCCGCAGCCCCTCCGTGCGGACGCCCGGCAGGGCGGCGTCGAGAGTTTCCGGGCTTTGCGGCTCGGCCAGCAGCCACAGGCGCACGACGGCGGCGAGCGCCGCCGTCGTCGGCTCCCCCCGGGTGGCAGACTCCGTGACGATCAGTGCGGGGATGAGCTGGTCCCGGCTGAGAGCCGAGTGCGCGGCCGCGCCCAGGAAGGCCGCGACGCCGTCGACCGTGTAGCCGATCGCCTGGAGGTCGTTTGCCAGCGCCGCGAGCAGCCCGGGAAGGTCACTCCGCGGAGCATCGGGGGTGTTGCCGGCGGTGAACGGCGTTGAGGGGGCCTGCGCTGAGGAAGTCACCGGACAAGTTTAGTCCCGGGGGCTCAGAGGTGGTTCTCCGCATAGATCCGCAGGGCGTCACGGACGAAGGCTGCCCCGGCCGTCCCGCCGTAGTTCGCGCTGAAGCGGGGGTCTGCCACGTACATCTCGCCGAGGCCCGTCACGTATCCCTTGATGTCGCCGCCCGGGGATGCCGCCGGCGTGCCCGGGATGCCCGTGAGCCATTCGACGTGGTGTCTGGCCAGCTCCTGCGCCTCGGCCCCGCCTGCCGGTGCGCCGGATCCAGCCGCAGCGCTCCAGTCGCTACCCAGCTGCCGGGATCGCGCCGTCCATGCTTCCTTCGCGGCGGCATCCATGCCCCGCCACCAGGCGTCCCCTGTCGCGTAGGCGTCCTCGCCCCACCGTCCTTCCACCTCGTCCTTGTGCTGGGTGTGGTCAAAGCCGTCAAACATTTTCTCTGCCATGATCTCTCCTCCTTCTTGCATCGTTTTAATGGTTCGCCGGACCGAGGCGATCTGCCGTGCCAGCCGGTCCTGTTCCTGCTCCAGCCACTGAAGATGGCGTACCAGCGCCGTCGCGGCATCCGGCTCCCGGCCGAGTACCTGGGCTACGGCCGCCAGCCCAAGCCCCAGAGTGCGCAACAGCAGAATCCGCTGCAGCCGGACGAGTGCGGCCTGGTCGTAGTAGCGGTAACCGTTGTCCCCGGTGCGGCTCGGCTTGAGCAGCCCGATGTCGTCGTAATGACGCAAGGTCCGGCTGGTAGTGCCTGCGATTTTCGCGATCTGTTGCACGGACCAATCCATGATGCCTCGTTCCCTTCGCGTTGGTACCTGCTCCTGCGGGCCCTACATCTCGACCTTAAAGGTTGACGCAGCGTCAAGGTCAAGGACAGGCTGGGGACGCCGCCGGCAGGACCAGAGGCGGCCCGGGGCCGGGCGGGGCTGGACCAGAGCCGGCCCCGGGCTGCCGCCGGCAGGACCAGAGCCGGCCCGGGGCTGGGCAGGGCTGGGCGGCCCGGGGCCGGCCGGGGCTGGCGTTGTGGGCTGCCCGGGGCCGGGCTCCAACGCGGTAAGTTGGGGGCATGGTTTTCCTTTCCCCCTGCCCGCCGGGTTCCCGGATGTTCCGGCGGAGGCTCGCCGGTGCGGCTGCCGCCGCCGTGCTGCTGGGCGCGAGCGCATGTTCTCCCGCCGGTTCCATCGAATCCGCCGACGTCCCGGCATGGAAAGCCACGGCGCTGCCGTCGGCCGGCGGAATCGTCCTGGAAGACGCGGGAAAGATCCTCACGCGGGATCCGATCGTCAAGGACGCGTCCAGCGTTCCTGCAGGGAACTACGTCCTGACGATCAGCTGCGACGGCGGTGGCAAAGCCTTCTTCGCCGTCACCCTCGGCGGCAAACGGCTGACCGAAGCAGGGGCGGCCTGCAACAGCAGCCGCGAAACCGCGAACATCAAGGTCCCCGAGGCCGGCAAACTGGAGGTCAGCGCCTCCAGCGTGGACGCCCCGCTCATTTACGCCTACCAGCTGGTTCCTTCTCCTTAGCGGCCGGCCCGGCCTGTTCCGGGGGCTGTGACTTGCGCCGATGGGGAACGACACTAGGCTCGGGGCATGTCAGCAAATGGGGGTACGCAGTGCGTTCGCCGCTGGGCGTTGCTGCTGGCTGTGGCTGCCGCGGCTGCTGTCCTGGCCGGGTGTGAGTATGCGGACGACGTCGATGCGCCCCCATCCGGCGCCACGGTCCAGGCCACCCGGACCGCGCCGGCCCGGGCCCCGCTCCCGACGCGGGACCCCACACTGGATGCCCGCGAGGCCACGAACACCGCGGAACTTGAGCGGCTCCTCGGCGCCGTGCCTGAGACGATGCTGCTCGGCCGCACGGGCACCATTGGGGGAGCCGGCAGCGCCGGGGGATTCAACAGCTCGGTACGCGCCGCAGACGCGGGACCATACACCGTGACGGTCGCCTGCGTGGGCGCTCCGGACGCGCAGCTGTTCCTCAGGCAGGACGGCAGGAACGGCGGCGCCCACCTCGAGCTCACCTTCGACTGTGCGGCCGCCACGCAGCAGACTGTGGAACTCGAGGCGGGGCCGGTGGAGGCGGGCGTCATGAGGTACAACGGTGGAGGCTCGCGCCCCGGGAACGGGGCCGTAGCGGGCTTCAGGATCGTCCCCGCCGGCCCCGGACACTAGGGCGCCAGATAAGGCCGCCGCGGCGGAGCCAGGGCATATGGCCTTTAGTCTGGGGCGGGCCTAAAGTCAGGATATGCCCATCGTGCCGGCAACGACGGTGCCGCGACAGCGCGCCGCGGCAGCCGGCGTCGTGCTCTCAGCGGTGCTCCTTCTCGGGCCCGCCCTCTCCGGCTGCGAATACGAATACAGCGGCGACCACTGGGACGATGCAACACCCTCCGCGTCGCCTCCTCCGTCCACGAGCGCGGCACTGCCGCAGGATCCCCGGACCAACCAGCCCGTGTCCGGAGATGCGCTGGATGACTGGGTGGACGACGTCCTGCCCGAGGCCCAGGGCCAGGTTTTCCATAAGGGCTTCGGCACAGTAGATGCCGGCGTCACACGAAGCGAGACCACCACCCAATTGCCGGGCGGCAACTACGCCCTGACCCTGGCCTGCCGGAGCACGGACCGGGTGTCATTCACGGTCCGCAACGGCGAGGCCGCGCTGGTGGACCTGAGCCTGCGGTGCGGCACGTCAAGGGTGAGCGTGGTCCATCTGTCCGCGGACGCGGTGCTGACCGTCGAGGTGATGGGGCGGGCTGCAGCAAACTTCGCGTACCGCGTGGTCCGGCTTTGAGGGCGGCGGTCAGCCGGCGCTGGGCCGCGCGTCAGGGCGGCGGTCAGGCCGTGCAGCCCTCCGGGCAGCGCAGGGTTTCCGGGCTCGCGGCGCATTCGGCGCAGTAGAGCGTAAGCGTGCGGCAGCTCGGGTTGGAGCAGTTTTCAAACTTGCTGGTAGGCGCCGCACACCGGACGCAGGCACCGATGGTTTTGGCGTCCTCACTGAATTCGAGGTGCATCCGCTTGTCGAACACGTACAGCGAGCCCTCCCACAGGCCCTGGTCCTTGAAAGCCTCACCGTAGCGGACGATGCCGCCGGCGAGCTGGTAGACCTCTTTGAATCCACGGTTCACCATGAGGCTGGAGAGCACCTCGCAACGGATACCGCCGGTGCAGTAGGTGACGACCGGTTTGTCCTTGAGCGAATCGTATTTACCGGAGTCGAGCTCCTTGATGAAGTCGTGCGTGGTGGCGACGTCGGGGACGATTGCGTCCTTGAACTTGCCGATCCGGGCCTCGAAGCCGTTGCGTCCGTCGAAGAACACCACTTCGTCGCCCGATTCTTTCCCGGCCTCCACCAGCCGGTGGAGGTCCTCGGGCTTGAGGTGTTTTCCGCCGCCAACGACGCCGCTTTCGTCCACTTTCAGTTCACCCGGAGCACCGAAGGACACGATTTCGTCCCGCACCTTCACGCTCAGCCTGGGGAAGTCTTCCGCGCCGCCGTCCGACCACTTCACGTCAATGCCGTGGAAGCCCTTGTATTCGCGCGTCGTCTTGACGTACTGCTTGACGGCGTTCAGCTCTCCCCCGACGGTGGCGTTGATGCCGTCCTTGGAGATGATGATACGGCCGGTCAGCCCGAGTTTTTCGCAAAGCGCGCGCTGCCAGAGCCTGACGGCGTCGGGGTCCGCAAGCGGGGTAAAGCCGTAAAAGAGCACAATCCTGTTCAAAGCCACGTATTTAAGGGTACTTGGTGGGTCGGGGACCGGGCGCCGGCGCCCGGTCATCGACGCCCGGGCGGCGCCCGGGCGCGGTGGGCCGGCCGGGGTTCGGGCGCCGCCCGGGCTCGGGCGAGAATCACAATTGGGTAAGCAACCACTGTTACCCGACCCGGCCACTGTTGCTCGCGGCGACGCTGGAATACGCTCATCACATGAGTCTTGACGCCATGGTTGAAGACACCACCCACCTGCTGGAAGTCTGGGTGGCCGGTTGGGCCGGCTGCCGGGGTTATGAGACGCGCAGGGAGGGTCGTTTCCCTGCGGCGCTGCGTGCGGATACCACCCGTGAATGGGAATTTTTCGCCTTTGATCCTAACGATTCCGAGTTCGCGGACCTGGCGGCGAAGACGGCTGAAGTGCCGGCCAGGATCCTCACGATCCTCACGAATGATGCCGCCCGGTACATCTCCCTGGCGCCAAAGCACGGGCTCAATGTCACATCCGCCTCCCAGACCATGATGATCGTGGACATGGAAACCCAGGACTCGGAGGATCCCTGGCTTTCCGACGACGATCTGAAACTGGACACGTCCAAAGACAACGGCGTCCACCATGCAGTCGTGCACGCGGGCGAGAAAATCGCCGCGAGCGGGCAGGTCTTCGTGGTGGGCCACACAGCGATCTTCGACAAAATCGTCACGGACCCCGCATACCAGCGCCGCGGGTTGGGCAGCTTCATCATGAAGGCACTCGCTGCCAAGGCATTCGAGCACGACGTCGACTCGGGGCTGCTGCTTGCCTCACTGGACGGCCAGAAACTCTACTCGCACCTGGGCTGGCGTACGGTGTGCCACGTCCTGATGCTCTCGGCCTCGAATGAAGGCGCGGATCTGTCGGTCAGCTGATCCGCCGTTGGTGCCGTCTGCCCGGACGATTTGAGCCCGGGTGGAACAATGAATGAGTGAACCCGCATGAATCCCTGATTCCGTTGCTGGGCCGCGGCCCGGACCCGGAACAGCTGCGTCATGTGCGCACCATCCCCGCGCGCCAGGCCGTCCATGCCCCGTGGCCGGCCTGGGCCCACCCGGACCTGGTGAACGCCTATGGGTCTTTGGGCATCCACGAGCCCTACCGCCACCAGATCCAGGCGGCCGAGCTCGCCCACGCCGGCGAGCACGTGGTCATCGCCACAGGCACCGCCTCCGGGAAATCACTGGCCTACCAGCTGCCTGCACTCGACGCGATCCACCGCTCCGAACTCCGGGTCCTGGCCGATCCGGGCAAGATCCACGACGACGGCGCCGTGACCCTCTACCTGTCCCCCACCAAAGCCTTGGCCGCGGACCAGCTGGCCGCGATCCGGGCGCTGACGCTCCCCACCGTCCGGGCCGAAACCTACGACGGCGACACCGACCCGGCATCCCGTCGCTGGATCCGGGACCACGCCAACTTCATCCTCGCCAACCCGGACATGCTGCACTTCGGGATCCTGCCCAACCACGCCTGGTGGGCACGGTTCTTCCGCCGGCTGCGCTACGTGATCGTGGACGAGGCCCACAGCTACCGAGGCGTCTTCGGATCCCATGTGGCAAACCTCATGCGCCGGCTGCGCCGTATCTGCGCCTACTACAGCCCCGACGGCTCCGGCCCCGTGTTCATCGCGGCGTCCGCGACCGCGTCCGAACCCGGGACATCGTTCGGCCGGCTCATCGGGGCCCCCGTCCGGGCTGTGTCCGAGGACTGCTCGCCGCACGGCTCCACCACGGTCGCGTTCTGGGAGCCGGCCCTGACCGAGCTCCGCGGCGAGAACGGCGCCAAGGAGCGGCGGACCGCCGTCGCCGAGACCGCGGACCTGCTGGCCAATCTGGTGTCCTCCCGGATCAGGACCATCGCCTTCATCAAATCCCGGCGTGGTGCGGAAACTATTGCCTCCATCACCAAACGCCTCCTCGACGAGGTGGATCCAAGCCTCCCGCAACGGGTGGCCGCCTACCGCTCGGGCTACCTGCCGGAGGAACGACGGGCACTGGAAAAGTCCCTGCGCTCCGGTGAGCTGCTGGGCGTCTCCAGCACCTCCGCCCTCGAGCTCGGCATCGACATTTCCGGGCTCGACGCCGTGCTCGTGGCCGGCTGGCCGGGCACCCGCGCGTCGCTGTTCCAACAAATCGGACGCGCGGGCCGGGCCGGACAGGATGCGATCGCCGCCTTCGTGGCGAGCGACGACCCCCTCGACACCTACCTGGTGAACCACCCGGAGGCGATTTTCGATGTCTCGGTGGAAGCCACGGTCTTCGATCCTTCCAACCCCTACGTCCTGGGACCGCACCTGTGCGCCGCCGCCGCCGAACTGCCCCTGGGGTACGCCGAACTGGCGCTCTTCGGCGGAACGGCCGAGAAACTGCTCGACCGGCTGGTGGGACAGGGTTATCTCCGCAAGCGGCCGGCCGGATGGTTCTGGACCCACCCGCAGAGCGCCGCGGCGATGGTGAACCTGCGCGCGGACGGCGGCGGGCCGGTAAGCATCGTGGATGCCGACACCGGCTCCCTGCTCGGCACCATGGATTCCCCGCAGACGCACTACCAGGCCCACACGGGTGCCGTCTACGTCCATCAGGGTGAGAGCTACGTCGTGGAGGATTTGAACGAGGACGACCACTGCGTGATGGTCCGCCGGGCCAACCCGGACTACTACACGACGGCCCGGGACGTGACCCAGATCGAGGTGCTTGAAACGCAGCGCACCACGCAGTGGGGTGACGTGGCCGTGCATTTTGGGGATGTGAAAGTAACGACCCAGGTGGTCTCCTTCCAGCGCAAGGCACTGATTTCGAACGAGATTCTGGGGGAAGAGCCGCTGGAACTGGGCGCCCGGGACCTGTTCACGAAGGCCGTCTGGTTTGTCGTCGACAACCGATCGCTGACCGCTGCCGGGCTCATCGAAGCTCAATTCCCCGGGGCCCTCCACGCCGCCGAACACGCAGCCATCGGCCTCCTGCCCCTGGTGGCATCAAGCGACCGGTGGGACATCGGCGGGGTGTCCACAGCCATCCACGCCGACACCGGCGTGCCCACCATCTTCGTGTACGACGGCCATCCCGGAGGCGCCGGCTTCGCCGAACGCGGCTACGACAAAGCCAGGGTGTGGCTCGCCGCCACACGCGACGCCATCAAGGCCTGTGAATGCGAGTCCGGCTGTCCTTCCTGCGTGCAGTCGCCCAAGTGCGGCAACAAGAACAACCCCTTGGACAAGGACGCGGCCGTCATCCTGATCGATGTGCTGCTGAAGGGTTCGACTGATCGGATGCATTCCGGACATCTCCACGAGTCGGCGGCGGACCAGGGAGCTCCTGCCGGGGCGGCGGACCAGGGAGCTCCTGCCGGGGCGGCGGCCGACGAAGGGGTTCCGACCGCTGGCGAGGCAGCTCCGACCGGCACTTCCGCGCGTCCGCTCCGGGCCTGACTCGACCACGGAACCGGCCCGTGCGCCCGGTGTGCCGGCACTGTCGGAAGGGCTTTCAGGAGCCGCGGTCAGGGCGCGGGCCCGTTGTCCGGTCCAGGCGGCGGTCCGGCTCTGGCCAACCCGCTCGCCGCCCCCAGAATTGATCTTGTGCTGAGCTCGATGCGGACTTGCACGGTCTCGCCGGCGCCCTCCAAACAGCTAAGGACTCTGGCATTGTTCCGGAGGGCTACATCCCGGGCGACGGCGCACGGCTCGCCCGCGGTGACTCCCCGGACCGCATCCGCTGCCGCAAGCGCCGCGAGATCAGCCGCGGCTGCAGCCCTCGAGGCCGCCACGGCAGCCTGCGCCAGGAGCAGCATCAAGGCCGTCGCCATGATGACGACGAGCCCCAGACCCAGTGCCAACACGGTCCCCGACCCGCGCTCTCCCTGGCCCGGCCCATGCTGGTGCAAGTACCGCGGTCCGTGCGGGCGGGCACCCCGGGTCACGTTGACTCGCTCCGCCGCACGGCCTGGCAGCGCGCGGCCTCGAACACCAAGGTCACACCAGCGGCTTCAGGAGCTTCGCCGCGGGCCCAGGTACGCGCCGTGAGGGCCCACGGAATGAGCGCGCCGATAGCACCAGGGATCCGGCCGGAGACCGTGACGCTGAGCCACTCGCCGTCGGAGGCAACGGCCGACTCCGCGAAGTCTCCGGCGAGCCGGTGGACTATCCCGGCGACTTCAACACCATCCGCTCCTCGCGCCAGTGCCCTGGCGCCTCCGCGGGCGGCTTCCTCGAGGCGGAGCTGTGCCACCCCGGCGGCGGAGCCTGCCAGCAGCAGGGCCAGCAGCAGCATGACCGCGGGCAGCGCCACAGCGAACTCAGCAGTGACGGCACCGCGGCATGACGCGCGGCGCGTGCACAACCCTCCAGGGAGGTGCTCCGCAGCAGGTAGAGGGTGCGCATCCCGCGAGTCCTGCCGTCCGGACGGCTGGTCCCTGCCCTGTCCGCGTCCGCCGCCGGCTCCGGCAGACCGTTCCATGGCGGCACTGCATCCGCGAAAATCCGGAATGGGGCGGAATGCCCCGGGCCGGGCACTCCCCCAAGCCTGCCACCCGCAGCTCATGGCAGGGCGAGTGCCGTACGGATCAGGTTCAGCAGGAACCCGCGGACCTCATCGCTGCGCATGATGAAAACGAGGGCACCCGCGAACCCCACCGCGGCGAGCGTGGCGATCGCATATTCTGCCGTTGCCATCCCGGTCTCGGAGCCCGCCCTCCTTGCCCGGAACCGTCGGCGGGGACGGATATGGATGGGGTACACCGGCACCGGGCGGGTCGGCAAGGGCGTCTCCTGACGGGCACCCGGATAGATTTCGTACACTTCCGCGATCGGTGGGTCAGTCGGAGCCGGACGGGTTTCAGTGCTGCGATGGATGGACATGGGCATTCCTCTCAGAAGACTCCGGCACAATCACCGGCTTCTCCCAATCTCGCGGCCACAGCCCACGCCGGTAAGGGTTCATTGCCTCCAAGTGGAAAACTCCTCCGGCACGAAGTTGTGGAGGAGGAGTCGGCAAGCCGGCCGCATTGGAGCATTGGCCCGGGATCTGGACACAGATTCGAAGACATGCCTGCCCGCGAGGCAGCGCCCCTGCACCGCGATTCGATCACACTCGGCCCACCCTGGCAGCGAACTATGTCTTCAGAGTCGGGTTCTCGGCGGGCAGGTTGGCGGTCGTCCTGGTCCGGACGGGGCCCCTGTCAGCCCGCGCGGCCCGGTCCCCGACCGCATCGTTCCGGTAGAGCCATGGATCGCCGCTGGACTTCCACGCCGTCAGATCTCCCGTGGCGTCACCAGTAAGGTCATTCAGCCATCTCGAAGGATCCAGGGTAGGCGGTGGGAGGGATCCGGGTATCGGTGACGGGGCTGCGGAGCGGCTGTTGATGATCACGTCGTCGACGTAAATGTCGCCCATCTGCTGGTCATGTTCGGACCCGAGCTGCACCTTGTCCGCCGTCGTCGCGATGATATTGACGGCGTCGTTGGCATAGATCGATTTCCCGTCCCACCAGATCTGCACGCCGGTTGACGGACCGCCGGGGACAACGTGCATCACCAAATGGTGCCAGGTGCGCAGCCCTACGTTCGCCACCAGCGGCGCATAGACGTATCCCGTTGGGGACGAGACGCGGAGAACGAGATCGCGGGTGACGTTTTGCCGGAGGACATCGATTATCCGCGTGCCTCCGGAGAAGATGCGGAAGTAGGGGACGTTGTTTCCTGCGATGCCTTCGGCGGCGATATTGAACCAGCCGTCCGCATAAACCTCCGTCGCCCCGGCCGCCAGGCCAACGGACATTTTCGCGATGGAGCCCACGTCGGTGGTGGTGTGCAGGAATGCGGCGCACGCGTGTGAGTGCGACGGCCCCAGGGAGACATCGGCGGTTCCGGTCCCTGCGGTGAAGACTTGGAAGCCCGAGAGGGAGCCCGATTCGAAGCTGCTCGCGACCGCCGTCGCACCCGGATAGGGATCCACTGGCGCCGCCGTGCTGCTCTCGCAGGCCAAGGCCGCAGCCGAGGCGGTGCCGGACGTTGACACCGTGAGACCGCGAAGCGCCAGCGCCAGGATGCCAGCGAGGCAAACTCCAAACACCCGGTTCATCGATCGGTCCTCCAACATCGGCGTTGCATGAGAGAAACCCGCGCCTTAGGCCAGTTCTAGTCCAGGACGCCACCGCCGAGTTGCGACTCTGTAGTGGCTCCGGGCTGCCAAACCGCGGCCCCCAACGAAATTGCTCCAACGGCGATGATGCCTACGGGCACAATAACCCCAACCAGCTTGAGTAAACCTTGGGGATGCGCCGCACGCTTCAGTCGGCGCTTTCGCCCCCGCGGCAGCCGTCTCACGCTGGCAGCATGGCCAGCAATACGGGCACGACGCCGAGGCAGACGAAGGCCGGCAGGGAACACAGGCCTAACGGCACCACAAGCTTCACGCCCAGTGCCGCGGCCTGTTTTTCGGCGCCTCTGAACCGTTCTCGCCGGATCCTGGCCGCCTGCGCGTACAGGATCGCAGCCGATGGTGCGCCCGTGAGGGCGGCGAAGGACAGGGCATCCCGGAGGGCCAGGATCTGCGGCGGCCGGACTTCGGAACTGCGCCACGCGGTGTCCCAGTCCGCGCCGATGGCGAGTGCGGACACGACGGGCCGAAGTTGACGGCCGAGCTCGGGTGAGGCCTGAGCGGCTACGAGCTCCAAGGATCGTCCCAGCCCGGCCCCCGCGTCCAGCATGGCGCCGATCAATTCCAGCATCATGGCGGTGTCCCGAAGTCCGGGCAACCTGCCCCGGCCGTGCAGTGCAGAGCCCTCCCCTGCCGGGTGCAGGCCGGCCCGGCCCATCCCGGCGGGGACCGTCCGTCCGAGTCTTTGGCGCGCCCGGACGCGATCGGCGAGCGCCAGGGCGGCCGCGCCGGCGAGGCTGGCTGCGACCATTATGCCCGCCAGTTCCGGGGTCACGGCGGCGCCCCTGCTGCCGCCCGAACCAGCCGTGAGGACCAGATACGCCCGGCTGTGGTCAGGATCAGACCCGCCGCAAGCGCCGCGACTCCGAACGGAGTCCCCAGCAGGATCTTCAACGGATCAATGCCCAACAGCAGGCCCAGGCCCAATCCGAACAGCGGCAGCCATGTCAGCAAACGGACCGTGGCCCTGGGGCCGGCCAGAGCGGTCTGGCGGACGGCTTCGGCGTCGTCGTCGGATTCAAGCTGCGCGGCGAAGCGCGTCAGCACGTCTGCGAGGGGGCAGCCACTGGCCTCGGCAATGTCGAAACACGCGGCGAGGTCGCCCCACACTCTCTGTTCGTCGGCACCCGCGCCCCTGCCAGCGCTCTTCCCCCGGTCCCTGCCGGTTCCGACTGCCAGCGCCGCCCCTCGGATAGCACCGCCCGCCGGCGATCCCCCCAGGGTTGCCGCCCGGACGGCCGCGAGAATGATGCGGGACTCCGGGGCCAGCGACGGGCCGCCCCCGTGACCGCGTCCGGGCCCCTGCCGCTGTGCCCGTCCCGTGCCGGTCCCGGCGTCATCGTCCCAGGCGCGGCCTTGCGAGGCACCGCCGGCGTACAACACCCACAACTCATCCCACAGCCTGGCGGTGGTGCGTCCTCCTTTCAGCAGAGCAGCGATTTGCTGGACCACCTCCGTCATCGGGACAGTCCCCGGGTCAGCCGCGCCTCCGGATGGCCGGCCGAACCGGACGGCACTGAGCACCCTCCGGGCGGCGTGCGGCGCAGGGACCGGCGAGCTCCGCGCATGAGGGCCAGGGAGTGCCTTGCGGGCCCGGCCAGCGGGGGCGCCTGACGGCAGGAGCGCCAGGCACACAGCGAGCGCCAGCAGGACGATGACCCCTGCCGTCACAGCGGCGGCCGGGCCGGGCCGTCACCGCCCGTTGGGGACGGCCGTGAGGAATCGGAGGGCTGGCTGCCTGCCGCGGACGTTCCGTCCGGACACGAGGGATCGATGCCGAGCCGGGCCGCCAGCTGCGGCCACGCCGGCCCGAAGCCGACGCCACCTTCGACGACGGACAGCGCAGCGGTGACGCCCAGGCCCCTATCGCCGTCCTCCATGACGCCGACGCTCGCGACTTCCCGCCCGTGACCGGTGCGGGCCAGGTGGACGACGGCGTCGAGGGCGCTGGCCGCCTGCAGGCGCACGGCATCCACGCCCATTCCTGCGAGCGCGCCCAGGGCGGTCAGCCGGGCGGGCACGGCGGCCGCGGCGTTGGCGTGAATCGTTCCCCCTCCTCCGGTGTGGCCGGTATTCATCGCGGACAGGAGCTCCCGGACTTCCGCTCCCCGGCATTCGCCCACCAGGAGGCGATCGGGCCGCATCCGAAGGGCCTGACGCACCAGTTCGCCGAGGTCCACCGCACCGCCGCCCTCGAGGTTCCCGTGCCGGGACTCAAGCGAGACGACGTGCGGGTGGGCGGGGTTCAATTCCGCCGCGTCCTCGATCAGGACCAGCCTTTCCCCCGGGTGGCATAACCCCAGCAGCGTGGACAGGAGTGTCGTCTTCCCCGAGCCGGTAGCCCCGCTGATCAGGAAGTTCAGCCGGCGTTCCACCATTTGCTCGAGCACGGCCTGGACAAGGGGCCCGAACATCCCGGCCCGCCGCAGCTCGTCCAGGGAGAAGACGCTCGGCCGCCGGATGCGGATGCTCAACAGCGTCCCGGCCGTAGAAATCGGCGGCAGCACTGCGTGCACCCGGTAACCGCCGTCGAGCCTGACGTCGACACAGGGGGAACCATCATCCAGGCGGCGGCCGCCCGCTGTCACCAGCCGCACCGCGAGGGCGCGGATCTGCGGCTCCCCCGAAAAGGCAACCGGAGCCCGTTCCGCGCCGTGGCCTCGGTCCAGCCAGACCGACTCCGGACCGTTGACGAAGATGTCCGTTACCGCCGGGTCGCGCGCGAGCCTCTGCAGGGGGCCCAGTCCGTTCAGCTCCGCGCTGATGGTCTCGACGGCGGCCAGGGCACCGGCGGTGCCCAGCAGCCTCCCGCTGGCCTGGACCGCGGCGGCAACCCGTGATGGAGTCACCGGCCCCTCGTCGGCCATGACGGACTCCCGTACGGACTCCAGCAGCCCCGCATCCACCGAATCCGGCGCCCGGAATCCCCGGGAA
Organism: Arthrobacter sp. 05T442; assembly: GCF_056395945.1. NCBI lineage: Bacteria > Bacillati > Actinomycetota > Actinomycetes > Micrococcales > Micrococcaceae > Arthrobacter > Arthrobacter sp. 05T442. The sequence continues at coordinate 104,028 of NZ_JBFTKM010000001.1, read as the reverse complement.
CGCGGGGTGCCGGGGTCCCGGTCCGGAAGCCCAAGCGCGGAATGTGTGCTCATCACAGATCTTCCTCGCCCAGGTCGAGGATCCCGGCGGCGAACCGCCGGACACTGCGCTGCCGCCCGGTTTCCAGAAGCCGCCCGAGTTCCGTTGCGGCGGGGACGCCCCTGATTTCCGGCATGATCCCGAGCAGGGGCAGCCCGACGGATTCAGCGATCCGGGGCGCGTCCAGGGTGCCCGATGGCCTCCCCCGGACCACGAGGCCGGTTTCGACGGCAGGAAGCTCCTGCAGCAGCAGGGCCGATGCGACTGCCGCGCGCAGCTGTGCGGGTGCGACGATGATGATCCGGTCGCATTCCCACGCGAAGGCCCGCAATGCCTCGCGCCCGATGTCCAGGACCACCAGCTCGCAACCCCGGCGGGCGGCGTCGAGAACCCCCGCCGCGGTGGCGGCGCTGGCCCCGGGGGCCCGGTTCCGGCTGCCCGGCCAGGACAGGAAGGAGAATCCGCCGGCCATCGGCAGCGCCTCGGTGAGCTGGACGGGGTCGATGCTCCCGCTCACATCGGCGAGATCGGGCCAGCGCAGCCCGGGGTAATCCTCGGCGGCCAAGGCCAGTTCCAGCCCGCCGCCGGAGGGATCGCCATCGATCAGGAGCACCTTCGCGCCGAGCCCGGCGGCCGCCTGGGCGATCCAGATGGCCGCCGTCGTGGCTCCTGCGCCGCCGCAGCCACCGGTGATGCCCAGGACGAGGCCGACTGCTTCAGGCGCGCGGGACCGGCTGAGGTATTCCGCCAGCCAGGACCCGGCGTCGGGCAGCACTGCCACCAGGTCCGCACCGATGGCGGCGGCCAGGTGCCACAGGCTGTCCCCGTCCCCGGTCAGGCCGACCAGTACAACCGGGCGCCCCCTGCGCATCGGCAGCTCCCGGATGTCGCTTCCCACCAGCACGGCCTCGGCCGGGTCCCAGAACGGTGCGGCCTCTCCGACGTCCTGGACCGCCCGCAGGTGGCCCCCGGCCGCGGCGACGATACGTTCCACCTCGGCACGGAGGAGGTTGATCCCGGTGACCAGCAGCGTCTCCCCGGATGCAGCGGGGATCCACGCCCCGGCGTCCCGTGGCGGCCTTGGCCCCGAACCCTGTCCCTGGTGCCTGCTCATGGTGCCACTATGCAGCCGCACGGATCGCGGGGGAACCGCCGTCGTGCCCTATGTGGACAAGCCGCGGAAGTTCGACGCGGCACCCGCCACGCCCAACTGCAAGGCAGAATTGACCCTATGTACCTGCTGCTCGCCGCCCACGCTGACGGGGCAGCCCTCCAGGAGCTCACGATGGACGGCTCCCCGAACCCGGCCAAACCGGAACCGCGCATCATCAGCCCGGGCGGCCTGGCCGGCGTCGTGCGCGAACTCGAAAAACAGCGCCCGCGCTGGATCTGGCACCGCACCCAGGACTGGTATCCCGCGCTGCTCGGCGCCGGCGTGGAGCTTGAACGCTGCTACGACCTCGCTCTTTGCGGGGCTATCCTGGCCCATTCGGAGTTCACGGCCCATACCGCGTATGCCAGAAACGCGGAAAAGCTGACCCAGGACGATGACCTGCAGCCCCTGCCCCGTGCCCTGCAGCCCCCGCCTCCGCCGGCGGATCAGGGCGCACTGTTCGACGATCCGGGCCTCCGCGCCGCGCCCCGTCATTCGCCCGAAGACCTCCGTGCCGAATACGCGGCCCAGCAGGAAGCGCTGAAGCTCGCCGGCGCGGGCGGGGCCGGCGCGGGCGGCGCGGGCGGCGCCGGACTCCTCGGCGACAATCGCCGGCGGCGCCTGCAGCTCCTGCTGGCAGCCGAATCAGCCGGCGCCATGATCGCCGCCGAGATGCAGCACACCGGAGTGCCGTGGCAGGAGGAACTGCACGAACGGATCCTGGCGGACTACCTCGGCCCGCGCCCGCAACCCGGCCACCGTCCCGCCAAGCTTGAGGCGCTCACCACGGAGCTGCGCCGGCTGCTGAATTCCCCGTCGCTGAACCCCGACTCCCAGCAGGAGCTCATGCGCGCCCTGCACCGGAACGGCATCGAGGTCAAGACCACCCGGCAATGGGAATTGAAGGAAGCGACCCACCCCGCGATCGAGCCGCTCCTGGCCTACAAGAAACTCGCCCGGTTGCACGCTGCCAACGGCTGGGCATGGCTGGATGCCTGGGTCAAGAGCGGCCGGTTCCAGCCGGAGTACGTCGTGGGCGGGGTGGTTTCGGGCCGTTGGGCCTCCCGCGGAGGCGGGGCTCTCCAGATCCCGCGCCAGATCCGCGGCGCCGTCCATGCTGACCCGGGGTACAAGCTGATCGTCGCGGACGCCTCCCAGCTGGAGCCGCGGGTGCTGGTGGCCCTGGCCCAGGATTCCAAAATGGCGGAGGCCGCCCGGGACAAGGACCTCTATGCCGGCATCGCTGCGCAGGGTTTCGGCGGCGACCGGGCCAAGGCCAAGGTGGCGCTGCTCGGGGCGATCTACGGTGCGACCACCGGCGAGTCCGGCCGGCTGATGCCGCAGCTGACGCGCACCTACCCGCGGGCCGTAGGATTCGTGGAAGAGGCGGCCCGCGAGGGCGAAGCCGGCAAGACGGTCACCTCACGCCTGGGCCGCAGCAGCCCGCCGCCGTCGGAGCGCTGGCTGCAGAGCCAGCACTCCACCACCGCGGAAGAGCAGCGCAGGGCCGATTCGGCGGCCCGCTCCCGCGGCAGGTTCACCCGGAACTTCGTGGTGCAGGGCTCCGCCGCCGACTGGGCCGCCTGCTGGCTCGCGGAACTACGACGGCGGCTGCGCGCCATGCGCTCCGTCGGCGTCCCGGGCGGGGAACTCGTGTTCTTCCTGCATGACGAAGTGATGGTCCACTGCCCGGAGGGGGCCGTGGAGGAGTGCATCCGTGCGATTGAGGACGCTGCGAATGCCGCCAAAGAGCTGCTGTTCGGCAGGATCCCTGTGGAGTTTCCCGTGAGCATGGCCGTGGTGGACTCCTATGACAAGGCCAAGTAGGCGGGCACAGTCACCCGCTGTAACGTACCCGTCGGTAGCGTTGTGCACTGTCCGTCCCCCCGGTTAGTCTCGAATGGCCGGTAAGAAATCCCATCGTTACTGCCGGTCATTTGCAACGACGCAAGGAAATTGGGGAGGCAACGGTTTGGCTGGCATTTTTGAAATCGCTGAAGCGGGAGAGAAAGCTTATTTCTTCAGGCTTACGGCGGCAGACGGGACGGTAGTGGCCGTTTCGCCGCTGTTCAAGACCATCAAGGGCGCGGCGGCCGGCATCACGGCCGTGCGCGAGAACGCCGCGACGGGCCTGGTTGTGGACCGTTCCGGCCACAGCAGGTAAGGCCAGCCCGGCGCCGCACCCGCGTTCACCGGCAACAGCAAAGCTGGCGTCCGGCTACCTGCCTGACCGCAGGCCCGTGACCGACAGGGCCGTTACAGGGACCCCCGGTACAGTGACGCCCGGCTTAGGCATCGATCCGGCTTAGGCATCGATCCCGTAGAGCCGCGAGCGGTCCCACGGAACCGCCCAGCCCAGCTGCTCAAAGAGCTGGTTCAGGATCATCCCGGTAAAGCCCCACACGACGACGCCGTTGACGGTGAAGGCGGGGCTTTGGAATGTCTGGCCGGCACGGTTCACTGTGGCCATGACCCGGTTGTCCGGATCCAGCAGGTCCCGCACCGGGACGCGGAAGACCTGGGCCGATTCACCGTAGTCAACCACACGGACGGGTGACTGGGCGGCCCACCAGGCCAGGACCGGGGTGACGAGGAAGTTCCCGCGGGGCAGGGCAAGCTCCGGCATGACGCCGAGCACGTCCACGCCGGCGGGGTCGAGCCCGGTTTCCTCTTCCGCCTCGCGTAGGGCCGCCCCGATCACGGATTCGCCCGGATCGATGCCGCCGCCAGGGAAGGCGACCTGTCCGGGGTGGTCGTCCAGGGTCTGGGCACGCTGTAACAGGAGGACGTCAAGATCCGCGGGGGCCAGAAGCTTGACGGAAGTCGCCGGGACGTTATCCAGCGCACCGAACAGCATCAGGACGGCAGCACGGCGGACGCGTTCACCGGGCTCAACGACGAGCTCGCGCCAGCGCGGATCCGGCGGGGGTGCCGTGCCCTCCGCCACGGCGGCAACGAGGTCGATCAGTTCCTGGCGGACGGTCATCGAGGCTTCCTCTGCGATTCCATCCGGATTTCGGCGGCCCGGTGGGTTTCCGCCATGAGCTTCGCCAGCAGTTCTTCCTGGCCCGGGGCCAGTTCATATTTCAGCAGCTTCTTGGCCTTCTCCGGATCCGTTTCCCCGGCCCCGTAGCTCGGGCACCAGTTCGCCACCGCGCAGGCGCCGCACGCCGGTTTTCGCGAGTGGCAGACCCTCCGGCCGTGGAACACCACGCGGTGCGAGAGCATGGTCCAGTCCCTCGGCTCGAACAACTCGGCGACGTCGGACTCGATCCGCACCGGATCATCCGATTCCGTCCACCCGAAGCGCCTGGCCAGACGGCCGAAATGGGTGTCCACCGTGATGCCCGGGATGCCGAACGCGTTGCCCAGCACAACGTTCGCCGTCTTCCGCCCGACGCCGGGCAACGTCACCAGGTCCTGCAGCCGGCCGGGCACCACGCCGTCGTACTCGTCAACGAGCCTGATGCACAGCGCCAGCAGGTTCCTGGCCTTGGCACGGAAGAAGCCGGTGGGCTTGATGATGGCTTCGAGCTCGGCCGGGTCCGCCTCGGCCATGCTCCGCGCGTCCGGATACCGGGCAAAGAGCAGGGGCGTGATCTGGTTGACCAGCACGTCCGTGGTCTGGGCCGAGAGCACCGTGGCCACCACGAGCTCGAACGGGCTGCGGAAATCCAGCTCCGCGTGCGCGTACGGATACTGCTCCCCGAGGGCCTTGTTGATTCTGCGGGCCCGGCGTTTGAGCGCCAGCAGGGATTCCCCTGAGGTCCGCGGGCTGCCGGGCTGGCCGCTCCCGGTTTCGCTGGCCACCGGGGCTCCGGCTAACCGCGTTCGATGTTGCTGAGGTCGCGCAGCAGGCCCACCCGGCCGTCGGTGTGCTGGACCAGGAACTCGTTGCCGCGGTCCTCGAGGGCCAACACCCAGCCGCCGGGTTCAATGACGAACGCCGGGGCCCCGGTGTGCTCGTCGACGGCGGTGCGGGGCTGCGCGACGGCGAACCAGAACGCCTCGTGCACGGGCTGGACGTCGTCTTCCATGGGCCGGCTGGCCGGGTCGACGGTTGCACCGATCCGCTCCTGCGGGCGGACCTGGGGGTTGACCGTGGTCGGGGCGCTCGTGGAGGCCACCGGCACTTCGGCGGCCTGGGTTTCTTCCGCCGCGGCCGGAACCGTCGGCGCAGAATCGGCAGGCGCGAGGACGCCGGCAGCCCGGGTCTGTTCGGCGGCAGACGGGGCCGGCGTCACAGCCGCCGGCACTACGCCGGAGACTTGGGTTTCCGGGGCGCTGGAGGCAGGCTCCGGCGCAGCATTCGCGCGCGCTGCTGGCACGACCGGGGCCGGCGCGGCGGCGGGCGCAGCGGCCGGTGCGGGGGCCGCTCCGGCGACGGGTGCGGCCGGAACAGCCTCGCCCGATGCCGCACCGAAGGTCTCATAACTGTGCGGGGCCGCCTGCGGGGCAGCTGACCGGCCACCCGGCGTCATGCGTTTGGCCCAGCCAGCGACCGGTCCGGCACCGGTTTCCTTGGCTGCCCCGGCCTCCTTGGGCTCCTTCGGCGGCTTCGGGGCCTGGGGCTTCCGCACCGGTATGGCTGCCTCACGGGCCACCACATGGGCAGGGGTTTCCCCGCGGCCCAGGAAGTCGCCGGCGAAGTAGGGGATCAGACGCGCCAGCACGGTGGCTGCGAAGAGTCCAAGCGCGCCTATGAGCCCAACCAGCAGACTCGGCACGAACGCGCCGGCAACGGCAAGGAAGAAGAAAGCGACCGCGAAAGACGCCACGACCGACCCGAACTGGTCGATTGACAAGGACCCAATCCGGATCCGCGTTCCGGGGCTGACCCGGCGTGCCACAAACAAGGCGGACACGATCAGCGGCAGCACGATCCCCAGGCCCAGGAAGAAGAGGCTGCCCAGGTTCCAGAGGTTGTATCCGAACGCAAACATCGGAATGAGCGAGGCGACAAAGAGAATCAGCGTGGAGCCGAAAACGGTTAGGTCCCGGATGGTGAAAGGCCCGAGGACGGCCTCGTTCTTCTTCCGGGTCTTCTTGTCCGCCGTGAAGCGGGGCGGGTCTCCGAAGCCTGCCTGCCTGGCTTGGCCCGTGTCGCCCTGATTGCGGGCGGGCGACTGGAGCTGCCCGTTTTCTTGCTCGTTCATTCTGTTCTCCTTAGCATGGCGGCGCCCTGGACAGCGCCGTCTAACGGCACGCAGAGCGCGGACCGCCAGCGGTCCCGCCTGCCTCCATCGGATGTCACAACTTCATCTCAGCCTAGCCAAGTGCTTGGCCGATCACTAGCTGACAAGCCGTGCGCGGCCGCGGCAAATCACGCTTTCGGCAGGCTTCTCATGAACCGCCGCCAGGAAGCGGGCCCCCGGCGGTTCCCAAGGCCCTGCTGCAGCTGGCCGGATCGTTGCGGTCGAGGCGGAGCCGGCGAGATGCCGTGCCGTGACGCGCCACGCAAAGTACCCCTCGTACGGCAGGACGATCACGGTATCCAGCCCGCCCCGCCAGGCCGTGGCCGGCGCCAGCAGGCTCCGCGGCTCCGGTGACTCAGCCGCGCTCTTGCGGCGCCGGACGTAGGCCTCCGGGCTGCATTGCTGTTCCCAGGCGCTGTACGCATCGGCGTCGATGCCGGCCCATCCGTATTCCGCTTGCCAGAACGGTGGAATCAGTGGGTTCAGTGCCTGGCCGGGCTGGGAGGCCCGGGGTGCGGGCCGTCCGCCGCCAGATAGGCCCGAAGTAGCGTTCCCGGCACCACTCGGCGCTTAACAAGCACCGCTCGCGGCTGCGTTTGTGACGGGGCACACGTTCCGTCGGACCCAGGTATTAGTGTGTATTGCGGAACAGCTTTTTGCGGACCGCCGCGATCAGCCGCTGCCCGGCGCCGCACCTGCGGCCCGCACCAGTGGACATCCGGCGATCCCGCGCAGCACGGATCGATGAATGATGAGGTTCACCATGTCCCAGCAGACTCCCGGCTCCACCACCACGCAGGCTTCCGGCGCGGCGCCTTCCGCTGCCCCTGCTACAACTTCGCCCCGCCTGGGCGATGCGTTCGAAAACCTGGCGCACGAGAACCGCCGGTTCGCGCCCTCCCCCGAGTTCGCAGCGAACGCCGTTGCCACCGCCGCTGACTATGCGGAGGCCGACGCCGACCGTCCCGCCTTTTGGGCCAGACAGGCCCGCGAGCTGCTGAGCTGGAGCAAGGACTTCACCCTGACCCTGGACTGGTCCAACCCGCCCTTCGCCAAATGGTTTGTCGGCGGTGAAATCAACGCCGCGTACAACGCCTTGGACCGCCACGTGGAGGACGGCCACGGGGACCGGGTCGCCATCTACTTCGAGGGCGAACCGGGCGACACCCGCACGTACACCTATGCGCAGCTCACCGAGGAGGTCAAGAAGGCCGCCAACGCCTTCGAGTCGCTCGGCGTCGCCAAGGGCGACCGGGTGGCCGTGTACCTGCCCATGATTCCCGAGGCCGTCATCACCTTGCTGGCCTGTGCCCGGATCGGCGCCATCCACTCGGTGGTTTTCGGCGGCTTCTCCGCCGAGGCGCTGCGCTCCCGGATTGACGACGCCGAGGCCAAACTCGTCGTCACCGCCGACGGCACCTACCGCCGCGGCAAGCCCAGCGCCCTGAAGACGGCCGTCGATGAGGCCCTGGCGCACGAGGGAGATGGTGACGGGCACACCGTCCAGAACGTCGTCGTAGTCAAGCGCAACGGCCAGGACGTCGACTGGCACGAGGGCCGCGACCACTGGTGGTCGGATACCGTGGACCGCGCCTCCGCCGAGCACACGGCCGTCGGTCACGACTCCGAGCACCCGCTCTTCATCCTCTACACCTCCGGCACCACGGGCAAGCCCAAGGGCATCCTGCACACCACCGGCGGCTACCTGGCCCAGGGCGCGTACACGCACAAGGCGGTCTTCGACCTCCACCCGGAGACGGACGTCTACTGGTGCACGGCCGACGTCGGCTGGATCACCGGACACTCCTACGTCGCCTACGCTCCGCTCATCAACGGGGCCACCCAGGTCATGTACGAGGGGACGCCGGACTCCCCGCACCAGGGCCGCTGGTGGGAGATCGTGGAGAAGTACAAGGTTTCCATCCTCTACACCGCCCCCACCGCCATCCGCACTTTCATGAAATGGGGCAAGGAGATCCCGGCCAAGTCGGACCTCTCCTCGCTCCGCGTCCTGGGCTCGGTGGGCGAACCCATCAACCCTGAGGCGTGGATGTGGTACCGGGAGGTCATCGGGGCCGACGGCGGCCGGAAGGACACCCCTGCACCGATCGTGGACACCTGGTGGCAAACCGAAACCGGGGCACAGATGATCGCGCCGTTGCCCGGGGTGACAGCCACGAAGCCCGGCTCAGCCCAGGTTCCGCTGCCCGGCATCGCCGTGGACGTGGTCGACGAACTCGGCGAGTCCGTCCCCAACGGATCCGGCGGCTACCTCGTGATCCGCGAGCCGTGGCCCGCCATGCTGCGCGGCATCTGGGGCGACCCAGAGCGGTTCAAGGAGACCTACTGGTCCCGCTTCGAGACCATGTACTTCGCAGGCGACGGCGCGAAGAAGGACGAGGACGGTGACATCTGGCTGCTGGGCCGGGTCGATGACGTGATGAACATTTCCGGCCACCGCCTCTCCACCGCGGAGATCGAATCCGCGTTGGTGTCCCACCCGGCCGTGGCCGAGGCCGCCGTCGTGGGCGCCGCGGACGAGACCACGGGCCAGTCGGTCGTCGCGTTCGTGATCCTGCGCGGTGATGCCGTGGACTCCGGCGACGCAATCATCCAGGAACTCCGCAACCACGTGAGCAAGGAGATCGGGCCGATCGCCAAGCCCAAGACCATCCTCGTGGTGCCGGAACTGCCCAAGACCCGGTCCGGCAAGATCATGCGGCGCCTGCTCAAGGACGTCGCGGAAGGCCGCGAGGTCGGCGACGCCACAACCCTGGCCGACAACACCGTCATGGCCCAGATCGCACACTCGCTCCGCAAGTAGACATATTGGAAAGGGGCAGCCTTGAATGAGGCGCCGGCGACGGCGCTGCCCGCGTGCGGGCAGCGCCGTCAGTCGACTGCCCGGCCTTTCCGCGGGTCCATTTAATCGGCGCCGCGAGTTCAGTGCCGCGAGCCGGCGTCGACGAGGACGGCTTCGAAGGTGGTGGCAGCGGGCGACGTGAACTTGGAGTTCGCCAGGGCGAGCGTGTCGTCAAAGAGCGCCGCCGTCGTCGGGACATCGAAGTGCGGACTCGTGATGACCTCGCGGACCACGCCTGATACCAGGGAACGGTCCAGCTGGATGCGGCTCACCTGGTTGGATACGTTCTGGACTGCCCAGAGGGTGTCGCCCCGGACGAGGATGCCGTCCACATTGGGCACGGTGAGGGCGCCGCCGGAGCGGTCGGTGAGGGCGATCAACTCACTGGATCCGGTTTTCAGGTTGACGGTGTAGAGGGCGCCCCGCGCCGTGTGGGCGACGATCAGGGTATGCCCGTCCCGCACGGCCGCGATCCCGTTAAGGTTGAACCCCTGTTCAAGCCCGCCGGCTGGGCCTTTCAGGACGAGCGTCTCCGCAGCGCCCGGGTTCCCGTGGTGGTTCACCGGGACGAAGTAGAGTTCGCCGGCCTGCGAGTTGGTGAACCAGGCCCCTTCGCTGGTCAGGGTTACGTCGTTGATGAAGCTCGTGCCTGCCCCGGCAAGCTGGTAGGCCTTCACGGTCTTCTTCGTCTCAAGGCTGTAGACGTAGGCCTGGCCGGTGGCGCCTCCCGCCACGAACAGCAGGTTGTCGGCGACATCGACCTTCATGCCGAGGGCGGCCCTGCCATCCGGTGCATGGATGAAGCGTTTGGCTGTGCCTTCGCGGATGTCTCCGCGGTAGATGTCCCCGTTGAGCCGGTCCCCCGCGAAGAAGGTGCTGCCCTCCCCCGCGGCGATGCCTTCCGTTCCGGTGGCGCCGGGGAGGACTATCACCGAGTGCCGGTGACCGGCGTCGGCCCGGGACGCGGCGGCGACGGGCGCCGGGATGGAGAACGCCGCCAGGGCTAGCAGGGCTACGGCGGCCCGGCGGATGTTCTTTCCTGAATGGAGGATGCTGCGCGTGATGACGCTCCCAGATCGGGCTTTCCGCGCGAGCTGGCCAGTACGGGAGCTCCGCACGTTGGTCCTTAAAGTCTAGGCACCCCCCTGTCACCTGACCAGACTTCCCGGGGCCGACGACGCGGGAGCGCCGCGTAAAGAAGCGGGCAGCGGGCGGCGGTAAGCGATAGATTTGCAGGCATGACTGAAGCCACCCCCGCCACCGACGCCGGCCGCGGCACCATCCTGGTCCTCAACGGCCCCAACCTGAACCTGCTCGGCACCCGCGAGCCCGAGAAGTACGGGACATCGACGCTGGCCGACGTCGAACAGCTCGCCAAAGACGCCGGTGCAGCCAACGGCCTGGACGTCGAGTGCTTCCAGTCCAACCATGAGGGAGCACTCGTGGACGCCATCCATGCAGCACGGGGAAAGGCGGTCGGGATTGTGCTTAACGCAGGGGCCTACACGCACACCTCGGTGGCCATCCGCGACGCGATCTCCGCCGTGGAGGTGCCCACTGTCGAAGTCCACATCACCAATGTCCATGCCCGGGAGCCGTTCCGGCACCACTCCTATCTGTCGGACATCAGCAAAGCCGTGATCGCCGGGGCCGGGATCATGGGCTACCGCTTCGCTGTCGAGTACCTCGCCGGACTGCACGCTTCCAGCGACTGAGCATGTCCCCCGCGGGTCCTGCGGGGCGGCGGCAGGGCGCGCCCGCGTAGCTGCCGCGGCGGCGGGCCCAGGGCCGCCGCCGTGGCGGCCCTGGGGGCGCTGGCGGCCCTATTGCTTGTTGCCTATTTCTTGATGCACTGCCCCGAGGAGACGGCGCTGCCCAGACCCGGCGCTTGGGCTGCGACGGGGCCGAGATCGGCCATGGTGATGGCGAACCCCAGCGAGGGCTCGGTGGTTGCCTTGGCAAAGATCAGGCCGGCCACTTGCCCGTCGGTGGTCAGCAAGGGACCTCCGGAGTTGCCCGGCTGCACGTCAGCGGCGAGCCGGTATACATCTTCAGGCGCCGGATTGTTCCCGTAGATGTCAGGGACCAGGACCGTGGCGATGTCCTGGACGGTGGCCGGTTTGGACTGGAACGGACCGCCGTGGGGGTACCCCGCGAACGCGGCCGGGCTGCCGGCCGGAAGGTCCGAACTGAGCTGAAGCGGCGCGGTGCCCAAGCCGTCCACCGCCAGGACGGCGAGGTCATGTTTGGTGTCGAAATAGACGATCCGCCCGGGGAGGGCGCCCCCGCCGGGTGTTTCCACCACCGGTTCCGCCACGCCGGCGACGACATGGGCGTTGGTCACGACGCGGCCGGGCGACACAACGAAGCCGGTTCCGGTCTGGTTCTGGCCGCACTGGTAGGCCGTTCCGGCGATCTTCAGCACGGAAGCGGCGGCCTTGTTCAGCGCGGGGGTGTCCGTGCTGGCATCCGGAACGGCGACGGGCTGACCCTGGCCGAAGCCGTCAAGGAGAGTCGGTATACCTTCGCCGATCACGGCGGACCGCAACTGTGCCATGGAACTCTTGACCGGCGTCGGGGTCATGCCGTCGATGAACCGGATCACCTTGGACTCGGCGAGCTGCTGGGACACGAGGGGAACGCCCAGGGACCCGATGCTGAACGCCAACATCGACATGACGAGGGCGGACACCACCACGTTGACGCCTCCGCCGGCCACGCGGTCCGCCGCGCGCAGGGGGCTGATCCGCACCACTTTGCGGATGTTCCGCCCGATCATGGTGCCGAGACCGTGCCCCAGGATCATTAGCAGGACAGCCGTGGCGACAATCGCCGTCAGCCGCCATCCACTGTCCTCCACGAGGCCGCTGACGACCGGCACTGAAACGAACGCCGCCACCGCTCCCGCCGCGAACCCGGCCAGGCCTCCGACCGTCACCAGGAAGCCGTTGCGCAGGCCGTGAATCAGGTAGGACAGGAGCGTCACAATCAACGCCAGGTCCAAAATGGTCAAGCCGAACACCGGTGCTCCTCACAGACAGTTACGGGGCAATTCTATCGGCGCAGGCTGACAGTTTGCCGACCACCCCGGGACGCGGCTGCCCGTACGGGGCGTCCGGGGCCCGCTGGAGCCCTCCCTTCGGGCGCCCGCCCGCGTTTCGGTGCCAACTACGTCACAGACGCGCCAAAATTCTGAAACAATGGCTGAAGCGCCCCAGCCGACACAGTTAGTCAGGAGATTTCATGGATATCGAGGTATTGCGCCGCGCACCCCTTTTCGCCACGCTCGACGACGAGGCGTTCCGTCTGCTGACGGACGAACTGACGGAGGTGGATCTCTCACGCGGAGCCTCGGTATTCCGGGAAGGCGACCAGGGTGACCAGCTGTACTTCATCGTCTCCGGAAAGGTGAAGCTCGGCCGCACGTCTCCGGACGGCCGCGAATCGCTGCTCGCCATCCTGGGCCCGGGCGAGCTCTTCGGTGAAATGGCGCTCTTCGATCCGAGCCCGCGCACGGCCACGGCGACAGCGGTTTCCGAAACCCGACTGGCCGGACTCAGGAACGAGAGCCTCAACGCCCTGCTCCGGACCCGCCCGGAGGTGTCCGCCCAGCTGCTGCAGGCCTTGGCACGCCGCCTGCGCCGGACCAACGATTCGCTCTCCGACCTCGTCTTCTCCGACGTGCCCGGCCGCGTGGCCAAGGCACTGCTGGATCTGGCCGACCGCTTCGGCCGTCCGGCGACCGACGGCGTGCTGGTCGCCCACGAACTCACCCAGGAAGAGCTGGCCCAGCTGGTCGGCGCCTCCCGGGAAACCGTCAACAAGGCCCTCGCCGAGTTCGTCCAGCGCGGCTGGCTGCGCCTGGAGGCCCGCGCCGTCGTCATTCTCGACATGCAGCGACTGCGCCAGCGCTCCCGCTAAGCTTTCCGCAGCACAAGCGAAAGCCGACCCCGTGGAAACGGAGCCGGCTTTCGCTGGTTAAGCCTGCCGATGCCCTTCCGGGGACATGCTCATTCCTGGCGGGAGCGCCCTCCGGGACATGTCCCATCTTCGCGGCGGGGCGTGGACATGATGCCAACATGTCCAATGGCCCGGGCCAGGAGTGAGCATGTCCCGCGGGGCGGCGGGGCGAGCGGGGAACATGTCCATCGGTGCTGCCCAAGATCCACCAATGCTGCCCAGTACAGGGCATGTCCCATCTTGGCGGCGGGGCGTGGACATGATGCCACTATGTCCAATGGCCCGGGCCAGGAGTGAGCATGTCCCGCGCGGCGGCGGGGTGAGCGAAGAGCATGTCCACCGGCCGGGACCTGCGTCAGCGCTCCCGCTGGGGTTCGCCGGCGACAGTCTTCGCCGCCTCGACCTCCAGCATCAGTCTGCCGTCCTCCTCGACGAGCTTGGGCTGGTAGACGTGGGCTTTGCGTTTGTAGCTGAGGTAGGCGATGCAGCCGTTGGCCGCGGCCATCTTCTCGAGCATGATCTCCGAGCCCGGCACCAGGAGCTGACCCAGGGGCCGGCCGACGGTGTTCTCCTGGCCCACCTCATCGCCCAGGACCGTGGTCTCGCGGCCCTCAATGAGCTTCCGGACGCACACCCAGCGCCCCCAGACCCCCTTGCTGGCCAGGAGCGTGGGCTGCTGGTTGACCGGTAGGGTGGCAGCGAAGTACCGCGTATTGAACCGGCGGTGCGCGAAATCAGGGCTGATCCAATTCACCAGCGGCTTAAGCAAGTCCGTCCGCACCGAGAGACCCCGCTTGGCGAGCACATCGGTGAAGGACTTCTCCTGGTCGGCCACGGCCTCGCGTGCACGCATCCACTCGGCACTGGAGGTGCCCTCCACGGTGGTGGACAGGTCCGGGCCGGCCAGCAGGATGCCGGTCTCTTCGAACAGCTCACGGATGGCGCCCACAATGTGGCGGCGCACCAGCCCGACGTCGGCCGTCCCCATCTGCTCGGCCCAGTGCTGGGGCGAGGGGCCAAGCCAGGCGACGGCGTCGTCGTCGGATGGCTCCAGCGACCCTCCGGGGAAAGCCACCACGCCCAGCGGCGAGGACCCTGGCCGGTATCCAAGCCAGGTTTCCAGACCTGTGGGGGAGTCACGCAGGAGTACGACAGAGGAAGCGAAACGGACGGCCCGAGGCGTCCGCTCGCCGTGTTCGAGCCAACTGCGTGCTGCCCCTTCGAGATCGGGGGGAAGGACGAACAGGCGACGGGCTAAGTGAGGCAAGGAACTGACCGGCCCTAAGCGAATTCGGCGATCAGTTCGACTTCAACAGGAGAGTCGAGCGGCAGGACTGATACGCCAACGGCGGAACGCGCGTGCTGGCCGGCGTCGCCAAGGACCTTGCCCAGAAGCTCTGAGGCGCCGTTGATGACCCCGGGCTGGCCGGTGAAGGAGGGATCGGAAGAGACAAATCCGACCACCTTGACGATCCTGGTGATGCGGTCGAGGTCGCCGATGACACTCTTGACGGCAGCCAGCGCGTTGACAGCGCAGACTGCTGCGTAGTGCTTGGCCGCTTCCGGGGACACCGTGTATTCGTCCGAGGCGCCCTCCGTGCCGGTGGAGACCTTGCCGGTGGCCTCGAGCTTGCCGTCGATGAACGGCAGTTGCCCTGAGGTGTAGACGTGGTTGCCGGAAATCACGGCCGGTACGTACGCAGCCACCGGTGCGGCCACCTCCGGCAGTGTCAGCCCGAGCTCGGCAAGGCGTTGTTCGACGGCGGACGACGCGCCCGCGCCGTCGACGGCGTTTGCCGCCTCAGCCGTGCTGCCGGCGGTGTTTCCGGGGCTTGCCGGGGTGGCCGGCGCTGGGGTGCTCATGGCTACTGCTTCTCCCGCTTCAAATAGGCAACCAGGCCGTTTCCGTCAGGGCCCGGGACAACCTGGACAAGCTCCCAGCCGTCCTCGCCCCACTGGTCAAGGATCTGCTTTGTAGCATGGATGATGAGCGGAATCGTGGCGTACTCCCATTTGGTCATGACATAAAGCCTAGTCCTTGCCGGTAAAGTGGAAAACATGGCGACTGGTAAGAACCCTTTATTCGACACGGCCACCACCCTCGGAAAGCTCCTTCTTTTCCTGGGCGTGAGCGCCATTTGTGGCGTCCTGGTGGCGGGGCTCCTTGTCCCCGCGGCCGCTGTTTCCGGCAGCGCAGCTAGCGGGTCGATTCAATTCTTTGACACCCTCCCGGCCGAACTGAAGGTGGACCCGCCCAGCCAGTCGACCACCGTCCTCGCGTCGGACGGCAGCGTCATCGCCAACCTCTATGCGGAAAACCGCACGCGGGTATCGCTGGACCAGATGTCCCCGAACATCAAGAACGCGATCATCGCCATCGAGGACAACCGGTTCTACGAGCACGGCGGTGTGGACACCACCGGCATCCTGCGCGCCCTGGTCAGCACCGCCCGCGGCCAGAAGCAGGGCGCGTCGACCATCACGCAGCAGTACGTCAACAACGTCATCAACTCCTCCCTTGAATCCGAGGGCAAGGGCGACCAGGTCCTGCTGAACGGCGTCAACAAAGGTGTCGGCGACAAGCTCCGTGAGATGAAACTCGCCATCGCCCTGGAGAAGAAATTCACGAAGGACCAGATCCTCGAGGGCTACCTCAACATCGTCTTCTTCAACCGTGACGCCTACGGCATCGAAGCCGCTTCCAAGTTCTTCTTCAGCACCACCGCCAAGGACCTGACCCTCCCCCAGGCCGCACTGCTGGCCGGCGTCGTGAACAGCCCGTCCTTCTATGACCCGATCGCCCACCCGGACAACGCCAAGGTCCGACGCGATCTGGTGCTCAAGTCCATGCTGACCCAGGGCAAGATCAACCAGACCGACTACGACGCCGCCGTGGCGACGCCGGTGGTGACCAAGGTCAACCAGCCGCACCAGGGCTGCGCCTACGCGACGACGGCACCGTACTTCTGCGACTACGTCCTGCACCTGCTGCTGAACAACCCGGCCTACGGCGCCGACGCAGCCGAGCGTGAACGTAAGATCTTCCGCGGCGGCCTGACTATCAAGACCACCCTGGATCCCAAGGCCCAGGCCGTGGCACAGACCCAGGTCGACGCCTCTGCCGGCGCGAACCCGGACAAGTGGGGAGCCTCGCTGGTGTCCGTCCAGCCGGGCAGCGGCAAGATCATCTCCATGGCTCAGAACACCGTCTGGTTCCCCACCGACGGCAAGTTTGACCAGACCCAGAACTTCAATGTCGATGTGCAGGACTCCAAGGGCAACGACCTCAACGGCCTCGGCGGGTTCCAGCCGGGCTCCACGATGAAACCGTTCACCTTCGCGGAGTGGCTCAATGAGGGCAAGACCATGAACACCCTGCTCAACGGCGCGGTCCGGCGCTACCCGCAGAACTTCCCCTGGAAGAACACGTGCCCTGCGCCGACCGTCGGCTGGTATGACGACACCAACCAGAGCCATGACCTGCAGAACGCCGATGGGGAACACTACAAGTACATGTCCGTCCTGGACGGCCTGGCGAACTCCATCAACACCATCACCTTTGCCTCGGCGGCCCAGCTGGACCTGTGCGGCATTCAGAAAGTCGTGGACTCACTGGGCGTCCATGCGGGAAACCCGTCGAACGGAGACCCCAATCCCAAGGTCCCGATGACCACGCTCGGTAACCTCATCGGTTCCACCCAGACTGCGCCGCTGACCATGGCCAGCGCGTTCGCCGCGTTCGCCGATGACGGCAAGTACTGCGATCCGATCGCCATCGAGTCGGTGACCGACCCTGCCGGCGCCCAGCTGCCGGCCCAGTCCGTCAGCTGCCGGGACGCCATTAAGCCCGAGGTGGCCCACGGCGTCGCCTACGCCATGCAGGAAGTCCTCAACCGAGGATCGGGCTCGCTCATCCAGCCCCGGATCTCCACCCGGACCACGTTCCCCGTCGCCGCCAAGACCGGCACCAACGACAACAACAGCTCCACCTGGGTCGCGGGCTACACTTCCGGCCTTGCGACCGCCACGTGGTTTGGCGATCCCCTGAACGGCCAGCACCGGGCCGGCCAGAACCTGACCATCAACGGCAAGTTCTACAAGGGCATCGACGGCTACATGATCGCCGGACCGCAGTTCTCGAACTACATGTCCCAGGTCGCGCCGGCGTATGGCACCAACCCGTTCCCGGCCCCGCCGTCGAACATGGTCACCGGGCCGGTCGCCCCGCCGCGCCAGAGTGTCCCGTCAACACAGAATTCCGCCCCGGCAAGCGCCCCGGCAAGTGCGCCCGCCACGGCGCCGGCGACGCAGGGCGCCCAGCCTGGCAACGGTAACCCCACGCCCCCCGGCAAGCAGCCGTAGCCGATGAGCCAGGGAAGTTCCGTGGCCAGCCGCGTCCGTAGCATCGGGCGCGGCTTCGCCGTGACCGCCGCGCTCGGGACCGCAGCGGGGGCCGCCGTCACCGGGTACGGACTGTGGGAGAAGAACCAGTTCGTCCTCCGGGAGGAAACGCTGCCCATTCTGCCCGCTGGATTCGGCCCGTTCCGGGTGCTGCACCTCTCGGACATCCACTTCGTGCCGGGCCAGCGCCGGAAGGCCGCGTGGCTCGAGTCACTGGCGGCCCTGACGCCGGACCTTGTGGTGAACACCGGCGACAACCTCAGCCACGCCAAGGCCATCGATCCCCTGCTGGCGGCGCTGCGTCCCCTGATGGAGTTCCCCGGCGTGTTTGTGCCCGGCTCCAACGACTACGTCGCGCCCATCTTCAAGAACCCTGCCGCATATCTCCTGGGCCCGTCCTCGCGCTTCCTGGACCCGTCCTCGCAGCGGAAGAACCGGGAGTTGGACTGGCCGCGGCTGCGTTCCGGCTTTGGCATGGGCGGCTGGGTGGATCTGACCAACCGTTGCCAGTCGCTCGTGCTCAAGGGCATGCGTTTTGATTTCTCCGGGGTGGATGACCCGCATCTGGGCCTGGAACGGTACGCCGGCTGGCCCCGTGGCACGAAGGGCAGGGACTCCGATCCGCACCTGAGGGTCGCCGTCGCGCATGCGCCCTACCAGCGCGTGCTCGATCACTTCACTGAAGACGGAGCCGACCTCCTGCTGGCCGGCCACACCCACGGCGGCCAGATCTGCGTTCCCGGCTACGGCGCCCTCGTTGCCAACTGTGATCTCCCCACCTGGCGGGCCAAGGGCCTCAACGACTGGGAAAGCAACGGACGCACGACGCCGGTCAACGTCTCCGGCGGTATCGGTACCTCCCGCTTCGCGCCGGTCCGCATCGCCTGCAAGCCCGAGGCCGTGCTGCTGACCCTCACTTCCCGCGCCTGAGCCTGTACCGCTCCCGCATCCTTCAGCGGGCATGCCCTCCCCCTGTGCCCCGTCCCCGGGGGACATGCCCTCCCCTGGGCGGCAACGATGGACATAATGGCACCATGCCCAACCCCCGAACCCAGGACTGGACATGTCCCCCGGCGGAGTCCCGGGCGGGGGGACATGCCCAACCTCCGAACCCAAGACTGAGCATGTCCCCCGGCGGGCGCGGCCGGCCGGATGTGCATTACGGAACGTAATCACTGGGCGAGATCCACGGGCCGCAAGATACGGTGTGAATCGGCTCACGTCATGGCCTAGGGTAGTTGCTACAGGAAACTACATCTAGCGGTTCTAGATCTCGCACGCGCGTTTTAAGAAGCAGGCATGGCCAAGCAGACTCCGTTTTTCACATCCATCAGCCGCCTCTACCCCCACGTCAGGCCGATCATTCCGCGGCTCGTCATGGGTCTGCTCTGCGCATTGACGGCCAGCGTGGTGGCCCTGGCCATCCCCCAGGTACTGCGCGTGCTCATTAACGACTCCCTCAAGCCGGGCGGAAGCACGGACGCGCTGTGGACAGCCTCGCTCGTTGTCCTCGGCCTGGGCATCGCGGAGGCCGGCCTTGTGGCCCTGCGCCGCCAGTTCGTCATCAACCCGGCCACCACCGTGGAAACCCGGATGCGCGTCTCCCTGTACGGCCACCTTCAGGACCTCACGGTCTCGTTCCATGACCGCTGGGGCTCCGGGCAGCTGCTCTCCCGCGCCATGACGGACCTGAACTTCCTCCGGCGCTGGATGGCGTTCGGCGCCATCATGCTCGTCGTCACGACGCTCACGGTGGTGATCGGCGTCGTTGTGATGTTCTCGATGAGCTGGCAGCTGGCCCTGATCTTCCTGGCCGCGGCCGTGCCCATCATGATTTACGGCTTCCGGTTCAGGACGCGCTTTAGCAAAGTGGCCCGCCGCAGCCAGGACCAGGCCGGCGATCTCGCCACCACCGTCGAGGAATCGGTCCATGGCATCCGGGTGCTGAAGGCCTTCGGACGCAGCCGCGAGGCCCTCGCGAACTTCAACGAGCAGGCCGAGGAGCTCCGGCAGACCGAGATCGCCAAGGCCAAACACCTCGCCACCTTCAGCCTCGTCGTCACGCTCCTGCCCGAGCTCGCCCTCGGCACTGCGCTGGTCGTCGGCGTCCTCCTCGCCTCCCGCGGCGAGCTCAGCATCGGTGCCCTCGTGGCGTTCTTCGCCACGGCGGCCGTGATCGCCGCCCCTGTCGAGTTCTGCGGCATGCTGCTGGCCATGGCCCTCACTGCCAAGACCGCCATTGACCGGCACTTCGAGGTCATGGACGCGGAGAACACCATCACCAGTCCGGAGACCCCGCGCCGGCCCTCCGAGCTCAAGGGCGCCCTCAGCTTCCGGAATGCCACGTTCGCCTTCGAGGACGCCCCGGACAGGCCGCTCCTCAAAGACATCTCCCTGGACATCACACCGGGCGAGACCATGGCCCTCGTGGGCACCACAGGCAGCGGCAAAAGCGCCCTGCTCCAGCTTGTCCCGAGGCTCTATGACGTCTCCGACGGGTCCATCACGATCGACGGGGTGGACCTGCGCGAATTCCGCGTCGAGGAGCTGCGCACCGTGGTCGCTGTGGCTTTCGAGGACACGACCCTGTTTTCGAGTTCGGTGCGCGACAACGTCCTCCTTGGCCTCCCCGAAAACAGCTCGGCGGAGCGCCGCGAGGCGGCCCTGGAGGAAGCACTCGACGTCGCCCAGGCGCACTTCGCCTACTCCCTGCCCGAGGGACTGGACACCCTGATCGGCGAGGAAGGCCTCAGCCTTTCCGGCGGGCAGCGGCAGCGCATCGCCCTGGCCCGTGCCATCGCCGCGCGGCCGAAGATACTGGTCCTCGACGACCCGCTGTCGGCGCTGGACGTCAATACCGAAGAGCGGGTCGAGGCCCGGTTGCGGGAGGTCCTCACGGACACCACCACGCTGATCGTCGCCCACCGGCCGTCCACTGTGGCCCTTGCCGATCGGGTGGCGCTTCTTGAGGGCGGCAGGATCACCGCCGTCGGGACCCACACCCGGCTGCTGGCGGAGAACAGCCATTACCGGCACGTGATTGCCAGCCTGGATCCGGAACCGCGGGACCTGGATTCAGAACTGTCAGCCCTCGAGGACCAGTCCGAGGAGATTTCCCGATGAGCAGCGCAACGTTCGGCACCGCCAATGAGGACAACGCCCACCTCACAAAGGGTGAGAGCAAGGCCGTCCAGCGGCGGTCGCTGGCCCTCCTGGGCTCCCTGATCCGCCCTGTCCGGGGGCGCTTCTGGCTGACGATTGCCGCTGTGGTGCTGTCCCAGGCCGCCCGCGTGGCCGGCCCGGCGCTGATCGCTTTCGGGATCGACCACGCCCTGCCGGCCCTGCGCGCCGGCGACAACCTTCCGCTGGTCCTCGCCGGCGCCGCCTATCTCGCGGCGGCCGTCGCCACGGCCGGCCTGACCGCGCTGTACGTCACGTCGACCGCCCGGCTCAGCCAGTCGATGCTCCTG
Source organism: Arthrobacter sp. 05T442 (assembly GCF_056395945.1). NCBI lineage: Bacteria > Bacillati > Actinomycetota > Actinomycetes > Micrococcales > Micrococcaceae > Arthrobacter > Arthrobacter sp. 05T442. The sequence continues at coordinate 82,947 of NZ_JBFTKM010000001.1, read as the reverse complement.
GACCTGCGCGTCCGCGTGTTCCGGCACACCCAGCGGCTGAGCCTGGAATTCCACGAGAGATACACCTCCGGCCGCATCATCGCCCGGCAGACCTCGGACCTGGAGGCCTTGCGCGAACTCCTGGACTCGGGCGTGAGCTCGCTGGCCTCCGGGATGCTGTTCATGGCATTCACGGCCATCACGGTGTTCGCCCTGGACTGGCGCAGCGGACTGCTGGTCCTGGCCGCGGGCGTGCCGATGTATTTCCTGTCCCGCTGGTACCAAAAGCACTCCCAGATTGCCTTCCGGCAATCCCGCGTCGTCTCGGCCCGCCTGATCGTGCACTTCGTGGAGACCATGACGGGCATCCGCGCCGTGAAAGCCTTCCGGAAGGAGCGCGAGAACGCCGCCCGCTACGCCGAGCTTTCCGAGGACTACCGCACCGCAACGGTCCGTTCCATCAACCTCAACGGCATCTTCCAGCCCGGCCTGGTGCTGATCGGCAACGTCTGCGTCGCCGTCGTGCTGCTCCTGGGCGGTTTCCGGGTCCTCAGCGGCGGGCTGGCGGTGGGCGTGCTCCTGGCCCTGATTCTGTCCACCAAGCGCTTCTTCCAGCCGGTGGACCAGATGGCCATGTTCTACAACTCCTTCCAGAGCGCCCAGGCGGCCCTCGAGAAGGTCTCCGGCCTGCTGGAGGAAGTGCCCACGGTCCGGCCGCCGAAGTCCCCCGTGGCCCTGGCCGACGCGCAAGGAACCGTCGATTTCGCCGGCGTCGAATTCCGCTACGGCGACGGCCCCGTCATCATTCCGAAAATGGACCTCCACATCCCCGCCGGCCAGACCGTCGCCCTCGTGGGGCAGACCGGGGCCGGCAAGTCCACGCTGGCGAAACTGATTGCCCGCTTCTACGATGTCTCCTCCGGGTCGCTCACGCTGGACGGCGTGGACCTGCGCCAGCTCACGACCGAAGACCTGCGCAGGAACGTCGTCATGGTCACGCAGGAAGCCTTCCTGTTCAGCGGCTCGGTGGCGGACAATATCGCCCTGGGCCGGCCGGAAGCCTCCCGCGGGGAGATCGAGGACGCGGCCAAGGCGGTGGGCGCCCACGGGTTCATCACGGAACTGCCGGACGGCTACGACACCGACGTTAACAAGCGCGGCGGCCGCGTCTCCGCGGGACAGCGCCAGCTGATCAGTTTTGCCCGGGCATTCCTGGCCCGGCCGGCCGTCCTGATCCTGGACGAGGCGACCTCCTCGCTCGATATCCCGTCCGAGCGCCTGGTCCAGACCGGGCTGTCGAAACTCCTGCGCGGCGTACGTGGTCGCGGGGCCGACGCCGGGCGGACGGCGCTGATCATCGCGCACCGGCTCTCCACGGTGGAGACTGCCGACCGTGTCCTGGTGGTCCATGACGGGCGCATCGTCGAGGACGGGACCCCGGCGCAGCTGATCGGCGGCGGCGGACGCTTCGCGCAGTTGCACGGAGCTTGGAAGGACTCCCTGGTCTGATCCGGCCCGGCAGTCCGCCGCATGGCCCGGACCCCGATTTCACATCCGGGGCTCCCATCGGATACTCTTGTGAAGTTGCTTTTGCAGCGGATCGGGATGTGGCGCAGCTTGGTAGCGCGCGTCGTTCGGGACGACGAGGTCGCAGGTTCAAATCCTGTCATCCCGACCAATCAAAAGAGGGCCTTCCACTCGGAAGGCCCTCTTTTTATGCCCGATCCCTGGCGCGCCGGGGCCCGCCCGGGGTGCGCCCTTGTCACCCCGGGACCGATGTCCGGGCACAAAACAGCCCCGGAACACCGTGTCCGGGGGCTGCGAAGCACTGGCCTGCGGCCTGTGACAACAGGGCCTGTTACATGGGATCAGGCCAGTTGCCGACGTTGGTGGAGTAGACCATCGGATCGGGCCAGTTCCCTACAGCCTGAGGCACGGACATGGGATCGGGCCAATTGCCGACGGCGGCAACGCCTGAATTCTCGGTGGTGGACGCGGCGGACAGGACGGCCGGGGCCGCAGCGGAGAATGCCAGCGCGCCCGCAAGCACGGCGCCGGCTGCAATCTTCTTCAACATAGAGTTCCTCACTATGAGTCGGGGTCCTTACCAAGTCAGCACTACCCTTGTTGACATACATTGTAAAATGTTTTCCACAGAGACTGTCAAGCATTTAGTACAAAGAATGTCCGGAATTAGGAGGTATCCGTGGGAAACGGATTTGGGGAGAAGCTCCGGGCGGAACGGCTTGAGCGCGGCCTGACGCAGGCGGAGCTGGGCCGCGACCTGTACTCCCCCAGCTACATCTCGCTGCTGGAAACCGGGCGCCGCGAACCCACCGCCGATGTTATTGAGGAGCTCGCCCGTCGGCTTGAGCTTGCCCCCAAGGCTTTGGAGGCCTGGAGCCAGCCCGTGTCCGTCAGCGACGCCGAGTACGTGCTCGCAGGGCTGTACGCCCGCCAGGCCTGGGACCTCCGGGATTACCCGGTGGCCGCCGCCCACGCCGCCGCCGCCGCCAAGATCGCCCTGGAAGCGAAAAACACGAGCGCGTGGTGGAACATGACCTACATGCAGGCCGAATGCCTGATCAAACAGGGACTGTGGCAAGAATGCAAGGACGTGATCCAGCACCTCCTGGACCACCCCATGGCCGCCGAATCGGCCGGCCTCGGCGTCAGGGCCCGGCAGATGCTCGCTGCCGCGTCCCAGGGACAGGGACAGCTGACCGCAGCCGTGGAGAACGCGCAGGAAGCTGTGAGGCTCTGCGCCCAGCTGCCCAAGGGCTCCACCATGATCATCGGCGCGCTGCGGTCACTGATCGGCGCCTTGGCCGAGAGCGGCCGGCTCGATGAGGCCTGGGAATACTGCCAGGCCATGAACGAGCAGATGGACGACCACTCCATGTCCCAGCTCGCCGGCGAGGTCGCCTGGGTTATCGGCAACGTGGCCTTCATGCGCCACGACTACCCCGAGGGCATCAAGTATCACGAGCGTGCCGCCAGGCTGCTCTCGCCCGCCAACGACATCGACCTCTGGGCCCGGTTCAACAAGGCCTCCGCGGCTGTCCGGCTCTCCTCGGGGATTGTGGAACCGGAAACCCTGTCCTCGATCGAACGCGCCGAGCTGGCGCTCTCAATCGTGGGCGGCAACAAAACGGACCAGCTGGAAGTGGCGTTCATCCGGGCCCGATGGCTCTACCTCACCGGGGACATCGTCGCAGCCGTGCAAAAACTGCGCGAGATCCACGCCGAACGGGAGTCACTCGCCCGGCATACGGCCGGGGAGGTCTCGCTGCTGCTGGGCAAGGCCCTCAAGGCCGCCGGGGAATCCGCCGAGGCGCTCGTCTACCTCGAAGAAGCCCAGAAGGAATTCAGCGCGGCGGGAGCCTCGGACCGGGTCCAGCAAGCCATGGACGCGGTGCTGGAAATCCGTCTGGCGCAGCGGCGCGCCGAGGCCGCAGCCTCGGCGGAAGCATAGGCTGCCGCGACGACACCGGCAGGTACCCGGCAGGCTAGGCGAACGCCCGGCCCGTGAGCTTCTCGTAGGCTTCCACGTAGCGGCTGCGGGTGCGCACCACGACGTCGGCCGGAAGCGCCGGCGGCGGCGCGTCCGACGCTTTGTCCCAGCCGGACTCGGCCGAGGTCAGCCAGTCACGGACGTACTGCTTGTCATAGGAGGGCTGGGCCTTGCCTGGCTCATAGGTGGCGGCATCCCAAAAACGTGAGGAGTCCGGGGTCAGCACCTCGTCCCCCAGCGTGATGAGGCCCGTGGCGGCGTCAAAGCCGAACTCCACCTTCGTGTCGGCGAGGATGATGCCGCGGCCGCGGGCGATGTCCTCGGCCTTCGTGTAGATCGCCAGGGTGAGCTCGCGCAGTCTGGCGGCGATGTCCTCGCCCACCAGGTCCACGACGGCGCCGTAGGTGATGTTTTCATCGTGCTCGCCCACCTCGGCCTTGGCCGACGGGGTGAAGATGGCCTCGGCGAGACGGGACCCGTCCACCAGGCCCTCCGGCAGCGGAATGCTGCACACAGTGCGGGACTGCCTGTACTCCAGGAGGCCGGACCCGGTGAGGTAGCCGCGGGCGATGCATTCCACCGGGAACATGTCCAGTTTCTTGCAGATCATTGCCCGGCCCTCGACGGCGGCCGGGACGCCGCTGCCGACCGTCGACGCGAGCACGTGGTGCTCGACCCCGAGCTGCTCGAACCACCAGAGGCTCAGCTGGGTCAGGATGCGTCCCTTGTCCGGGATCTCAGTGGCCAGCACGTGGTCGTAGGCGCTGATGCGGTCACTCGCGACCACCAGGACGCATTCGCGGCCGAAGCGCGCCGTGATGGACTCATCCACCGGAACGTACAGGTCACGGACCTTGCCGGAGTAGACGTGCCTCCAGCCGGGCAGGTCCAGGGTCGCGGTGTCCAGCCCGCCCTTCGGGGTGGCGGTTTCCGGCGTCGATGATGGAGATTCGGTCACGGTCATGCCTTCGCTTTCGACGCGGCAGGGGTCCCGGGGGCCGCCACACGGATCTGGCCCCGCGCCGCCTTGCGTCCGATGTCGGTGCGGAACTGGCAGCCGTCCAGCTGGACCAGCTCGACGCCGTCGTACGCCCGTTCGCGGGCCTCCACCAGGTCGGTCCCCAGGGCGACGACGGCGAGGACACGGCCGCCGGCGGACACCACCTTGCCCTCGGCGTCGAGCTTCGTGCCCGCGTGGATGACGTGGACGCCCTCGAGCGCCTCGACCTTCTTGAGCCCGCGGATACGGTCCCCGGTGCGGGGCGTGCCGGGGTAGTTCTCCGCGGCGACGACGACGGCGACTGCGGTGTCCTTGGACCAGCGCAGCGGCTGCACCTTGTCCAGTTCGCCCTTGGCGGCTGCCATCAGCAGCCCGCCCAGGGGGGTCTTGAGCCGGGCCAGGACGGCCTGGGTTTCAGGGTCGCCGAAGCGGACGTTGAATTCGATGACACGCGTGCCGCGGGAGGTCAGGGCCAGGCCGACGAACAGCACGCCCACGAACGGCGTGCCGCGGTGGGCCATCTGGTTGACCGTGGGCTGGGCCACGCGGTCGATGACTTCCTGGACGAGGCCTTCGGGCGCCCATTCCAGCGGCGTGTAGGCACCCATGCCGCCGGTGTTGGGGCCCTCGTCGTTGTCGAAGATGCGCTTGAAGTCCTGCGCCGGGGACAGTGCCACGGTGTTGCGGCCGTCGCAGAGCACGAACACAGAGACCTCGGGACCATCGAGGAACTCCTCGATCACCACCGTGCCGCCGGTGTCGAAGCAGCTCTGGGCGTGGGCGAGGGCCTCGTCCCGGTCGTTGGTGACCACGACGCCCTTGCCCGCGGCGAGGCCGTCGTCCTTCACGACATAGGGTGCGCCGAAGGTATCGAGGGCGTCGGCGGCTTCCTCGGCGTTGCTCGCGACCCGGGCCATTGCCGTGGGCACGCCGGCCTCGGCCATGACTTCCTTGGCGAAGGCCTTGGATGCTTCCAGCTGCGCCGCGGCCATGCTGGGTCCAAAGACCGGGATGCCGGCGGCGCGGACGGCGTCGGCCACTCCGGCGGCGAGGGGCGCCTCGGGGCCGACCACCACGAGGTCCGCCGTCAGCCTGCTGGCCAGTGCGGCAACCGCGCCCGGGTCGTTCGCGTCAATGGCGTGTGTGGGGACCAGCTTGCTGATGCCGGCGTTGCCCGGGGCCGCATGGACCTCGGACACGTTGGGGTCTGCAAGCAGGGATCGGACAATGGCGTGTTCGCGGCCGCCGGGGCCGATGACAAGTACCTTCACAGTCTCCAAGGGTACGTGGTGGACCCCGAAGGCTCCTAAGCTGTGACTGCCGCTGGACATGCCCAGTCCCATGCAATCCAGCGGGACATGCCCAGTCCCGGACGCGGCCACTGGACATGATGCCACCATGCCCATTCCTTGGGCCCAGGGCTGGACATGCCCAATCTTGTGCCCGGACATGCCCGTTCCCTAGGCCCAAGGTTGGACATGTCCACTCTGGAACCGCTACGCAACCACCGGGACATGCCCAGTCCCGGACGCGGCCACTGGACATAATGCCAGCATGCCCCTTCTTTGGGCCCAGGGCTGGACATGTCCCCCGAGGCCCGGTGAGCATGTCCACTCCCAGGACAATCCGCGGGCCGTGCCGCTACGAACAGCCTGTATGAAGAAGCCCAGCAAGAAGCCCACGCAGCGGTTCTCAGGCGCTACCGCCCTGGCCGCGGTGGCCGGTGTGGCCGCCGCCGCCGTCGTATTGTCCGTCGCGGAACTGGTCGGCGCGTTCTTCACAGCGCGGGCGACACCGCTGATCGCCCTGGGATCGACCTTCATCGATTTCACGCCGCCGTGGATGAAGGACTTCGCGGTCACCACGTTCGGAACCAACGACAAGGCGGCACTGTTCGTCGGTATGGGGCTGACGATCCTGATCCTGGCGTGCGTGCTGGGTGTGGTGGCCTACCGCAAGTGGGCCCTGGGCGTGGCCGGGGTGCTCGTCATGGGCGCCGTCATCGTCGCCAGCGTGGTGACGCGGGCCAGCGTGAAGCCCGTGGATGCCATTCCGTCCCTGATCGGCACCGTGGCCGGCCTCATCGTGTTGCGGCTGCTCATCACGCGCCTGTGGCGGATGCGGGCGTGGCCGGACATGGCCGCCGACGTCGCCGCCAAGGAGACCGAACGCCCGGCCACCAGCCGCCGTGCCTTCTTCGCCGCCACGGGCATCACCGCCGCGGCGTCGGTCATCACCGCCACGGGCGGACGGCTGCTCAGCGCGGCCCGCAGCAACGTGGCCCAGGCCCGGGAATCCCTGAAGCTGCCGGCACCGGCGAAGCCTGCCGCTGCTGTTCCCGCTGGCGTGCAGTCCAGGACTCCCGGTGTCACGCCATGGCTCACCCCGAACAAGGATTTCTACCGCATCGACACGGCCCTCAGCGTGCCGGAGATCAACGCCCAGGAGTGGGAGCTGCGTGTCCACGGCCTCGTGGAGCAGGAAGTGCGGCTCAGTTTCCAGGACCTGCTTGATGCGAAACTGATCGAGTCCCATGTGTCCCTGACGTGCGTCTCCAACCCCGTCGGCGGAAACCTGGCCGGCAACGCCAAGTGGCTGGGCATGCCCATCCGCGACGTGCTCAAAATGGCCCGGCCCAAGCAGGGCGCCGACATGGTCCTCTCCACTTCGGTGGACGGCTTCAGCGCCTCCACCCCGCTGGAGGTCCTGCAGGATGACCGGGACGCCATGCTGGCGATCGGCATGAACGGCGAGGCCCTTCCCCTGGAACACGGCTACCCGGTGCGCATGGTGGTTCCCGGGCTTTACGGCTTCGTCTCGGCCACCAAATGGGTGGTGGATCTCGAAGTCACCCGCTTCGCCGACAACAAGGCGTACTGGACGCAGCGCGGCTGGTCCGAGCGCGGCCCGATCAAAACCATGGCCAGGGTCGAGGTCCCCAAATCCTTCGCCAAAGTGCCCGCCGGGCGGGTGGCCCTCGGCGGCACCGCCTGGGCCCAGACCCGCGGCATCACCAAGGTCGAGGTCCAGATCGACAACGGCCCGTGGATGGAGGCGGTCCTCTCCGACGAAGCATCCGTCGTGACCTGGCGGCAGTGGTCCCTTGACTGGGATGCCACCCCGGGCCCGCACTACATCAAGGCCCGTGCCACCGACGGCACCGGTGAGCTGCAGACGGACAAGCGGGCGGATCCCGTGCCCGACGGCGCCTCCGGCTGGCAGTCCGTCATGGTGACCGTGGAATAACCGGGGTATCCCCACCGGGCACCTTAGACTTGCTACATGCCCCTGAACCCGCATGCCACCTTCACAGTCGAGTCCGCCGTCGAACTGGCAGTCGTTGAACGCAGCGGCTTTGTCGAATCCCGCCACATCGGCTCGGCTGTCGTGCTGGCCGCGGACGGCACTGTCGTGACCGAACTGGGTGACATCAACACCCCGATTTTTGCCCGGTCGACCCTCAAGCCGCTGCAGGCCCTCGCCTCCATGCAGTCCGGCGTCCCGTTGCGCGGGGCCCAGGTGGCGATCGCCTGCGGCAGCCACGTCGGCTCGCTCGACCACATGGACGTCGTGGAGGGCATGCTGAAGGCGGCCGGGGTCAAGGAAGACCAGCTGCAGTGCCCGGGCGCGTGGCCCGAGGACGAGACGGCCAGGAACTGGCTGGTCCAGACTGAGCGGGGCAAGTCCCGGCTTGCGTTCAACTGCTCCGGCAAGCACGCCGCGTTCCTCTGGGCGTGCACGGAAAACGGCTGGGACACCCACAGCTACCTTGAGCCCAACCACCCGTTGCAGCAGCGCGTCCGCACCGTCATCGAGGAGTACTGCGGCGAACGCATCGCCCACCTGGGCATCGACGGCTGCGGCGCCCCCGTCGCCGCCGTGTCGCTGACCGGCCTGGCACGGGCGTTCTCGAAGCTGGCCAAGGCCCCCGGGGACAAGAACTCCAATGCGCGCGCCGCCACGATCGCGACGTCCATGCTGGACTACCCCTGGGCCGTCCAGGGACGCGGGCAGGCCAACACGATTGTCATGGACGAGCTCGGCATCCTGGCCAAGGTCGGCGCCGAAGGCGTCCTGGTGATGGCCACGCCGCAGGGCGTCTCCGTCGCCATCAAGATCCTTGACGGCAACATCCGGGCCACCACGCTGATCGGGCTGACCCTCCTTGCTGCCTCCGGCGCCGTCGAGATCCCGGAAGTGTCCAGCGTGCTGGAGAAAGTCGTCGATCCCGTCCTGGGCGGGGGCCGCCCTGTGGGCAAGATCCGCCTCGGCCGCGCCGTCTCGGCCCTGCTGGACTAGTCCGTGGCTGTCGCCCGCCGCCGCATCGCCATCGACGAAGGCCGCGCCGCGCTGGCCGCGTGGCTGGCGGCGGCCATCCCGGCGCCGGACGCCGGCGCCGGCGCTTCCCCCCTCTCCCGCAGCACGCTCGCGACGGCGGTGCGCTACTCGCTGGAGGAAGTCACCGCACGGGCACCCGGCAACTCGGTGGAGGTCCGTGTCCCGCCCTTTGGCGTAACGCAATGCGTGGAAGGCCCGCGGCACACGCGCGGCACTCCCCCGAACGTTATTGAGTGCGACGCCGACACCTGGCTGTCGATGGTCAGCGGACAGCTGCGGTGGACCGACGCCGTCGCCGCCGGCCGGGTGGCCGCCTCCGGCCTGCGCGCCGACCTCGCCGGTCTGCTGCCGCTCTAGCGGCCCGGCGCCGGAACCCGTGCTCTCTGGGCTACCAGCGGGGGTGGATCGTGGGCCGGAAGTAGCGGTCGTAGATGTCCTGCACGCCGGCCTTGAACTCGGCATCGATTCGAACCTGCGCGGCCGCGGCATTGGCGCGCGCCTGGTCCGCGCTGCGGGCGCCGGGAATGACGGAGCTGACGCCGTCCTGGGCGGCGATCCAGGCGATGGCGGCCTGGGCGGGTGTGGCTCCCTCCGGCACGAGGCGGCCGAACTCCGCCGCTGCCTGCAGTCCCTGTCCAAAGTCCACGCCGGAGAACGTCTCCCCGACGTCGAACGCCGCACCCGTCCTGTTGTAGTTGCGGTGGTCGTTCGGGGCGAAGGACGTGTCCCCGGAATACTTGCCGGACAGGAGCCCCGAGGCGAGCGGCACCCGGGCGATGATGCCGACGCCGGCTGCCCTGGCCGCCGGGAGCACCTCATCCAGCGGTTTCAGCCGGAACGCATTGAGGATGAGCTGGACGGTCGCCGTGCCGGGGTGCCGGATCGCTTCGAGGGCCTCGTCGGTGCGCTCGACACTCACGCCGTAGTTCCGGATAGCGTCCTCGGCCACGAGTGTGTCCAGCGCGTCGTAGACCTCGGCGCTGCTGTAGACGGCGGTTGGCGGGCAGTGCAGCTGCACCAGGTCCAGGCGGTCGGTGCGCAGGTTCCGCCGTGAACGGTCCACCCACTGGCGGAAATTGGCAAGGGTGTAGTTCTCCGGGCGCTGCTCCACCCGGCGGCCCATCTTGGTGGCGACCGTGACGTCCAGGTCCGGGCGCCCGGCCAGGAAGGCACCGATCGCCTGCTCGCTGCGGCCGTCGCCGTAGACGTCCGCCGTGTCAAAGAAGGTCACGCCGGCATCGGCCGACGCGGCCAGGACAGCCTGCGCCTGGGACTGGTCCACCTCGCCCCAGTCCGCCCCCAGCTGCCACGTGCCGAGCCCGACAACTGAAACGTTCCGGCCGGTCTTTCCCAATACGCGTTGTTCCATCGTCCGACTATAGGCGTTTGACCAGCAGTGGCACAGCAAACTGCTGCCATTCCGGAACCCCCTGCTCCCCACAATTGCCGGGCTGTGCGAAGTAGAGTGAAGCATGGCGACCACCGCCGGCACCGTCCTGCTGGCCTATCTCGGGGAACAGCTCGGCGAGCTGCGCCGCCACGCCCCGGGCGTCCGTGCCGGCCAGGCGGAGTCCATCCACCAGATGCGGATTTCGGGCCGCCGCCTCAGGTCTTTGCTGGCCACTGGCCGAACCTTGTTCGTGGACGGCGCCGGCGAGGGCGTGCGGTCCGAGCTGAAGTGGCTCTCCGGGGTGCTCGGCGCAGCCCGGGATCCCGGGGTGGTCCAGGCCCGGCTCCAGGAGCTGCTCGCGGCCGAGCCCGAGGACCTGGTCTTCGGCCCGGCCGCTGCACGGATCGACGAGGAGCTCGAGGCGTCCGCCGCTGCTGGACTTGAGGGCGTCCTGGCTGCCCTTGAGAGCGAAAGGTACGCCCAGCTGCTGGCCGGCCTCTCGGAGCTGCTCGCGGCTGGAGCCCTGTCGGCGAAAGCGTCCCGGCCCCCGCGCAAAACCAGCAGAAAGCTGGTCGCCAAGGATGAAGCGCGCCTCAGGCGCGCCGTGCAGGCGCTTCACACGCAGGCCGGCACCGTTCCCCGGGACACCAGCCTGCACGAGATCCGCAAGGCCGCCAAGCGTCTGCGCTACGCCTCCGAGTTCGCCGCAACGCTCGGGGGAAATGCCGGCAAACGGGCCAAACGTGCAGCTTCGGCTGCGCGCCGGATTCAAACCGTCCTTGGCCTGCACCAGGACAGTGTGGTTGCCCGCGCCTTACTGAGCGAGCTCGGCAGGCGCTCGCCGGGCGGCGCGGAGGCCGGTTTCACCTACGGACGGCTGCACGCCAAGGAAGAGCAGCTGGCGGCCGAATCCGAGGCGGACTTTCTCAAGGCGTGGAAGAAGTTCCCGTGAGGAGCCGTCCGATCGCGCTGTCGCTGAGATTCTCCAGCAGCGCGCGCGGGCTCTCGTAGACTTCGACGGCGCCGGCTTCGCGTAGTTCCGCTTCGCTGGTCCCCCCGCACGTGAGTCCGATGGCCGGGATGCCAAGCGCCCCGGCGGCGTAGATGTCCCAGACGGCGTCGCCGACGTAGACGGCATCGCCGGCCTGCACGCCGACGGCCGCCAGGGCAGCGACGAGGATATCCGGCGCGGGCTTGCTCTCCTCGGCGTCGCTGGAACTCGTGGCTGCGTGAACGTAGTCGTCCGCCCCGATCGTGGACCTGAGAATTTCAAGGTCCCGGCCCCGGGCCGACGATGCCAGGGCCACGGCGAGGCCCCGCCCGTGGCACTCAGCCAGCAAATCCCTGGCCCCGTCGAGGGGGCGCAGTGCCGACCAGAAGGTGGCGAACACGGCCGACTGGGCGGACAAGATGGCGTCGTCCCCGGAGAGGTCCCGGCCCGAGGGCAGCAGGGCGGCAAGGATCTTGTCCCCGCCCATGCCGATCGAGCGGTGGATGCTGGCCATCGGAATGTCGTGGCCGGCCTGCCGGAAGGCCCGCCACCAGGCGAGAGTGTGCAGGTAGGTGGAATCGACCAACGTCCCGTCGACGTCGAAGAGGACGGCGGCTTTGTGCCGGCCGGCAGGAGGGTTGGCGGCAGGATCAGTGGTTGGCACGGGCCCTCCGTCCTGCTGCAAGCGAACCGCCAGTGACGGAGGGCCCGCGTCCTGCGCCGACAACGGTCCGTCTCATCACCCTGGGCACGGAACCGATCGTTGCGGCCTGGCCGTCGGAACTACGGTCCCGGATGAGGCCCGTTCCGGCGATCTCCCGGGCCAGCGCGACTCCGGCCACGGCCGCCTTTTTGGTGGCGAACGTGACTGAAACCGCCATCAGGTTGCCCGTTCCGTCCATCATCCGGATGCGGTATCCGCCGTCGGGCGCGTCCACGAGCTCGAAATACCCAGCCATCTGCACACTCCTTCTGCCCATCACCCCACGTTGGGATATTAGTAAGTGTACTTACGGGCTTTGTCTCGACAAAGCCCCGGGCTCTGCGGAACCTCCGGCGCCGGCCGTGCTACGGGTTCCCGAAGGCCGCCGGTGCAGGGTCCGCCGGCGCGGCCACCTCTTCAATGGCCGAAGTCGTCAGCGGGGTGTCGCTGCGGTGCACGCCGTCTTCATGCAGCCCCAGGGCGCTGAGCACGAGCGCGAAGTGGCTGAACGCCTGCGGCGTGTTGCCCAGCTGCCGTCCTGTGTCGACGCCCCATTCTTCGCTGAGGAGCCCGACGTCGTTGCGCAGCGCCAGCAGGCGCTCGAAGAGTTCCCTGGCCTCGTGGCGCCGGCCCGCCCCCAACAGGGCCTCCACCAGCCAAAACGAGCAGGCCAGGAAGACGCCCTCCTCGCCGGGAAGCCCGTCGTCGCTTTCCGCCGGCTTGTAGCGGAGGAGGAATCCGTCGTGCGTCAGTTCGGCCTGGACGGCGTCGATGGTTCCAATGACGCGCGGATCATCAGGCGGCAGGAATCCCACCCGCGGGATGAGCAGAAGGCTCGCGTCCAGCTCCGGCCGCCCGTACGACTGCACGAAGGTGTTGCGTTCGGCGTCGAAGCCGTTGGCCATGACCTCAGCGTGGATGGTGTCGCGCAGTTCCTCCCACCGGTCTGCGGGACCGGTCAGGCCGAAGTCCCTGACGCCCTTGACCATGCGGTCTGCGGCGACCCAGGCCATCACCTTGGAGTGCGTGAAGTGCCGCTGCGGGCCGCGCATTTCCCACAGCCCGTTGTCCGGGCGGCGCCATGCGGTCTCAAGGTGTTCCATCAGGGCCACCTGGACGTCCCAGGCGTCGTCGGTGTGCTTCAGGAGGGAATTCCGCGTCAGGGACAGGCAGTCGAGCACTTCGCCCCAGACGTCGAGCTGCAGCTGCCCCGCCGCGCCGTTCCCTGTCCGCACTGGGGCGGAATCTTCATAGCCCCCAAGCCAGGGAAGTTCCATCTCCGGCAGCCGGCGTTCGCCGTGGAGTCCGTACATGATCTGCAGGTCCGCGGGGTCTCCGGCGACCGCCCGGAGCAGCCAGTCGCGCCATGCACCGGCTTCCTCCGTATAGCCCACGGCAAGGAGCGCTTGGAGGGTGAGGGTGGCGTCCCGGAGCCAGCAGAAGCGGTAGTCCCAGTTCCGGGTGCCGCCGATCTCCTCCGGCAGGGAGGTTGTCACCGCAGCGACGATGCCGCCGGTCGGGGCGAAGGTCAGCGCCTTCAAGGTGATGAGGGACCGCTTCACGGCGTCACGGTAGGGGCCCTTGATCTTGCACTTGACCGACCAGTTCTTCCAGAAAGCCTCGGTGGACACCAGGACCGCTTCCGGATCCACCGTGCGGGGGCGGCCGAGATGGCTGGGGCTCCACGTCAGCACGAACGGCACCCGTTCCCCCGCGGTCACCGTGAAGTCGCTGACCGTATGCATACGCTCGCCGCGCAGCGGAGCCTCGGTCACGAGGTAGGCGGCGTCCGGTCCGGCGATCGCATGGATCCCGTGCTCGTCATGGCGGACCCACGGCACGATGTGGCCGTAGTCGAACCGCAGCGTCAACTCCCCGCGCATCCGCACTGTGCCGCGGACACCCTCAACGATCCGCACGATGTCCGCCACAGAGTCGCGGGGCGGCATGAAGTCGATGATCCTGACCGTGCCGTCGGGCGTCTCCCATTCCGTTTCCAGGATGAGCGTGTCCTGCCGGTAGTGCCGCCGCGTGCATTCGCCGCCGCTTGCCGGCGCCAGGAGCCAGCGGCCGGCCTTGGGTGTGTCGAGCAGCGCGCTGAAGCACGCGGGTGAGTCGAACCGGGGCAGGCACAGCCAGTCGATGGAGCCTTCGGTGCTGATAAGGGCGGCGGTGTGCAGATCGCCGACCATTGCGTAATCCTCGATGCGTGCCATGACACTTACAGTGCCACACCCCACGGCTGCGGACGAGTTTTCAGGACCGGCCCGGAGTTGCGGGCCGCCCGGCCCGCAGGGCTAGGATCCAACCATGCTTAAACGGAACTTCGGAACGACACGCGCAGGAGACTCACCCCTGCAGGTCTCGGCCCTCGGCTTCGGCGCGGGGCACATCGGGTACGACGGCGTGACGGAGCGCGAGGCGCATGCGCTCCTGGACCGGGCCCTGGAACTGGGCATCAATTTCATCGACACGGCCCGGGGCTACGGGTTGTCCGAGGAACGGATCGGCAGCTGGATCCCCGCGAACCGCGGCGGCGTCGTGCTGTCCACGAAGGTCGGCTACGGCGTCGAGGGCGCTGCGGACTGGAGCGCTGCCGCCGTGACCGGCGGCGTGGACGAGGCCCTGGCGAAGTTGGGCACGGACGTTCTAGACGTCGTTTTCCTGCATTCGTGCCCCCTCGCGGTGCTGCAACAGGGCGACGCCATCCAGGCGCTCCTGGCCTGCGTGGAGGCCGGAAAGGTCCGGGTGCCCGGCTACAGCGGGGAGAACGACGCGCTTGCCTGGGCAGCCGGGGCCGGGGTGTTCGGGGCCGTACAGTCGTCCGTGAACCTGGCGGACCAGCGGTCACTTCGTGAAGTGCTCCCCGCCGCGGCCCGGAGCGGCCTGGGAGTGGTCGCCAAGCGCCCGTTGGCCAATGCGCCCTGGCGCCACAGTGACCGGCCGGCCGGGGTGTATGGCGAGACTTACTGGCTGCGCCTGCGGGAGATGGGCCTGGAGCCCGAAGCCGATGACTGGCAGGGGACGGCCCTGCGGTTCTCGGCGTTCGCCCCCGGTGTCAGCACAGCGATCGTCGGCACATCGAAGACCGCCAACCTCGATGCCGCGGCGGCCGCCGTCGCGCGCGGCCCGCTGCCGGAGCACGAGCGGCAGCGCTGGGAAGAGGCGTTCGCCCCGCACGCGCAGGACTGGGCCGGGGAAGTCTAGGCCGGCACCGGCGGGCGCAGGAGACGGGACGGCCGACATGGCGCCCGACGTCGGGACTTCCCTCCTTGGGACCCACCACATTGGAACGAGCGGCTGGAGCTACGACCACTGGGAAAACGTGCTGTACCCGCAGGGGCTTCCGGCACGGGACCGCCTGGAACACTATGCGGCCCGTTTCCGCACCGTGGAGCTCAACGCGAGTTTCTACCACTGGCCCCGGGAGTCGAGCTTCGCCGGGTGGCGCCGCCGCCTGCCGGCAGGGTTCCTGCTGTCCGTCAAGGCCCCGCGCGGGCTGACCCACGCCAAGAAGCTTTACGCCCCTGAGGCCTGGGTGGAACGGATTGTCAGGTGCTGGCACGAGCTCGGCGACAAACGCGGCGTGCTGCTGGTCCAGCTGCCTCCCGGCTTCGCCCGTGATGACGCCCGGCTGGACTACTTCCTGGCCGCGCTGCCGGAGTGGATCAGCGTCAGCGTGGAGTTCCGCCACCCCAGCTGGGAGGATCCCAAGGTGTTCTCCCTGCTGGAGCGGCACGGCGCGGCGTACTGCGTCATGAGCGGCGCCGGGCTCCCGTGTATCCTGCGCGCGACGGCGCCGTTCGTCTACGTCCGGCTGCACGGGCCGGACCCGGGCCGCCTGTACGGCGGCTCATATCCGGACGAGGACCTGCGCTGGTGGGCGGACCGGATCCGCGAGTGGGAGGCCGCCGGGAAGGACGTCTTTGCCTATTTCAACAACGACGGCGGCGGCAACGCCGTGCGCAACGCCGCCACGCTGCGCAGCTTGCTTGGGGACGGCCCGTAAGGCGGCGCCTGAGCTGGCCAATTCGCTGCCCGCAGTCCGCGTCCGGGCGCGGCGCTGTGGGAGAGTGGAGGCATGGAATTGGCCTCGCAGCAACCCCCGCAGCAGCAACCCTTGTCCGGCAACAGGGTTTTCCACCTCGCCCACTGGGTCTCGGACAGCGTCAACGGCCTGCGCCTCAAAGCGGCCCGCCGCTGGCACTTCATCCCGCAGACCATCGCCTACCAGGGCTACGGTTCCACGGGATGGGTGCGGGTGCTCGCACGGGTGGTCCTCACGAGCAGACCCGTTCCCGGCAGCAAGACTGATCAGGCGGCCCAGAACGGCAACCAGAATTTCCGTGGCTGGCGTGCCTTCACAAGCGTCCCGATCCAATTCACGGCCGTGGACATCGAAATCGGCGGCTACACGACCCGCGTGCACGCGGACCGCGGCGGTCTGGTGGACACGGTGGTGCCCGTGTCGCTGGCCCCGGGCTGGCACACCGCGGTCCTGCGGGCCGAGGGGACAGAACCCGTCTCGGCCAG
This sequence comes from Arthrobacter sp. 05T442, assembly GCF_056395945.1. NCBI lineage: Bacteria > Bacillati > Actinomycetota > Actinomycetes > Micrococcales > Micrococcaceae > Arthrobacter > Arthrobacter sp. 05T442. Next base: position 66,499 of record NZ_JBFTKM010000001.1, on the reverse strand, counting down.
GATCTTCGTGATTTCCCCGGACACCGAACTCGGCATCGTCTCGGATATTGACGACACGATCATGGTCACGGCGCTGCCGCGGCCGTTCCTGGCCCTATGGAACACGTTCGTGCTCAACGAGCGTGCCCGGATGGCCACGCCCGGCATGGCCGTCCTCATGGACCGGCTGATGGTGCGGCACCCGGAAGCCCCGGTGATCTATCTGTCCACCGGACCGTGGAACGCCGCCCCCACCCTGGCCCGGTTCATTGCCCGGAACCTGTACCCCTCGGGCGCGTTGCTGCTCACCGACTGGGGCCTTACCCACGACCGCTGGTTCCGCAGCGGGCAGGAGCACAAGCGCCGGAACCTGGACCTGCTGGCCAAGGAGTTCCCCAAAATGCGCTGGCTGCTCTTTGGGGACAACGGCCAGCACGATGAGCAGATCTATTCGGACTTCGCGCGGGCGCACGGAGACCGGGTAGCCGCGATCGGCATCCGGCAGCTGTCCACGAGTGAGGCCGTCCTGGCCGGCGGCCATTCCGATACCGGCGACCACTCCAACTCCACGGTTCCCTGGATATACTCGCCGGACGGCGCCGGGATGGCGAAAGGCCTGCAGGACCTGAATATTCTTTGAGCCCGGCCCTCAGCCGGAGCGTAAGGGATCAGCCAACCGGGTGGGGGCGTTCGACGCCGGCGGCTTCCTTTGGTTCTCCGGCGCCGGGGGCCGGGGCGCCGGCGGCTTGGGGTGCCGCATTGTTCCGGGCCGCCAGCAGTTCCTGGAACCAGTAGTAGGACGCCTTCGGCGTGCGGACCATGGTGTCGCGGTCCACGTGCAAGAGACCGAACTGCTGCTTGTAGCCTGCGGACCACTCGAAATTGTCCATCAGGGACCATATGTAATAGCCGCGGAGGTCGATTGACTCGGCGGCGCCGCCTGGCGAAGTCGCTTCGACGGCGCTCGCGATGTGGTCCGCCAGGTACTGCACGCGGCGCTCGTCCGGGATGATGAGCCGGTCCGCCGCCGCGTCCCGGATCTCCAGGTCCTCGAAGCTCGCCCCGCCTTCCGTAATGTAGACCGGCGGCAGGTCCGGGTACCGTTCGGCCATTTCGGCAAGCGCCACGGTCATGTAGTCCGGCTTGATGGGCCAGCCGTAGGCAGTGGTCTCGGTGTCGGGGAAGGCAGCAATGTGGAACGGTGCACCGGGGGTGCCGCTCAAGTCATCGCCCATCGCCTCGGCCATGCCCTCCGGCACGGCACCCTCGCCGGGGCCGGAGGCCACGCGCGTGGGCATGTAGTAGTTCATGCCGTAGAAGTCCAGGGGCTGGGAGATCAGCTCCAGGTCCTCGCTGGACGGGCTGAAGGACGAGAAGAATGTGGCTGCACGGATGACATCGGGGTACTTGCCGAGGAGTACCGGGTCTGCATACAGGCGGTTCTGGGCCACGTCCATGAGCCCTGCGCTGAGCTTGTCCAGGGGATTCGCGGAGGCCGGCACCATCGGGGAATAGACGTTGGTGATACCGACGCCGCCAGGGACGTTGGCTGCCCGCAGCGCCTGGACCGCCAGTCCGTGGCCCAGCAGCTGGTGGTGGACGCTCGGCAGGGCCTTGAGCATGAGGGATTCGCCCGGGGCGTGGACGCCCAGGACATAGCCGTTCGTGGTGACGGTAGCCGGTTCGTTGACGGTGACCCAGCGGGCCACCCGGTCGCCGTAGGCAGCGGCGGCAATCGCTGCGAACTCGCCGAGCCGGTAGGCCGTATCCCGGTTCATCCAGCCGCCTGCCTCGTCCAGGGGCAGGGGCGTTTCCCAGTGGTAAAGGGTGGCCATCGGGGAAATCCCGTTGGCCAGCAGCAGGTCGATGAGCCGGTCGTAGAAGTCCAGTCCCGCCGGGTTGACCGGGCCGGTGCCGCCCGGCTGGATGCGGGACCAGGACAGTGAGAACCGGTACGAATCGACGCCCAGTTCCTTCATCAGCGCCACGTCTTCGGGCATCCGGTGGTAATGGTCGCATGCCACGGCGGGGCTGTGGCCGTCCACGATCGCGCCCGGTTTGGCGGCGAAGACATCCCACCCGGACGGGCCGCGCCCGTCCTCGTCAAGGGCACCTTCGATCTGGAAGGCAGCGGTTGCGACGCCGAGGGTGAACTTGGGCGGAAGCATGGCGGCCAACTCTTTGGCAGAAGCAGTCATGGACGGGAACCCCTATGTAGTTGCGCTGGTGGTGATTGACTGATTTTAGGCCCGCCCGGCATCGTGCGCCACGAGCGCCGGTTTGACGGATGCGGAGCCAGTGACCAAGGTTGATCCGTGCCCGTGAAATTTGAAGAAACGCCCGCCCTCCACCCGCCGCCGGACAGGCCGGGTCCGGGCCGGCAGATTGCGGCACTTCTCGGTTTCCTGGCCGTGTCCCAGGGAGTGTCATTCATCGCCTCCCTGGCCATTATCAACAACGCCAACGGGTGGTACGCGGCGGCGGACAAGGCGTCCTGGACCCCGCCGGGCTGGGCCTTCGGATCGGTCTGGATGGTGCTCTACACCGCCATGGCCGTGGCTGCGTGGCTGGTGTGGCGGAAACGCACCGGACCGGGCAGGGACGCCATGAGGACGTACGGCCTGCTGCTGGTCCTGAACCTGGCCTGGGCCCCGCTGTTTTTCGGCATGTACCCAATGCTTGGAGCGGCCGCCCTCTGGCTGGCGTTCCTGGTCATCGCCGCACATGCCGCGGCAGCGGCCGCCGCAGTGGTCCGGTTCGGTCCTGTCAGCAGGACCGCGGGACTGCTCATGCTGCCCTACCTGTCCTGGATCGTGTTCTCCGCCAGCCTGAACCTCTACGCTGCCGCCAACAACTGATCCGTCTCCGCCGGCGTGGACCCGGCCGGGGACCCGGACCCCGGATGAACTTCGGAACCCCGGCGAATTTCAGAACTCCGTGGTTTCGGGCCCGAAGAGGAACTCCTTGGCATGCGCAACGGCCTTCTTGAAGGCGTCGTTCCGCAGCATCGCCAGCGGTTCCGTCCCTCCGGCCAAGGGTTCCAGGTATTCCGTGAAGCCCGGGCGCAGCACCCAGATGTCCCCGGCCGGCGGAAGATAAAACACGCCGAACGAACGGTGCTGGCTGTCATCGGCCGCCCAGATCGGGACTACCGCCAGCGCCGCACCAGTGTCGATATTGATCCACTGCGCCCGGGGAAGCGGGGCTTCGTGTGCCTCCGGGTCCAGGAACGGTGCTGCACCCTCGCCCCACCGTTCCTCGAAGCGTTCGTGGAACGCCGGCATCAGGTGCGAATCGTAACGGCGCCATGCGTTCATGGCCGATCTCCTTCCCATGCAGTCTTTTCTACCGGAGGCCCCGGCGCGGAGGCCCCGCCTCAGCTCAGCCCCGCCATGGTCCCCGTTCCCAGCGGACCGGGGAAACACGCAGCAGCGGCTCCCGGTGGCGGGCCTGGCGCACCGGAATGTCCCGGGATTCCTGCCCGGTGCTCCCCCGCGCGGGCGCATGGCTTTCCGGGCGGTCGTAATCCGCCCGGCTCGTCGGGTTCCGGAGCACCGCGTAAGCGTCCAGGATGCCGCGCACGTCGCGAGCATCCCCGCCGTCGGAACCCCCGACGTCGGGATGCAGCAGGCGCATGATCGACCGAAAGGCCCGGCTGATCTCCTGTTGCGTCGCGTCCGGCGCGACATGCAGTGCCGCGTAGTAGCCGCGGGGGTCCGGATTCATGGTCCAACTCCGTGTGTCCGGCGGAGCAAGAGCAGGTCACGGGGTGCGCCGGGCAGCGGGCACAGGCACCCGCTGCCCGACGCAGCTACTTTCCGATTTCCTGCATCTTGTCCTGTGTGTGGGTGATTTCAATCTTGCGCGGCTTCGCTTGCTCCGCCACCGGGATGCGGAGTGTCAGGACGCCGTCGGCGTAGTGTGCCTTGACCTTTTCCGTGTCCAGGGTGTCGCCGAGGATGAGCTGGCGGCTGAAAACGCCGCGCGGGCGTTCCGACGCGACCAGCTCGACATTGGGTTGCATCGGGTCCCGCCGTTCAGCCCGAACGGTCAGGACGTTGCGCTCAATATCGAGCTGGATTGAATCCACGTTGACCCCCGGCAGGTCGAAAGCGACGACAAACTCGCCGTCCTCCTGCCACGCGTCCATCGGCATGGCCGCCGGCCGGGCCGGCGTTCCGAAAACCTGCTGGGCCAGCCGGTCAAAGTCACGGAAAGGGTCCGTACGCATCAACATCATTTCCCACTCCTTCAGTGCGGGTCTGCCTACAATTTTCCCATGTCCCACCAACCGATTATCTGTGTTGGTGGGTATAGATTTTTTATAGCACCAGTGGGAAACTACTGCAAGGGCTGATTTGTCCGGACGCGCATGGTCCGGACGTGGATGGTCCGGACCGGGAGGAGGCACATGGCGGACCGTAAGTTGGAGGTTGGCGTGTACGCCATCTCCGTCGTGGCACAACTGGTGGGCACTGGCCAGCAGAACATCCGGCTCTATGAACGGAAAGGGCTGCTCACCCCGGACCGCACGGCGGGGGGCACACGGCAGTACAGCGATGCGGATCTGGCGGTACTGCGGCGGATCAGCGCACTGCTGGATGAGGGTCTGAACCTGGCAGGAGTGGCCAAGGTGCTAGAACTCGAGGCGGATAATGCCCGGCTGCGGGCCGCGCTGAACCGGACCCGCAGGGGCTGACGGGCAGCGGGAGCGGGGCGCCCGCTGCCCGGGTGACGCGGCCGACCGCCCTGCGGCCTGAATCGGAGACGAATCAGTCCAGGACGGTTGATTCACGCCCCAATCAGCGGCTTGAGGTCCGCTGCAGCCGGCACGGCGGGTGCGCCTTGCTCCCCGCCGGGATTCTCCTGCGGCGGAGCCGTGGATTCGCGGACTACGAGGCGTGTGACAAGCTCCACCCTGCGGGAATCCAGCACCTCCCCGCGCATCTGGCGAAGAACGAATCGAAGGGCGGCCCGGCCCATCTCCTGCAATGGCTGCGTGACCGAGGTGAGAGCAGGCACTGACTCCTCGGCCTGATAGGTGCCATCAAATCCAACCAGGCTCATTTCCTCGGGAATACGGATATGTTGCCTGCGCGCCTCAGCGAGGACACCCAGAGCAATGCTGTCGCTGGCTGCAAAGATGGCAGTCGGCCGCTGTTCGAACTGGAGCAGCGTCTTCATGCCGTTGGCGCCGTGGTCAGACCGAAATGGGCCTGAGATGATGTACCGGTCGTCGACTGGGACGCCTTCAGCCCTCAGTGCGGCCATGTACCCATGAAGTCGCGCCTGATTGCATTCCGCGGCATCCGGGCCCCCGAGATAGGCAATCCTTCGATGGCCAAGCTCAAGCAGGTGTGATGTCGCATCCTTGCCGCCTGCCCAGTTGGTTGTTCCAACGCTGACTACGTCTCCCGGGGGCGGATTGAGCGGATCGATGACCACTACGGGAATGCCCCGGCGATGAAAGGCATCCAGCTGGGCAGCGCCGAACGCCGAGGTCACCACGATCATGCCGCAACGCCCTTCATCGATAATCCGCTGGGCACGCTGCTCCGACGTCAGGGTCGAGGCGCCCTGCTTGCTCGTCACGTTCAGCAGAACTTCAATGTCGGATTCGGCCGCGTACTCCAGGACGCCATTGAGCACCTCAACGGCGTACGCCGAGTTCAGCGAATCGAAGACAACTTCCACAGCCTGCCGCGCCGCCAGGTTCCTGCGCTGCTGCAGCGGCGATTTGTACCCTGTCCGTGCGAGGACGGCCATTACTTTGGCGCGGGTGTCTGCCGAGACGTCATCCCGTCCATTGATGACTTTTGAGACTGTCGGCGCTGAAACGCCAGCCTCACGGGCGACAGCGGCCAGCGTCATCTTCTGCTGGTGTTCATCGGTGGACATTCGTTTCCCTAAGCTTTTCGAAATATTTCGATAACCCTAGTTTGCAGGTCCCAGCAGGCCTCGTCAATCCCACTCGACATAAATTTGTGAATCCCGTCACTAGAATCCCTTGACGGCCCATCCGGTGCGCCGTTAGCTTTGTGTCACGGACCGCAAGTTTTAGCGAAATCTTTCGAAACTTTGGTTCTTACTTTTAGCCGACCAGTTCACTGGCAGTGCGGCCTTGTACGGGGGCGGGACTGCCAAACACAGAGCCGGGCACTCAGCGTCGAGCCCGATGGATGAATGGAATGCCAATGATTAATCGAAAACTGCGTTCAGCCGTGATGACCCTCTCCGCCGCCGCTCTGTCGATCTCCCTCGCGGCGTGCGGCTCCAGCGGCCCGGGTGGACAGGCCGTGAGCGCGGACTCGGCCAGCATGTGGGGTCTGACCGGCGGCAACCAGCCGGTGATGCAGAAGTCGGTGGATGCCTGGAATGCGGCGCATCCTGATGAGACCATCAAGATCGACTTCTTCGCGAACGATGCCTACAAGACCAAGGTCCGCACTGCTGTTGGCGCGGGCCAGGGTCCGACGTTCATCTACGGCTGGGGCGGCGGGGTGCTGAAGTCCTACGTGGACGCCGGCCAGGTGGCCGACCTCTCCGAATTTATAAAGCAGAATCCTGATGTCCAGAACCGCTACCTGCCGTCCATCCTAAAGAACGGCCAGATAAACGGCACGACGTACGCCCTGCCCAACAACAACGTCCAGCCTGTGGTCCTGTATTTCAACAAGGACGTGTTTGACAAGATCGGCGCCCAGCCCCCAAAGACCTGGGAGGAGCTGATGGCTCTGGTACCCAAATTCAAGGCGGCCGGTGTGGCACCGTTCTCCCTCGGCGGGCAGTCCAAGTGGCCGGATCTGATGTGGCTTGAGTACCTCGTCGAACGCATCGGCGGTCCGGAAGTGTTCGCGAACATCGCCGCGAACAAGCCCAACGCGTGGTCAGATCCGGCAGTTGCGGACGCTTTGACCAAGATCCAGGACCTGGTGGACGCGGGGGGATTCATTAACGGATTCTCGTCCATCGCAGCAGACAGCAACGCAGACCAGGCCCTTCTGTACACGGGCAAGGCCGCCATGGTGCTGCAGGGCGGATGGATCTATCAGGGCATGAAGAAGGACGCTCCGGACTTCGTCAAGAGCGGCAAGCTCGGCTTCACCACGTTCCCGTCGGTCTCCGGTGGCAAGGGGGACCCCGCGAACGTAGTGGGCAACCCCTCCAACTTCTGGTCCATCTCTTCCAAGGCCACCGACAGCCAGAAGAAGGCTGCCCTGGACTACGTCAAGAGCGGGATGTTCACCGACGCCGATACCCAGGCCCTGGTCGACTCCGGCGCCGTCCCGGTGACCACCGGCATCGAGAGCAAGCTGGCAGCGTCTCCGGACAAGGACTTCCTGACCTATGTCTACGGCATGGCCAAGAACGCTCCGAGCTTCACTCTCTCCTGGGACCAGGCGCTTAGCCCCGCCCAGGGCGACGCGATGCTGTCAAACCTGGACCAGATCTTCCTGAAGAAAATCAGCCCGGATCAGTTTGTAACAACCATGAACGCAACGATCGGAAAATAGCCAGTGTCTGCCTCAACCGGGTCTTCCCGACGGGCCCTCGAAAAGGGCCCGTCGGGGTGGCTGGCCGCCCCAGCCCTCATCTTCTTCCTTGTCTTTGCGATCATCCCGCTGCTCGGAGTGCTCTTTCTAAGTTTCACGAAATGGGATGGTCTTGGCGAAATCAAGCTTGACGGCTTCTCAAGCTGGACCACGGTTCTGACCGATCCGATCACGGGTAATGCCCTCATGGTGACGGCGAAGATTATGGCCTTCTCCTTCGTCGTCCAGGCGCCCATCAGCTTGCTGCTCGGAGTCTTCACCTCCGCCGGACAGAAATACCGTGCGGCTCTCGCGGTCTTGTATTTTGTGCCGCTGCTGCTTTCCTCCGCGGCGGTCGCAATTGCCTTCAAGGCCCTGTTGGATCCCAACTTCGGTCTGGGCCCGGGCCTGGGCCTGCCCATCCTCACCCAGGACTGGCTGGGCAATTCGGACCTCGTGCTCTTCGTGGTTGTCTTCGTGATCGCGTGGCAGTTTGTTCCGTTCCACACCCTGATCTACCAAGGTGGGGTTCGCCAGATTCCAGCTTCACTCTACGAAGCCGCACAGATCGATGGTGCGGGACGCGTGCAGCAGTTCTTCAGCATCACGCTGCCGCAACTGAAGTACACCATCATCACATCCTCCACCCTCATGGTCGTCGGCTCCCTGGCCTACTTTGATCTCGTCTTCGTCCTCACAGGAGGAGGACCGGGTTATGCGACACGCCTCCTGCCCCTTCACATGTACCTGACCGGCTTCAAGGCCAACGATATGGGCGCCGCCAGCGCCCTCGGCGTAATCCTCGTCGTGATCGGCCTCGCACTGGCCCTGATCCTGCAGCGCCTGGGCGGAAAGAACCGAAACGACAGTCAATTGGAAGGTGCCTGATGGCTTCCACAACCCAGCTTCCCACCCGGCCCGCGACCCACGCGGACGGCAGCACGACGCGTCGGCTGAAGAGCCGCCGACAGAAGGGGCCGGGCCGCCTTCGCCCCAACCTCCTTGGTGCCCTGGGCGGGTGGACATGGCTGGCCGTCATCATCGTGCCTATCTACTACGTCGTGGTGACCAGCCTGAAAAACCAGGCCGGCTTCTTCACCTCGAACCCGATGCTGCCGCCAACCGAGCCGACATTGGATAACTACCAGCTCGTGCTGGAAAACGACTTCGTCAAGTACTTCACCAACAGCCTGATCGTCACACTCGGCAGCGTTGTGCCGGCACTCCTGGTCTCATTCATGGCGGCCTATGCCATTGTCAGGGGCAAGAGCAGGTTCCTGGGCTGGACCAACACCTTGTTTCTCCTCGGACTCGCAGTTCCGCTGCACGCCACGATCATCCCGATCTATTGGATGATCACCAGGGCACACCTCTACGACACATTGCTGGCGCTCATGCTCCCCTCGATCGCCTTTGCCATCCCGATTTCGGTCCTTATCCTCTCCAATTTCATGCGCGATGTACCCAACGAACTGTTCGAGTCGATGCGCTTGGACGGCTGCTCCGAATGGGCGATGATGTGGCGGTTGGCGCTGCCGATGACCCGGCCAGCGGTCGTGACTGTCGGTGTCTACAACGCGCTAGGAGTCTGGAACGGCTTCCTCTTCCCGCTCATCCTGACCCAAAGCCCATCCACCCGGGTGCTGCCTTTGTCCCTGTGGACCTTCCAAGGGGAATTCAGCGTCAATATCCCCGCCGTCCTGGCCTCTGTGGTGCTCGCCACCCTCCCGCTGCTGGTGATCTATGTCGTGGCACGCCGCCAACTCCTTAGCGGGCTGACGGCAGGCTTCAGCAAGTAACCGGGCCCAGGCCAACGAAAGGAAACACAATGACCACGGGAAAGCCTTTACGGGTCGGCATGATCGGCTACGCCTTCATGGGCGGCGCCCACTCCCACGCCTGGCGGACCGCGCCCCGGTTCTTCGATCTGCCGATGGAACCCCAGCTCACGGCGGTCGCTGGCCGCAACGAGGAGGCCGTCCGGGCGGCAGCGGCCAAGCTAGGCTGGGCGTCCACGGAGACGGACTGGCGCCGACTGATCGAACGCGATGACATTGATCTGATCGACATCTGCACCCCCGGCAACACACACGCCGAGATCGCAATCGCGGCCCTCGAGGCCGGCAAACACGTCTTGTGCGAAAAACCGCTGGCCAATTCCGTGGCGGAGGCGGAGCGTATGACGACGGTCGCTGAAACGGCTGTCGGACGGGGCGTGTTCTCCATGTGCGGGTTCAGCTACCGCCGCACACCAGCGCTGGCGCTGGCCCAGCGTTTTGTCCGGGAGGGCCGTCTGGGAACAATCCGGCACGTCCGGGCACAATACCTTCAGGACTGGCTCAGCGACGAAAACGCCCCCATGACGTGGCGGCTGGACAAGTCCAAATCCGGGTCAGGCTCGCTGGGTGACATAGGTGCGCACATCATCGATGCGGCCCAATGGATCACGGGCCAGAAAATCACCGGCGTCTCTGCCCTGCTTGAAACCTTCGTCCAGCAACGGCCGCTTGCCGGCGACCTGGTAGGCCTCGGCGGGCACGGCGCCGTCGGCGTAGGGGCTCCGCTCGGCACAGTCACGGTCGATGACGCCGCGATTTTCACCGCCAGATTCGATGGCGGACCCATCGGCGTGTTTGAAGCCACCCGGTACGCACTGGGCCGCAAAAACGCCATGCGCCTGGAGGTCAATGGAACCAAGGGTTCATTGGCCTTCGACTTCGAAGAGATGAACGTCCTGTCCTTCTACGACGCCGCAGACGGCCCCGATGCAGGGTTCCGCCGGATCCTGGTCACCGAGCCAGAGCACCCCTACGCAGGCAATTGGTGGCCCACCGGCCATGGCCTGGGTTACGAGCACGGCTTCACACACCAGGTCGTTGACCTGGTCAACGCCCTCGCAGGAGAACGCCAGCCGGAGCCGTCGTTTGCCGATGCCCTCCAGGTCCAGCGCGTACTGGCCGCCGTCGAGACCAGCGCCGCCGACTCCAGCCGGTGGCAAAAGGTCTGACCAACAATGCTGGAACCCTGAACAGCCCCGAATCCGAGCACGAAGGACGCCCGATGACACGACCCATCACCTTATTCACCGGCCAATGGGCTGACCTGCCTTTCGAGGAGGTGGCGCGCCTCGCGGGAGAGTGGGGTTTCGACGGCCTGGAAATTGCCTGCTGGGGTGACCACCTTGATCCGCGCCGCGCCGCAGAAGACGACAGTTACCTCCAGGGCCGGTTGGACATCCTGGAAAAGAACAACCTCAAGGTCTTCGCCATCGCCAACCACCTCACCGGGCAGGCTGTCTGCGACAACCCCATCGACGAACGCCACCGGGCCATCCTCTCGGACGGCGTCTGGGGCGACGGCGATCCGGAGGGAGTCCGGCAGCGGGCGGCCGAGACCATGAAGGATACCGCCAGGGCTGCGGCCCGTCTGGGGGTCAAAACCGTCACCGGATTTACGGGCTCCTCCATCTGGAAGACCGTGGCCATGTTCCCTCCCGCCTCCGCGGCCATGATCGAACGCGGCTATCAGGATTTCGCGGAACGCTGGAACCCCATCATGGACGTCTTCGACGACGCCGGAGTCCGTTTCGCGCTGGAGGTCCACCCTTCCGAAATTGCCTATGACTACTGGACCGCCAAGCGCACGCTGGAGGCCCTTGGCCATAGGGACAACTTCGGTTTGAACTTCGACCCCTCCCACTTCATCTGGCAGGACCTGGACCCGGTCATGTTCCTGCAGGATTTCGCCTCGAAAATCTTCCACGTCCACGTCAAGGACTCCGTCCGCCAACTCGATGGCCGCAACGGCAGGCTGGGCTCCCATCTGCCATGGGCCGATCCCCGCCGGGGCTGGGACTTCGTCACGGCGGGACACGGTGACGTGAAATGGGAGCCGATCTTCCGCACCCTGAACGCGATCGGCTACCAGGGCCCCACAAGCATCGAATGGGAGGACGCAGGCATGGACCGCATGGTCGGAGCACCCCAGGCCCTTGCCACGGTCAGGGAACTCGCACGCATCGCCCCTCCCCTGGCCGCCTTCGACTCGGCGTTCTCAAGCCACTGACCAGCACGCCTTGCGGCCCAGTGCCGTGACCCAAGCAAAGGAAATCTCATGACAGAGCAGAAGACCGCACTGGTGGTCCGGGGCGGATGGGACGGCCATCAGCCCGTGGAGGCCACCGGGCTCTTCATCCCGTTCCTCAAGGACCACGGCTACGCCGTCCGGGTGGAGGAGTCCCCTAAAATCTATGCTGACGCCGAGTACATGGCAGGCGTGGACCTGATTATGCAATGCATGACCATGTCGACCATCGAGAAAGACGAGTTCGAGGGGCTGCGCACCGCTGTCCGGAACGGTACCGGCCTGGCCGGCTGGCACGGCGGCATCGCGGACTCCTACCGCAACACCTCGGACTACCTCCACCTGATCGGCGGCCAGTTTGCCTGCCACCCCGGAAAACACCCGGACGAGCTCACGGGCGAACAGCCGGACAACTATGTTCCCTACACCGTCAACATGCTCCCGGCCGCCGCGGACCATCCAATCACCCGGGGCATCGGAGACTTCGACCTGGTCACCGAACAGTACTGGGTGCTGACCGATGACTACATCGACGTCCTGGCCACCACGACACAGAAGGTCCGTGAATGGGACCCCTGGCACCGTGAAGTGACCTCGCCCGCCATCTGGACCCGGCAGTGGGGCCAGGGCAGGATCTTCGTCGCTACCCCGGGGCACAACATCGAAATCCTCCAGGACAGCAACGTCCGAACCATCATCGAAAGGGGCCTGCTGTGGGCAAGCCGTTAAATGTAGGAATCATCGGCTGCGGGGCGATCATCGCCCAGTATCTGGCCAACTTCCGGCGACTCGAGGACATCAGCCTGGTGGCCGTCGCCGACCTCGATCCGGCACGGGCGCAGGCCGTCGCCGACGGCTACGACGGAGTACGAGCGATGTCCGTCGATGGGCTGCTGGCCGCCGCTGACGTGGACCTGGTCCTGAACTTGACCATCCCGGCCGCGCACGCCGAAGTGGCCCTCAAGGCGATCGCCGCCGGCAAGAGCGTCTACGGCGAAAAGCCGCTGGCGGCCACGACCGCCGAGGCCCGGCAGGTACTGGAGGCAGCGCGGGTCGCCGGGGTCGCCGTCGGCTGCGCCCCGGATACCGTTCTGGGGACCGGTGTACAGACGGCCCGCAAGGCGATCGACGACGGCCTGATCGGCGCACCCGTATCTGCGACAGCCACGATGATGACGCCCGGCCACGAACGTTGGCACCCGAACCCTGACTTCTACTATCAGCCAGGCGGCGGACCGCTCCTGGACATGGGACCCTACTATGTCAGCGCCCTGGTTACCCTGCTTGGGCCGGTAGTCTCGGTGATCGGTGCCGCCAGCCACACCCGGAGCCAGCGCACCATCGGATCGGGTCCGCGCGAGGGCGAGGTGGTTCCGGTCAACACCGACTCGCACGTGACGGGGGTCCTGGTCCATGCCAGTGGCGCGTTGTCGACGCTGGTCATGAGCTTCGATGCGGTGCAGACGAAATCCTCAAATATCGAAGTCCATGGTGAGCTGGGGTCCCTGATCGTCCCGGACCCGAACCACTTCGACGGCGACGTTGAAGTCTTCACGCTGGGCGCCGACGCCTGGGTGACTCTTCCGGTTGCGGCCGGGTACGTTGACTCCGGCCGGGGGTTCGGCATCGCGGATCTTGCGGCGACGCCCGCCGGCGAGGAACCGCGCGCGGGCGGCCTGCTGGCCTACCACGTGCTCGACGTGATGGAATCGGTGCTCGAATCGGCCCGCAACGGATCCGCTGTCTCGATCCAGAGCACCGTATCGCGGCCGGCTCTCGTGGAATTGACCATCTTGCCGGGCACTGCGGTGGACGAACAGGTGCAGGGGATCACTGCGTAGGGTCGCCGCGACCTGGGAAGACGGTGGTGACGGCGGCGCCGGACAGCGCAGCCGTCACCTCGGCCTTTGCTACGGGACACTCCCGTTCGGGAACCGGTGTGCCACCTGGTCGCGACGGCGAAAACTGTGCCGCTGGCCGCGGCGACACAGCACGCGTGATTTGTTGATTACACAAACATATTACGAATCTTTGTGACGTTATCCATGTTTTCTGGATCGTCAGCCGCACTGTAGCGGAAAGAATAATCCATAATTGCTGGAGCCTGGATCCCTCCGTTTTTATGTTGTTTAGAACATCAAATCACCCGCAACAGCCACACCCTAAGGATGAAAGCGCGATGGAGCAGCTCGTGACAGAACGCAACTGGGCCGGAAACCACACCTACCGGGCCCCGCTGATCGCCCACCCGGCCAGCGTGGACAAACTGCAGGACCTGGTTGCCGGCGCCAGCCGGATCCGGGCGCTGGGATCCCGCCATTCGTTCAACGACATTGCGGACTCGTCCGGAACCCTGGTCGTTCTTGACAGGCTGGATGCCGGCATCGAGATGGACACGCACAACAGGACAGTGACCGTCAGCGGGGGCACGCGTTACGGGACCCTCGCGGCCGAACTCCAGCACCAGGGCTTCGCCCTGCACAACCTGGCCTCCCTGCCCCACATTTCCGTGGCGGGGGCGGTAGCGACGGCGACGCACGGTTCCGGAGATTCCAACGGCAATCTGGCTACCGCCGTCGCGGGTCTGGAGATGGTCACCGCAGATGGAACGATTCTCTCCGCCCACCGGGGCGACGCCTCCTTCGACGGCATGGTCGTGGGATTGGGAGCCTTGGGCATAGTCACCCGCTTGACCCTGGACATCGAACCAACCTTCCAGGTCAGCCAGCGTGTCTTTGAGCGCCTGGACTGGGAACAGGTGCTGGAAGACTTCGACCTGGTGACGTCCGCCGCGTACAGCGTCAGCCTGTTCACCGACTGGAGCGGATCAACGGTTGGCCAGGCGTGGCTCAAGAGCCGCTCCGGGGACGCCGCGCCGGACGGCGCGTCAGCCTTCTTCGGCGGCACTCCCGCCATGGCGGCCATGCATCCCCTACCGGGAGTATCCGGCAGCAACTGCACGCAGCAACTTGGCATCGCGGGCCCCTGGTCGGACCGGCTGGCCCACTTCCGGATGGAATTCACACCAAGCCGGGGCGATGAACTGCAAAGTGAATACCTGATTCCGCGCGAACATGCCGGGGACGCCCTGCGCACCATGCGCAAGCTCTCGGACGTGGTGACCCCGCTGCTGCTGGTCGGCGAAATTCGCACCGTGGCGGCTGATGAGCTGTGGCTGAGCCCGAACTACGGACGCGACGGCATAGGCCTGCACTTCACCTGGCGCCCCGACCAGCCGGCCGTCGAGGCCATCCTGCCCCTGGTTGAAGCGGAGCTGGCCCCCTTCGCAGCCCGGCCGCACTGGGGAAAGCTGTTCGACGGCGGCGCTTCCGCCCTCGCGCCCCTGTACCCGCGCTTCGGGGACTTCACCGAACTCGCGGACCGGCTGGACCCGGCGGGAAAGTTCCGCAACCCCTTCCTGGACCGCACCGTGTTCGGCAACTGATAGTGTCCCGATGACGCCCTCCACCAGCCAGCAGCCGGAGCCGCAGAACTGGCCTTCACCCAGTTCCTCGCGGACCCGGCAGGCCTGGGCACGCTTCGCATTCCCGGCCCCCGGAACCGCTGACACGCCCAGCGAACCCGGCCGGCAAGTCCTGGCGTGGTCAGTCGTGGCTGGTGTCGGCTTTGGAGAGAGTACCCGTGATCTGCTCCCCCGCTATGCGGGCGGTCCGCCAGGTGTCCAGCGCCATGGCCGCGCCCAGCACCACCAGTGAGATGGAGAACGACGCCAGGGCATCGGTCATCCAGTGGTAGCCGAGGTAGAGCCTACTGACGGCGGCGAAGAAGATACCGATCCCTGCCACAATGAACGCGACGACGGCGGACTTGGGGTTCTTCCTGCGCGAAAAGACGAGGAACGTCGTGACGAGCAGGAAATCGCAGGCGCCCAGCACGTGGCCGGACGGGAAAGAGAACGTGGAGTCGGCGCCGAAGAGCATCAGATTCTCCGGGGGACGGTGGCGTTCGACGATGTGGCCGATGACCTGGGCGAGGATGACGCCGGTCAGCATGGCGCCGGCCAGCAGCATCGGCCGCCAGGCGTGCTTGGCCAGGATCCCCCAGGCCACGGTGACCACGAGCACAATGATCGGCAGGCCGATGGGGCCAAAGACGATCGCGAGAAGGATCATGATGGTGGTGGTGGGTTCCCCGCGGAGGGTCACGAGCCAGCTCCGTACGGGCTCATCGCCCGCCGAAATACCGCCGTGCTGGAGCACGCCGGTGAGGATCACGGCGAACAACACGGCGCCGGCCATCATGAGGGCAATGGCGATGCGGTAGAGGTTCCTGCGTGCCGGTCCGCTCATGAAGCGCTCCTCCACGACGAACTTCTCGTGGAACGTCGCCCACCAGCCCTGCGGCTTCCCTGTTTGATCCTCTGCCATGGTCCCGTCCCGCCTCTGCACTCTATGGATATCCCCCGCTGAAGATTATCCCCGTTCTGCGGTCTTGCGGGTGCCGGTCCGGCCTGCAGGTGTCGGAAATCTGTGTATCCGCAGGTCGAGGCGGTGCGCCGTGCTGCCGGGGAGATTTTGCCCCGCACCGGGGCCTGACCCGGATTTGACGGCCCCATAAATATGACGTTAGTGTTCCTGCAGCTATTGGGGCCAGAGATAGAAACTCCAAGAAAGATCGTGCTATGACCACAGCTACCGAGTGCATTGAGATCCAAGTCGACAACCGGCGGATCCTGGACGAGCGTCTCAACGACGCCGTACGGGGCCTGCAGCAGATCGCGATGGCCACCGGCACCCACGGCATCCTGCTGACGCGCCACAAGCCGGGCCACTACACCGCGGCGCTTTCGGACCAGGTGCCCTTCGGCACGACCCGAGAGCTCCTTCACTAGGGCCGACACCGGGAGAGCCGCAACAAGCCAGGTCCCGGGCAGCTGAGCTTTGACTCGCCGCCCGGGACCTTTTTTGCCCTCACGGCCAACGCGGGATCACTCCGCGCCCATCCGCGGTGGGACAGGCGCGCTAAGTGACCCCGCGTTGCCGGTTTAGCGGCCGCCTTCGAGTTTCCTGCTGCGCTGCTCGTGCGCCATCGGCCCGTACGGGTACACCCCGACGCGCGGGCGGCTGGCCTCGGTCAGCCGCTCCGTCTCCCCCGGGGTGAGGACGAGATCCGCTGCCGCGAGGTTGTCGGCGAGCTGGGCAGTCGTCCGGGCGCCCAGGATCACCGACGTCACGGCAGGTCGGTCGGCCAGCCAGGCCAGCGCCACCTGCGACGCGCTCACGCCGTGGCGGCCGGCGATTTCCTCCACTTCCTCAATGACCTCCCAGGTGCGGGCGTCAGCGTTCCGGGCCTTCCACGCCTCCATGCCGCGGTCCGGGTTTTCGCCCAGGCGTGTGGCGCCGGTGGGCGGCTCGTCGCGTTTGTACTTGCCCGAGAGCCAGCCGCCGCCCAGCGGCGACCAGGGCAGCAACCCGATTCCGGCGTCGAGCGAGGCCGGCACGATCTCGGATTCGATCTCGCGAACCAGCAGGCTGTATTGCGGCTGCAGGGTCACCGGGGCGCTCCAGCCGTGGGCTTTCGCCAGGTGGACGGCCTTGGTCAGTTGCCAGCCCAGGAAGTTGGAGAACCCGTAGTAGGCAATCTTTCCGCTGCTGACGGCGTCGTGCAGGAAACGCAGGGTCTCCTCAAGCGGCGTGATCGGGTCCCAGGCGTGGAGCTGGTAGAGGTCGATCTGCTCGACCCCCAGCCGGCGCAGTGAGTCATCGAGCGCCCGGGTCAGGTGCCGGCGGGAGGTGCCGACGTCATTCGGGGCCGTCCCCATGGGGAACCGGCCCTTGGTGGCGAGCACCACGTTGTCCCGGGCCTCCGGCCGTTCGGCCAGCCAGCGCCCGATGATCTCCTCGGAGACGCCGGAACTGTAGACATCGGCGGTGTCGATGAAGTTGCCGCCGGCCGTGAGGTAGTCGTCGAGGATGGCGCGGGACTGCTCTTCGGTGGCTTCAGCGCCGAAGGTCATGGTGCCCAGCGCATAGTTGGAGACGATGGCGCCGCTGTTGCCCAATGTGCGGTATTGCATGGAGCTCCTTAGTCTTAGGGGGTCAGTCTTCCGTGGGGGAAGTGCGGTTCGAGTGGTAGGCCCGCCAGCTGTGCTCGGGGGCGTAGCCCAGGAGGCGCTTGGCCTTGTCGATCGAGAGCATGGTCTCGTGCTCGCCAAGATCCTTGACCACCTTGACGTTCGGGAACACCTCGGCTGCCAGGCTGGCGCTTGAGCGGCTCATCACGGTGTCCTCGTTGGCGATGATGAAAGCCTCGAAGCCGGGCTTGGCGTTCTCCAGCGCCCGTGCCACGGCCTGCCCGCCGTCGCGGCCGTCGATGTAGCCCCACAGGTTCCACTTGCGCAGCGTCGCGTCGGCATCGAAGGCGGGGAAGGCCTCGTAGTCCTCCGGATCCATCACGTTGGAGAACCGCAGGCCTGTGATGCTCAGCTCCGGGTCCCAGCGCGTGAGCTGGATGGCCATCTGTTCTTCAAGGTGCTTGACCAGCGAGTACGTGCTTTCCGGCCGGGCGGGGTAGTCCTCGTCGACGGGGATGTAGGGAGGGTCGACGTCGAACGGCAGTCCCAGCACCGTCTCGCTGGAGGCATACACAATCTTCTTGATCCCGGCCCGGCGGGCCGCCTGGAACACGTTGTAGGTGGCCTGCATGTTGTTCTCGAACGTGGCGGCGTCGGGGGCATGGCCGGGCGCCGGGATAGCAGCCAGGTGCACCACGGCATCGAAGCCGGCGTGCCGGTCCTCCAGGCCCAGGAACACGTCCACCACCTGGCCGTAGTTGCGCAGGTCCACTTCGGTGTAGCCGCGCCCGCGCTCTCCGGCGCGGTCCAGGTTGGTGACTTCATGGCCGTCCTCGCTCAGCCGCCGGACGACGCTCCGGCCCAGCTTTCCGCTTCCTCCGGTAACAGCAACTCTCATCAGGATCTCCTTAGGGTGGTCGTTGTACCACCCTAAAGGTGGCCGCGGGTCCTGCGCAGCCCCGGCCCGGCGAGTCCGGACCCGGCCGCGGGACAGCGGCACGGTGACTTTTGGCCCTAGGCGCCTCCGGACCGCGAGGGGCAGGCTGGGGCCATGAACGGTGATCAGCGCATAGTCGTGGGCGTGGACGGTTCCGAGTTTTCCACGACGGCCCTCCGGCTCGCCGGGCGCGTGGCCAGCAGTTTGAACGCTCCGCTGGAGGTGGTCACGTGCCTGGGCACCTCGGATTTCTTCCTGGCGTCCCATCTCCCGGAGGAGAGCACCCCCACCACCACGCAGCTGGAGGAGACCGCCAAACGCCTCGTGGACCAGGCCCTTGAGCGTGCCTTCGGGGACTCGCGTCCGGAGGGGCTCACCCGGTCGGTGAAGTTCGGGCCGCCGGCCAAGGTTCTCGTTGATGAAAGCCAGGATGCCCAGATGCTCGTGGTGGGAAGACGCGGGCAGGGCGGTTTCCTGTCGCAGGTCATGGGGTCGGTCAGCTCTGCCTGCGCGGCGCACGCCCACTGCCCCGTGCTGGTGGTTGGCCAGGAATCCGGCGGGCAGCAAGCCTGACATAGCGGCGCTTGGCGTGCACCGGCGTCCGGGTCCCGTCCCGCCGTGCGCGCTGGCCGTATCAGAACCGGCATCACAAAGGGGACATCCGATGACCAGCCTGCACGCCCCCGTCCGGCTGCGCGGTCCGCTGGCGGCACTGGCCGCGGCGGCAGCAGGAGCAACGTACGTCCTCGCCCTCCGGCCTTGGCTCCTCCGCTGGGGCGCGACCACACAGGAAGCGGCAGGTCCGCTGCCGGGGGACGATCTCGTTCCCGTACCGCGCATGCAAAGCACCCGCGCCGTCACCATCGCGGCGCCAGTCTCGCACGTCTGGCCCTGGCTCATCCAGCTGGGCGCCGGCCGGGGCGGCATGTACTCCTACGATTGGCTCGAAGACGCCGTGGGCCTCGGTATTTGCAGCGCCGACCGGATCCTCCCGGAATTCCAGCAGCTGCGCGTTGGCGACAGCATTCCGCTGGCGCCCGACGTCGGACTGCCCGTGCGGCTGCTGGATGCCGAGGCGGCGCTGGGCCTCGGCGGGGTGATGGATCCGCGCAGCGGGAAGATCTCGGCGTCGGGCGGCCCGATGACGTCCCCGCGGCTGGAGCTCGGCTGGACCTTTGTCTTGCGGCCGGTCAACACCCACACCACCCGGCTCCTGTCGCGGACCCGGTACGACTATGCCCCCATCGTTTGGGGCGTTGCCCTCCGCCCGCTCCTGGAACCCGTGCAGTTCCTGATGGAACGCCGCATGCTCTTGGGGATACGGTCCCGGGCAGAGGGCCGCCGGACCAAGGGCCGGGCTGCAGCTGGGCCGCACCGCGCCTCTCGGCCTGCATGACTTTGGGCCCTACACCGTCCCGATCCGCGGACCTAACCTGACTAGATAAGGGGGGCGGACAACCGCCCCGCGGGACCGGGAGGCAGACGGTGAAATCGTCAAGAAGCAGCATCGTCGCAGGCATCGTCCTGATGGTGGCAGGCATCCTGATGCTTCTGGACCTGCTCGGGGTTCTGGACAGCGCCGCCCTGGTGTGGCCGCTGATCTTCGGCGCGGCCGGCGTCGTGTTCCTCGGGCAGTTCGTGCGCAGCAGGAGCAACTGGTGGGCGGCCATCCCCGGTTCTGTCTTCCTTGGACTCTCCGCGGTCATCCTGGTCTCCCGGTTCTGGGCCGGCCCGGCCGCTGACCGTGCCGGGGCCTTCCTGTTCCTGTTCATGGGGGCCGGATTCGGCGCAGTGTACCTCCGCGAGCGCGCCAACTGGTGGGCGTTGATTCCCTGCGGGGTCATGCTCACCCTGGCGCTGATCGTGCTACTCCCGCCGGAGCTGCAGGGCATGCCGGTGGCCGCCGTCCTGTTCCTGGGCCTGGCCGCCACGTTCGCGGTGCTCGCCTTGGTGCCGGTCCATGTTCCCGTCCACCCCGGCAGTCCCGCAGCGGGGCCAGTGCCGGGTAGGCCTGGACCCCAGTCCCCCCTGCCGTGGTCGGCGCAGCCCGGCCCCGCCGCTTCAGGGTGGTCCGCGACGAATGAACCAGTGCCGGCAACGCGGATGAGGTGGCCGCTGATTCCGGCAGCCGTCCTAGGCCTGATGGGCCTGGTTTTTGCCCTTCAGGCGACGGCACTTCTATCGGCGGTGGACTTCGTGGTCCCGGTACTGCTGGTGGCGGCAGGCGTGGCGCTGCTTGTTTACGCCTATCGCGCCAGCGCCTATCACTCCCGTCATGGCAGCCACGGGAAAGCGCACGGCGCCTGAGGGTTCAGGCGTCCCGGTTCGGACAACGGCGGCCGTCCGGGTGTGCCGCATGGTTGGCCCGGGACGGGGTTACGCCCGAGACCTGGTGTCCGGCGCCAGTAGGTATTGAGCGAACCAGTCCCTCGCGAGGATGGCGGCCGCTGCCAACGTGCCCGGCTCTTCGAACAGGTGGGTGGCGCCCTGCACCACGGCCAGCTGGTTGGGGCACCGCAGCATCGCCTTGGCCTTGCGGTTGAGCTCCAGGACCTCGTAATCGAAGTTGCCGACTATCAGGAGCGTCGGTGCGGTCACGGCTGAGAGACGGGGGCCCGCGAGGTCGGGCCGGCCGCCGCGGGATACGACGGCGGCGATCCGGGCGGACGGTTCGGAAGCTGCCCACAGCGCGGCTCCGGCGCCCGTGCTTGCACCGAAGTAGCCCACCTTGGAGTGGGCGGTGTCCGCCCTTGCCGCGAGCCAGTCCGTGGCCGAAGACAGCCTGCGGGCCAGGAGTTCGATGTCGAAGACGTTGGCACGGTAGCGCTCCTCCACCGGGGTCAGCAGATCCAGCAGTAACGTGCCAAGCCCGGCCTGCTGGAGCACGCCGGCCACGTAGCGGTTCCGCGGGCTGTGGCGGCCGCTGCCGCTTCCGTGGGCGAACAGCACCACCCCCTTGGCCGGAACCGGCAGGTGCAGCTGGCCCTGGAGCCGCACCCCGCGTGACGGGATTTCCACTTCTTCGTCTATATCCGCGGCACTGTGGGCCTGGGCGGCGCGGGCGTTCCGGGAAGTCGGGGGCGCGTCCTGCAGGCGTTTGGCCGCGAGGTCGAGCAGCTGGACCACCTCGTCGTCTTCGGTCGGCGAGAAGTCACGGTAGTGGTAGCCGACGGCGGTGAACTGCCGGGGCGTGGCCAGGCAGATCACCTCGTCCGGTTCCGTCAGGTTCGCGAGGGTCTCGGCGGGGGCCACGGGGACGGCAAGGATTACCCGTGCGGCGCCCAGCGTCCGGGCCACCCGGCACGCCACCCGGGCCGTCGAGCCGGTGGCGATCCCGTCGTCGACAATGATCGCGATCCGTCCGGTGAGGTCCTGGCGGGTCCGGCCCTTCCGGAACTGGACCACCCTGTTTTCCAGCACCGCCCGCTCGTGGTCCTCGACAGCCTGGAGTTCGTTCTCGTCCACCCTCGCGTGCGCCAGGACCTCTTGATCCAGGACCCGCGCGCCGCCTTCTCCGATCGCCCCCATCGCGAGCTCGGGCTGGTAGGGAAGTCCCAGCTTCCGCACCACGATCACGTCCAGGGGCGCGTCCAGGGCCGCGGCCACCTCGAAGGCGACGGGGACGCCGCCTCGGGGTAGGCCCAGGACCACGATGTCCTGGCCGCGGAGTTCCGCCAGACGCCTGCCCAGTTGCCGGCCGGCGTCGACCCTGTCTGCAAAGATGCTCATCAGTTTGGCTTTCCAGTCGAAACCTCGGCCGTCGGCCTCATCAGTCACTTGTTCCTTAAGCCGGGGAACGGACCGGGCGGCCGCTCCCTCCAACTATCCGCCCATCACCTTGGACGGGTGAGGGCCTTTATGCCCGGTTTTGCGTCGGCGGCGCCGGCCCGGGCCCCGGTTGACGAGCAGCGGCCTGGCCTCCGGGATGCTGAAGCGTGCGGCCCGGCGGCTGATGTGGTGGCTCGGGCCGCGGCGCCGGACAGCGGCGGGCCGGGCGGCGGCAGGCTGCTGTGCGGCACGGGCGAAGAACCAGCGTTTGGCCGTTTCCACCAGGACCAGATACACCACGGTCATTCCGAGCAGGGCCAGGAAGAACGGCACGGGCAACGGGTCGAACCCGAGTACTCCGGCCAGCGGAGAAAGCGGGAGGAACACGCCCAGTGCCACCACGCCCAGGGAGGCGCTGAGCAGGCCGATGGACGGCCGGCTGCGGAAGAACGGGACGCGCCGGGTCCGGATGGCGAAAATGATCAGCGTCTGCGTCGCGATGGACTCGATGAACCATCCTGCCCGGAATTCCCCGGGGACGGCGTTGAACGCGAACAGCATCAGGGCAAACGTGGCGAAGTCAAAGAGCGAGCTGATGGGGCCAAAGAGGAACATGAACCGCCGGATGAAGGCGATGTTCCAGTGCGAGGGCGCTACCAGCTGCTCCTTGTCCACGCGGTCACCGGGGATGGCGAGCTGGCCTGTGTCGTAAAGCAGGTTGTTCAACAGGATCTGCCCCGGCAGCATGGGCAGGAAGCTCAGGACCACCGAGGCCGTGGCGGCGCTGAACATGTTGCCGAAGTTGCTGGACGTCCCCATGAGGACGTACTTGATGGTGTTGGCGAAGATCCGCCGCCCTTCCATGACGCCCTCGGCCAGCACGCCCAGGTCCTTGTCCATCAGCACGACGTCGGCAGCGTCCTTCGCCACGTCGGTGGCGCTGTCCACGGAGATGCCGATGTCCGCGGCATGCAGCGCCAGCGCGTCGTTGACGCCGTCGCCCATGAAACCGACTGCGCCCCCGCTCTGCCGCAGCAGCCGGATGATCCGCGCCTTCTGCTCAGGCGAGACGCGCGCGAAAATGCTCGCCTCCCGGGCCGCGGCACTGAGCTCCTCGTCCGACATCGCCTCCACCACCGCACCGCTGAGCGTTCCGCCAGAGAGCACGCCGAGTTCGTCGCAGACCTTTTCGGCAACCTTGGCGTTATCGCCCGTGGCGATCTTGACCGTGATGCCGAGCGCCGCCAGCTGATCCAGCGACTCCCGGGCATTGGCCTTGGGCCGGTCCAGGAAGATGAGGAATCCGGACAGGGTCAGATCCTTCTCGTCAGCCGGCGTCAGATCCACCAGTCCCCCGGCCGGGCGGCTCGCGACGGCCACCACCCGGGACCCGGCGTCGAACTGTTCATCCAGCATCCGCTGAACCCCGGGCGGGGTGTCCACGCACAGCGCGAGGACCTCTTCCGGCGAGCCCTTCGTGACCAGGCGGGCGGCACCGCCGTCCTCCCGGACCAGCACGCTGGTCCGGCGCCGCTGATGATCGAAGTCGATGACGTCCACGCGGTCGTAGCGCGACGGGTCGAAGGCTGCCGCGTCAGCTGACGCCCACAGCGCGGCGTCCAGCGGGTTCAATCCCACGGTGGACAGTTTTGCTTCGGCGTATTCGGCCTCGGTCGCGAGCAGTCCCTGGGTGAGCAGTTCGCCGGGAGTGGACTTGGCGCCCGCGGGCAGCGCAGCGGTGAAGCTGATCCTGCCCTCGGTCAGCGTCCCGGTCTTGTCCGTGACCAGGATGTCCATGTCGCCGAGGTCCTCGATGCAGACCAGGCGTTTGACCAGGACCTTCCGTTTCGCCAGTTGGCGGGTTCCCGTCGCCAGGCTGGTACTGACCACCGCAGGCAGCAGCTGCGGGGTGATCCCCACGGCGATTGCCAGCGAGAACAGCAGCGACTCGATCACGGGCCGTTGCAGCAGCAGGTTCGCGACGAAAATGAGCGACGTGAGTCCGATCGCCACCTGCAGCAAGAGGAACGAGAAGCGTTTGAGGCCCAGCTGGAACTCAGTCTGGGGCTGTCGCTCACCGAGGCCAAGGGCGATCCTGCCGAATTCGGCCCGTCCGCCGGTGGCGACCACCACCCCGGTGCAGCTGCCGGACTGGACTATGGTTCCCATAAAGAGGCAGCAGGTCAGGTCCGCCAGCGCCGCGCCTCCGGGTACCGGCGCGGGGTCCTTGGCGACGGGCAGCGATTCCCCGGTCAGGATGCTTTCATCGCACAGAAGGTCCTTCGCGCTCAGCAGCCGGATGTCGGCGGGGATGATCGCGCCGATCCCCAGATGCACGATGTCGCCGGGCACGAGATCGGTAACGTCGACTTCGCGGACGGTCCCGTCGCGGACGACGACAGCGCGGTGGGTGACACGCGAATGCAGGGCCTCGGCAGCGCGTTCGGCCCGGAATTCGTTGCTGAATCCCAAGCCGATGCTGACCAGCAGGATCACCCCGATCACGATCGAGTTCGTAGCGTCCCCGAGGAACAGGGAGAGGGCGGCCGTGATGAGCAGGAGGATCAGGATGGGGCTGCGCAACTGCCGGCCCAGCACCGCCCAGCCGCTGGCCTCATGGGTGCGAACAGCGTTCGGCCCGAGCTCCACGAGCCGTTTATCCGCCTCCGCGGCGGTGAGTCCGTTCACGCCGGATCCCAGCTGGTCCAGCACGGTACCGGCGGGGATCCCGGCGGCGTCGGCGATTGCCAGCGCGAGGGAGTGCGACTCCTGGACGTCGAGCTCTGACATGCTGCATCCGTTCGGAAAAGTTAAGTTACCGTCAGCGTACGTCTTCATGCTGAACGCGTCCCCGAATGCGTCACAGGGCGGATGCCGGATTGCCCGTCCAAAAGGTCCGGATTCGGCTGTATATAACCATTTCGACGCCTGAACGCCCTCTTGCGGCGCTCCTACGCCGTGAACTCCTGCGGGGTCTCCCTGGCCGGGACAAGGCCGGCGAAGGACGCGATGGCCCCGGCGACCTCAACGGCACGGTTGTGCTGCACGACGTGCCCGGTTCCCTGGATTTCGAGGAACCGCCCCGCTGTGGCCCGCCCGGCCAGCCGGCGGCACCAGCCGGCGGTGGCGACCGGATCGTGGGCGCCCCGCAGCACCAGGACCGGCGATTTCACGCCGGTGATGCGCTCTTCCGTGGGGTAGTTCATCATGACCTGCAGGGTCTCGAGGTACCAGGACGGACCGCAGCGCAGGTAGTCAGTGAAGACGAGGATGTTCGAGGAGGGGCTCTCGAAGAACAGGCAGTCCAGGCCGAGGGCCAGGGCCTGCTGCGGCACTGTCCGGCGCCTGGAATCGACCACCGGCCCCATCAGGACCACGTGCGGGATCCGTTCCGGCTGCTGGATCGCCGCCTCGACGGCGAACTGTGCCCCCATCGAGTGCCCCACGGCCACGAACTCCCGGACGCCGAGCTGTTCCATGGCACCCACGATGTAGGTGGCGTGGTCGGCCACTGTCAGGGGATGCTCGGGCCGGGGCGTGGCCCCGAAGCCGGGCAGGTCGATCGAGTAGGTGTCGGCTGATGCCGCCAGCAGCCCGTGGAGCCGCCGCAGGTAGCGGTGCGAGGCGCCGATCCCGTGGATGAGGACGACGGCGGGTGCGGCGCCCGGCTGGTCGCCGGTCCCGCTTTGTGCCGCCGCGCCTGGACCGCTGCCGGCCTCCCGCCGGGAGGCGAACACCTGGCCGATGTGTCCGCTGACCTCGATCTCGTGGCACACAGGGTCATTGGGAATTGAACGGGGCATTGACTGACAGTACCTTCCGACGTTGAATATCTCCCCCCAAAGGGCGGAAGGTTCCGTGGCGCAGCATTGCGGCTGCGCCACGGAAGGGCCGCTATGCGCGGGACCGCAGGACAGTGACTGAGCGGTCGCGCACGATCAGGGTGCTCACCGGCGGGTGTGCCTGCTGTTCCGGGTCGGTCGAGAGCACCAGCTCCCACTCCTGCTGCGGGGCTGCCGGGACGGTGAATTCGACGCCGTTTTCGGCGGCGTTGAACAGTACGGCGAATGCGTCGGCGCCCTCGTGCTCCAGCACGAACGCGATGGCGCGGTGGTCTGCCGTCCAGTCCTCTTCGCTGAAGCCCTCGGCGTCGGCGCGGAGCACCCGGACTGAGTCGGCACTGCCAGCCTCCGGTGCGTGGCGGAACCAGTCCGGGCGGAGTGCGGGGTTCTCGCGGCGGAGCGTGATCAGTTCCGTGGTGAACTCGAGGAGTCCGGCGTCGACTTTGTTCCAGTCAAACCAGGAGATCTCGTCGTCCTGGCAGTACGCGTTGTTGTTCCCGCCCTGGGTCCGACCCATTTCGTCGCCGCCCAGGATCATGGGCACGCCGGTGGACAGGAGCAGGGTCGCCAGGAAGTTCCGGCGCTGGCGGCCGCGGAGTTCGGTGACGGCGGGATCATCGGTGGGGCCCTCGATGCCGTGGTTGGCCGAGCGGTTGTCACTCTCGCCGTCGTTGTTGTCCTCACCATTCGCTTCGTTGTGCTTCTCGTCGTAGGCCGTGAGGTCCGCCAACGTAAAACCGTCATGCGCGGTGATGAAGTTGACGCTGGATACCGGGGCACGGCGGCTGCCTTCGTAGACGTCCGGGCTGCCGAGGAAGCGCTGGGCGAAGTCTCCAAGCAAATTCTCGCCGCCGTGCCAGAACTCGCGGGCGTCGTCGCGGAACTTGCCGTTCCACTCGGACCAGTCGGCCGGGAACCCGCCCACCTGGTAGCCGGCGGTGTCCCAGGGTTCGGCGATCATCTTGACCGGGGCCAGGACCGGGTCCTGCTGGATCAGGGTGAGGAAGGCGCTGTGCAACTCGGCGCTGCCGTCCTGTCTGGTCAGTGTGGTGGCCAGGTCGAAGCGGAACCCGTCCACGTGCATTTCCGTGACCCAGTAGCGCAGCGAGTCCATGATGAGACCGAGCGCCGCCGGGTGGCCCACGTTGAGGCTGTTTCCCGTTCCGGTCGTATCGAAGTACGCGGACTCCTCCCCCTCCACCAGGCGGTAGTAGGCGGCGTTGTCGATGCCCTTGAAGGACAGCATGGGGCCCATGTGGTTGCCCTCGGCGGTGTGGTTGTAGACGACGTCGAGGATGACTTCCAGCCCGGCCGCGTGGAGGGCCTTGACCATGGCCTTGAACTCCGCGACCTGGCCGCCGCCGTCGCCGGCGGAGCTGTAGTCGCCGTGCGGGGCGAAGAATCCGATGCTGTTGTAGCCCCAGTAGTTGCGCAGGCCTTTCTCTTCCAGGTGGCTGTCCTGGACGAACTGGTGCACCGGCAGCAGTTCGACGGCGGTCACGCCAAGGTCCGTGAGGTGTTTGATGGCTGCGGGGTGCGCCAGGCCGGCATAGGTGCCGCGGACGTCCTCCGGGACGTCCGGGTGCTGCTGCGTGAAGCCCTTGACGTGGACCTCGTAGACCACAGTCTCGGCGAGCGGTATGCGCGGCGGGACGTCCGCGGCACCTTCGTCCCAATCGAAGGACGGGTCCGTGACCACGCAGCGGGGCGCCGAAGCGGCCGAGTCCGTGGCGTCGAACTCGGCCGGGTTGTTCAGATCGTGGGCGAAGACGGCCTGGCCCCAGTCATAGCCGCCCTCGATCGCGGTGGCGTGGGGATCCAGCAGCAGCTTGTTGACGTTGTGCCGCAACCCGGCGTCGGGGTTCCAGGCGCCGTCGACGCGGATGCCGTAGCGGGTGCCGACTTCGATCCCGGGGACCATGCCATGGAACACGTGTCCGGTCCGCTCCGGCAATGCAATGCGGGTCTCGGCGCCGTCGCCGTCGAAGGTGCAGATTTCCACTGCGTCGGCCGTCTGGGAGTAGATGGCAACATTGGCGCCGCCGTCCCTCAGCGTGACGCCCAGCGGATACGGAAGGGAACGCGTGGCAGCGGCCGAAGTCATGCGATGCTCGTTTCTATACGGAGTTATCAGCCCAGTATAGTAAGCATGCTGACGAAGTACCGAACGCGACAGGCCCGCTGCCCAGCTACCAATCGCGTTAGGGGCGGTCAGTTCCCGCGCTTGTCCCGCTCGGTGAATTCCTCGTCGAGGTCATAGTGCCGGAACTCGGTCTCCGGGTTGGGCTCGCCTTCGACCACATATTCGTAGTCCAGCTGGCGCTGGACCTGGCTGTCGAGGACCTGCAGCTCCTTGTCCGCCACCTTGCTCAGGTCTTCGGGGAATTGGTCCTCGGGGGTGAGGTGCAGTTTCTCGGTCATGGCATGCCTCTCTCGGCCAGGCAGGATAGACCCGATCATGCGGTGTCCCGGCCAGCTTAAGGATAGCCGCGGCCGCCGGGCCGGGGAACACTCAGGGAACCGCCGATACGGCGGAAGAGTTCAGTCAGCCGGAGGCCGGCCCGAGGGGCCCTGGAGAGCCGGCGGGGGCCGGGCCGGCGTGCCCGTCCCCCTTAAGCTCGATGAACAGGGTGTGCGTTCCGGTGTCCCCGATGTTCTCTCCGGCGTGGTCCTGGGCCGGGAGCCAGCGCGCCAGGCCGGCGGGCAGTTCGACGTCGACGTTCTCGCCGTGCCCGGACAGCCGCCGCCGGAAGCTGCTGAGCGTGACCATGACGCTGTCGGGATGGCTGTGCGGAACGGTCCTGTCGCCCGGCTCGTCCTTGTACTCGAGAACCCGCACCCGCTCGTTTTCGAAGGCCACCCGGTAGAGTTTCGGATTCGCCACCACTGGATCGTGTCCCATGGGCGCGAGCATACGCCCGGCCTCCGGCAGCGCGCCAGAGGACGGCGGCAGCGGGGGCAGGCCGGGATAAACTCTTGCGCGCGCTATGTTGCGGCTTCGCGCGGACACCCGCCGTGCGGCCGCGTCGCCCGCGACGTTGCGCGCCCTACGTTGCGGCAGGGGCGATGTTGACCAGCCAGTCCACGCCGAACTTGTCCTTGCACATGCCGAAAGTGTCGCCCCAGGGCGCCTTCTCCAAGGGCATGGCCACGGCGCCGCCGTCGGCGAGCTTGTCGAAGTAGCTCCGGAGCTCGGCCTCGTCGGAGCCGCTGAGCGACACGGAGAAGTTGTTGCCGGGGGTGTAATCCATGCTATTGGGTGTGTCCGCACCCATCAGCACCATGCCGTGTTCGGTGGTCAGCATGGCGTGCATGATCTTGTCCTGCTCCGCAGGGTCCTCGCTGGCGTGGTACTCGGCGAACGTGCTCATATTCAGCTCACCGCCGAACACCGAATGATAGAAGGCCATGGCTTCCTTGGCGTTGTCGCGGAAGCCGAGGTAGGGGTTGAGCGTGGTCATGTCCGGACTCCTTGCAGCGATTCGGTACTTGTTTACAGCGCATATCCTGCCCCAAAGGCGCTGCCGCGGGTAGGTGTCTTCACCCGGCTGCGGCGCCCACGAGGCCACGGGCGGGGTGGGTCTGCGCTCCTGCCCGGTTACTCGGGGCCGGGCTTGGCGCCGGGCCGTGGAAAGGCCGGAAACCCGGGACTCGCCGCGGCCGGGTCGCAGAGCAACCGGGAAGGAGCGCGGGACCCCGGGTCAGGAAGTCTGGCCCGCGTGCTCGCCTTCTTCGATTTCCTCGAGCAGTTTGTCGTTGAAGGCAGGAAGGTCATGCGGGTTGCGGCTCGTGACCAGACCTTGGTCCACCACCACTTCCTCATCGGTCCAATGGGCGCCGGCATTCGTGAGGTCCGTCCGCAGCGTGTGGTAGGACGTCACATTCCGGCCGCTGATGACGCCGGCATCGATGAGCAGCCAGGGTCCGTGGCAGATGGAGGCCACAGGCTTGTGTTGTTCAAAGAAGGCCCGGGTGAAAGCCTGGGCGTCCTTGTCGACGCGGAGGTGGTCGGCATTCACGACCCCACCGGGAATCACGAGTGCGTGGAAGTCGGCCGCGTTGGCGTCCGCGGCGGTGATGTCGACGGCGAACGTGCTGCCTTTTTCGGTGCCGTCGTAGCCTTGCAGTTTTCCGCTCTTGGGAGCCACCAGGGTTGGTTCCCCGCCGGCTTCCTTCACGGCGTTCCACGGGCTGGTCAGCTCCACCTGCTCCACGCCGTCGGTCAACAGGAAAGCGACTTTCTTACCTGCAATGTTGTGTCCTGACATGTGTCCTCCTCTTGCTGGGCGAGGATCCACGAGGGGCGCTTCGCCGTCCATGGTTCCCACGCGGAGACTGTGATGGCTTACAGGAACAACTCTAGGAAGCTGCAAAATAATAAGCAAGCTGATGATGCGCGGGGACCGCCAGGATCGGGCAACTGACACAATGGCTCAATGGACGTCGCTTTGGGACTGCTGGCCCTCGTTGCCATCGTGTGCGCCGGCAGTGCGTTGGGCCGCAAGATCAACGTCTCCGTCCCGCTGCTGCTGGTGCTGGCCGGGGTTGCCTGTTCCTTCCTGCCGTTTGTCCCCAGGATCGAGCTGAATCCGGAGCTGGTGCTTGTAGGTCTCCTGCCGCCCCTGCTCTACGCCGCCGCGCTGCAGACCTCGCTGTTCGATTTCAGCTCGAACCGCCGTTCCATCGGCCTGCTCTCGGTCGGCTACGTCATCTTCAGCACCGTCAGCGTCGGATTCGTGGTCGAGTGGCTGTTTCCCGAAATTCCGCTGGCCGCCGCCTTGGCCCTCGGTGCCGTCGTCGCACCGCCGGACGCCGTGGCCGCGACCGCCATCGCGCGGAAGGTGGGCATGCCCCGCCGGATCGTCAGCATCCTGGAGGGTGAATCGCTGGTCAACGATGCCACAGCGCTCGTCTGCCTCCGCGCTGCCATCGCCGCGATTTCGGGCACGGTCTCCGCGGCGGAAATCGGCGGCGGGTTCGTGCTCGCGGCCGGCGGCGGCCTCGTAGTCGGCGTTGCCGCAGCCTTCGTCCTCACCGAGCTGCGCAAACGCATCCGCAACGTGGCCATCAACACCTCCACCTCCCTGATAGCACCCCTGGTCGCCTACCTGCCGGCCGAGGCCATCCATGCCTCGGGCGTTCTCGCCGTCGTCGTGACCGGGCTGATCATGGGGACCAAGGCGCCCTCAATGCCGAACGGGGCGGCGCGGCTCAGCCAGCGCAGCAACTGGAACACGGTCCAGTTCCTGCTGGAGAATTCCGTCTTCCTCCTCATTGGGCTGCAGGTCCGCACCATCATCGAAGGCGTCCAGGATGATTCGCTGGGGCCAGCCCGGATCTGGATCGGCTGCGCGGTGGTTCTCCTGGCGGTGCTTGTACTGCGCCCGCTATGGGTGTTCCCGGCCACTTACCTGCCCCGGCTGATTCCGGCCGTCCGGCGCAACGACCCCGCACCCCCGTGGCAGTTCCCGGCGATCGTGTCCTGGGCCGGTATGCGCGGTGTGGTGACTCTTGCCGCCGTGCTGGTTCTGCCGGCCGATCTGGAACACCGCTCGGTGCTGATCCTTGCAGCGCTCGTGGTGGTGGGCGGCACCCTCGCGCTGCAGGGCTTCACGCTGCCGGCCCTGGTCCGGATGCTGAGGGTCCAGGGGCCGGATCGGCGCGAGGACGCCCTGAACCAGGCCTCGCTCATGCAGCTGGCAACGGCCGCCGGAGTGCAACGCCTGCAGGAGATTCGCACGGACAACGATCCCCCGGAAGTCGTGGCGATGCTCAAGCGGCGCACCCAGGAACGCGGGCTGGCGGCCTGGGAGCGGCTCGGCCGCCCCTCAGCCGAGGCCACCACGCCCAGCCAGCGCTACGCGCAGCTCCGGCTTGCCATGCTGGAGGCCGAGCGCGCTAAAGTCCTGGAGTTGCGGCGCGGCGGCGCGTACGCCCACGAGGTCCTGAGCGAGGTGCTCGACCGGCTCGACGTCGAGGAGTCCATGCTCGATGTCACGCTGGAGGAACCGGATCTTGCCGGCGGTGGCGGCGGCGAGGGGATCGCACGCCCGGGCGGCATCTGTGAACACCTTGAGGCCGCCCGGAACCCTTCGGCCCCGCAGGACCCCTTCTGCGCTGCTTGCGCACGGGAAGGTACGACGCCGGTGCACCTGCGCATGTGCGTGGCGTGCGGCAACGTGGCCTGCTGTGACTCCTCACCCGCAACCCATGCCTTCAAGCACTTCCAGGCCAGCGGCCACCCGGTCATGCGGAGCATCGAACCCGGCGAAGACTGGCGCTGGTGCTATGCGGACGAGCTCCTGGGCTGAGCTCTGGTCAGGGCCGATTCCCGTCCGTACGCTGGGGAGGGATGACCGCCGGACGAGAAGAGGACACCGTGGACAACGAAGACATCCTGGAACGCATCAGGGCACTGGTGGCGGAAGAGCACGGACTCCGTGAAGACGCGGAGTCGTCCAACGAGGTCAAGGCCGGCCAGGTTCCCAACCCGCTCAGGCTCCAGCAAATTGAGGAACAGCTCGACCAGTGCTGGGACCTGCTCCGGCAGCGGCGGGCGAAGAAGGACTACGGCGAGAACCCGGACGAGGCGGCGACCCGCCCTGTCAGCGAGGTGGAAGGCTACCAAAGCTAACGTCGGCACCTCTCAGAAGGCGGGTGGGCCATGCAGGTTGCATTGATTGGCGACGTCATGCTCGGCCGGCTGGTCAACCAGCACCTGAGGACCGCCGCCCCGGCGTACCCGTGGGGGGACACCGTTGCCGTCCTCCGGCGGGCCGACATCCGGTTCGCCAACCTCGAATGCGTTCTGGCGGACGGCGGAAGACCGGAGCCAGGAAAGGTATTCCACTTCCGCTCGGACCTGAAGAACGTGGCGAGCCTCCTCGCTGCGGGAATCGACGCCGTGTCACTGGCCAACAACCACGTGCTGGACTACGGGGAAGAAGCGTTCCGGGAAATGCTGCCGGCCCTCGACGACGCCGGCATCCTCCATGCGGGGGCCGGCACGGATAGGGACGCAGCCCACCGGCCCGCCGTGCGGCGGGTGACCGGTGCCGCCGTCGGCTTCCTTGCCTTCACGGACAACGAGCCCGACTGGGAGGCAAGCGATACGTCGCCCGGGATCCACTATGTCCCCGTGGAGGACGAACAAAGGGTGGCCAATCTATTGGACTTGGTCCGGCGGACTAAGGCACACGCGCAGCTGCTCATCGTTTCAGCACACTGGGGCGGCAACTGGGGCTCCGAAGCCCCGCCCGAGCACCAGGACCTGGCACGCGCGCTGATCGACGCCGGGGCCGACGTCGTGTTCGGACACTCTCCGCACATCTTCCGCGGCGTCGGGATCCACCGGACCCGGCCGATCATCTACAGCGCCGGGGACTTCGTGGACGACTACGCCGTGGATCCCGTTGAACGCAATGACCGGTCATTCATCTTCATGCTCGAGACTGATGGAAGCCAGCCCCGCGTGCTGCGGCTGTACCCGACCGTCATCACCGATTTCCAGGCCCGTCTGGCAGGTGCAAGTTCGCCCGTCATCGCCAGCCGGATGCAGCAGCTCAGCACGCAACTTGGAACCCAGAGCACGTGGCGGCAGGCCAGCGGTTTCCTGGAGATCCCGATCGATCAGACGTAGCCCGCAAGAAACTTCCCTGCTGCCCCTCCTGTAGCGGCCGGGATGTGTGACACTTGGGCATCGGACTCAACTGAGACTGTCTATCCCCCTGCTGCAACGCAGGCACTCCAAGGAGTCACGCAGGCATGAACAGTCCCCACCACGGCGCGTCCGGCGATACCGGAGCGCACGAACACCACGAAGATCGTCCCGACCTGAGCAGCCTCCATGTCCGCGAGGACGTCGCGATGGCCGGCCGCTGCGCAAATGTCCACCTTCCCACCGGCCGCACCTGCGTCCAGCCTGAGCGCCACGGGGGCTCGTGCGAGTTCGTGGCGCCGCAGGATGCGGAGGATGTCGCCGTCCACTAGCTGCGGGGAACACCGGTTCCGGCACCACCAATCCCGCGGCTCACGGCAGGCATAATTTCGGTGGCCAGCAGTTCGATGGACCGCGCCGTCTCCGCGAACGGCAGTCCGCCCAGTCCGATCTGGGCCATGTACCGGCTGTTGCCAAGGGTCTGGTGGATTTCCAGCAGCTTCTCGGTAACCTGCTGTGGGCTCCCGACCAGCAGCCCGCCGCCGGGTTCGGTCCATTCATTGAAGGTGGAGCGCGGGAAGTGCTCCACCGGCCGCGGCATATTCTGCTCGAAATAAGCCCGGTAGTAGGGGGAGAGAAGGTCTCCCGCGCCTGCTGCGAGGTCGGCGCCACATAGAAGTGTCCGCCTGCTCCGAGCTGCAAGCCGCCGGGGTCGTGGCCGGCGTCGGCAGCGGCCTGGCGGTAGACCTCCACGAGACGGCGGAAGCGCTCCGGCCCGGAGAGCAGGGCGACGAACAGCGGCAGCCCCAGCCGCCCGGCACGGGCAAAGCTCGCCGGGGTGCCGCCCACGCCCACCCAGAGAGGCAGCTTGTCCTGCACCGGGCGGGGAACAATGTCCATGCCGTGGATGCTCTGCGTCAGGTCTCCGCGCCAGTTCACGACGGCGTTGTCCCGGAGTTCCAGCAGCAGGCGCAGCTTCTCATCGAAGAGCGCGTCGTAATCGTCAAGCTCATAGCCGAACAGCGGGTAGGACTCCACGAAGGCGCCGCGGCCCACGATGATCTCGGCCCGGCCGTCGGAGATCAGGTCCAAGGTCGCGAACTGCTCGAACAGCCGCACGGGGTCCTGGGTGGAGAGCACGGTGACGGCCGAACTGAGCCGGAGGTTGGTGGTTTCGCGTGCGATCGCGGCCAGGACGATTTCCGGGGCGGACAGGGCGAAGTCGCGCCGGTGGTGCTCCCCCAGCCCGAGGAAGCTGAGGCCCGCCTGGTCGGCCAGCTTCGCGAGCTCGATGATTTCCTTCAGCCGTTGCTGAGGGGACACCGCGTTGCCGGTGCTGACGTTCCGGGAGAGCTCGCCAAAGGTGAAGATGCCAAAGTCCATATTTATTGAACATTCAAGCAATTAATTTCATTCCTCCGCCAGGACTCGAAATTCCGCGGTTCACCGCACACGTTCTCCCGCTCCCCCGCAGGCCCGCGCCATTCCGGGGATCCGGCCCCGCGCCACCGCCTCCGGACGGGCCGGCCGAGAGGCCCCGGTAACATCCCCGAAACATGGCTGTCACGTGATCTTCACGCCGCGGCAATTCCTGTAACGTGCCCGCAACTTTTCTCCCCCTTAACCGAAACATGCCTCCGAGAGGATTGAATCCGGATCGGGGGGCCGGCGGCGACATGTCCCGGTATGGCGGTACGACAGGAAGGGACACGCAGGTGGAACTCACTGCGGGAAGCATCTGGATGATGGTCTCGGCGGCACTCGTGCTGCTCATGACCCCGGCTCTGGGC
Source organism: Arthrobacter sp. 05T442 (assembly GCF_056395945.1). Classification (NCBI taxonomy): domain Bacteria; kingdom Bacillati; phylum Actinomycetota; class Actinomycetes; order Micrococcales; family Micrococcaceae; genus Arthrobacter; species Arthrobacter sp. 05T442. Next base: position 30,877 of record NZ_JBFTKM010000001.1, on the reverse strand, counting down.
CTCTTCTACGGCGGCATGACGCGGGCCAAGGCTGCGCTCAACATGATGATGATGAGCTTTGTCTCGGTCGGGATCGTCGGCGTCGTCTGGGTCCTGTGGGGCTACTCCATGACCACCGGCAAGGGCATCCTCGGCGTGGTCGGCGACCCGTTCACCAGCTTTGGACTGAGCAACCTCATCGGCTCACCGGACCTGATCAAGGCAGGCTACAGCGCCACCTTCGCCATCATCACCGTGGCCCTCATCAGCGGCGCCATCGCGGACCGGACCAAGTTCACCTCCTGGGCCATCTTCGTCCCCATCTGGATCACGGCCGTGTACTGCCCCCTCGCCTTCATGGTCTGGGGTGGCGGCCTGATGAGCGCGGGCGGTGCGGTCAGTTCCCTCTTCGGACAGGTCATCGACTTCGCCGGCGGCACCGTCGTAGAGATCAGCTCCGGCACCGCGGCACTCGTCCTGGTCCTGATCCTGGGCAACCGGCACGGCTTCGGCAAGGACCCGGCCCACCGCCCGCACAACATCCCGTTCGTCATGCTTGGCGCCGGCATCCTGTGGTTCGGCTGGTTCGGCTTCAACGCCGGCGCGGCCGCCACCGTGCAGCAGGCGGGCCTGATCTGGATCAACACCCTGGCCGCTCCCGCCGCAGCCGTGATCAGCTGGCTCGTGGTCGAGAAGATCCGGCACGGCCACCCCACCTCCCTCGGCGCGGCGTCCGGTGCCGTCGCCGGCCTGGTCGCGATCACCCCGTCGTGCGCCAACATCAGCCCCCTCGCCGCCCTGGGACTGGGCCTGCTGGCCGGCGCGGCCTGCGCCGTGTTCGTGGACTTGAAGTACAAGTTCGGTTTCGACGACTCGCTCGACGTCGTCGGGGTCCACCTTGGCGGCGGCCTCCTCGGCACCCTGGCATTGGGCTTCATCGCCCTTCCGGTCAACGGCGAAGGCGGGGGCCTCTTCTACGGCGGCGGCCTTCACCAGCTCATCGCGCAGATTGTCGCGGTGCTCATCACCGTTGCATTGTCCGGACTCGGAACGGCCGTGATCGGCCTCGCCATCCACAAGACAGTCGGATTCCGGGTCAGCCACGAAGACGAGGTCGCCGGCGTGGACCGCTCCGAACACGCCGAAAGCGCCTATGCCTTCGCCGAGCTCGCCCTCAGTCGCTTCAACCCCTTCGGGCACCACGCCCACGCCCCGCACTCCACGCACACGGCGGCGCCCGCCCAGGCAGTCCGCGCAGCACAGCGCGAGAAGGAAGACAGCATGGTCTGACGACCCCGACGGAATGCCGGGGACGACGGCGGGGCCTCCCGCCGTCGTCCTCCGTCGTTGTTGTTCCGGCTCGTCGCGCCGGTTCGTTGTTCCGGGTCGCCCCCAGGCGGCTGCGGCCCCGCTCAGGATGCCGGGTGCGTGTACGCGATCCGCTCGAAGGAGAGCACGTCCGGGGTTCCGGCCGGGTTGCTGGTGACCTTGAGCCAGTCCTGGGCGTTGCTGGAGCCGTCCACCGTGACCCGGGTGAGGTTCGTGGCCGCGACCCCCTGTCCGTAGAACGGGAGCCAGGAGGAACCGGCCGCCAGCGGGTGGTCCTGGTTGTAGACGTGGCTGTCGCCGTTGATCAGGTAGACGGGGCCGCCGAAAGCGTTCGACTCCTCGACGAGGGCCTGGACCAGCGGTTTGTACGCCCCGAAGTCCGCCTGGGACGGGTGGGCGACGGTCGGGTCGAACATGTCGGCCTGCGTCATGATGACGACGGCCCGGCTGCCGTCCTCGCGGGCTTTCCCGAAGGCGTCCTTCAGTTCGCGGATGTCCGCAGCCGTCCGCTCGCGGACTTCGCTGGCCTGGTCCGCGGTTGGCGCCGTCTTGCCAAGTCCGGACCAGGGCAGCAGGGAGTTGTCGCTGCCCGGGATGTTGACGGCGGTGAAAGCGATGTCCTGCTTCTGGAAGTTGACGTTTTCGGGATACCCCTGGCGGGCCTGCGACTTGACCTTCATCGGCTGCCCGAGAGTGGTGCCGGGCTGCGGGAAGAAGGTGGCCCGGACCTTCGCCAGCCGTTCGAGCGGGTTGTAGGCGCCGTTGTTCGGGCGGTGGCAGTCGGTCCACTCGTTGTCCCCCGGGGTGTAGACGAGCGGCAGGGCAAAGGAATCGAAGTTCTTGCGGATCCCGGCGAAGTAGCCGTCCGTGCACTGGGAGGAGCCGTTCTTGATATCCCCCACGTGCCCGACGAAGGACAGTTCCTTGTGGGAGTTCAGGTCCTGGATGTAGGACGGGAACGCCTGGATTTCCGCCTCGCCGTACGGGACATCGCCAATCACGGCAAAGCTGAGCTGCGGCCGGGAGCCGTTTTCTCCGGCATTTCCGCGCTGGTCCTGGCGTGCCTGGGCCGCCTGTCCGTGGTCGCCGGCACTGCCGTCATCCGCTGCCAGCGCCGGGGCCGCCAGCAGCGACGCCGACATCGCGGCCGCCGCCGCGGCAGTCATCATCACACGGTTCATGGGGCGCATCTCGTTCTCCTCAGTCTGGGCTTCCGGTTCCGGGCCAAGGCTAGGGTGCTGATCCGAACAGGAGGGGTCCTGAAGGTGAACTCTCTTCGGTTTCCACGTTCCAAGATTTTCCCAAGGTACGGGCTTAAAATGCGGCCGGAGGCTTAAGATGTTGGGCGGGGGGCACTCGAATAGCGACGTCGCTTAATGGGAGGCCACGATGTTCAGCCAAGTCCGCCGCCAGGCATCAAAACCGCAGCTAACATCCATGGCCGCGGGACCGCGCAGGCGCAGGCCGCTTGCCGCTCTCCTTTCAGCCGACAGACCCTTCGTCCGCCGGGTGATCGGCACCTTCGCCGTCGTTGCGCTGAGCGTCGGAGGGGGAATCGCAGCCGCCGCCCCCTCTTCCGGGGCCGAGCCGGAAGAAAGCTACATCGTGGTGCTGAAGGACACGGTGGTGGACGTGGGAGCCACGGCCGCGGCCCAGCAGGGCGCGTACGGATTCGCGACGTCCCAGCTGTACAGCAGCGCGGTGAACGGCTACGCAGCCACCATGACCGCGTCCCAGGCACAGCGCCTCCAGGCTGATCCCGGCGTCGAATTCGTCACCCAGGGACGGAAGTTCCACAAACCGCCGGACTCCGAAGCACCCAGCACTCAAGTGAAGCCGTTGTGGCGGCAGCGCATCTCCGGCACGGGACCCGACGCCAAGAATTCCCTCATCCGGGACGGCGGTGGCAGCGAGCCTGTGGACGTCAACGTCGCGGTCATTGACAGCGGAATCGATTCCACCCACCCCGACCTCAACGTTCGCGGCGGCATTGACTGCACGTCCGGCTCGCCGGTCGCCGTGACCCCTATTGACGTTCTTGGCCACGGCACGTTCGTCGCGGGCGTGATCGGCGCCCGGAACAACGGCTTCGGCGTGGTGGGCACGGCCCCGGGCACACCGCTGTGGTCCGTCCGGGTTGTTGACGACGCCGAGGGAATCTCCGAAGCGAGCCTGATCTGCGCCATCGACTGGGTGACCTCGACGCACAAGGACAAGGACAAGACCAACGACATCGCCGTGGCCAACATCAGCATCGCGGGTCCCGGCGCCGATACTGCAAACTGCGGCAAGGGCACGGACCCGATGCACTACGCCATCTGCCGTTCGGTCAAGGCGGGCGTGACCTACACTGTCGCGGCCGGTAATTCGAGTGTGGACTTCGCCGGAACTGTCCCGGCCACTTATGACCAAGTGATCACCGCCACGGCGATCGGGGACTTCGACGGGCAGCCGGGCGGCCTGGCGGCCCCCGTCTGCGGCGCCGTGGACTGGACCAAGTTCGGGCAACATGATGACGCGCCTGCGTTCTTCTCCAACTTCGCCACCTTGGCCTCGGACAAGGCCCACACCGTCGCCGGCCCAGGGGCCTGCATCCTGTCCACGGTGCCGGGGGGCTACAACGTCATGCACGGGACCAGCTTCGCGAGCCCCGCGGTGGCGGGTTCGGTGGCCCTGTGCATCAGCCGGAATGCCTGCAAGGGCTCTGGGAAGGATGTGATGGACAAATACCTGGACCTGACCGCGGGATACAGCAAGAAGAACCACGACTTCGGGTTCAACGGCGACCCCGTCCATCCGATTGCCGGGCACTACTACGGCTACCTGACCGAGGTCGCCAGCTTCTGACGGATCACGGAGGGGAAATATCCGGACCCTGCATCTGACGGCGCCTTGAGCCCTTCGTGAGGGGCGCAGACCGAAGAGGGCGGCGGCGGGAAGATCCCGCCGCCGCCCTCTTCATTTGGCGCCCGTCCGGATCAGGCCACCGGGCTGGCCTCCAGCCGTCCGCCGTCCGAGACGCCGTCCAGCGGGCCGCCGTCGGCCGGGTAGATCATCTGCGCCGGGGCGTTGGAGTTCCGCTTGGCCAGCGGGTAGAACACCAGGGCGGTGACCGCCAGGCCCACCAGCCATGAGATGTCGGCTCCGCCCAGCAGCTCGGTCATCGGCCCTGTGTAGAGCGTCTGCGCGAGAAATGGAATCTGAACGACGATTCCGACCGCGTAGGAACCGAGCGCGGTCTTGTTCCACCGACCGTAGCGCCCGTTGGGGTCGTACAGCGCCGGAATATCCACTTTCTCTTTCGAGACGAGGTAGTAGTCCACCAGGTTGATTGAACTCCACGGGATAAAAACCATGAGCAGGAGCAGGACGAAGTTCTTGAAGTTGGCGATGAAGTCCGGCGAAGCCAGCACCGCGATAAGGACCGAGAGGCCGATGAAACCGATCACGTAGACAAACCGGGTCCGGGAATGTGCCGTGGATTTGCGCGTGAAAGCCGTCACGGACGTCAGCATGGTCATGTAACCGCCGTAGGCATTGAGGGTATTGACCGTCAGTTTCCCCGTCACGATCACCAAATAGATGACGACGGCGATCAGTCCGCCGCCGCTAAGGTTGCCGAGGAATGCGACTTGACCGTCGAGGAACCTCTGGCCCTTGGGCAGCGCAAGGGCCGCGAACAGGGCGCCGAGCGTCATGGACCACTGGGAGCCCAGCACCGTGCCGAAAAAAGCGGCCAGGAACGTCTTGCGGGCCGGGGTGTCCGACGGCAGGTAGCGGGAGTAGTCGGCGACGTAGGGGCCATAGGTCAGCTGCCAGCCGGCGCCCAGGGAGACGGCAAGAAGGAAGGTGGGGAACTCGAAATGGCCGGAACCCAGCAGCGCCCCGACGTCCTGGCTGGAGAGCAGCCGGATGCCCAGGTAGGTGAAGCCGAGGACACCCACGACGGTCGAGATCCGGCCCATCAGGTGGATGTACTTGTAGCCCAGGGTCGCCACGAGGACCGTTAATGCCCCGAAGAGGACCATGCCGACGGCCGGCGTGCCGGTGTGCGTGATCTGGTCCACGGCCTGCCCTGCCAGGACGGTTCCGGTCGCGGCAAATCCCAGGTACATGATGACGACCAGCACCAGGGGGATCACCGCGCCAAGGACGCCGAATTGCGCGCGGCTGGAGATCATCTGCGGGAGCCCGAGCTTCGGGCCCTGGGCCGCGTGCAGCGCCATGACCGCGCCGCCGAGGAGGTTGCCGATGAGCAACCCGAGGATCGCCCAGAGGGCATCTGCGCCGAAAAGCACCGCGAGCGCGCCATCTACGATCGCCGTGATCTGCATATTCGCGCCGAACCATAGGGTGAATTGGTGCGCCGGTGAGCCGTGGCGTTCGTTTTCCGGGACGAAGTCGATGGAGCGGCGCTCAATGCGCGGCTCGGCTCTTCCCGTTCTTGTCGCTGCCTGCATGCCTCTTCCTCACATTGCGAATGGTTCCTGATGTCGGAACACTGTCCGTACATCTGAGCACGGCGGGGGTGAGCTGCATCACCGCAAAATTCCATTCGCTGTCCGGCATTCCAGACAACATGGCGTCTAAATATGACTTAAGCTCCGGTCGGTGGCTGCCGGCAGAGTCACAGCACCGGGGGGCGCCTACCGCCAGATCCGCTGCCACCAGGGCTTCCCGGGTTCCGGCTCCGGCTGCGGGGACGCGTCGGCGGCAGCCGTCCGGCGCTCGCTCCAGCGCACCAGCTCGACGTCGACGTCCCGGGTTTTCGTGATGACGGGCGGACCGCCCTGGAGTTGCCGCCGCGCATCAATCACCCGCGCGTTGAAGTCCGACAGGAGGTCGCGGACCTGTTTCTCGGTGTGCTGGGCGTCGATCAGGGCGTCAAGGCCGGCGTCCTCCATTCGGAGGAGAATGGCTTTCGGGCCCAGGCCCGAGATGTGCTCACGCTGGATCAGGCCCTTGACCCACCAGTCGGGGTCGTACGCCTCCCCAAGCCCAGGGACCGGTTTCCCCGCGTACTTGAGGTTGTCGAACTTCCCCTGCGCCATGGCGTCACGGATCAGGTATTCGGCCTTGGCGGCGTCGTCAATCCCGGCGCGTTTCTGCCGGAGCTCCTGCTCGGCGGCGTCCACCGCCTCGTGTTCCTGGGCGGTGCTGCCGCTGCTCCGGACCATACGGAGCTCCGCGGCCCGTTCCACCCGGCGCCGGAATGCCCCGCCTGCCCCGCTGCTCATCATTCACCGTCCTCGCCTGCCCGAAACGGCCGACCTGTCTTCCAGTATGCAGACCGTTCTTTCTGCAGCATAGGTCCAGCTCCGCGGCGGTCGGACCCGAGACCGGAACCTAACGTGACGGTAACGCGAAGTTAACCTGCCTGTGCGAGGCTGGGGCTTGGGTAGAACCCGGCACGGCCCATCCCGCCTGCACTGCAGGCCTTGAGGAGTTGCAGACGTGAACAGCCCAGCGAACAGCAGGCCCGAGAACACCCGCCCGCGCCGGGACGCCGAGGAGCGGCCGGATCTGAGCAGCACCCACAGTACCCACGTGCGGGAGGACGTGGCCAAGGCGGGCCGCTGCGGCAACGTCCACCTCCCCACCGGACGCACCTGCACGCTGGCGGAGCGCCACCACGGCTCGTGCGCATTCGTGGCCCCCGACGAAGCGGAGGAAGTCGCGCCGCACTAGCGCGGCCATTGGCGGCAGTCTTCCCGGGCACCCCGCCGTCGAGATGGCGCTTTCCCTGCAGCGGATATTGAGGGCAATCACTTCCGCGAACCGTCACCTCGCGGCGAATGACCCGGTCCTCGGGAGCGAAAATGGTCATAATTGTCGGTCGCCTCCGTTACCGTTGGCCACACGACCGTATTTCGACTCCGGGGGGATCCATGGAATTTTCAGAACGGCTCAGCGCGATGGCTGCAAAGGTGCGCCAGCAAAGTGGTTTGATTCAGACCGAGGAGGCCACGAAGAATGCTTTCGTGATGCCTTTCATTTCTACGATTCTCGGCTATGACGTCTTCAACCCGCTCGAAGTCGTCCCGGAATTCATCGCCGACGTAGGGCTCAAGAAAGGCGAAAAGATCGACTACGCCATCGTGAAGGACGGCGAAGTCCAGATCCTGATCGAGTGCAAAAAATCATCAGAGCCCGTCACGATTGAGCATGCCTCTCAGTTGTTCCGGTACTTCGCAGTGACCAACGCGCGGATCGCCATTCTCACTAACGGTGAGGTGTACCAGTTCTTTACCGATTTGGACGCGCCCAACCGTATGGATGCAAAGCCGTTCCTGGTTCTGGATCTGAATGACATCGACGATTCGCTCGTTCCTGAACTGCAGAAACTGACAAAGGACGTCTTTGATCTCGATTCCATCATCAACGCAGCGGGGGAACTGAAATACGTCGGCGAACTCAAGCGGACGCTGGCGGCGCAGTTCAGGGAACCTGAAGACGAATGGGTCAAATTCCTCACCAGCCGCGTTTACACAGGCGCGTACACGCAGAAGGTCCGCGAACAGTTCACGGCACTGGTAGCCAAAGCGACCAAACAGTTCCTCAACGACCAGGTCAATGAGCGGCTCAAGAAAGCTCTCGGTGCACCGGGCTTTCCGCAGGCCGACGACTCAGCCGCGGCGGCCACCGTTACCAGCGCGCCGGTCGCCGAAGCCGATCTGGCGGAGGCTGACGGCATCGAAACAACGCTAGAGGAGATCGAGGGCTACCAAATCGTGCGTGCCATTGTCTGCAGCGAAGTGAAGCCCGCCCGCGTCGTTCAGCGTGATGCCAAGTCCTATTGTGCTGTGCTGCTGGACGACAACAACCGCAAGCCCATCGCTAGGCTCCATTTCAACCGCACACAAAAGTACATCGGCGTGTTTGATGCCAATAAGGAAGAAACCCGGGTTCCAATCAGCTCTTTGGAAGAAATCTATGAGCACACCGAAGTCCTCCGCGCGACCGTGACGAGCTATCTATGAGCACCAGAACCGAGACCGACCCCGAAGATTGATGCGCGGGATTCCGGTTGCTGATGGCGTTCATACACGGAGAGTGGACGGCGGCGGATGTTCCGGCCGTCGTCCTCTGTGCTCGGAACACGCGACCGTTAGAGTGGGATCAATGCGACTGGATTGGATCCGGCGCCCGAACGAGGATGTCTGCCAGTCGAAGAAGACTCAGCGGTCGTTCGTCCGGGGGGTCGTCGACGCCGCGAAGCCAAGCTCTTGGGCGACACGAACGCCCTCCTCTTCTAAGGCTGGGGGGTGGCTAGCGCCCGTTGCAGGAGCCTATGCGACCAGCTACTACGGGGTCATACGGCGCGCCAGGAATGTCGAAGATGCCGGGGGGCGGGCTACACGGATGATGTTGCAGTCCTCGCATCCGGGGCCCCGCTACAGCCCCGGCAGGACCTGCTCCCGAACTTTCTTCCGCAGGATCTTGCCGAGCATCGAGCGCGGCATGTCCTCGACGGCCACGATCCGGCGAGGGACCTTGTAGCCGGCGAGATGCTCGCGGCAGTGCACGCGCAGCGCCTCTTCATCCAATGAAACGCCCGGTTCAAGCTCGACGGCGGCCGCCACCATCTCGCCGCCCCGTTCCAGCGGCTTGCCGATCACGGCGGCGTCGCGGACGTCCGGGTGCAGGCGCAGGGCCGCCTCGACCTCGGTAGGCGAGACGTTGAATCCGCCCGTGATGATGAGTTCCTTGGCCCGGTCAACGATCGTGGCGAAGCCGTCCTCATCCACGGTGACGACGTCGCCTGTGCGCAGCCAACCGTCGGGCGTCAGGGCTTTAGCGGTTTCCTCCGGGTTGTTCCAGTACCCCTGGAACACCTGCGGGCCCTTGATCAGCAGCTCCCCCGGCTGGCCCTGCGGCACCTCGGCAGTGGGGTCGTCCAGATCCACGACCTTCATCAGGGTCGAAGGGAACGGCACACCGATGGTCCCGGTGCGGCGGGTGGGGTGGAAGGGGTTGCCAAGGGCCACCGGGGAGGACTCGGTCATTCCGTAGCCTTCCACCAGCAGCCCGCCTGACACGGATTCCCACAGCTCCACCACGTGGCGCGGCAGGTTCATGGCGCCTGAGATGCAGTACTTGCAGGACCGCAGCGAGATGCCCTTCTCCTTCGCGGCCATCGCGGTGCGCTCGTAGATCGGCGGGACGGCGCAGTAGACCGTGGCGGGAGACTTCTTCATGGCTCGGAGCACGAGGTCGGGATCGAACTTCGGGAAAAGCACCAGCAGCCCCTGCTTGAGGACGCCGTAGGTGAGGTACAGCGTCATGCCGAACGCATGGAACATCGGCAGGATCGCGTAGAAGATCTCCTTGCGGTACTCGGCCCCTTCCATCCAGGCCTCGCCCTGCAGCGCATTGGAATACAGATTGTAGTGCGTCAGCATGACGCCCTTGGGGCGACCGGTGGTGCCGGAGGTGTACTGGATGGCGGCGAGGTCCTGCACCGACGGCCGCGCGTGGTCCGGCCTGATCCGGCCGTGGCTGAGGAGCTCCTTCCAGGGCATGGTGCCAGGCGCCGGGACGGTCAGCGAATCCCGCGTCGCACGAAGCTTCTTCACCGGCAGCGTCAGGGCAAGACGTTTGAGGGCGGGGAACGCCTCGAGGAGGTTGACCGAGACGACGTGGTCAATCTCGACGTCGGCCGGGAAACCGCGGATGGCGGCTGCGGCCTTGTCCCAGGCGATGACGATCCTCGCCTGATGGTCCTCGAACTGGTGGCGGAGCTCCCGTGAGGTGTACAGCGGGTTGTGTTCGACGACGACGGCGCCCAAGCGCAGCACAGCGTAGAACGCCACGACGTGCTGAGGGCAGTTCGGCAGGACGAGGGCCACCCGGTCCCCCGCGCGCACACCAAGCCGGCGAAGGCCTTCAGCGGCCCGGTCCACCTTTTCGCCGAGCTCGGTGTAGCTGGTCCGTCGGCCGAAGAACTCCAGTGCGGGCGCGCTGCCGGCCTCGGCCACGGACCGCTCCAGCATCGCGACGAGCGACTCCGTGGGCGCCTCGATCTCGGCCGGGACGCCCGGCTGGTAATTCTTCACCCAGGGCTGCAAGTCAGTGTTCGCCATGGTCACATCATTTCGCGAAGTGGCGGCCGGGGCGAATCAGGTGCCTGGCGGCAGGCCCCCGCCTGAGGCCGACGTCCCGGGAGCCGTTCGCCACGCGCTGATGAGGAGCCACACTGTCCACACGGCTATCAGTGCGATCCCCGCCAGCGTCGGCAGGGCGTTTGAGGGTGCGAAGCCTTCTGCCCCGATGATCCAACCCTGCGCCATGTACGCGAGCCCGGACAATCCCATGAGGGCGCCGATCACGCGGGAGAGGCGGCGGGTGGCCGCGATGACAATGCCGAACAGGACAAGGGCAGTGCCCAGCACCAGGCTCTGGTAGCTCCGCATTCCCCACTCCAGCCACCTGATGTCCTCTGCGGCGGCGAACCGGAGGGTCTTCTCGGGGCCGGCTGCTGCCGCCCACGCATCCACGGCATGCTTGAGCGCCACGCCGTCCACGGCCTGAAGCCCGCCGTAGAGGGCGAGGGCCACCATTGAGGACACCGCGGCGAACCTGGCTGTCCACGCCAGCGCCCCGTGCCGGACGTCGAGGGCGAACCACAAGGCCAGCAGTCCGGCGATAAGCAGCGCCATCCCGGCGAACTGGCCGAGGTGGACGCCGATCCAGATGCTGCTGCGGGCGTATTCGGCGAAGGTCGCCGGGTGGTCGTTCGCGTCGGCAGAGTCGGCATGGAACAGGCCCGCCCCCAGCGACACCACGACGCCGGCGAAAAGCAGCGTCGCTGCGAGGCGAAGCTGGTTTCCCTCAATCGGCGGGCGCTCTGCCCGCACCGAAGCGGCCGGGTACCGCGAACCGCCGTGGCCTGTCCGGCTCTTCTTCATGGACGCTCCCAACTTCCTGCTCACGAATGAAGGGGGAGGGGTGGCCGAGTCACCCGCTTAGGGGTCAGGTTACGCCGCGTGCAGCCTCAATACCATGGCGTTTGGACACCATGACTGTGTCCTCGCAGACGCCTTGGCTGGGAGGCGCGGCTGGCAGCACCAGATCAAATGCCACGAGCGCCTCACCGACATCATCGCGGGGCGCTCAGACCGGTCAGAGAGCCGCAACGTCATTCGAGTGCAGTCAGAGCTAATGGGCCGCGGCGTCGGCACTGCTTTTGGTTCGCAGACCTAAGGCGGGCCACGTAATTTAGGCTAGCTTCCATACTTTTGGGGATGCCAGCTCGGTAGCATGAAGTGTCCGGACAGAGCCGTCCGGGCGGGTGCCAATGTCAGAAGGAAGCCCATGCCCGCAGCTACGGTGGACGACATCCTCGCGGATCTCCCTCTGGGTTTCGCCAGCCTTGCGCTCCGGCCTTCCCGCACGGATGTGGCGATCGAACGCTTCGTGATCGTCGACGCTGACGACGAGATCTCCGACGGCGCGGCTGCTTTTGTCCTGCTGATAGGCGTTCGCGGACGCTCCGCGTTGCCGGCAGTGCGGCGCCTCTTGAAGAACCCGCCCCTGGTCCTGGCCGTCAAGGGCAGTCCGGAGGAACTGGCGGAAGCCGAAGAGCTGCTGCGCGCCGCCGGAACCGGTCTGCTGCTGGTGGATCCGGCCGCGGACTGGGACCGCCTGCTGTCCATCGCCAAAGACCGGATCCAGCCGCCCAGCTACCAGCGCGAAGTGCTGACGCTGCTAGAAGAAGATCTCTTCGCCATCGCCCAGACCACGGCCCGCCTGACCTCCAGCCACGTGGTGATAGAGGACGCAGCCAACAAGGTCCTGGCTTACTCCACGGTCTCAAACGCCATTGACGAACTACGCAAGGCGTCGATCCTGGCCCGGCGCGGTCCGCGCAAATACGAACTCCTGCTCAAGGACCTTGGCGCCTACCGCGAGCTGCACCGGACCCGGCTGCCGGTCCGGGTTCCCGCGCGGCCCCAAGATGGTCTGCGGGAACGCGTCGCCATCACCTTGTTCGCCGGCAACCGCATCATGGGCTACATCTGGCTCCAGGAAACCGGCGCCGGCTTCGGCGACGACGTCGACTACGTGCTCACAGGATCCGCCGCGCGGGCCTCAGCCGAGCTGATCCGCTACCGCAACCAGCAGTCCGTGCAAATGCGCGAGGACCGGATTGCGCGCCTCCTTTCGGGTCCGGCGGAAGCTGCGGCGAGCGCGCACAGCGAGAAGATCCCCGCGGACCGTCCCTCGGCCCTGATCCTGATTGGTCTGTCAGCCACTGAAGCCCAGGAAGACGACGCGGCGCTCAAGCATGGGGAGCTGGCCAACCTCGCCTCGATCCACGCGGCCGCCTACAAACCGTCCGCCATCGTTGGACAGTTTCACGGCGACACCGCCGTGGTCGTTCCCGGGCTCCAGTCCTCCAATGCCGACGCCGGGCTGCGGAGCCTGGCCGAGGCAATCGTCAAGGACGCCAACAGGCACCTCGGCATCAGCCCCTTTGCCGCCGTAGGACCCGTTGTTCCCGACCTGCTCTCGCTCCATTCCGCGACCGGAATATCCGAAGCCCTGCTGGGGTGCATGCGCCGGTCCGGCGAAGCGCCGGTGGCCACGGTGGACGACTTCGAGGCAGAGATCCTCTTCCACGACGCCGTGGAGAACTTCACGACGGCGGCCTTCCGGCACCGCAGCCTGTGGGCCCTGCTTCGTGACGACGCAGAACTGGCCGAAACCCTGCGTGCATTTTTCGACGCGTCTCTGGACGTGGCCGAGTGTGCGAAGCGGATGCAGCTGCATAAGAACACCGTCTACTACCGGATCGGAAAGGTCAGCCGGGTCACCGGTCTGACCTTCAGCAATCCCCGCGATTCGTTGGTCGCCCTGCTTCATGTTCAGGAGTGGGCAGGCACGCAGAAGGAGCACCTGGGCAGAAAATGAAGACAGCACTCGATTCGCCGCCGCTTGGCCCGGTATTGGATGACATTGTCCGACGCCACCGGCCCCGGACGGAGGCGGGCTCAGCTCCCGCAAATATTCCGCACCTACGGTCCCTGCCGTTCGACCGCTTCGGCATCGCGGTTGCCACGACGTCCGGGGAAGTATTCAGTTCCGGCGACGCGGACCTTTCGTTCTCGATCCAGAGCATCTCCAAGGTCTTCACCCTGGCGATGGCGCTCGGCGCCGATGACTCCGGCTCGTTGTGGTCCAGGGTCCTCCGCGAGCCGTCGGGGACGTCCTTCAACTCCCTGGTCCAGCTTGAAGTCGAGCACGGGATCCCACGGAACCCCTTCATCAATTCGGGCGCACTGGTGGTCACCGACCATCTGATGGAAAGCTCTCCCGACGCCGCCACTCAGGTCCTGCGCTTCCTCGCCGGCCAGGTGGGGCACCAGCATGGAAGACAGGGTCCTTTCATCGACGAGATCGCCGCAACGAGTGAACTCTCCAGCAGCAGCCGTAACCTGGCCCTCGCCCACTTCCTGAAGGAATTCGGCAACCTGCGGCGGCCCGCACAGGCCGTCGTAGAGAACTACGTCAGGCAGTGCTCCATCATGATGAGCTGCGTGGAGGTGGCCAAGGCGGCCCTTTTTCTTGCACGGGATGGCCGCGGAGCGCAAGGCGCGGTGATCTCCAGGAGCGAGGCCAAGCGCATCGGCTCCATCATGCTGACCTGCGGCATGTATGACGCAGCCGGCGAGTTTGCCTACCGCGTCGGACTTCCGGGGAAAAGCGGCGTGGGCGGCGGCATCCTGGCCATCGTCCCCGGCGAGTGCACCATCTGCGTCTGGAGCCCGCGGTTGGATTCCAAAGGAAATTCCCTGGCAGGCACGGCGGCTCTCGCTGACCTGTCGGACCGGACCGGGTGGTCGATCTTCTGATCTGACGCCTGGCTGTCCCCCACATCTTTCCCATAACCCATTTAGATCTCTGACAGGTCGAAAGGATTCCCCATGTCTAACAACCCCAATGACGAGGTTGGCTTGTACCAGGCCGATGGTGGCCACGCCCACGCTTCGGATGTCCTAATCCACGCTGAGGACTCGGGCTACCACAAGAGCCTTAAACCCCGGCAGATCCAGATGATCGCGATCGGCGGCGCCATCGGAACCGGCCTGTTCCTGGGCGCCGGCGGCCGGCTCAACGCTGCCGGCCCGTCACTGGTCATCGCCTACGCCGTCTGCGGCTTCTTCGCGTTCCTGATCCTGCGCGCCCTGGGGGAACTGGTCCTGCACCGGCCCTCGTCAGGATCGTTTGTGTCCTACGCCCGCGAATTCTACGGAGAGAAAGCAGCGTTCATCTCCGGGTGGTTCTACTGGATCAACTGGGCCACCACCACCATCGTGGACATCACCGCTGCGGCCCTTTACATGAACTTCTTCGGCAAGTACGTCCCCTGGATGGGGGCCGTACCGCAGTGGGCGTGGGCGCTGATCGCCCTCATCGTGGTCCTTTGCCTGAACCTCGTCTCCGTCAAGGTGTTCGGCGAACTCGAGTTCTGGTTCGCCTTGATCAAAGTCGCAGCCCTCGTCGCGTTCCTGCTGGTCGGCACCTACTTCGTCATGTTCGGCACCCCCGTGGAAGGCCAGGAAGTCGGCTTCAGCCTTATCTCCGACAACGGCGGCATCTTTCCCAACGGCCTGCTGCCCATGATCATCCTCATGCAGGGCGTCCTGTTCGCCTACGCCTCGATCGAACTGATCGGTACGGCCGCCGGCGAAACCGAAAACCCCGAGCGGATCATGCCCAAGGCCATCAACTCCGTGGTCTTCCGTATCGCCGTCTTCTACGTCGGCTCCGTCATCCTGCTCGCGCTGCTGCTGCCGTACACCTCGTACCAAAAAGGTGTCAGCCCCTTTGTGACGTTCTTCGGATCCATCGGCATCCAGGGTGTGGACGTCATCATGAACCTCGTCGTCCTCACGGCCGCCCTGTCCTCGCTGAACGCTGGTCTGTACTCCACCGGCCGCATCCTGCGCTCCATGTCAGTGGCCGGATCGGCCCCGAAGTTTGCTCGGCGGATGAACAAGGCCGGCGTCCCTTACGGGGGCATCGCCATCACCGCCGGCGTCTCCCTCCTCGGGGTCCCGCTGAACTACCTTGTACCGGGCCAGGCGTTCGAGATCGTCCTGAACGTCGCCTCCGTAGGCATCGTTGTCACCTGGGCCACCATCGTGCTCTGCCAGATGCAGCTCAAACGGTGGGCAGACAAAGGCTGGCTCGAACGCCCCTCTTTCCGGATGTTCGGCGCCCCCTACACCGGATATCTCTCCCTTGTGTTCCTGCTCGGCGTGCTTGTCATGGTCTTCATCGACTCCCCGCTCACGCTGCTGGTGACCCTGGTGGCCTGCGCGCTGATGGTAGGCGGCTGGTACGCCTGCCGGAAACAGATCCACGACATCGCCGAAACCCGCGACGGCTTCACGGGCGCCGCGCCCGTGCTGGCCAACCGGACCCCAATCCGCTAATGGAACATCCTGATGCAGGCCCGTCCTCCAACCCGACATACAACCTGAAGGCGCCCATGAAACCACGAACCCGGCTGAGTCCCAGCCACCCCATTGCTCTGCAGGATCTCCGCCCGTCGGCCGCACACAGAGGCAACCCGCCGGCGTCGAACGACAGTTGCGAGGACAGCTGCTTCTTCTGCACCGGACCGGAAACAGACTAGGCACCCACGACCGCTCCGCTGGATTCAGAGGACATGCCATGCCCGCCCACCATACCCAAGAAGACAAGTAGTGATGAATACGGAGTCTGCATCCACCATGACCGAAACCGATACGCACCCAGTCGAAGGCGACACCCTACAGACGGTCCCAGCGGCTATTTTGGATAGCATCAACGGCAGCGGGACGCTCAAGTCCGCCGGCCACGTGATTGTTGATTCGCTCGTGGCGCACGGGGTTGAACGCACCTTCGTCGTCCCGGGGGAAAGCTTCCTGGACGTCCTCGACGGGCTGCACAGCTCTGAAATCGAGACCGTGGTCTGCCGGCACGAGGGCGGCGCCGCGTATATGGCCGAGGCCGACGGCAAAATGAACCAGCGTCCCGGCGTCGCCATGGTCACCCGCGGGCCCGGGGCAGCCAACGCCCACGTTGGCCTGCACACCGCCTGGCAGGACTCCACCCCGATGCTGCTCTTTGTCGGGCTGATTCCATTCGCGCACCGGGACCGCGAGGCGTTCCAGGAATTCGATATCAAGGCGTGGTTCGACACGGGAGCCAAGCGCGTGATGGTCCTGGACCACCCCGAGCGGGCCTCCGAGATCGTCGCCGAGGCAATGTTCGCCGCCATGAGCGGCCGCCCTGGCCCCGTGGTGGTGGGCCTTCCGGAGGACATCATCCGCGCCCGGATTGATCCGGCCCTGCATCCGGCCATTCCGGTGGCCGCGGGCGGCATGAGCAGCACGGATGCCGGCGCCCTCGCCGAAGCCCTCGCACAATCCAATAAGCCGCTCTTTGTCACCGGCGGGAACGACTGGACCCAAGACGCGGCCCGGGTACTCACGGAATGGCTGGAAGAGCACCACATCCCGGCCGCGGCGGAATGGCGCACGCAGGGAACCGTCTCCTTCGACTCCCCCAGCTATGTGGGACCGATCGGCTACGGCCGGCCCCGCCCCACCTACGATCTGCTTGAGGAAACCGACTTGCTCGTGTTCGTCGGGACGGTCCCGGGAGACGTGATCACGGACGGCTTTGTCTGCAGGCAGGACTGGAACAAGAAGAACTTCCTGGTCACCATCGATCCCTCGCTGCGCGGCCGCTCCGGCCCCGTCTCCCGCCAGATCCTGGCCAAGCCGGAGGCGTTCGTCCGGGATCTGGTGAACATCGACCTCCCGGTCAAGGAGGAGTGGAAGGCGTGGACGGCCCGGATGCGTGCCGAGCAGCAGTCCTTCGCCAGCCTTCCGCCGTCGACCCCGGACGAGGGGCCCGCGAAGATGGACACCCTCATGGCGAACCTCGTCCCGCTGCTGCCGGAGGACGCCATGGTGACGTTCGGGGCGGGCGAGCACACCAACTGGGCCCACCGGTACTTCCCCACTCGGCGCTACGCCTCGATGATCAGCGCCCGGAACGGCTCCATGGGGTACTCGGTGCCCTCGGCCATCGCCGCCTCGCTGGCCAGCCCGAAGCGCAGGGTGGTCACCATCGCCGGCGACGGGGAATTCCTGATGAACGGCCAGGAGCTGGCCACGGCCGCCCAGTACGGGGCCACGCCGCTCATCATCGTGATGGACAACCAGGAATACGGCACCATCCGCACCCATCAGGAACGCCACTACCCGTCCCGGGTGTCGGGGACGCAGCTGAAGAACCCCGATTTCGGCATGATGGCCCGGGCCTTCGGCGGTTTCGGCATCACTGTCACTGAGGACAATGACGTGGCCGCCGCCCTCGAGGCCGCGCTGGCCGCCATCGACAAGGACGGCGTGTTCGCCCTAATCCACCTCATCGTCGAACAGCGGGTGAAAGCCTACTAGATTACGCCCTGACTAGATCGCACACGGACGACGACGGCGGGAGCCTCCCGCCGTCGTCGTCCTGCGGTTGTCGGGCGGCAGCACCGGAAACCAGCCCTGCCTGGATGCGCTGTCGGTCCTAGTCGTCAGTCGGCGACGACAGCCGTTAGGTCTGATAGCGCAACGGGTGGTTAGACGGGTGCTTAGAGGGCGGACCAGCCGCCGTCGGAGGCGAGGACGGCGCCGTTGATGTTGGTGCCGTCGTCGCTGAGCAGGAACGTGATGGAAGCGGCCAACTGCGCGGCTGTGGCGGGGGTCGGAATGTTCGCTCCCATCAGCGGGCCGAGCCGCTCGGCGGCCAGCTCGGACCCCCACGTCGCCACGATGTTGGTGATGGTGGCGCCGGGGGCGACGGCATTGAAGCGCAGGCCCTTCGGCCCGTACATGACGGCGGAGTTCTTGGTCAGACCGACGACGGCGTGCTTGGACGCCGTGTAGGCTGCGCCGGCAGCGGAACCGCGCAGCCCGGCCTCGGAGGAGACGTTGACCACGGATCCGGCGCCGGCCTCGAGCATGAGGGGCACGACGGCACGGGTCAGGCGCATGAGGGCGGTGACGTTAGTACGGAAGACCCGCTCCCACGTGGCGTCGTCCACCTCATGGACCGGGGCGAAGTGGTCCATGATGCCTGCGACGTTGGCGAGGGCATCCACCCGGCCGCCCGCGGCAGCGACGACGGCGGCAACTGTTTCCTCGGCCGAGATGTCACCGGCTACCGGGACCAGGTCCAGGCCGCCGTTTTCCGCCACAAGGGCATCGAGGCGTTCCTTGCTCATGTCGGCGGCGATGACCCGGCCGCCCTCATGGGCGACCCGGAGGGCCGTGGCCAGTCCGACGCCCGAGCCCGCGCCGGTGACAACGACGGTCTTGCCGGCGAAACGGCCCGCGGTGGTGATTTCCTGCCATGAAGCGTCGTTGCCCATGATGTCCTTCCAGACGGTGAAAAACGGTGACAGGGCCCACCTTATGACACCCTGTGTCATTATGTAAGGGTGAATACTGGTGGACTGCCTGCGAACGACCAGGGCACCCCCGCAGCCCGTGCCGCCGGGCGTCCGGCGTCGATCGATCCGGACGCTGTCCCCGGCATCGCACTGCGCCTGTTTGCCGAGAACGGCTACGAACAGACCTCTATGGAGGACATCGCGCGTGCGGCAGGGATCGGGCGCAAGAGCCTGTACCGCTACTTCGCCAGCAAGGCCGACCTCGTCTGGGGCGGCATGGAGGCCGTGGTGGAAGCCTCCGGACGCGTGTTGGAGGAGACCCGCCGGGAAGACGCGCCCGACGACGGCATCCTGGCCGGCCTGCGCGCGGCCGCGATCGCCGGGGTGGCGGCCATCCCGGATCTCGCCGTGACGCGCGGACGCCTGCGCCTGATCGCCGAACACCCCGAACTGGCAGGCCGGAGTTACGCCTCCCTGGCGCCCCAGCGCGAACGGGCCCTGCGATACCTCCTGGCGCAAGGGGTCAGCAAAGACTCCGCGCGGTACTTGTGCGCGGCCTATCTGGGCGCGACGTTTGAGGCTTGGATGCAGTGGGCGGCCGGGACGGAGCCGGACCCCGTGCCGCATCTGCTGGCGGCCACGGCTGTGCTGCAGCTGCCCCGGGGTTGACCGGCGTGGTTTTCGCTGCGCAACTGCGCCCTCGCGGCGCAAAATACCCTGCGCTAGGGGTATTCCTGTTGCGCAGGGTATTTTGCGTAGCACAGGATTCTTTGCGTAGCGCAGGGTATTTTGCGTAGCGCCGGTGCCAGCGCCGCCGACACCGCTTCCGCACCAAGGCCGCTAGCGGGCCACAGCTGCCGGCCGGAGCTCGTAGCCTTCGTCCCGGGTCAGCAGAATCCGGCCCCGTCCGTCGTCAAACCGGACCCAAGCCCCGGAACCGTCCTGCATCGAACACTCAAACAGGCCCGAGGCCATGACGGCCCCATGCCGGAGCACTGTGACTTTCCCGTGGAGCGGAAAGTCATGCAGGGAGCGGTTGTCCGACGCCGAGTCCGACGCTTCCGGATGTTCCGGTGCCGTCCGGCCTTGGCCCGACACCGGGTGCCAGCGGCGCCTTCGCGCAGGCCGCTCGTCTTGCTGGAAGCCCAGCTCCAGCATGGCCCGTTCCACCCGTTCCCGGGTTTCACCGGCGACGGCGTGCGGCCGGTGAAGGACGTTGGAAACGGTTCCCGTGGAGACGCGGGCGGCAGCAGCGACTGCACGGTTGGTGGGCTGATGTGGCATGTGCATGACCTTTCTCGCGTGACCCGTGGAACACGGCTCCGGGCTGAAGCCGCTAGGCGCCGGTGGTTGTCACTTTGAGCAGCAGCGCGTGCTCGGGGTTGAGTACGGGCATGGGCAGCCCCACCTCCGCCAGGAAGCGCCCGCTCGCCCTGGCCCCGGATTCCAGCCAGGCCGGAGGCTGGACCTGCGTAAAGGTCCGGGCGTAGTCGGCATCGCCCGGCGCGGGGAAGATGGGCTCCACCAGATAGCTCGTGCCGGCGCCCAGGCCCGGAAGGGTGATCCGTCCAGGCTGCTCCGAGAACGAGGTCCTGGTGCTCACCAGGGCGTAGAGCGCCGCCGCCGGGCCCGGCACGGCACCGTCGCCAAGCCCTTCAGCGGCGACCACACCGTGCAGCATCAGGGAATCGTCGGGCACGTCCGCGCGGACCATCCGGCCGCTGTGGATCAGCCCGCGGTGCTCCTTGTACAGCCCGATGAAGCGCTTGAGCTCCTCACGTTCCGCGCCCTGCACCTGCCGGACGTCCCATTCCATGCCGAAGTGGCCGAAGAGTGCTGTGATGGCGCGGAAGGAGAGGTCGTGGGTGCGGGCGGTCGTATGCGATGTCGTGGGGCCGATGTGGCCGCCCACAAGCTCCGGCGGAACCACCAGGCCTGTCCAGCGCTGGATGCTCTGGCGCTCCAGGGCATCGTTGCAGTCCGAAGCCCAGATCCGGTCGGTGCGCTCCAGGATCCCGAGGTCCACCCGTGCACCGCCTGAAGAGCAGCTTTCAATCTCGACGCCCGGATGGGCCGCACGGAGTTCATCGAAGAGCCGGTAGGCGGCGAGGGTCTGTTCGTGGACGGAGGCGCGCCCGGCGTGGCCGTGTTCCGTCAGGTCCCGGTTCTGGTCCCACTTGAGGTAGCTGATGTCGTTGGCACGCAGCAGCGCGTCGATCCGGTCGTAGATGTACCGCCACGCGTCCGGATTGACGAGGTCGATCACGTGCTGGTGGCGCCATTCCAGCGGAAGGCGGCCGCCATCCTTGAAGCTCTCAACGGAAGGTCCGACGATCCAGTCCGGGTGGGCGCGGACAACATCGGAGTCCAGGTTGACCATTTCCGGCTCCACCCACAGCCCGAATTCCATCCCGCGGGACGTCACGGCGTCGATCAGCGGCGTGAGCCCGGACGGCCAGAGCGCCTCGTCCACGTACCAGTCGCCCAGGCCTGCGTGATCGTCGCGGCGCCCGCGGAACCAGCCGTCGTCGAGCACGAAGCGTTCGACGCCGAGCTCGGCCGCGGAGTCGGCGAGCTCGATCAGGGTGGTGAGGTTGTGGTCGAAGTACACGGCTTCCCAGGTGTTGAGCACTACCGGACGGGATTTGCCGGGGCCGGCATTTGCTGCCGGCGCGGGCAGCACGTGGTGCGGCCGGTCCCGGAACCAGGCGTAGAACGCTTCGCTGACGCCATCGAGTCCGCGGCCCGAGTACGCGGCGAAGAGCGCAGGCGTGGTGTAGCTGCCGCCGGCCGGGAGGAGAACCTCCGCCGGGCCAAGCAGCTCGGATCCCCCGATCATGGTCCGCCCGTCCGCCAGGCTGTCCGCGAACTGTTCGTGGTTGCCGCTCCAGGCCAGATGGGTGGCCCAGACCTTGCCGTGCCGGTTGCCGAAGCCGGCGGTGCCTGCCGCGAAAAGCAGTGAGGAGTCATGTCCGGTGCGGCCGTGTCGGCCCGTCCGCACCCAGGTCCCCTGCTGGATCGTCCGGCGCTGCGGGTGGCGTTCCCGGCACCACCGGCCGGTGAGGTCCAGGAGTTCGACGGCGTCCGGCGCCACCGGCAGCACCGTGGCCAGCTCATCGAGCTGGTACGGCGAGGTGCCGGTGTTCGTGACGGTGTGCCGCAATTCCAGCAGGCCCCCGCCATGCAGCCTGAGGGTGGATGCCACACTGATGCCCGCGTCGGCATCTTCCTGGATGATCACGACGGCGCCGTCACCGTCCCGCGTCACATCCGCCACGCGAAGGCGGACGGAGAAGTCATGGCCGGGAACGCCGTCGGCGATCCTGTGTCCGCGCAGGGCAGGACGGCCCTGCCAGCTCGAGGAGGTCTGGGGCAGCAGCCCGGCGGGGACGGCGACGTCGACCGCCGAGTGCGGGACGGGCCCGCCGAGGATGGCGAGGTCGGGAAGGGATTCGCCCAGGTCGGCGCCCCAGTGGATGACCTCGGCCTCCCCCCTGTCGAAGCTGATCACCAGGCTGGTGTTGGCGGAGCGGAGGTAAAGGGGATCCATGGCAGGTCTCTTTCGGTGGTTCGGCGCGTGTTCAGGAACGCGGGATTCCTTGGGACGGGGAGGGAGGGCTCCGGATGCCGCCGCGGCCGGGGGCAGCGGCGGCATCCGGAGCGTGTGGCGGCCGGGGGCGCCTGCAGCCACGGTGTGTGCCTACTTGAAGAGGGCGTTGACCTTGTCGTTAGCCTCGGTCAGTGAGCTGGCAGGCTTGCTGCCGGAGAGGACGGCGTCCATGGCCGGCTTCATGATGCCGTCAACCTTGGCCGCCTTGTCCGCGATCGGGAACAGGAACGTGGTGCCGTCCTTGACCTGCGTGGTGAAGGCCGAGACGTCAGTGCCCTTGTCGGTGAAGGCCTTGGCGGCAATGTCGGCGGAGCTGGTGATGGCCGGGAAGACGACTGCCTTCTTGGCCACGGAGTCCTGGCATGCGGTGGATGCGAGGTATTCGACCCACTTGACCGAGGCGGCCGGGTTCTTCGTGCCCGCCCAGATGGAGTCGGCCAGGCCGTTGAACATGCTGGCGCGCTTGCCGTCCGTGCCCTTCGGGGTGGGGGCGATGCCCGTCTGCACGCCCTTGTAGCTCTGGTACTGGCCGATCAGCCAGTCTCCGGTGGTGTTGATGGCGGCCTTGCCGGCACCGAAGTTGTCCGCCAGGCTGGCGCCCACGGTGGTCTCAAGCTTGGGCATGTAGCCCTTGTCGATCAGGCCGGCCCACCAGGAAATCGTCTCCTGGAATTTGGGATCGTCGTAGTTGAACTTGGTCCCCCACGGGTTCTTGTCGGTGTGGGTCCAGCCGGTGGTGGCGCTCAGGAAGCTCCACTCAGTCTGGCCCTGGCCGGAGCCGCTGCCCGCCAGGCCGAGTCCGTAGACGGCAACGTTGTTCTTGTCGAACCCGGCTTCATCCCCGCGCTTGCCGCTCTTGTCCACGGTCAGGTGGGCGATGGCCTTCTCGTAGCTTCCGCCGTCCTTGGGGTTCCAGTCCAGGTTGGCCATCTGCTCGGCCGTGAGGCCGGCCGAGTCCGTCATCGCCTTGTTGTAGAACAGGCCTACGGTGTCCCAGTCCTTGGGCAGGCCGTAGCGTTTCCCGTCCTGGCCGACCCAGAGCTCGGGGAGGCCCTTGGAGTAGCTGTCGAGCTTGATACCGTCTTTGGCCACGGCGTCGTCCAGGGACAGCAGCTGCTTTTTCGCGGCGTACTCGGGGAACTTGGACAGGTGGTCGGTGAAGACGTCCGGCGCCGTTCCGGCGACGAAGCCGTTGGTCAGGGTGGTCCAGTAGTCGTCCCAGCCGCGCTGGGTGATCTTGACCTTGATGTCCGGGTTTGCCTTGGTGAAGTCGTCAGCGCACTGCTGGTAGGCCGGGAGCTGGTTGGCGTCCCAGAGCCAGTAGTTGATCTCGCCCTTGGCTTCCGAGGATACCGGGGCGGAACCGCCGCAGGCGGAGAGGGAGAGGGCGATGGCTGCGGCGGCAGCGGCGATGCCGAGGGGCTTCTTCATGGTGGACCTTTCGTGGACGTGCTTGACAGGGGCGAAGTGCGTGTTGATGGGGAGCTATTTGATGCCGGAGAAGCCGATGGAATTGACCACCCGCTTGCCGAAGGCGATGAAGAGCAGGAGTACGGGCAGGGCGGCGACGAGCGTCGCGGCCATCAGGCCGGCCCAGTCTGGGGCACCCTGCGGGGACTGGGACTTGAAGACGCCCAGGCCGACGGTGAGCACGCGGACGTTCTCGTCCTGCCCCACGAGCAGCGGCCAGAAATACTCGTTCCACTGGCCAATGAACGTCAGCAGGGCCAGGGTGGCCAGCGGCGCGGCGGCATTGGGCAGCACGATCTGGAAGAAGATCCGAAGGTGCTTGGCGCCGTCGAGCATGGCCGCCTCCTCCACTTCCCGGGACATGCTCAGGAAGAACTGGCGGAGGAAGAAGATGGCGAACGGCGTCATGAACAGGAAAGGAAGGGCCATGCCGGCGAAAGTGTTGAGCAGGCCCAGGTTCTTGATCATGAGGAAGTTCGGAAGCGCGGTGAAGATCGGCGGAACCATCATCGTGGCCAGGAACAGGCCGAACACCTGGTTCCGGCCCGGCCAGCGGAGCCGGGCGAAGGCGTAAGCGGCCATCGCGCTGAAGAAAACCTGACCGGCGGTGGTGAGGGTTGCGAAGACCACCGAGTTGCGCAGGTAGAGCCAGAAGTTGATGGCGGCACCGGAGCCGCCCTCGGCGATTGCCTCTTCGGGGCTCTGCATCCCCAGCACCCGTTTGAAGGCGCCCCAGCTGAAGTCTGCGGGCAGCAGGCTGCCGGCGTTGGCGGCGAGGGAATGGTTGCTGGAGAGTGCAGTGCGGAGCATCCAGAGGAAGGGCGCCACTGTTACGGCGACGGCGACGGCGACGAGGGTCCAGGCGCCGACGCGGCGCCAGTTGACGGGCTTTTTGCGGGAAACGGTGGAGGTGCTCATGGCGGTGGGTTCCTTAGTCCAGATCCGACTCGTTGCCCTTGAGGAACTTCATCTGGATGAAGGCCACAAGAGCGAGAATGACGAAGAGAATGACGGACAGCGCGGAGGCGTAGCCGAAATCGGATTCGCCGAAGGCCTTCTGGTAGATGTACATCTGGATGACACGGGAGGCGTTGACGGGGCCGCCGCCGGTGGTCACTGCGACGGTGTCGAAGACCTGGAAGGACCCGATCACGGTGACCACCAGGACCAGCACCAGCACGGGCCGCAGGAGCGGCATGGTGATGCTCCAGAAGGTCCGGGTGGGAGACGCGCCGTCGAGGGACGCGACCTCGTAGACGTGGTTGGGGATGGACTGCAGTCCGGCGAAGATCAGCAGGGCCGTGTAGCCCATGTGGCGCCAGACGTTGACGAAGGCGATGGTGGGAATCGCCCACTGCTCGCTGCCGAAGAAGGCTACGCGGGGCAGGCCCAGCCAGCTGATGATTTCGTTGACGATTCCGATCTGGTAGTCGAGCATCCAGAACCACAGCAGGGCCACGACCACGTTGGCCACCAGGAACGGCAGCAGCAGGGCGCCGCGGATGAAGGTGGACTTGGCCACCCGGTACATCAGGAGCGCCAGCCCGAGGGCGATGACGGTCTGGAAGCCGATGTTCAGGGCGACGTACTGAAGGGTGACACCCATGGCATTCCAGAACAGCTCATCGCCGAAGATTGCCGTGTAGTTCTTGGCACCAATCCAGGTGGGATCCCCCAGGATGCTGTACTCGGTGAAGCTGAGGTAGATGCCGCGGATCGTAGGGACCAGAAAGAACGCGACGAAGCCGACCAGGGCCGGCAGGATGAACAGCAGCGCGATCCGGAGGTCGCCGAGGCGGCGGCCCCGGCCCGCCTTCTCGGACCTTCCGCGGCGTCCGGGTTTTATTCCGCCGGCCACGGGGTCCGGGAGCTTGGTGATGGTGGTCATCGTTGACCCTTCCTGATGATGTGATGTGGGTAACAGCTGGGCATGAATCTACACGAGTAGATATTGGCGTGCAAGCCTAATTTCCTTTGTCTTCGGTATTTTTCTGGTACTCACCAGTAACTATTGACTCGAGTAGATTCCCGTGGGACGCTGTTGCGGAAGCCCGCACGGGCGCGGAGTCCGGCTGTCCGGGCAGATCGGAAGAGGCAAGAATGACGTTTTCAATCGGAGTTGTCGGTGTCGGCCAGTTCGGTGGCCATTTCGCCCATCTCTTCAACCTCCATCCCGGCGTCAGCGCGGTCTACGCCGTCGACGAGCGTCCCGAACGGGCGGCCGCCGCGCGGGAGCAGTGGGCACTGGACGGCACCATGGACAGCTTCGAGGAACTCCTGGCTTCCGACGTCGACGCCGTCGCCATTTTCACCCAGCGCTGGACCCACGGCCCGCTCGTTGTCCGGGCACTGCGGGCCGGAAAGCACGTCTATTCGGCGGTCCCCATGGCCGTTTCCGAGGAGGAGATCGGGCGGATCATTGACGCAGTCCGCGAGACCGGACTGGTGTACGCCATGGGCGAGACCAGCTACTACAACCCGGCCACGGTGTACGTGCGGGACCGGCACGCCGCCGGCAACTTCGGGCGGATTTTCTACACCGAGGGTGATTACGTCCACGACATGGATCTCGGCTTCTACGAGGCCTACCAGTACAGCGGGGGCGAGCGCTGGAAGGAAACGGCCAGCTACCCGCCCATGCTCTACCCCACCCACGCGATCGGCGGCGTGCTAGGCGCCGTGCCCGCGCACGCCGTGAGCGTCAGCTGCGTCGGCGTCAAGGACGACCGCCCGGACGGCATCTTCGACAAGGACGTCAGTCTCTTCGGCAACGATTTCTCCAACGCCAGCGCGCTCTTTGAACTGAACGACGGCGGAGTGATGCGCACCAACGAGATGCGCCGGGTGGGCTACCCCTCGCACATCCGCGAATCGCGCTTCCGCTTCTTCGGCACCGAGGCCAGTTTTGAACAGCTCGCCACCGTGAGCGTCTGGCAGGACAAGAAGGACGTCCAGGATGTCTCCGGGCAGCTGGAAACCCGGCCCAGCATTCCCCTCGACGACCCGTCCCTGGCCGGTATCGCCCCCGAGTTGCGGGACGCCTTCATTTCCGGGCTGGCGCCAGTGCACGACGCCGGCCGTCTCCCCGATGAGTTCCGCGGCGCACCGAACGGACACGAAGGAAGCCACCAGTTCCTGGTGGACGATTTCGTGACGGCGGTCAACAGCGGGGCACTGCCGCCGGTCAATGCCTGGGTGGCCGCGCGCTTCACCCTGCCCGGCATCGTGGCGCACGCCTCGGCCCAGCGCAACGGGGAACGCCTGCCGATCCACGATTTTGGCGATGCACCGTCCGGCAGCTAGCTAGCATGTACTCCATGACGACTTCGGCAGTGCACACCCCCCGCGGCCCGGTGACCCGCAAGGACGTTGCCCGCTACGCCGGGGTGAGCACCGCCGTCGTCAGTTATGTCGTCAACGGCGGCCCGAAGAAGGTGGCCCCGGCTACCGAGGCCAAGGTCCAGGATGCCATCCGCGTGCTGGGGTACCGCCCGAACGCGGCCGCCCGCGCGCTGAAGCTGGGTTCCAGCGAGACCATAGGCCTGGTCATCCCGGACAACTCGAACCCGTTCTTCTCCCTGCTGGCCCACGCCGTGGAGGACGCCGCCGCCGAACTCGGCTACGCCCTGCTGCTGACCAACTCGGACGGCAACCTGGCCAAGGAGCGCCGCAACATCCGCAACCTCGCCTCGCGCCAGGTGGACGGGGTTGTCCTCGCCAGCGTTCTCTTCGAACCGGATCTGGCGGCCCTCGAATCAGCCGAGATCCCCGCGGTGCTCCTGAACCACAGCGGCAGCGCCCCCGGCTTCAACAGCGTGGGCGTTGACCTGGCCGCCGGGGCCAAAATCGCGGTGGAGCATCTGATCGGGCACGGACACACGAATATCGCACTGGCCATGGGCACCAACGTAGCCAACGACTTCGACCTCCGAGAAAAAGGCTGGCTCCAGGCGCTCACCGAGGCCGGACTGCCAGAGGGCCCCATTGTGCGCGGGGACTTCACCCGCGCCGGCGGGTACGCGGCGGGGCAACGGCTGCTCGCCTCACCGAACCGGCCGACGGCGATCTTTTCCAGCTCGGACATGCAGGGCATCGGTATTTTGCGGGCCCTGCACGAGGCCGGGCTCAACGTCCCTGGTGACATCGCCATGACGTCCTTCGACGGCTCGGCCGAGGCCGAATACTGCTGGCCGGCGCTGACCACGGTGGAACAGCCGGTCCGGGTCATGGCGGAGGCGGCGGTCAGTGCCCTGGTGGGCTCGTCCCGCGGCCAGGCGCCGGAGCAGCGGATCTTCCCGACGCAGCTGCGGATCAGGCAGTCCTGCGGATGCGGCCGCCCCGCAGCCTGACCACGGCACCGCTTGCCCGGCGATGGCGCTCGCCGGACTCATGCGGGACGTCCTCATCGGATGCGTCCGGCTCCTGCCGCCGGCGTGACGGTGAAAATGTCCGGCCGTGTGAAGCCGGCTTCCTCGAAGGCACGGACGACGGCGTCGCGGACCTGCCGTTCGTCCTGTACCGGCGTCAGGGCGATGGCCGAGCCGCCGAAGCCGCCGCCGGTCATGCGCGCGCCGATGGCGCCGTGGCTTCGGGCCGTGTCCACAGCGAGGTCGAGCTCAGGGCAGGAGATCTCGAAGTCGTCCCGCATGGAGGCGTGGCTGGCGTCGAGGAAATTGCCGATGTGGGCGGGGCCCTTGCTGCGGAGGGTGTCCACCGTCTGCAGCACGCGGTCGTTTTCGGTGACGATGTGGCGGACGCGCCGGAACGTCACCGGATCGAGCAGCCCGCGAGCTTTCTCAAGGTCGGCGACGGCGACGTCCCGCAGGGCGCTCACGCTGAGGACCCCGGCGCCGAGCTCGCACGAGGCACGGCGGGATGCGTAGCCGCCGTCGGCGTGCGAGTGCGAGACCTTCGTGTCGATGACCAGGAGCACGAGTCCTGCCTTCTGCGCCTCGAACGGCACGAGTTGCACGGCCTGGTCCCTGCAATCGAGGAAGACGGCATGTCCGGTGGCGCCGCGGAGCGAGGCCGACTGGTCCATGATGCCGGTCGGGGCGCCGACAAAGGCGTTTTCCGCGTGCTGGGTCAGCCGGACCATCTCCTCGGCGGCCAGACCGGCCCCGGTGAGATCGTTCAGGGCCGTGATGACGGCGCATTCAATCGCGTGCGAGGAGGACAGCCCCGCGCCGGGCGGGACGTCGGAGTCAAGGAGGAGGTCGAAGCCGGGGACCTCAATGCCGTGCTGCCGCAAAGCCCAGACCACGCCCAGCGGGTACTTGGCCCAGCCGGTGACGGTGCCCGGTGCCAGGGCGGCGGCGTCGGCTTCGACGAGTTCCTGGTCGCCCACGGTCGACAACAGCCGCACAGTGTTGTCAGTGCGGAGCCGGACGGCGGTCCGGGCCCGCTTGTCGATGGCGAAGGGCAGGACGAAGCCCTCGTTGTAGTCGGTATGCTCGCCGATCAGGTTCACCCGCCCGGGGGCGGCCCAGACGCCGTGCGGCGCCGCGCCGAACGTGGCCTGGAAGCGGTCCGACAGGCTGCGGGCCGCCGCATCGGTGCCGGCGGCCGCGTCGGTGCGGGATGTCGTGTTCATGCGCGGGCGCCTTCCGGGGTCAGGGTGGCAGGGGTCAGGGTGGTGGGGGTCCCGACGCCGGCGGCTTCGCGCAGCCGGACCGCGACGGATTCGGGGGTGGTGTCATTGATGAAGGCGCCCATGGCGGCTTCGGAGCCGGCCAGGTACTTGAGCTTGTCGGCGGCGCGGCGGGGCGAGGTCAGCTGCAGGTGCAACTGACCGGCCTGCCGCATGCCCGGCTCCACCGGAGCCTGGTGCCAGGCCGCGATGTAGGGGGTCGGCGTCGGGTACAGCGCGTCGAAGCGCTTCAGGAGTTCGGGGTAGAGCTCCGCCAGCTCGTCGCGCTCGGCCCCGTCGAGGGCGGCAAGATCCGGGACCTGGCGGTGCGGGACGAGGTGGACTTCCAGCGGCCAGCGCGAGGCAAACGGGACGTAGGCGCTGAAGTGCTCGCCTTCGATGACCATGCGGCTGCCGTCGCTGCGCTCTGCCCGCAGCAAGGAGGAGGCGAGCGTCGCGGTGCCGCCGGAGTTGTCGAAGAATTCGCCGGCCGCCGCAGCCAGGACAGCGGCACGGGGTGTCACGTAGGGGTAGGCGTAGATCTGCCCGTGCGGGTGGTGCAGGGTGACGCCGATTTCAGCGCCGCGGTTTTCGAACGGGAAGACCTGTTGGATGCCGGGCAAGGAACTGAGGGCCGCGGTCCGGTGGGCCCAGGCATCGATCACTGTCCGGGTGCGGCGCCAGCCGAGGTCGGCGAAGGACCCGGTGTGCTCCGTGGTGAACGCGACCACTTCGCACCGGCCGGCCGCGGCGGCTGTGGTCCCCCAGGCTGGCGAGTCGGGGATCGGGTTCGTGTCCGGACCGAGCGAGGGGAAGCGGTTCTCGAAGACGGCCACGTCGTAGTTCGACGCCGGAATTTCCGTGAGGTTGGCCGGCGTCGTCGGGCAGATGGGGCACTGGTCGGCCGGCGGCAGGTGGGTGCGTTGCTGCCGGTGCGCGGCCACGGCGACCCATTCCCGGCTGAGCGCATCGAAGCGCAGCTGGCCGGACCCGGCACGGGCCGGGAGCACGCGGTGATCGACCAGGGACGCGGGCGGCCGCCGGGACGACCCGGCGTCGTCAAAGTAGAGGATTTCCCGGCCGTCGGCCAGCCGGGTTGCCGTGGTTTGTGTCATGCCTTCATTTTTACACTAAAAAACATTTTCAAACAATAGAGCACATATTCAATCATCCGGTGGTTTTGAACAGTCGTGCGGAAGATTAGGCTCTTCAAAGGGAAAGTTCGACGGTCGCCGTCGTCCGGTCCCCCCCGCACCCCTGCACGCCTGTCACGCCAGTCCGGCCACGAAGGATGAAAAGATGTTAGCCGCAGCCCGCCACTCCGCCATCCTCGCGGAGGTCCAGCGCGAACGCATCGTCCGGGTCGCGGACCTCGCCCGGATGCTCGGAGTGTCCCTCATGACCGTCCGGCGCGACA